>NZ_JACHZG010000001.1:1909574-2546099 GCF_014193425.1 Microlunatus antarcticus | reverse complement strand
ATCGCCGTCAACCGCGCACGGCGGATCCAGCAGTTCCTCTCGCAGAACACGTACATGGCGGAGAAGTTCACGAACATCCCCGGCTCCACCGTGCCGCTGGCGGAGACCATCGACAGCTTCGAGATGATCGTGACCGGCAAGGTCGACCACATCGCCGAGCAGGCGTTCTTCAACGTCGGCAGCATGGAGGACGTGGAGCGTCGCTGGTCCGAGCTGCAGAAGGAAGGCTGATCGTGGCCGACCCCATGCAGGTGGAGGTCGTCTCGGCCGACCAGGTCGTCTGGTCGGGCACCTCGACCAACGTCATCGCCAAGACGACGGACGGCGAGATCGGCATCCTCCCGGGGCACGCCCCGGTGCTCGCCGTGCTGCAGCCGAGCGCGGTCGTGATCTTCGGCGAGGACGGCCGCAGCCGTCAGGTCGTCGCCGTCGACGGCGGCTTCGTCTCGGTGTCGCAGGGCCGGGTCTCGATCCTGTCCGAGTACGCCCAGCTGGCCGACGAGGTGTCGGTCAGCCAGGCGGAGCACGAGCTCGCCGAGGCCCAGCAGCGCCTGGACAGCGGTGACGGCAGCGACGACGACCGCAAGCACGTGCAGCGGGCCACGGCCCAGCTGCGGGCGGCGCAGAAGCGGCAGTAGCGGCGGGCGGGTCCGGCCCGCTACCGTCCCCCACGAGGCGCAGCGTCGCGTCCGTGGGTGCTGCCGTGCTCGAAGAGTGGTGGCAGGCGACGGACGGAGGCGCGGGGTGGTCGGTTGGCTCGGCGTCGTCGAGGTCCTCGGCCTCCTGCTGGTGCTGGCCGTCGTGCTGCTGCTCCTGCTGGCCACGCGCCGGCGCTGGTTGTCCCGCAGCGGCGGGACGTTCGAGTGCAGCCTCCGCCTGCGCACGGCCACGCCGGGCGCCGGCTGGGTGCTGGGCGTCGGGCGCTACCACGCCGGTCGGCTGGAGTGGTTCCGGTTCTTCTCCTTCGCCGTCCGGCCGCGTGAGACCTTTCCCCGCGGTCGGGTCCGGGTCGTCGACAGCCGCGATCCCGACCCCGTCGAGGCGGTGTCCCTCACCGCGGACTCCCGCATCCTCGCCCTCGAGGTCGGACCCGAGACGCGCGAGCTGGCCATGAGCGAGGACTCGGTTCTCGGCCTGCTCGCCTGGCTCGAGGCAGCCCCGCCCGGGATCAGCTCGGCCCGGTCCGAGGGTCCGTCCGCGCCCTGAGCGCGGTCGGCACACTGCCCTGAGAACCACGACGAACGGCACCCCGAGGGCAGTCCGGCGAAGGCCGGACCGGCGTCGAGATGCCGTTCGTACGGAGGACCAGGTCCGCGTCAGACGGTGATGCGGTCTTTGCTGCTCTTGGCGGCGCTGACCTCCACCTGGACGCCCAGCCGAGCGAGGCGGGTGTCGAGGGCGTCGCCGAGGTCGGCGGCGACCTGGTCGTGGATCCGACCCAGGAGCGAGCCGATGTCGGTGCGGTCGTCGGCGGTGACCTTGAGGGTCAGGTCGGGCCGTTCGGCGCTCCCGCGGAGGACGGCCGAGGCCGAGCTCACCCCGGGCAGCGTCTTCAGCTGCGCCTCGACGGCGTCGGTCAGCACGTCCGATTCCACCCGGGTCAGCCCCGTACGGGCGTCGTCGTGCAGCCGGAACGGCTTGGCCTTGTTGGCCCGCGGGATCTGGGCGAGCAGCCAGGCGAGCCCGAGCAGGGCGACGACCACGGCGACGACCACCGTGACGACGACGACCCAGGACTGGCCGAAGGCGCTCGCGGTCGCGTCGCCGAAGAGGTGCCGGTCGGGCCCGGGGGGCGTCCAGCCGAGGCCGGTCCGCCGGGTCAGCGCCGCGGCCTGCCCGATCGAGAGCAGCAGGAGGGCTGCCCCGGCGAGCAGCAGCAGGACGCCGAGGATCGTCAACCAGGTGCGGTTGAGGCGGCTGGCGGTCTGACGCATCAGAGGTCCTTCTGGTGGACGGTCGCGCTGACCCGCGGGGCGGGGTCGAGACCGGTGGCGGTGAGACTCTCGGTGACGCCCTGGACCACGCGGTCGCGGATCTGGGCGGTCTGCTCCGAGCTGGTGGTGACACGCAGGACGACCCGGCGCCCGTCGGCGGACGCGGAGACCTTGTCGACGCCGTCGACGAGGTCGGCCCGACCCGCCGCGAGGCGGGCGATCGCGCCGTTGGTGATGACGTAGTCGGTCTGCTCGATGCCCTGGCCCGACGGGCCGCGGAGCTGGGCCGAGCGGAACGACCCCGGCTTGAGCCCGGCGACGAGGAGCACGAGGCCGAGGACCAGGGCCACGATCGCGGCGACGAGCACGGCGGCCGAGCCCAGGGTCTGCCCGGCCACAGAGCTCGCGGGCCCGGTGACCAGGGTGTCCCAGCTGCCGTTCACGAGGCGGCTGACGGCGGCGATCGCGGTGAGCACGCCGAGGGCCAGCAGGACCACGGCGACGATCGTCGCGGGGACCGTACGGCTCGGGCGGCGACGCAGGCGGCGCGAACGGCCGTCGGCGCGGCTCATCGGAGGGCTCCCTTGGCGGGGCCGTCGGCGAGGGCCAGGAACGTGACGTCGATGTCCACGCGGCGGACGTCGACCCCGGTCAGGGTCTCCACCCGCTCGGTCACGTGGTCGCGCAGCTCCTGCGTCGCGCGCCGGATCGAGCCCGGGTAGGCGATGCCGACGGCGACCGCGAGGTCGGCGGACTCGGACGACAGGGTGACGTCGACCTTCGGACGGGCGGTGGTGTCGGCGTCGGACCCGATCCCCAGGAACCCGCCGGAGCGGCCCGCGGTGGCGGCGACCTCAGCGGCTGCCTGGCCGGCGATCTTCTCGACGACCCGGTCGGCCAGGACGAGCCGGCCGCGACGGCGCGGGTCGGCGCGCCCGCCCCGCTCGGCGGGGGTGGTGGCGACCGCGCTCATCGCTTGGCCGTGGCCCGTCCGGCCAGGGCGGCGAGGTCGAGCTTGCCCTCGAGGACGAGACCGACGACGAGGCCGATCGCGCCGAAGAGGAGCACGATGACGAAGGCGCCGAACGTGCCGAAGGCGGCGGTCAGGCCGAGGATCAGGCCGACGAAGAGGGCGGTGGTGCTGCGCGACATGGCGCGGGTTCCTTCCGGGAGCAGGGCCCGACGGGGGCCCCGAGTTGGTGCGGTGCGGGTCGTGCGCGCCGGGACGGACCTCGAGGGTCCGTCCCGGCGGGGTGCGGCGCCGGCCGGGGCCGGGCCGCAGGTGGGGCGAGGGTCAGCGGAGCGAGGCGCTGGAGGCGGAGTCGGTCGACTCGTCGTCCTCGTCGGGCAGGTGCACGTCGGTCACGTTGACGTCGACGGACACGACCTCGAGGCCGGTGCCGAACTCGACGGCGCGGATGACGTTCTCGCGGATCTGGTCGCTCACGGTCACGATCGAGGCGCCGTACTCGACGACGACGGAGACGTCGACGGTGGACTGGCTCTCGCCCTTCTCGACGCTCACGCCGTTGGAGACGCTGGCCTGGCCGGTGCCGCCGCTGACGCGGTTGGTGATGCCGCTGATCGCACGACGCGCGGCGTTGCCCATGGCGTACACGCCGGGGACCTCGCGGGCCGCCATGCCGGCGATCTTCGCGACGACCGTGTCGGCGATGGTGGTGTCGCCGTGCTCGGTGTGCAGGGCGTCGAGCTGCTTGGGGGCGTTCGCCTTGGCGTCCGCGGCGGCCTTGGCGTTGGCGGCGTCCCGCTCCTCGGCGGTCTGGGGGATGATGCTCTGGGACATGGTGTCTCCTTGTTCGGTGGTGTGGGCCTTCACCTCGTAAGACGGGCCCAGCGAGCATTCGTCACGCGAAATGGCAAAGATTGTTCGGGACCCGGTTTTTCTGAAGAGGGACTGAGAGGAGCACTCGATCAGCGCTCATCTCTTCGCTCTGGACCACGCTGACGACTCACCCGAGGACTGGGACGACGCCAGCCTGGTCGGGCGCAGCGTCAGCGGCGACGACCAGGCCTTCGCCGTCCTCGTCCGCCGCTACCAGGCTCCGCTCTACCGCCACGCCTGGCGGCTGACGCAGGACCGGCGCGCCGCGGAGGACGTCGTGCAGGAGGCGTTCCTGACCGCCTGGCGACGGCTGCCGACCCTCGACCGCGCCGAGGCGTTCCGCAGCTGGCTCTACCAGATCACGACACGTCGTTGCCTCGACGTCGTCCGGGGCCGACGGCCCGAGGAGAGCCTGGACCTCGGTACGGTGGCCGAGCCGGTCGCGTCGGGGGCCGGGCCGGAGACCCGCCTCGAGCAGCGCGAGCAGCTCCAGGACCTCGCGGCCGCGCTCCAGACGCTGCCCGTGGGGCCACGGGCGGCCTGGTCCCTGCGGGAGATCGATGAGCTGTCGTACGACGAGATCGCGACGGCCCTGGACCTGCCCGTGAGCACCGTGCGGGGTCGGATCGCGCGGGCCCGGCACGAGCTGGCCGAGAGGATGGGCGCATGGCAGACGACACGCGACTGAGCTGTGGGCGCTCCATCGACGACGTGTGGAGCCACGTCGGCGGAGCGCCGGACGAGCACGAGCGCGGCTGCCCCTACTGCCTGGAGGCGCGGGCCCGGCTGCTGCGGCTCTCCGACGCGACCACGGACCTGCGGACCGCGGAGGCCGCGGACCCCGCGCTCCAGCCGGAGCCGGACTTCACGGCCTCCGTCATGAGCCTGGTCCGGGCCGAGGTGCGTCGCGGTCAGGCGCTCCCGCTCGACGTGGACGAGGACCCCGGCCTGACGATCAGCGAGCAGGCGGTGGTCAGCCTGGTCTGGGCCGCCGCGGACGCCGTGCCCGGCGTCCGGGCCCGCCGCTGCCGGGTGCGCCTCGTCGACCGTGACCCCGGGTCGACCGGGCCCACCGACGTGGACGTCGACCTGGCGCTGGCGGTCGCACCCGGGACCCCGTTGCAGGCCACCACCGAGCAGCTGCGGACCCGTGTCGCCGCCCTCGTGGACGCCGAGGCCGGGCTGCGGGTCCGCCGGGTGGACCTCGTCGTCGAGGACGTCCTGTGAGCACCCCGGAGGTGCCGGGTCCGGCGACGGCGGCCGAGCTGCGCGCGGCGACCGACGAGCTGCGCGACGGTCTCGCCGGCGCTGCCGAGGCCATCAGCGGCGTCGTCCGGCTCGAGCCGACCCTCCGCAACGCGCTCCGGCGCCTGCACGTCGGCTCGACGGTGCTCCTCAACGGCAAGGGCGCCCGCTCGGCCGCCGACGGCATCGAGCTGCACCGACGCGCCGACGTCGTCGACGTGCACGTCGACGTGGTGACCGACCCGACCCGGTCGGCCGCCGCGATCGCCCGTGACGTCCGTCGGGCGCTGGTCGACGAGCTCGCCACCCGCCGGCTGCGGGCCGGCAGCGTCACCGTGGCCGTGCTGAGCGTCGAGCGCTGAGGCTGGTCCGGGGGAGCACCGCCTGGCGTGACCGGAGCGCGGAAAAAGTTCCGCGGACGGCGTGACGGTGAGCCCGCACGTGGCGTCCTGACCTGAAGTGCGCTGTACGAGAACGGCCCCGTACGTGGCACGCCGACGTCCCCCGGCGGGGGGACGCCGGACGGTCGGTCGGGACCGCTCGACGACCCGGGACGCGGGTTCCGTGAGAACGTGATCCGCGTCCTCGGACCGGCAGCGGGCCGGAAAGGCGGCGCCGACGGGCACCCGGCGGCCGCCGCGGACGTTCCTGCTCCGTGGGTGTGCAGGGGATGACGACCGCGCGGGTCGCGGACGAGGGACGGAGGGGTGTGGAGATCGAGGACCGCGAGCGTCCGGCGGCGTCGCCGGACGGCGCGCACCCCGCCGACGGCGTGGACGGCGGGCAGCACCAGGGTCCGGCCAACGCGGTGCCGTACCCGGGCGGGATGGCCGAGGCCACCGTCGTGGGCCGGGCGCAGGAGGGCGACCTCGAGGCGTTCGAGATGATCGTGCACCGCTACCAGGGGCCCGTGTTCCGGCTCGCCTACCGCATGCTGGGCGACCGCGGCGAGGCCGAGGACGTCGTCCAGGACTGCCTCGTGCTGGTCTGGCGCAAGCTCCCCAGCCTCACCGACGCCCAGGCGTTCCACCGGTGGATCTACCAGCTCGCCACGCGCCGCTGCCTCAGCGTGCTGCGGACCCGTTCCCGGCGTCGGACCGACGCGACCGAGACGGACGAGCTGGAGCGCGACCTCCCCCTCGACGCGTCGTCCGACCCGGCCGCGATGGCCCAGCACCTCGCCCAGGTCGAGGGCCTGGACACGTTCCTGCGCGGGCTGCCCGACGAGCAGCGCGCATGCTGGGTGCTCAGGGAGCTGCACGACCTCACGTACCCCGAGATCGCCTACGCGATGAACCTGCCCGTCTCCACCGTCCGGGGCCGTCTCGCCCGGGCACGCCAGAACCTCACGAAGGGAATGAGCTCATGGCGGTGAGCAGCTCGACCCGGCTCGGCTGCGGACGCGACATCGACGAGGTGTGGGCGAACATCGACGCGCCGCCCACGCCCCACGAGCTGACCTGCCCGTTCTGCGGCGCGGCGCGCGACAGCCTGCACGAGCTCGAACGGGCGACGGCGGCGCTGCGTTCCGCCGACGACGAGGACCCGCAGCTGCAGGCCGGCCCCCAGGTCATCGCCCGGATCCTCGAGGTCGCGCGCTCGGAGGCCCGGCGCAGCCGTCGGCTGCCGCTGAGCAAGCCCCGGCCGGGCCAGGTGAGCGACGAGCTGACCGTGAGCGAGCAGGCGGTCGCCGCGGTCGTCCGGCGGACCGGGGACCGTCACGGCGGTCTGCAGGTCCGTCGCTGCAGCATCGACCTCGTGACGGCGGCGCCGGCGGTGGACGGGCCCGGTCCGGACGACGAGGAGGTCCCGGAGTCCGGGGTGCCCTCCGACGTCCGGGTGACGCTGCGGGTCAGCGTCCGGAGCGACGTCGCCATCCCGCTGCTGACGCGTGAGCTCCGGGCCGCCGTGATGGAGGTCGTGGACCGCGAGGTGGGGATCAACGTCGTGGGCGTCGACGTCGCGGTGGAGGACGTCCACGATGCCTGAGGGGCCAGACCGCCCGGCGGGCGCACGAGTGTCTCGGGAACAGGAGCCGACGGGGTCCCCCGCGGCCGTCGAGAGAAGGGTGCAGGAGATGTCAGAGCTGTCCGAGGTGCCGCCGGTGGCGGGTGAACCCGGTGCCGTCGAGGCCGCCGCCGGGTCGACGAGCCGGACGGGCACCGCCTCGCTGAGCGTCCTCCCGGCGCCGGGGACCTTCGAGGACCCCGCGGAGGCGCTCCGGGTGCAGGTCGCCCAGCTGGTCGTGGCCCACCCCGGGGTGCTCCGGATGGAGCCCACGCTGCTCGGCGCGCTGCACAGCCTGCGTCAGGGCGGCAGCCTGGACGGCATCCAGCTGGACGTGCACGGGCGGGTCGTCGACCTCGACGTCAACGTGTCGACGCGGGCCAGCCACCAGGCGCGCGCGTCGGTCATCGAGCTCCACCGCATGCTGCGGGAGCTGGTCGCCGCCCACGGCTTCGTGCCGGGCAGCGTGGAGATCAGCGTGCTGGCCGTGGAGGAGACGGGCTGACGCACCGACCCGCCGGACCGGTCGTGGTCCGGCGGGGGCGGGCTCAGCCGTGCAGGCGGTCGCCGCCGGGGACCCAGAGGATGTCGCCCTCGGGTCCGTTGGCCACGCGGATGAGGATGAAGAGCAGGTCCGAGAGCCGGTTGAGGTAGAGCAGGGCGAGCACGTTCACGCCGCCCTCGCCCTCGTCCTCGGCGGCCGGGTCCGTGCCGTACGCCGCGACGGCCGACCAGCCGGCCCGCTCGGCACGGCGCGTCACCGTCCGGGCGACGTGCAGCTCGGCGGCGGCGACCGAGCCGCCCGGCAGGATGAACGACCGCAGCGGCGCCAGCTCCTCGCCGAAGCGGTCGCACCACGCCTCGAGCCGGTCCACGTAGGCCTGCGTGACCCGCAGCGGCTCCCGCGCGCCCTCGGCCAGCGGCCGGAGGGGGTTGGACAGGTCCGCGCCCACGTCGAACATCTCGTTGGAGATCGTGGACAGCACGGCGCTCACCTCGTCGGGGAGCCCGCCGGCGGCCAGCGCCACGCCGATCGCGGCGTTCGCCTCGTCGACGTCGCCGTACGCCTCCACGCGGAGGTCGTTCTTGCTGACCTCGGTCATGTCGGCGAGCCGCGTACGGCCGCCGTCGCCGGTCTTGGTGTAGATCTTCGAGAGCACGACCATGGGGTCACCCTACGCAGAGCGACCTACGGGGGAGTGCGGCTCGTCGCGCCGGTCCGCTGGTCCGGACGTGGCACCCTTTCCCGGTGCTGAGCCTCGACCGTCCCGACCGTTCCGGCGCCCGTGCGCGTGGCCGCCTCCTGCTGGGCCTGGCCGGCCTGCCCGTGGTGCTGCTGAGCGCCTGCGGCACCGTGCCGACCCCGTCCGCGGGTGCGCCCTCCGCCGCGGCCACCCCGGGGGCGTCCTCCTCCGTCGAGCCGGACCAGAGCGGCCCGTCCGACGGCGCCTGCGAGTACACGACGACCGGGACGCCGGCCCGGCCGGTGCAGCCGCCCACCACGACCGACATCTCGAGCAGCGGCACCGTGAGCTACGTGATGCACCTGACCGAGGGCGACGTGACGCTCCGGCTGGACCGGGCGAAGGCGCCCTGCACGGTGCACTCGTTCGAGTCGCTGGTGGCCCAGAAGTACTTCGACGACACCCGCTGCCACCGCCTCGTCGACTCGGGCATCTTCGTGCTCCAGTGCGGCGACCCGACGGCCAAGGGCACCGGGGGCCCGGGCTACACGTTCCCCGACGAGCTCGACGGCACCGAGACGTACGGGCGGGGCACGCTCGCGATGGCCAACAGCGGCCCGAACACGAACGGCTCCCAGTTCTTCCTCGTCTACGACGAGTCCCCGCTGCCGCCGAGCTACACCGTCTTCGGCTCGTTCGACGAGAAGTCGCGGGAGGTCGTCGCCGGCATCGCCTCGCAGGGGCAGGACGGCAGCTCCGGCTCCAGCGGCGGTGGCACGCCCAACAGCCCGGCGAAGGTCAAGAGCATCGCCAAGGTGTCCTGACACCTCGTCAGGACGGGGGCGCCGCCCGGCTCATCGCGGGCGAGGCCGCGGCGGCGGGGTGTCGCGGGGGTCGTGCCGCTTGGGCTTGAGGCAGATGAGCACCGCGGCCAGGATGATCAGGCCGAGGGCGAAGAAGCCGCCGAGGATCGACGCGGCGAAGCCGTTGCCCTGCCCGCTCGGGGACACCGGGTTCTGCACGGTGGGGAGCGGGGTCGCGTCGAGCGGCAGCAGGGTCAGCAGGGTGACGAGCAGGTCGTGCAACCGTGCCTCCTCGGGCTGGGGTGTGCGGTGCCGGTGACGGCACCGCACCAGGGTTCCACGCCGGCACGCACCACGGTTGCGGTGGGCGTCGTCACGTCGCGCTCAGGAAGCGGCGCACCGACGCCACGAACACCTCGGGCTGGTCGGCGTGCACCCAGTGCCCGGCGTGCTTGACCCGCAGCAGCAGCACCCGGGGGAAGAGGGCGCGCATGACGGGGGCGTCGGCCGACGTCACGTAGGCGGAGTCGGACCCGGCGAGCCAGAGCACGGGACCGTCGTACGAGCCCAGCGGTCCGGACGGCCAGCTCCCGATCTCGGGCAGCCGGTCGCCCAGCAGCGCGAGGTTCATCTGCCAGTGCCAGCGGGCCTGCTCGCCGCTGCCGTCGCGGCGGAGGTTCTGCAGGAGGAAGCCGCGCACGGACCGGTCCGGGACCCGCGCGGCCACGACCGCGTCGGCCGTGCCCCGGTCCGGCAGCGTGGCCAGGTCGACGGCGCGCATCGCCTCGACGTAGGTGCCGAAGCTGCTGACCGCCTGCGACGTGGCCGGGGCCACGTCGACGACGCACAACCGTTCCACGAGCCCGGGGTGCCGCAGCGCGACGAGCATGGCGACCTTGCCGCCCATGGAGTGGCCGACGACCGTCCAGCGCTCGCCGGGCGCCGACGCGGCGAGGAACCCGGCCACCCGGTCGGCCATCGCGGGGTAGGAGAAGTCGTCGGACCAGGACGAGCGGCCGTGGTCGGGCAGGTCGACGATCGTCACCCGGGCCTCGTCGGCCAGCGCCCGGGCCACGCCGGTGAAGTTCCGGCCCTGCCCGAACAGGCCGTGCAGCAGGACGACCCGCGGGCCGTGGTCGCCGTAGGTCGTGGAGGCCAGGCTCACGGTCGGCGCTGCCAGCAGCCGGTGTGCCAGTGGCGACGTTCCTCGACGGGGCTCGCGGTCTGCCAGGACGGCTCGGCCGGCCAGACGACGACGTGCGGGGTCGCCGGCGTCACGACCTGCTGGCACCCCGGGCACCGGTACGTCTTCTCCGCCCGTGCGCCCGGGATGCTCCGGACGACCCACACGCCGTCGGCCTTGGTCTCGGAGGACGCGTGGCCGCCGGCCAGGGGGCGCGCGGGGCGCAGGTGCTTGCTCGGACGACGCGCCACGTCCCCAGTCTGTCAGGGCACGGCGAAGCGTCCGGCCGGTCCGCGCACGACCACTAGGGTGGCGCGGTGCGTCTGCTCATCGCTCGGTGCCAGGTCGACTACGCGGGACGGCTCACGGCCCACCTGCCGATGGCCACGCGCCTCATCCTGGTCAAGGCCGACGGCTCCGTGTCCATCCACGCCGACGACCGCGCGTTCAAGCCGCTCAACTGGATGAGCCCGCCCTGCACGCTCACCGAGCGCCCGGCCCCGCCCGTACCCGACCCGCTGCCGGGGTCGGCCGTCGTCGCCGAGCCGCTGACCGCGGTGTGGGAGGTGCGCGGGCGCGACGGGGACACGCTGCAGATCTCGATCGGCGAGGTGCTGAGCGACTCCAGCCACGAGCTCGGGGTCGACCCCGGTCTGGTCAAGGACGGCGTCGAGGCCCACCTGCAGGCGCTGCTCGCCGAGCACCCGGCCACCATCGCGCCCGGCCTGTCCCTGGTCCGGCGCGAGCACCCCACGCCCGTGGGGCCGGTCGACCTGCTCTGCCGCGACGCGGACGACGCGTACGTGATCGTCGAGATCAAGCGCAAGGGCGAGATCGACGGCGTCGAGCAGCTCACCCGCTACCGCGAGCTGCTCAACCGCGACGCCCTGCTCGCCCCGGTCCGCGGCATCTTCGCCGCGCAGAGCATCACCAAGCAGGCGCGCACGCTGGCCGAGGACCGCGGCCTGACCTGCGTCCTCGTGGACTACGACGTCCTGCGCGGCCTGGACGACCCGGGTTCGCGCCTGTTCTGAGGCGGACGGCCCGCGAGGTCAGGCGGAGCGGGAATCGAGGTAGCGGACCGTCGTGGCGTCCTCGTCCTGGTGCTCGTCCGCCTGGTCGTGGCCCCGGTCGTCGGCCCGCTCGTCCGCGGAGGTCGGCGCGGCGGTGCGGGCGTCGGTGCGGGCGTCGGTCGAGCCCGACGACACCGACTCGAAGTCGCTGAAGAGGATCTCGGGCACCTCGGGCAGGTTGCCCGCGGTCTCGGCCGCCAGGGCGCTCAGCGAGGTCAGCTGGCCCAGGATCGCGGAACGTCGCTGGTCGAGCAGCGCCTGCTCCTGGCGCATCTGGCGCCGGCGCCACGCGTACTCCTGCCGCGCACGCTCGTCGATGGTCGCGGCCTGCTGCTGCGCCCGGGCCACGGCGTCCGCGGCGTCGGCGTCGGCGGTCGTGCGGACGCGCTCCGCGTCGGCGAGGGCCTCGGCGCGCAGGGCGACGGCCTGCTCGGTCTCGGCGGCCAGGTGCGCCGCGGTGGTCGTCTGCTGCCGGGTCGCCTCGGCGAGCATCGCCTCGACGTGCGCGGCGGCCTCCTCCTGCGCCCGCTGCAGCTCGGCGTAGGTGGTCTCGCGGTGGGCGGCGACGTCCGCGGCGACCGCGGCGGCCTCGCGCTGCGCGGCGGCGCGCTGCTGCTCGGCCTCGTAGACGGCGGCCTGCACCAGGTCGTGCGCGCGGGCCTGGGCCTCGGTCCGTACGGCCTCGGCCTCGAGCCGGGCGGCGGCCAGCAGCTGCTGGGCGGACGCGTGAGCGCGCTCGACCGCGAGGGTGCTGTCGTCCTCCGTCCGGCGCCGCAGCACGTCGAGCTCGGCCAGCCGGTGCTCGCGCAGCCCGGCCAGCTCGTGCACGGTGTCGTCGCGCATCCGGTCGGCGTCGCGCTCGGCCCCGGCGACGAGGTCGTCGGCGGCGGTGGTCGCACGCTGCGTCGTCTCGCGCGCCTGCTCCTCGGCGATGCGCAGGATCTCCTGCGCCCGACCGCCGAGGCTGGAGTAGTCGGTCGTCATGGCCTGCTTGGCGGCCATGGCCCGGTTCTGGGCAGCCAGGCTCTCGACCTCGCGGCTCAGCCCCGCGATCTGGCTCTGGGTGTCCTCGACGAAGCGGTCGACCGCGGCACGGTCGTACCCCTTGCGCGCGCTGGCGAAGAAACCCGTGGCCGGGTCTCCCTCTGCGTGACGAACTGTGCTCATGTCGGCCCCCCTGGACAACGCCGGGGTCCCCTGGACGGCGGGGGATCCCGTACCAGGCGCCAGGTTAGCGGGTCGGCCCCGGCGGTCCTGGCTGCGAACCGCCGGGTCCGACGCACGGGTCAGCGCAGCGGGCCACCACGGCGCTGGGTGCTCTCGGTGGCGGGCAGCCGGCCCGGGGCGGCGAGCAGGGTCGGCTCCCCGTCCATCGGGACGTCGGGCTCGTCGTCGTCGGGCGTGCCGGGCTCCGTGGTCGTCCCGCTGCCCGACTCCCCGCTCCGGTCCTCGGTCCTGGTCTCGGTCTCGGCCTCGCTCGACGACCCGGTCGCCGGGTCTTCGACGGTCTCCGGCTCACCGCCGTCGGCCTCGCGCTCGGCCGGCGGCAGCGTCGGGGCGGCGTAGCTCTTCAGCACCGTGCGGTCGGTGCCGTCCTCGGGGATCTCGTCGACGTCCGAGCCCTCGTGGGCGCTCTGCGCGGCCGGGCCGGCCTGCTCGGACGCCTCGGACCCCGAGCCCTGGCCCGTGGCGTTCGACGTGTCCTGGTCCTGGTCCTCGTCGAGGTCCGGGAACGACGACGCAGTCTGCTGCGCCAGGTCGGACAGGCTGGCCAGCTGGCTGAGCACCGCCTGCTTGCGCTGCTGCAGCAGCTCGGTCTCGCGGCGCAGCTGCTGCTTGCGCCAGGAGAACTCCTGCTGCGTACGGGCCGTGATGGCGGCGGCCTGCTTGCGGGCGGTGGCGATGCGGTTCTCCGCCTCGGCGATCGCGTTGCCGCGGACCTGCTCGGCCTCGCTGACCGCCTCGGCCCGGATCCGGGCCGACTCGGCGATGTCGCTCTCCAGCCGCCCGGTGGACTCGGTGTGGTGCTGGGCGGCCTCGGCCAGCATCGCCCGGGTCTGCTCGGTCAGCTCCTCGTGCTCGCCGCGGGCGCGGGCGACGCTCTCCTCGCGCTCGCGGGCCAGCTCGGCGTGGGCGTCGGCCACCTCGCGCTCGACCTCGCGGCGCAGGCCGTCGGTCTCCAGCTGCGCCTCGTTCCGCAGCGCGGCGGCGTCGTGGGCGGCCTGCAGCCGCAGCGACTCGCCCTCGCGCCGGGCGGCGTCGAGCAGGGCGGAGGACTCGGCCTGGGCGCGGGCGACCTGCCCGGCGACCTCGTCCTGCAGCCGCGTCCGCAGCTCGCTGATCTCGCTCAGCCCACCCGTCCGCAGCTCGCCGCTGTCGCGCTCGGCCTGCTCGCGCTGGGTGGCGGCGTCGCGGCGCGCCTCCTCGCGGATGCGCTCGCCCTCGAGGGTCGCCGCGGTGGTGAGGTCGTGGGCCTGCTCCTGGGCGAGGCGGAGGATCTCGTTCGCCCGCCCGCCGAGGCCCGCGTAGTCGACGTCGTCGGGGTCGGTCTCGCGCAGCTTGCTCTCCTGCAGCGAGTCCTGCAGGCCGGTGACCTGCTTCTCCAGCTCCGCGGCGTGGCTGCGCGACTGCACGACGCTCGCCTCGAGCGTGCGGACGTACTCGTCGACCGCCTGGCGGTCGTAGCCGCGCAGCGCACCGGGGAAGTTCCCCGCCGCGCTCGCGGTGTCCTCGAACAGACCGAGACCGGCGTTCTCCGAACGGGCCATGTGTGACGTTCCTCCTCGAAGGTCAGGGGCTCCACCCCCGTCGACCCGCGCCCCCGCCGGGTCGTGCGCGACGCGGCCGCAATCGATCGGCTCAGTGTGGACCGGAGGTCTCCACCAGCTCGACGAGGACACCACCGGCGTCCTTCGGATGGACGAAGTTGATCCTCGACCCACGCGTGCCCGTCTCGGGCCGAGTGTAGAGCAGGCGGACGCCCCGGGAGCGGAGTACGGCGCACGCCGCGTCGAGGTCGGCGACCCGGTAGGCGAGCTGCTGCAGCCCCGGTCCGGACCGCTCCAGGAACCGGGTCAGCGTCGAGCTCGCGTCGAGCGGCGCGAGGAGCTGCACCTCGGCGGCCCCGTCCGGAGCACCCCGGGCCGCGAGCATCGCCTCCGCGACGCCCTGGCGCTCGTTCACCTCGCGGTGGACCAGGACGAGCCCGAGCACGTCCGTGTGGAAGGCGATGGCGGCGTCGAGGTCGGGCACCGCGAGCCCGACGTGGTCGACCGCCAGGATCCCGAGGTCGCCCAGCAGGCCAGCGTCGCCGAGTCCGCCGCTCGTCGTCGCGGAGGGACTGCCGTCGGGCTCGTGGTCGACCACGTCCCCACCGTAGAGGCCCTGCGAGGATGACCGGGTGGTGACGACCGTGGACCCGGCCGCGCTGGTCGCCGGTGTCCGGGCCGGCCGCCCGCGCGCGATCGGCCGACTGATCAGCCTGGTCGAGAGCGGGTCGCCGCTGGTGCCCGGCCTGGTCGCCGACCTGGCCGCGGACACGGGCCACGCGCTGGTCGTCGGGCTCACCGGGTCGCCCGGCGTCGGCAAGTCGAGCGCGGTCGGCGCGCTGGTCGCCCGCCTGCGCGAACGCGGGGAACGCGTCGGCGTGCTCGCCGTCGACCCCACCTCCCCCTTCTCCGGCGGGGCCGTCCTCGGCGACCGGGTCCGCATGCAGGAGCACGCCCTCGACGCGGGCGTGCACATCCGTTCCATGGCCACCCGCGGCGAGCTGGGCGGCCTCGCCGCCGCCGTCCCCGCCGCGCTGCGCGTGCTGGACGCCGCGGGGTGCGCCACGACGCTCGTGGAGACGGTCGGGGTCGGCCAGTCGGAGGTCGCGGTGGCGGCCACGGCCGACGTCACGCTCGTGCTGCTGGCCCCGGGCGCCGGCGACGGTGTCCAGCTGGCCAAGGCGGGCGTGCTCGAGGTCGCCGACGTGCTGGTCGTGACCAAGGCCGACCGGGACGGTGCCTCCGGGCTGGCCCGGGAGCTGCGGGCGATGGTGGCCCACGGGCACCGGGAGCCGGGGGACTGGGTGCCGCCCGTGGTGGCGCTCTCGAGCGTCGAGGGGACCGGCGTGGACGACGTCCTCGCCGCGGTCGCGGACTTCGCCGAGCACCAGCGCCGGACCGGCGGCTGGGACGTCCGGCGTACGGCCCGGGCCCGCGGTGAGGTCGAGCAGCTCGTGCTCGCGCAGGTCCGCGCGAGCGCACCCGGCGGGGCCGGCGAGCTGGACCGCCTCGCGGCCGAGGTCGCCGCCGGTCGGCTCGACCCGTACGCCGCGGCCCGTGACCTGCTCGCCCGCTGACGTGAGCCCGGCGCGCCCGACGGCGTGGCAGTCCGGGTTCGGGTGCTGCGTTCGGTAGAACTGTGCGCGGGCCCGTGAGCGGCCCGGCACTCGGCGACGCCGACGTGGCAGGACCGCAGGCACGACCGGCAGGGGGCAACGCGTGACCAAGTGGGTGAAGCGCTTCGTCTTCGTGCTCGTCGTCGGGTTCTGCCTGTTCTACGTCGTCAACCAGCCCGAGGGCGCCGCCGCCGCGGTGCGGACGGCGTTCCTGGCCGTGGGCAAGGCGTTCGGCTCGATCATCACCTTCTTCACCAGCCTCGCCTCCTAGGGCGACCGGCCCGCCGTGATCGCCGCCTGGCTGGACCCGCACGTGGACCAGTACCTCCTGAGCGACCAGGGCGAGTACGTGGTGCGCGAGGTGCACAAGCACTGGGTCGCGAGCGTGCTCGCCTGGGCGCGCTTCGTCGTGTCGGTGCCCGTCGTGGTGAGCGCCTTCGCGTACGCGGGCCCGCTCCGCTGGGTCCTGCTGATCGGGGGGCTCGTGCTCGGCGGGCAGGCCCTGTTCCGGGTGCTGGACGAGTTCCGGGACCGCTTCGTCATCACCAACATGCGCGTGTTCCGGGTGCACGGCACGTTCAGCACCCAGCGCGCGAGCGTCCCGCTGGGGCGGATCCTCGACATCACGGTCAAGAAGCCGCTGCTCGGTCGGATGCTCAACTACGGTCACTTCGTGTTCGAGTCCGCCGCCCAGGTGCAGGGCATCAGCGAGATCCGCTTCGTCGCCGACATCGACGGGCGCGACGTGGTCCTGCAGGACACCATGCAGCGCGCCGGCCTGCGGGCGACCGCCCCGGCCCAGGACGACGGGACGTGAGCCCCCAGCAGCCGCGCCGGCCGAGCCTGCCCTTCGACCCCATCGAGGCGGCGGCCGGGCAGTGGTCGCAGCACTGGGGCGACGTGCCTCGGATGCGCGCCGTCACCTCGCTCATGCGCGTCCACCAGCTCGTGCTGACCGAGCTCGACGAACGGCTGCGGCCGCTCGGGCTCACCTTCGCGCGTTACGAGGTCCTGGTGCTGCTGTCGTTCTCGCGCCGGGGCGCCCTGCCGCTGGGCAAGATCGGCGAGCGGCTGCAGGTGCACGCCACGTCCGTCACCCCGCTGGTCAAGCGGCTCGAGGCCGCCGAGCTGATCCGCCGTACGCCGCACCCCGAGGACGGCCGCGCGATCCTGGCCTCGATCACCCCGGCGGGCCGCGAGCTCGTCGAGCGCGCGACCGAGGTCGTGATGGGCGCCCGCTTCGGCCTGGGCTCCCTGAGCGACGAGCAGTGCGACGACCTCACCGAGCTGCTCACCCCGCCGCGCAAGGCGGCCGGCGACTTCGAGGTCTGACGCAGTCCCGGCCTCGGCCGGACGCGCGGGCGGACTTTGCCCCGGCACACCCTGCCCCGGCACACCCTGCCCACAGCGGCACACCTGGTCTTCAGGGGCACACCCTGCACCCATCGGCACACCCTGCAGGGTGTGCCGACGCGAGCAGGGTGTGCCCTGGAGAGCAGGGTGTGCGGACGCGAGCAGGCTCGACGCGAGCAAGTGATGCCGCCGCGAGCAGGGTGTGCCCGACGCGTACGGCTCAGCTCGTGGTGTGCGGGTCGGCCAGCGGCCACCCGCCGAGGGCCAGCCGGTTGCGGACCCGGCTGATGTCCTCTTCGCGGGGCAGCTCGTCGCTGACCTTGGTGATCATCGTGCCGATGTCGATGTCGTCCACCGGCAGCTGGCCGTCACGCATCAGCTGCGTGGCGACGGCGAGCACCTCGTCGCTGCTGAGCCGGCGGGTCAGCACCGCGAGCAGCGGGACGTAGTCGGCCTGGGGCACCCCGTTCGGGTAGCCGGCCTTCAGCCAGCCGACGACGGAGGTGACCCAGCCCGTCAGGCTCACCACGTCACTCCGGCGCGTCCGCCAGCGGCCAGCCGGCGGCCGCGAGACGGGCGGACACGCGCGTCACGTCGTCGGACGAGGGCGACTCGCGCAGGTGGCGCTGGATCAGCTCCTCGATCTCGTCCTGCGTGATCTCGTCCTCGCCCCGGCTCTGCTGCGCCTCGGAGGAGGTGAGGTCGTGCACGATCTGCCGCGTCTGGTCGTCGGTCAGCCGACGCTGCAGGAGCGCGATCAGCGGGAACCGGTCCTGGGGCGGGACGCCCTCGGGGTAGCCGGCCTCCAGCCAGTTGAGGACCCGCACCGCGATGTTCGGCTGGTCGGTGCTCTCGGTGGTGGTCACGTGATCAGCTCCCGAAGATCTTGAGCCCGAAGCCGCTGGCCACGACGAGGAAGATCCCGAAGAGGATGGCCGCGACGCAGACCGCGAAGAGGACCGTCGAACCCGCGCGGCCCGCTCCGGTGGGCGGGGTGGTGTAGGTGGCGCCGTCGGCCGCGAGCGTACGCCCGGTGCCGAGCGCCTTGATGCCGAGCGCGAAGACGGCCGGCAGGCCGGCGCCGAGGATGATGCCGGCCACCAGGACCTGCCACAGAGCCTCGAACGCCTTCAGGAAGATCTCGCCCATGATGTTCTCGTCGCCTTTCCGGCGGTCAGACGTTGACGGGGGTCTTGGACTCGGCCGGGGCGCTCTTGGGGTGGAGGCCCCCGTCCCAGTCCTCGTTGACGTTGTTCGGGTCGATCTTGGTCTTGCGCGAGTGCCGGAACATCAGCCCGGCCACGACGACCAGGATCGCGAAGACGAGCCCGGTGCCGAGCGCCCCGCCGACGCCGTGGGCGATGGCCCAGCAGATGGCCCCGACGACGGCCGCGGCCGGGAGGGTGATGACCCAGGCGATGGCCATGCGGCCGGCGACGCCCCAGCGGACGGTCGCACCCGGGCGGCCGACGCCCGAGCCGAGGATCGACCCGGTGGCGACGTGCGTGGTGGAGAGCGCCATGCCGAGGTGGCTCGAGGACAGGATGACCGCGGCGGAGGCGAACTCGGCCGCCATGCCCTGCGGCGAGCTGATCTCGACGAGACCCTTGCCGAGCGTGCGGATGACGCGCCAGCCACCGATGTAGGTGCCGGAGGCGATGGCCACGGCGCAGGCGATCTTCACCCACAGCGGGATGCCCTCGCCCGCGGTCCAGCTGCCGTACGCGATCAGGGCGAGCGTGATCACGCCCATCGTCTTCTGCGCATCGTTGGTGCCGTGCGCGAGGGCGACCAGCGAGGCCGACCCGATCTGGCCCCAGCGGAAGCCCTTCTCGCGCGGGCCGGTGGCGACCGCCGCGGTGATCTTGAAGACGACGAAGGTCCCGAGCGCGGCCACGAGGCCAGCGACGACGGGGGAGAAGAAGGCCGGGAGGATCACCGAGGACACCACGCCGTCCCACTTCACCCCGTCGAGACCCAGCGCGGCGATGGCCGACCCGATCAGGCCGCCGAAGAGCGCGTGCGAGGAGGACGACGGCAGGCCGAGCAGCCAGGTCGCGATGTTCCAGAGGATCCCGCCGACGAGCCCGGCGAAGATGATCGTCAGGATCGGCACCCCCATGAGCTCGGGGACCGGGGCCCCGTTGGCGCCCTGGATGTGGATGATCTTGTTGCTGACCGTCAGGGCGACCTGGATGCTGAGGAACGCCCCGACGAGGTTGAGGGTGGCGGCGAGGAGGACGGCCGTCTTGGGCTTGAGGGCTCCGGTCGCGATGGACGTGGCCATGGCGTTGGCGGTGTCGTGGAAGCCGTTGGTGAAGTCGAACGCCAAGGCCGTGATCACGACGATCCCGAGGATGAAGAGAGCTTCAGTCACGGGTCGATCGTGGGGTTCGGAGGCTATGGATATCTACCCCGAACGGGTCGGCGGAGGATGATTCACGCAGTGTTCACCTCCACGGCTGACACCGGACATCGGGCGACCCCGAACGAGGCCCCGGAGGCCCTGCCGTGCGCCCTACGTGAGGTAGAGCAGGGGGGTGCCGGGCAGCCGCGCGGGCACCTCGGACTCGAACCAGGCCCGCAGCTCGCGCATGGTGTCGCGGGGGTAGACGTACTTGACCCCGCCGAACTTCGAACGCTTCTGGCTGCGCGCCGACTCGTCCATCTCGAGCTTGGTCTTCGGGTACCAGGAGAGCAGCACGTCGCGGCTGCCCGGGGTGAAGCGGTGCGTGATCACCTCGACCGTGAGGTCGACGGGACGTCCGGCGGCGGCGACGGGGGCCAGGGCCGCGCGGACGTCGTCGAGGAGCTGCCCGTACGCCTCGCGCCAGCCCTCGACCGGCATCACGGGGGCGACGGTCAGCCCGACCGGGTAGCCCGCGGCGGCGAGGGTGGCCAACGCCCGCAGCCGGCCGGGCATCGGCGCCGTGCCGCCGTCGAACCGGGCGGCGACCTCGGCCGCGTTGACGGAGAACCGGGCCCGCGTACGGCCGCCGTGGTCGAGCGCGGCCAGCTCCTCCACGTCGTCGAACTTCGTGGTGAACCGCAGGCTGGCCTCGTCGCCGTAGCGGCCGGTGCCGACGCGCTGGATCGCGGTCGCGAGCGAGCCGGTCACGTGCTCGATGCCCAGGGGGTCGGTGTAGCAGGAGAGCTCGAAGGTGGTCCCCTCGTGACCCCGGGCGGCGGTGCCGCTGGTCACGGTGCCCTGGCCGGCCAGCTCGGCGATGGGGGCGAGGACCTCGTCGAGGTTCGCGAAGACCCGGGTCACCGGCGGACCGGTGAGCGAGCCGGCGAGGTAGCAGTACTGGCAGTGCGCCGGGCAGCCCCGGGCGAGGTCGATGCGCCAGTCCGCGCTCGGCGGGATGGGCTGGGGCGTCCGCGCGCTGGGCGGTGCGACCACGAGGGCCAGCGTCGACTTCGCCCAGGCGTACGTCTCGCGCTCGGTGGCACCACGCGGGGCGGAGACCCGGCCGACGACCTCGACGTCGTCCACCCCGGCCGCGGTCACGCGGCGGAGGACCTCGGCGGTGTGCGGGAGGTCGGCGGCGGCCTTCATCACCAGCACGCGACGGGGGAGCCAGCGGCGGACGCGGCCGTGGCCGTCGCGCGTGGGCTCGTCGGGACCGGGCTGGTCGGAGTGCGGCTCGTCGGAGACGGGCTCGTCGGAGATTGGCTCGAGCGGGATCAGAGCGGGCGACACGTTCGGGGGAGCCTCGAGACCGAAAGAGAAGAAAACGGCAGGACGTCCCTCGTACGGGGGACAAGCCAGATGATTTGCGGTGCAATTACTTGATCAACCGATATTTCCAGGATAGTCGTGTGACTCCGGTGATCACGGCGCGATCGGGGGATGTGCGCGCGGTCACCGGATCCCGGGGGGCGGGAGGCCGGCCCTCGACAGGGCGCGCCCGCCTCCGGGTCGTGGCGTGCCCTCGTCGGGGGCCGAACCGACCCAGGGGCAGGCCGCGGACCGGAGGAGGCACGTGACCGTAGCGCCGGGCGCGCTCCGGACCGAGGACGGTCCAGGGGTACCTCGGCCTACCGGCACGCCCATCGCCCGCGACATGACCACGATGATCGACCGCGTCCTGGCGGTCTCCAGCGTCGTCGGTCTCGCGCCCGGGCTGTTCCAGCTGTCGATGCAGGGGCCGGGTCTCGCCGTGTGGTGGCTCCTGCCCTTCTGCGTCCTGCAGGGCGTCGTGGTGCTGGGGATGGTCGTCCAGGCCACCCGTCGACGTCCGTTCCGTCCCTGGGCGGGGGCGTTCGCGGTGCTCACCCTCGTGGCGGTCTCGACCTTCCCGTCGGCGGCGCCTCCGGTGCTCGTCGGGCCTCAGCCCTTCCTGTGGTGGCAGGTCGGCCTGGCTGTCGTCTGTGCCGGCCTCTGGCGCGGCATCGGGGCGGGCGTGGGCTACGGCGTGCTCCTCGCCGCGGCCTGGACGGTGGCCCGCACGACGCCGGCGGGTGGTGCGACCGGGTTGACGATCGCGGCCGCCGAGGGTGTGTTCGGGGTGGTGGCCGGCATCGTCATCGCCGTCGTCGCCCGCGGGATGCTCGACTCGGCCGTCGCCGCCGACGCCCGCGCTCGGGAGGTCTCCGCCGTCGAGCTGCGCCAGGCCGTCGAGAAGGCGCTCGCCGAGGAACGCGCCCGGCTCGACCAGCTGATCCACGACGACGTGATGACCACGCTCGCGGCGGCCGCCCACAGCACGGAGGCCACCACCGGACGGGCCACCGCGCTGCTCGCGCGCCATACCCTGGCCGTCATCGACGCCCGGCCGGAGGCGTCCGCGGACGGTGTCCTGTCCGTCTCGGTGCTGGCGAGGCTGGTCGAGCAGACGGTCCGCCGGGTGAGCCCGGACGTGGTGCTCGTCGAGCGGGTCGACGTGGGCGCGGCACTGAGCCCGGTCCCGAGCGCCGTCGCCGGGTCGGTCCTGACCGCACTGCGGGAGGCGGTGCGCAACACCGTGCACCACGCCCAGGCCCGGCGGACCGAGGTCGAGCTGCGGGCCGGGCTACGGGCCGGCACGCTCCACCTCGTCGTGCGCGTCGTGGACGACGGTCGTGGCTTCGACCTGACCGCGGTCGCGGCGGACCGGTTCGGCGTCCGCGGCTCGATGCTGGAGGCCTGCCGTCGGGTGGGGGTCAGGCCGCGCCTGCGCACGGCGCCCGGGCGGGGGACGGAGTTCGAGCTCGGTTGGAGCGGGTCGGCGGTCGCGCCCGAGCGGGTCGTCGTGGTGCCGCCGGGCGCCGACGACCGGCTGCCCGTCGACTTCCCGACCGGCCAGTTCGTCGCCGCCGTCTGGGCGGCCGTCGGCGTCGGCGTCGGGGTCGGTCTCGTCACGTTCGGCAGCCTCGAGAGCCCGCCGGCGGTGCTGACCGGCATGGTGGTCGTGCTGCTGGCCACTTACCTCGTCCTGGCCCCGTACGACGGCCTGCGGCTCCCGCTCGGCGTCACGGTCGTCGTGGTCGCGCTGGAGGTCGCGCTGGCCCTCCTGATGACCCAGGCCGTCGTGCGCTACGACCAGCCGGACGTCCTGCACTGGCACACGTTCCCGGCGGACCTGGTGATGGTGGTGCTGGTGGTCCGAGGTCGGCCGGGCTGGGCGGTCGGCGCACTGCTCGCCGTCGAGGCGGGGATCACCTGGACGTGCATCACGAGCGGGCTCGGCTGGGGCGGTCTGCTGCGGGCGGGGTCGGGCCAGGTCCTCGTCGTCGCGGTGGTCATCCTCGTCACCCGCGTGCTCCGAGCGATCAGCCGGCGCCAGGTCGTGCTGCGGAGCCAGGAGGACGCCGCCCTCGACGCCTCCGCGCGGCAGCATGTCGCCCTGGTCCAGCGCGCGCTCTGGATGGCCGACCTCCGGGCGCAGTCCCGCTCCGTGCTCGAGCGGCTGTCGGAGGGGACCGGCCCGGTCCCCGTCGGGCTCCGTCAGGAGGCGCTCCTCGTGGAGGCGACTCTGCGCGAGTCCCTCGTGGCGCGCAACGTCATGAGCGACGAACTGGCCGTCCTCACCGAGGACGCCCGCCGCCGGGGGGTCGACGTCCGCCTGGTCGACAGCCGGAGCACCGCGCTCCCGCCCCGGCTCGGGACGGTGCTCCTGGACGTCGTCCGGCGCTCCCTCGCGACCTCCTCGGTCGCGCGGCTCGTCGTGAGGCTCGCCCCGGAGGACGGGGAGCTCGCCGCGTCCGTGCTGACGGAGGACTCCGTGGGCACCCGCCTCGTCCGCATCGACGCGTTCGGGGTACTGACGACCTCGGAGGTGGAGACGCGTGGTGCGTGAGGCGACGCCGATCACGGTGGTGGTGGCCGACGACCACGACGTGGTCTGGATCGGGCTCGTGGCCGCCGCCCGGCTCGGCAGCGGACGCCCCGTCCGGCTGCGGGGCCACGCCACGAACGCCGCCACCCTGCTCGCGATCGTCGAGCAGCAGGCCCCCGACGTCGTGGTGCTCGACCTCGTGCTCGGCGACGGCTCCGACCCCGGCGACACGGTGGCCCGGGTGGTCGCGGCCGGTTCGCGGGTGCTCGTCTACTCGGTCCTCGACAACCCCCGGCTCATCCGGAGCGCGCTGGCGGCCGGGGCCCACGGGCTGAGCCGCAAGTCCGAGCCCGTGCAGGTCACCGTCGACAAGCTGCGCCAGGTCGCCGCGGGCCAGACGCTCGTGTCACCCGAGATCCTGGCCATGATCGACGGCGACACCGACTTCGTCCGCGCCCGGCTGAGCGAGCGCGAGCGCGAGGTGCTCGTCCTGTACGTCTCCGGGCTGGAGATCTCCCAGATCGCCCAGCAGCTCTTCGTCACCGAGAACAGCGCGCGCGAGTACCTGCGCCGGATCCGCGCCAAGTACACCGAGGTCGAGCGCCCGGCCTCGACCAAGGTCGACCTGCTCCGCCGCGCGATCGAGGACGGGATCGTCCCTCCGATCGAGCCGCGGTAGCCGTGTCGTAGCGGGCGCGCCGGCGCCTAGTCGGTCGGTGACGCCGGAGCTGGGGCGGGGGTCGCGTTTGCGGACCGTGGTCTGAAGACGTGGGCAGGAGTGCTCAGGCGGGCGAGGCCGTCAGTGCCTGGACACGGCGACCCCGCCGGAGGCGTGACGAAATCGCTGACTCCCGACGCCTCGTGGGCGACGTGGGGCGTACGGAGTCAGCGGTTTCTTGTCCAGCTCGGCCGGTGGCGGCTGGAGGCCGCGTCCGGTCAGGCCAGGGCGGCTGAGACCACCTCGCGGGCGGCCTCCTGGACCTGGGCGAGGTGCTCGGGTCCGCGGAACGACTCCGCGTAGATCTTGTAGACGTCCTCGGTGCCCGACGGGCGCGCGGCGAACCACGCCGACTCCGTCGTCACCTTGAGGCCGCCGATGGGGGCGTCGTTACCGGGGGCGCGGGTGAGCTTGGCCGTGATCGGCTCGCCGGCCAGCTCGGTCGCGGTGACGGCCGAGGGATCCAGCTTGGCCAGCTTCGCCTTCTGCTCCCGGTCGGCGGGTGCGTCGACGCGGGCGTACGCGGGGGTGCCGTGGCGGGCGGTGAGGTCGCCGTAGAGCTCGCTCGGCGAACGGCCGGTGACGCCCTTGATCTCGCTGGCCAGCAGGGCGAGCAGGATCCCGTCCTTGTCCGTCGTCCAGGTGCTGCCGTCCAGCGCCAGGAACGAGGCCCCGGCGGACTCCTCGCCGCCGAAGGCGACGTCGCCGGTGCGCAGGCCCGGAACGAACCACTTGAAGCCGACCGGTACCTCGATCAGCGTGCGGCCGAGGTCCTCGGCCACGCGGTTGATCATGGACGAGGAGACCAGGGTCTTGCCGATGGCTGCGTCCAGACGCCACCCGGGGCGGTGGTCGTAGAGGTAGGAGATGGCCACCGCGAGGTAGGCGTTCGGGTTCATCAGGCCGAAGTCGGGCGTCACGACGCCGTGCCGGTCGGAGTCGGCGTCGTTGCCGGTGGAGATCTCGTACGCGTCCTTGTTGTGGATGAGGCTGGCCATCGCGTTCGGCGAGGAGCAGTCCATCCGGATCTTGCCGTCGGTGTCGAGCGTCATGAACGCCCACCGCGGATCGACCTTGGTGTTCACCACGGTGAGGTCGACGCCCAGGTGCTCGGCGATGTAGTCCCAGTACTGGATGCTCGCCCCGCCCATGGGGTCGGCGCCGATCCGGACGCCGGCCTCGCGGATCGCGCGGAGGTCGAGCGCGTTCACCAGGTCCTCGCAGTAGGCGCCGAGGTAGTCGTGGCGGTGGACCTCGCCGACGACCTCGCTGTAGCGCTTGCGGCGGATCCCCGACGGGTCGGCCAGCAGCTCGTTCGCCCGCTTGGCGATGGCCGAGGTCGCGTCGGTGTCCGCGGGCCCGCCGTGCGGCGGGTTGTACTTGAAGCCGCCGTCGCGCGGCGGGTTGTGCGAGGGGGTCACCACGATGCCGTCGGCCTGGGGCGCGCCCGGCGCCAGCCCCGCGTTGTGGACCACGATCGCTCGCGACACGGCGGGCGTGGGGGTGTAGTCCTCCTCGTTCTCCGCCAGCAGCGTCACCCCGTTCGCGATCAGCACCTCGGTCGCGGTGATCCAGGCCGGCTTGGAGAGCGCGTGGGTGTCCTTGCCCAGGAACAGCGGACCCGTGATGCCCTGCTGCGCCCGGTACTCGACGATCGCCTGCGTCGTCGCGGCGATGTGGGCGTCGTTGAACGCGACGTCCAGGCTCGAGCCGCGGTGCCCGGACGTGCCGAACGAGACCTGCTGGTCCGGGTTCGTCGGGTCGGGGACGAGGTCGTAGTAGGCGCTGACGACCGCGTCGACGTCGATGAGGTCTTCGGGGAGGGCCGGCTGGCCGGCGCGAGGGTGAGCCATGGGGGTCATTGTGCCGACCGGGACCCGGGTCACGGCCAGGGGTCCTCGGAACGGGGCGGGCGTCCCCGCCGGGGCCTGGAAGACTGGGGTCATGAGCTCGTCCAGCTTCAGTCGTCCCGGAGCCATCGACCTGTCCCAGCTGGCGGCGCGCGCCAAGGCCGCCGCCGCCGGCCCGACCCCCGGAGCGCCTGGTCCGGCCGCGCCGGCCGGCGGTCCGTCGTACGTCCTCGAGTCGAGCGAGCAGACCTTCGAGAACGACGCCATCCGCCCGTCGACCCAGCACCCCGTCGTCGTCGAGCTCTACTCGCCGCGGGTCGCGACGGGTGCCCAGCTCTCCGAGGCCCTCGCCGCGGTCGCCAACGCGTCGGAGGGCCGCTTCCTGCTCGTCCGCCTCGACGTGGACACCGCGCCCGGCATCGTGCAGGCGCTCCAGCTCCAGGCCGTGCCCACGGTGCTGGCGATCATCTCCGGCCAGGCCGTGCCCCTGTTCCAGGGCGTGCTGCCGCGCGACCAGGTGCAGCAGGCCGTCGACCAGGTCCTGAAGACCGCGCTCGCCAACGGCATGGTCGGGCGGGCGCAGCCCGTGGCGCCGGGCTCGGCCGCCGCCGGGGGTGACCCGGTCGACGACGGACAGCCCGACCCGCGGTTCGCCGCGGCCGACGAGGCGCTCGCCGCGGGCGACTTCGCCCGGGCGCGCGACGAGTTCGACCTCCTCCTCAAGGCCAACCCGAACGACAGCGAGGCCGCGCTGGGCAAGGCGCAGGCCGGGCTGTTCGCCCGGGCGTCCGTGCTCGACCCGCAGACGACGCTGACCCGCGCCGCGGACACCACCGACGTGCAGGCCCAGCTCGACGCCGCCGACCTCGACCTGGTCAGCGGCGAGGTCGAGGCGGCGTTCGAGCGCCTGCTCGCCGTGGTGCGTCGGGGTGGTGCCGACCGCGACACCGCCCGCGTACGGCTCCTCGAGCTCTTCGAGACCGTCGGCCCGTCCGACCCGCGGGTGCTCGCCGCCCGCCGCGGCCTCATGTCGGCCCTCTTCTGAGGTGCCTGCGCTGATGCGTGCGCGGGTCGTCGCCGCCGCGCTGGGGACGGTCCTCGCCCTCGCCGGGTGCTCGGGCGGTCCGGCGCCGGCCGCCCCGTCGGCCTCGTCCGTCCCGTCGGCCGAGTCCGCGCCCTCGTCGACGGTCGCTCCGACAGCGGCGACGACGCCCAGCCCGTCCGCCCTGGCCACGCTGCCGGCCGCCCAGTGCCTCACCGGTCGCTACGCGCTCGTCCGCTTCGTCGCGGTCGGGCAGGGGTCGACGTACGGGACGGGGCAGGGCGGCGACGTGACGCTCACCTTCGAGGGCGACGGCTACACGCTCGCCGGGGCGGGCCGGGAGCCGGTCGTCGTGACGCTCGCCGGCCAGACCGGCAACCTGACGGTGGACGGCGAGTCCCAGGGCGGCTACGCGCTCGACGACGCGGTGGCGACCTTCACCCCCACGTCCGCAACCGGCGGCGGGTCGCTGGACGACGGCACGGGCGGGGACGGCACCCGGCTGACCATGAAGCAGGTCGACGGGGTGATCGGGCTGTCGGGCCAGGGCCAGGTCGCGTGCACCGACCGGTTCCTGACCATCACCCTGGCGTCGATCCGGCTCGAGCTCGCCCGGACCTGAGGCGTTCTTCCGACGCACCCGTGGCCAGCGCCGCCGTGACCGTCGCCGCCACGATCGCCGTCCACGTCCGGACCCACGGCCCATCCGCGCCGGGGTCGCCCGTGCTCGACGGCTACCGGGCAAGGGGCACGGTCCTCGACGACGAGGCCCGTGCCCGCCTCCTCAGGCCTTTGGGTCGTCCGGGCCCTCGAGGGAGGTCGTGAGGCCGCCGTCCGGCCCGATCTCCTCGGCGGGCGCCTTCGGGGTCTTCGGGGCGACCTGGCGGACCGTGCGTCGACCGCCGCTCTGCTCGGCGTCGGTCAGCGCGCCGCCGGCCGTACCGGGCTCGGCCGCCGCGGCCGGGGAGACGGCTTTTGCCGCCGCGCGGGTGCCGGCCTCCACCGCCGCCGGGTCGGCGTGCTCCTCGGTCGGCTCGGGCTGGAAGCTGAGCCACACCGCACCCAGCGGCGGGATCGTGACCCGGGCCGAGGCGTCGTAGCCGTGCGACGGGACGTCGACCGCGACGACCTGACCGAGGTTGCCGATCTCGCCGGTGCCGTCGTACACGCTCGAGTCGGTGTTGAGGATCTCCTTCCACACCCCGACCGCGGGCAGCCCGATGCGGTAGTCCGAGCGGGGCTCGGAGGAGAAGTTCGTCAGGCAGGCGATCATCTGGCCGTCGCCGTCGTAGCGCAGGAACGAGAAGACGTTGCCGCCCGAGTCGTCGGCGTCGATCCAGGAGAAGCCGGACGGGTCGCTGTCCATCTTCCACAGCGCCGGGTGCGCGCGGTAGACGTCGTTCAGGTCCTTGACCAGGCGCTGCACCCCGTGGTGGCCCGGCTCGGCGCTCTGCCACCAGTCGATGCTGCGGGCCTCGGAGAACTCACGCTTCTGCCCGAACTCGGTGCCCATGAACAGCAGCTTCTTGCCCGGGTGCGACCACATGAAGGCGTAGAAGGCGCGCATCGTGGCGAACTTGCGCCAGTCGTCCTGCGGCGCGCGCTCGTACATCGAGCCCTTGCCGTGCACGACCTCGTCGTGGCTGATCGGCAGGATGAAGTTCTCCGAGTAGGCGTACGCCATCGCGAAGGTCATCTCGTGGTGGTGGTACTGCCGGTGGAGCGGCTCGCGGCCGTAGTAGCGCAGCGAGTCGTTCATCCAGCCCATGTTCCACTTGAAGCCGAAGCCCAGCCCGCCCCAGTCGACCGGCCGGGTGACGCCCGGGAACGACGTCGACTCCTCGGCGATCATCATCGTGCCGGGCTCGCGCTCGTACGCGTGCTTGTTCGTCGCGCGCAGCAGCTCGATGGCCTCGAGGTTCTCGTTCCCGCCGAACTTGTTCGGGATCCACTGGCCCTCCTTGCGGGAGTAGTCCAGGTAGAGCATCGAGGCGACGGCGTCGACCCGCAGACCGTCGATGTGGTACTCGTGCAGCCAGAAGTAGGCGTTGGAGACGAGAAAGCTCTTCACCTCGTTGCGGCCGAAGTTGAAGATGTAGGAGCCCCAGTCGGGGTGCCAGCCGAGCTTCGGGTCCTCGTGCTCGTAGAGCGCGGTGCCGTCGAAGCGCTGCAGCGCCCAGGGGTCGGTGGCGAAGTGCCCGGGCACCCAGTCGACGAGCACGCCGACGCCGGCCTGGTGCAGCTTGTCGATCAGGTAGCGGAACTCGTCGGGCGACCCGAACTTGCTCTGCGGGGCGTAGTAGCCGGTGATGTGGTAGCCCCACGAGCCCTCGAACGGGTGCTGCGCGACGGGCAGGAACTCGACGTGGGTGTAGCCCTGCCACGTCACGTACTCGACGAGCTGGTCGGCGAGCTCCACGTAGGTCAGGCCCTTGCGCCACGACCCGATGTGCACCTCGTAGATGCTCATCGGCTCCTGGTGCTGCTTCTTCTCCCCGCGGTACCACATCCAGTCGTCGTCGCCCCAGGCGTACTGGGTCTTGTAGACGATGGAGG
This sequence comes from Microlunatus antarcticus, assembly GCF_014193425.1. Lineage (NCBI taxonomy): Bacteria > Bacillati > Actinomycetota > Actinomycetes > Propionibacteriales > Propionibacteriaceae > Microlunatus > Microlunatus antarcticus. The sequence goes on along the minus strand of NZ_JACHZG010000001.1, from coordinate 2,516,664 downwards.
CGGTGTGCGGCGCGGCCTCGGCGAACATGGCCATCGGGTCGGCCTTGAGCCGCCAGACGCCGTCGGCGCCCAGCACCTCGAACTTGTAGAGGTTCCCGGTGCCCACGCCCTCGACGAACAGCGCCCAGACCCCGGAACCGGGCACGAGGACCATCGTGTGGCCCTCGCCGTTCCAGTGGTTGAAGTCGCCGACCAGGCGCACGGTCTGCGCGTTGGGTGCCCAGACCGAGAAGCGGGTGCCCGCGAGGTCACCGCGCTCGTCGTCGTGGACCGAGGTCTCGTGGGCGCCGAGCCGGCGCCAGGCCTCGGTGTCGTGGCCCTCGTGGAAGCCGCTCAGGTCCCATCCGGTCAGGTTGCCGCTCGGGTCGTGGCTCATGCGAGCTCCTCCGGTTTTGATCCGTCGTTGGTTCGGGGGTCGGACGCGGGCGAGCCCGTCGGGTCCGGTGGGGCGGCGGCCAGGACCGCGACGGCGCCGAGCGGGATGCCCACCCAGTCCGGCCGGTTGCGGGTCTCGTAGACGACCTCGTACACCGCCTTGTCCGCCTCGTACGCGGCCAGCAGCCCGGCGTCGTCGGCGCCGAGGCCGCGTCCGTCGGTGTAGCCCGCGAGGAACGCCTCGCGGCACCCGTCGCGCCAGGCGCCCGCCGCGTCGCCGGGCACGCTGGCCGCGGCGTAGTCGAAGGACCGCATCATCCCGGCGACGTCGCGCCAGACCGAGTCCGGGGCGACCCGCTCGGCCAGGGTCTTGGCCGGCTCGCCCTCGAAGTCGATGATCTTCCAGCCCGACGGCGTGTGCAGGGTCTGACCGAGGTGGAAGTCGCCGTGCACGCGCTGGGCGTCGAGCTCGGTGCCCTCGAGCGCGGCGAAGCGCTCCGTGAGGCCGTCGGCGTACGGGCGGAGGGCCGGGGCGATCGCCGCTGCCGTCGCGAGGCGCTGCGTCATGACCGAGGCCACGGTCGAGCCGGGCTGCCCGGTGGTCCCGAACGCGGTCCGCAGCGCCGTGTGGACCTCGGCCAGCGCCCGGCCGAGGGCGGCGGCGTGCGCGGCGAACCCGTCGTCCGACGACGGGACCTCACGGGCGGCGCCGCGCGTCTCGGCCTCCAGCGAGGCCAGCGCGAGGTCCCAGCCGTCGACCGCGTCGGCCAGCTTCTCCACGCACATGGCCAGGTCGGCGCCCAGCACCTCGCCGTCCGGCGCGGTCCAGGTCGCCTCGACGGAGCCGAAGAGGCGCGCGACGTCGGTCATGCCGGCGTCGTTGAGCGCGGCGTGCACCTGGATGTCGAGGTTGCGGCCGAGCTCGAGGCGGCGGAAGAGCTTGAGCATGGCCACGTCGCCGAACATGACCGACGTGTTGCTCTGCTGGCCGCGGAAGACCTGCGGCTCGAGGTCGGGGGTGATGGCCGCCGCGTCCCGCAGGTCGAAGCGGACCCGCCCGACCTCGGAGGTGACCTCCTCGGAGGCGAGCAGCGCCTGCAGCAGGACCCGGGCGCCCGCGACGTCCTGGGTCGCGTCGTAGACCACGGACCCCTCGTCGACGTAGAGCTCGGCCGCGGCGGCGGCCACCCCGTCCGGCACCCGGTCGTGGCGGTGCGCCAGGGCCAGCTGGTAGTGCTCGACCGCGTGCTCGTCGGGGTAGGCCACCTCGATCACCGCGAGCCGGACGCGCGGCACCTCGTCGGCGCCCGCCTCCGCCGACGTCGGAGCCGCTGGGTCGTTGAGCCAGGGCAGCGGCGTGAACGAGCGCAGCTCCGCCCGGCGGCCCTTGCCGGCGAACCAGCGGGATCCCGTCACCACGCGCATCAGCGACGCGGCCGCCTCGGGGGGCAGGCCGGTCGCGGCGTCCGTCACGCGGAGGTCCGGCTGGGGTAGCGGACGACGGTGAGGATGTGGGCCGGGTCGTCGTGGGTCAGCCGGACGAACGCCCGCTGCCCCCAGCGCCAGGTCTGCCCGGTCAGCTCGTCGTGCACCAGGAACACGTCGCGGCTGGAGAGCCCGAGCGCCTCCATGTCGAGCACGATCTCGGTCTCGACGACCTCGTGCGGGTCGAGGCTGCAGACCACGATGACGACGTCGTCGTCGGTGCCGGCCACGCCGGCCGCTCCCGTCGCTGCAGCCGTACCGCCGGTCCCCGGTGCCGCGGCGGCCCGCTTCGAGAAGACCAGCGCCTGCTCGTGGGCCGCGGTGTGGAAGTGGAGGTCGCGCAGCTGCTGCAGCGCGGGGTGCTCGCGCCGGATCTGGTTGAGGCGGCCGAGCAGCAGGTTGAGGTTCTCCCCGCTGTCGGCCGCGGCCTGCCAGTCGCGGGGCCGGTACTCGAACTTCTCCGAGTCCAGGTACTCCTCGCGGCCCGGCCCGAGCGGCGCGCTCTCGAACAGCTCGAAGCCCGAGTAGACGCCCCACAGCGGCGACAGGGTGGCGGCGAGCACGGCCCGGATGGTGAAGGCCGTCTTGCCCCCGGTCTGAAGGTAGAAGGGGTTGATGTCCGGGGTGTTCACGAAGAAGTTGGGCCGCAGGAAGCTGTCGGTCTCGGTCGTCAGCTCCGTGAGGTACTCCTCGAGCTCCCACTTCTCGTTGCGCCACGTGAAGTAGCTGTACGACATGTGGAAGCCGATCTTGCCCAGCATGTGCATCATCGCCGGCCGCGTGAACGCCTCGGCGAAGAAGAGGACGTCGGGGTCGGTGCGGCGCACCTCGGCGAAGAGCCAGGCCCAGAAGCTCACGGGCTTGGTGTGGGGGTTGTCGACCCGGAAGATCCGGACGCCGTGACTCATCCACAGCTTCACGACGTCCAGCCAGGCCGCGTAGATGCCCTCGCGGTCGGCGTCGAAGTTGAAGTTGTAGATGTCCTGGTACTTCTTCGGCGGGTTCTCCGCGTAGGCGATCGAGCCGTCGGCCCGCTTGGCGAACCACTCCGGGTGGGACGTCACCCAGGGGTGGTCCGGCGAGGCGTTCAGGGCGAGGTCGAGCGCGACCTCGAGCCCGAGCGAGCGCGCCTTGGCGACGAACGCGTCGAAGTCGTCGAAGTCGCCGAGGTCGGGGTGGATGGCGTCGTGGCCGCCCTCGACGTTCCCGATCGCCCACGGCGAGCCCGGGTCGGAGGGGCCCGGGGTCAAGGTGTTGTTCGCGCCCTTGCGGAACGCGGTGCCGATCGGGTGGATCGGCGGCAGGTAGACGACGTCGAAACCCATCGACGCGGCTGCCTCCAGGCGCTCGTACGAGGTGGCGAACGTGCCGGAGGTCCAGGTCTGGCTCTCCTCGTCGTACGTCGCCCCCTGCGAGCGCGGGAAGAACTCGTACCAGGACGCGAAGAGCGCCTCGCGCCGGTCGACGAAGACGGGGTAGTCGGGGCTGGGGGAGACCAGCTCGCGCGGCCCGTACGTGGCCATGGCGGCCCGGACGTCGGGCGCGAGGACGACCGCGAGCCGGTCCTCCACCTGCTGCCCGGGCTCCAGGGCCCGACCGGCTCCGCGGAGGCGGGCGGCGGGACCGGGGGCCCCGTCGGCGTCGGCCCGGGCGGCGGCCGCGGCGAAGATCGCCTTGCCCTCGGTGCAGACGAGGTCGACGTCGATGCCGGCCGGGATCTTGATCTCGGCGGTGTGGACCCAGGTCTCCCACGGGTCGCTCCAGCCCTCGACGCGGAACGTCCAGGGACCTTCGGTGTCGAAGACGACGGTCGCGGCCCACCAGTCGAAGCCGAGCGGGGTCGTCGGCTGCATCGGCTCGGTACGTTCCGTGCCGTCGGGCCCGGTCAGGACGACGGTCGCGTTCACCGCGTCGTGGCCCTCGCGGAACACCGTGGCCCGGATCGGCACGGCCTCGCCGACGCTGGCCTTGGCCGGGTAGGCGCCGCACTCGACGACGGGCGACACCTTGGTCACGGGGATGCGGCCGACCGGCGCGCCCAGGCGCGGCCCGTCAGCGCTCCGGCGCACGGGTGTCGGGTCGGGCGTCAGGTTGGACGGGTCGGGACCCACGTCGGTCTGGCTCACCCCGTCAACTTATCGGGCGGCGGCCGTCCGGCCACGCGCGGTGGGCGGACCGATGTGGTCCACGTCTCAGGCGTGGCGATCCGGTCCGCACGACCGGAGGCGCCGCTAGGGTGCTGCGCGTGCGTGCCATCCGACGTTTCACCGTCCGCCCCGTGCTCCCCGAGGTCCTCAAGCCTCTCGGCGACCTCGCGCGCAACCTGCGCTGGTGCTGGAACACCGACACCCAGGACCTCTTCCGCTCCGTGGACCCGGACCTGTGGGAGTCGAGCGGGCACGACCCGGTCAAGCTGCTGTCCGACGTCTCCGTCGAGCGGCTGGACACGCTGAGCTCGGACAAGCGGTTCCTCAAGAACCTGCGCGTCGTCCAGGCCGACCTCGCCGACTACACCAGCGGCGACCTCTGGTACGCGGGCTTCGCGGCCGAGCACCCCGAGGCACCCGCGGGCATCGCGTACTTCTCCCCGGAGTTCGGCATCACCGAGGTGCTGCCGCAGTACTCCGGCGGCCTCGGGATCCTGGCCGGGGACCACCTCAAGACCGCGTCCGACCTCGGCGTCCCGATCATCGGCGTCGGGCTGCTCTACCGGCAGGGCTACTTCCGCCAGTCGCTGAACGCCGCCGGCTGGCAGCAGGAGACGTACCCGCTGCTCGACCCGAACGCGCTGCCCCTGACGCTGCTGCACAACGACGACGGCAGCCCGGTCACCGTCGAGGTGGACCTCGGCGGCGGCCGCGTGCTGGCCGCGCAGGTCTGGCTGGCGGCTGTCGGCCGTGTCCCGCTGCTGCTGCTGGATTCCGACGTCGAGCGCAACGCCGGACCCGAGCGCGAGACCACCGACCGGCTGTACGGCGGCGGCACCGAGCACCGCCTCGCGCAGGAGACGCTGCTGGGCATCGGGGGCGTCCGCGCCGTCCGCGCGTACTGCAAGATCACCGGCACGCCGGTGCCGGAGGTGTACCACACCAACGAGGGCCACGCCGGCTTCCAGGGCCTGGAGCGGATCCGTGAGCAGGTCGTCGCCGGCGTCGACTTCGACACCGCGCTCGAGACCGCGCGGGCCGGCACCGTCTTCACCACGCACACCCCCGTCCCTGCCGGCATCGACCGCTTCCCGGTCGACCTGGTCCGCCACCAGTTCGCCGACTTCGGCCTGCCGCTCGAGCGCGTCATGGCGCTCGGCTCGGAGGACTACGACGGCGGCGACCACGGCGTGTTCAACATGGCGGTCATGGGCTTCCGGCTCGGGCAGCGCGCCAACGGCGTCTCGCTGCTGCACGGCGAGGTGTCGCGCGACATGTTCCAGGGGCTGTGGCGCAGCTTCGACACCAGCGAGGTGCCGATCACCTCGATCACCAACGGCGTGCACCACCTCACCTGGGTGCACCGCGACCTGCTCGCCCTGCTCGAGGCCCCCACGGGCAGCACGAGCGACAGCGTGATCGACGGCTACGACTGGAACGGCCTCGTCGACGTCGACGACAAGACCATCTGGAACCTCAAGCGCACGATGCGTACCGAGCTGATCGCGTTCACGCGCAAGCGGCTCGCCGAGAGCAGCGCGCACCGCGGCCTGTCGACCGACTGGGTCTCGGGCGTCCTCGACCCCGACACCATCACGTTCGGCTTCGCCCGGCGCGTGCCGTCGTACAAGCGCCTCACCCTGATGCTGCGCGAGCCCGAGCGGCTCAAGGCGCTGCTGACGTCGAAGAAGCGCCCGATCCAGATCGTCATCGCCGGCAAGTCGCACCCCGCCGACGAGGGCGGCAAGGCGCTGATCCAGCAGATGGTGCAGTTCGCGGACGAGCACGACGTCCGCAACCGGATCGTCTTCCTGCCCGACTACGACATCGGCATGGCCAAGCCGCTCTACCCCGGCTGCGACGTCTGGATGAACAACCCGCTGCGCCCGTACGAGGCGTGCGGCACGTCGGGCATGAAGGCCGCCCTCAACGGCGCGGCCAACCTGTCGATCCTCGACGGGTGGTGGGACGAGTGGTACGACCCGGCGTTCGGCTGGGAGATCCCCTCGGCCGAGGGCGTCGAGGGCGACCAGCGCGACGACCTCGAGGCCAAGTCGCTCTACGAGATCATCGAGAACGAGATCGTCCCGCGCTTCTACGACCGCGACTCGCACGGCTACCCCAAGCGCTGGATCCAGATGATCCGCGAGACGGTGGCCGGCCTCGGGCCGAAGGTCCTCGCCTCCCGCATGGTCCGCGACTACGTGACGCACCTCTACACCCCGTCGGCGGCGTCGAGCCGGTCGCTCGCCGCCGAGACCGGCGGTCCCGAGGCCCTGGCCGAGTGGAAGCGCAAGGTCCGCGACGCCTGGGGCGACGTGGTCGTCGACCACGTGCAGTCGCTCGACGGCGACCAGGTCGAGGTCGGCACCGGCATCCACGTCAGCGCGCTCGTCCGGCTCGGCTCGCTCGACCCGTCCGACGTCGAGGTGCAGCTCGTGACCGGCCGGGTCGGTTCCGACGACCAGCTCCGCGAGCCGCGCATCACGCCCTTCCCGGAGGGTGCTGACGTCGATGGCGGCCTGCGCCGCTACGAGGGCACCGTCCAGGCCCGCCGCGCGGGCTCGATCGGCTACACGGTCCGCGTCGTCCCGCACCACCCGCTGCTCGTCAGCACGGCGGAGATGGGCCTCGCCGCGGTTCCGAGCGGCCTGTCCTCGCCCCCGTCCGCGTAAGGGGAACGTTCCGCGGGGCTAGTCCCTTGCGTCTCACCAGTCCGAATTTTTTCACGTTCACGTGAAAAACTGCCGCTGAGCACAGCAGATATGCCGTGTTCAGCGGCAGTTTCTCGTGGTGAGCACGAGCGCACGGTCCCCTTGCCGGAGCGCGATCCCAAGGGACTCAGCTCGCGACGCGGACGTACAGACGGCGCGACTGCTCCAGCTCCTGGCGGAGCTTGGCCATCCGTCGCGCGGTCGAACCTGGCTGCACCTCGGACCAGATGAAGCGCGACATGCCGCGCCCCGTGGACCGCATCCCGTCCTCCCGGGTCTTCTCCCTGGTCACGACATCGGTCGCCGTCTCGCCCTCTTTGCGGAGGCGCTCGTACTTGATGCGGCCGTCGAACTCGCCCAGCAAGCGACAGCCCTCCCAGTACAGGTCCGAGACGCCGAGAAGCCGGCCGACCTCGTCGTGGACCTTGTGCTGCAGGGTCGGTGCCGGGATCCCGTGGCGGTAGCAGGCCATCCGGGTCAGGGACTCTCCCGGCGACTCGGCCTCGCGCCGCGCCAGACGGAGGGCGAGCCGCGCGGTTCGTGAGTGCGGGTGGAACGGAGAACGGCCGACGACCCGGGCGAGCGGGCCGACCAGGGCGGGGAGCTGGTGGAGCGCCGAGTCCGCGGTGACCACGCCGCCCTCGAGGCTGGAGAGGAGCGCCACCTGCCAGACGGCGTCCTCGGGGCTGACGGTCAGCAGGCCGTTGCGGGACGTGATCCCGTCAGAGACTGCCGCGCCGATCCGGTGGTGGACGATCCCCGTCTCGCGACGAGCCGAACCGCCGTCGAGCCGCGCGAGGTGGACGACCTGCAGGTCGTGGCCGAAGACGGCGAAGCCGTGCTGCAGGGCCGCGGTCGGGCCGGCGAGAGCGACCGCGCCGCGTTGCTGCGCCACCGCCGCCCGCGCGAGCAGGAGGTGGCGCTCCTCGTCCTGCAGGCCGACCAGTCTTTCGGCGAACGCGTACACGCCATGCCGGAGCCGGACGAGCCTGCCGGCTCGGAGCGCGGTGCTCAGCGACCGGTCGGTCTCGCCCAGCTCGAGAGCTTCTCGCCGGGTGAAGAAGTCGCGGTAGGGCAGTCGGAGGTCGAGGAGAGGGTCCACGCCGGGAGCATGGTGATCGGCTTGCCTTTCGGCCGCTGATCCACAGGCGCAGCGGTGGTATGCCCCGTCGTCCACAGACGCTCGGACCACGAAAAACTGGCGCTGAGCACAGCAGATCTGCCGGGGTCAGCACCAGTTTTTCACGTGAACGTGAAAATCCTGAGACTCGCGGGACTCGTGGGACTCGCGAAGGGGTCAGGCGGCCGAGGAACCTTCCGCAGGCAGCGGGGTGGCGTTCGTCAGGACGTGGTCGAGCTGCTCGGCGGTGGCCGGGTCACGGAACTTGCTCAGCCGGTGCGAGCCGTCGCAGAGCGGCTTGAGACGCGAACGCCCGCAGCGGCAGAGGGCGAGGACCGTGCGGTCGTGCTCGACGGTGCGGCCGTCGACCGTCCGCAGCTGAGCGGGGCCGCGGACGAGCAGCGGCCCGTCCGGGCAGATCGTGACGGTGACGTCGTCGCCCGAGCCGGCGCTCACGCGGTCACCTCGCCCGTCGGACGCAGGCTGCTGAGCCCGGCCTCCCAGCGGCCGAGGACGTGCTGGGCGACGACCGTGTCGGCGTACGCGGCGCAGCGCGCGCCGAAGAGGACGTCCCCGGCGAGGGCCGGCTCGGCGCGGACGAGGCCGGCGGCGAGGTCGTGCAGCGCGATCTGCTCGTGCACCGCGTCGGCGACGACGTGCTCGTCGAAGAACCGGGCCGTCTCCTCGCCGCCACCGAGGCGGCGGTGGCCGCGAGCGTAGCGGGCGTTGGGGACCGACGACGACATCTCGAACGCCGTCAGGTGCCCGACGAGCGCGCCGCGCCAACGGCGGTGCAGCCCGAAGAACGAGATGAGGTTCGTGCCCAGCAGCGTCACGCCGGGCACCCGGTCGAGGTAGTGCCCGTACGAGGTCCCGAGGCCCCAGCCGGCCATCAGGCTCCGGAACAGCTGGGCGTGCATCGCCGAGGGGACCCCGCCGCCGTACTCGTCGGCCTGGATCGTGATGAGCGCGCCCTTGACCGCGCCGCTCAGCCGCGGGATGGCCCAGCTGTGCGGGTCGGCCTCCTTGAGGTGGTAGAGCGAGCGGTGGGTGAGGAACTCGGCGAACTGCGCCGCGGTCGCGCTGCGCATCAGGAACTTGGACAGCGACGGCTCGCCGTCGGCCTCGGCCAGGGCGGTGAGCCCGGCGACGACGTCGCCGACGGGGTCGAGCGCGTCCCCGGTCGAGGGGTCGGTCGCCCCGGCGGGGCCGCCACGCGGAACTGCGGCCTCGAGGCCGGCCAGCAGCTGGTCCTCCCAACGCGCCCGGGCCCAGAGGAGCTCGGGGTGCCACTCCCACCGCTCGTCCACGCCGGCCAGCCCGCGGTAGTGCAGCTCGTAGCTCAGCCAGAGCGCCAGCTGCAGGTCGTCGTCGGTGCAGGCGTCCGCGGGCGGCGCCTCCCAGGTGAAGTGGCGCAGGTCGACCGAACGGGTCGCGTCGCGCTGGAGGGTGGCGAGCAGGGCCGCCGAGACCGGTCCCCGGGGGGAGGGCAGCGGCGCGGGACCGTCGTGCAGGAGCGGGTCCGCCCGGACGGGGGCCGCGACCGGAAGGGCCGGGGCGGGGAGGACAGCGGGGGCAGGGACGTCGGCGTCGACGGTGATCACGGAGCTCCTCCGGCTGGAGGGCGTTGCCTGGTGCATCGCCCCGAGCCCGGCGCGTGGTGCCAGCGCCAGGTTACGGAACTGTTTCGGTGCCCTCACGGCCAGCGGTTGCGAAGCCGGCCGATCTTCACCCTTTGGGGTGAGGCTCCGCGGTGGGGTGGACCGTCGCGGCGAGCAGGCACGACACCGCGTGCGTGACCGCCTCGTCCAGCGCCTGGGCGGCGGCGGGCTCGAAGCGGGGGATCGAGACGAAGCCGTGCACCGCGTCGGGGTAGAGCACGGTCCGGACGGGCACGCCCGCGCGCTGGAGCGCGGCCGCGTACGCCAGGGCGTCGTCTCGCAGCGGGTCGAGCCCGGCGGCCACGACGAGCGCGGGCGGGAGGTCGGTGTGGTCGACGGCGCGCAGCGGGCTGACGCGGGGGTCGTCGGGCAGGATCGAGTGCGGCAGGCCCTGAGGGACGTACTGGCGTCCGTACCAGTCGATCGCCCGCTTCGAGAGCACGGGCGCGTCCACCATCGCGGTCGCGGAGGCGGACGTCATCGTCAGGTCGGTCGAGGGGTAGAGCAGGACCTGGCCCACGAGTCCCGGAGCCCCGGGTTCGGCGCGCTGACGGTCGCGCAGCGCCAGCGTGACGAGCGCACCGAGGTTGCCGCCCGCGCTCTCGCCGACCAGGACGGTCCGTCCGGGATCGGCGCCCCAGGTCGTCGCGTGCTCGAGCAGCCAGCGGGTGGCCGCCCAGGCGTCCTCGTACGGCGTCGGCGCGGGGTGCTCGGGCGCGAGCCGGTAGTCGACCGACACCACGACGGCGCCGACCCGGTCGGCCAGCTGGCCGCACAGCCAGTCGGCCCCGCCCAGGTTGCCGAACACGAACCCGCCGCCGTGCAGGTTGACCAGGAGCGGGAGTGGCCCGACGGCGCGCCGTGGGCGGTAGACGCGGACGGGCACCGCGTACGGGGTGGTCGGCAGGACGTGGTCGGTGATCGCGATGCCGCGCGACACGGACCCGAGCACCACCCGGGCGACCGGGCGCGGGATCTCGCGCCGGACCCGGCGCAGGTAGGACGCGGGCGGCGGGTCCGGGCGGGGCAGTCGACGGCCGGCGGACGTCAGGAGCCGGGTGCGGCGGTTCACGGGTCCTCCCGGGTCCGTCAGTCGACCTGCAGGACCACGACCGTACGACCGGGGATGCGCAGGGTCGTGCCGGCCGGGATCTTCTCGGTCGTCAGCTCGTGGTCCTCGCCGGTGTGCGCGACGACGGTGTAGGTGTCGGCCCAGCCCCCGTCGGGCAGCGCCACGTGCACCTCGTCCGCGCCCCCGTGGAACCAGACCAGGAACGCCTCGTCGTGGTCGCGGTTGGGCGCGTCGTGGGCGAGGTAGACCCCGAGCGTCCGGCGGTGCGGGTCGTGCCAGTCCTCCTGCGTCATCTCCTCGCGGCCCCCGCCGAACCAGGCGAGGTTGCGGCGCCCGATCGGGTGATTGGTCGCGTCGACGAGCTGCTCGCCGTGGCGGAAGGTCGTCCGGCGGAACACGGGGTGCTCGGCCCGGAGGGCCAGCAGGCGCCGGGTCAGGTCGGTCAGCCCGGACCACTCCTGGGCGGTGTCCCAGTGCACCCACGAGGTGGGGGAGTCCTGGCAGTAGGCGTTGTTGTTGCCGCCCTGCGTCCGGCCGAGCTCGTCGCCGGCGACCATCATCGGGACGCCGGCGGCCAGCACGAGCGTCGCCATGAGGTTCCTGGTCTGGCGCCGCCGCAGCGCGAGGATGCCCGCGTCGTCGGTCTCGCCCTCGACGCCGCAGTTCCAGGAACGGTTGTCGTCGGTGCCGTCGCGGTTGGACTCGCCGTTGCCGCCGTTGTGCTTGACGTCGTACGTCACGAGGTCGCGCAGGGTGAAGCCGTCGTGCGCGGTCACGTAGTTGACGCTCGCGCCGACGGGCCGGTTGCCGTGGTCGAAGACGTCGGGCGAGCCGACCAGACGCTGCCCGAGCTCGGCCACCCCCTGGGTGTTGCCGCGCCAGAAGTCGCGCACGTAGTTGCGGAAGCGGTCGTTCCACTCGCTCCAGCCCTCGCCGAAGGCACCGACCTGGTAGCCGTACGGGCCGACGTCCCAGGGCTCCGCGATCATCTTGACCTGGCTGAGGACCGGGTCGTCGCGCAGCGCCTGCTTGAACGCGTGCTCCTGGTCAACGTGGTGGCGCTCGTCGCGGAGCAGGGTGGTCACGAGGTCGAAGCGGAAGCCGTCGACGCCCATCTCGGTGACCCAGTAGCGCAGCGAGTCGAGCACGAGCCGCAGCACGCCGGGCTCGGAGGTGTCGACCGAGTTGCCGCAGCCGGTCACGTCGTAGTCGTTGCGCCGGTCGGCGGTCAGCCGGTAGTAGCCGAGGTGGTCCAGCCCGCGGAACGACAGCGTCGGGCCCTCGTGGCCGCCCTCGCCCGTGTGGTTGTAGACGACGTCGAGGATGACCTCGATGCCGGCGTCGTGCAGGGCCGAGACCATCTGCTTGAACTCGTCGACCTGCGCGCCGAGCGTGCCCACCGACCCGTACGCGGAGTGCGGGGCGAAGAAGCCGAGCGTGTTGTAGCCCCAGTAGTTCGACAGCCCGCGGGAGATGAGGAACGGCTCGGAGACGAACTGGTGCACGGGCAGCAGCTCGACGGCGGTGACCCCGAGGGACTTCAGGTGCGCGACGACGGCCGGGTAGGCGAGGCCGGCGTACGTGCCGCGCAGGTGCTCGGGGACCTGCGGGTGCAGGCGGGTGAAGCCCTTGACGTGCAGCTCGTAGATCACGCTGTCGCTCAGCTCCACCGGGGTGGCGACGGGGCGCGGCGGGGGCGAGTCGCGGACGACGACGCTGAGCGGCACGGAGCCGGAGGAGTCCTCCGGGCTCGGCACGAAGTCCGAGGCGTCGATGTGGTCGAGGATCGGGCCGGAGTAGTCGACACCGCCGGTGATCGCACGGGCGTACGGGTCCAGGAGCAGCTTGGCCGGGTTGAAGCGCTCCCCGTTGGCCGGGTCCCAGGCGCCGTGCACCCGGTAGCCGTAGCGCTGCTCGGCGCCGACCCCGGCGACGACGACGTGCCACACGCCGTCGGAGGACCGGTGCATCTCGTGGTTGACCTGGGAACGGTCCGCGTGGACGAGGGCGAGCTCGACGCGGGTCGCGCGCGGGGCCCAGAGCGCGAAGGCCGTGCCCCCGTCGACGACGTGCGCGCCCAGCATGGAGGTGTCGCCGGGCACGGGCAACGAGATCGTCATCGGGAGCCTCCTGAGGGACGCCGCACCCCCGGTTCTTCAGGGATCGGCCGGTGCAGCACCGCGCGTCACGGGGCGCGGGCCCGCCCATCATGCCTGTTTCGCCGCGCCCGCGTGACCGCTCGTGCCAGTCGGTCGCGCCCACCCGGCCGCCCGGGCGACGACCGCCATACCCGGGCCGGCCGCAGCCACACCGGGGCGCCCGTGTTGAGACGCTTCGCACAATATTCTTCGGCTATAGACCTGCGCCCACCGGCAGGCTTACGGTTCCCGAGCCTCGTCGGTGCGGTTGTCACGGTCGAGGTGCCCACCCCTCCACCTCTCGGGAGCCCCATGCACCTCCGCTCGAGGCGAGCACGTCTGCTCGTCGCCGCGTCGACCCTGCTCGTCCCCGCCAGCCTGCTGGCGACCGTCCAGACCGCGAACGCCGCCCCGGCGTCCGGGCTGGTCGCCCTGCCCTCCACGCTGCCGCGCTGGCTGCCGACCAGCCAGGCCCGGATCGCCAGCAAGGCGGCCGGGGTCGACGAGGGCAAGACCCTCGAGGTCCGCGTCTTCCTCGCCCCGAAGGGCGGCGCCGACGCCCTGTCGACGGCGGCGCTGGCCGTCTCCACACCGGGCTCGGCCAGCTACGGCCAGTTCCTCACCGCCGACCAGTTCCACGCGAGCTACGCCCCGACCGCCGCGGCCGAGCAGACCGTGCGCTCGTACCTCACGGGCCAGGGCCTGACGGTGAGCGGGACGGCACCGTTCCGCCGCTACGTCACCGCGAAGGGCACGATCGCGCAGCTCGACCAGGCCTTCCACGTCTCGCTGCGCTCCTTCTCCCACCTCGACCAGAAGGTCGTCGCGCCGACGAGCGCCGCCGAGCTCCCCGCCCAGGTCGCGAAGGCGGTCCTCACCGTCGACGGGCTGGACACGACGCAGGTCAAGATGACCCGCCACGCGGCCACCGAGCCGCCGGCCGGCTTCCGCAACGCCAAGCCCTGCAGCCGGTACTACGGCCAGGTCGCGGCCTCGAAGCAGGCCGACTTCAAGACGGCGCTGCCGAAGTTCAAGGACACGACGCTCAGCTACGCGCCGTGCGGCTACACGGGCCCGCAGTACCGCAGCGCGTACGAGGGCGACACCAGCCTGACCGGCGCGGGCACGACCGTCGCGATCACCGACGCCTACCGCTGGCAGCTCATCGCCAGCGACGCCGAGAAGTACGCCGCGCAGCACGGCGACGGCAGCTACGCCGCCGGCCAGCTGACCGAGAACCTGCCGGCGAGCTACAACAGCGAGGACCTCTGCGACCCCTCCGGCTGGAGCGGCGAGGAGACCCTCGACGTCGAGGCCGTCCACGCCATGGCCCCGGGCGCGAAGATCCGCTACTACGCCTCGTCCAGCTGCCTGGACGACGACTTCCTCGACACCCTGGCGCGCGTCGCCGACGAGGGTGTCGCGCAGGTCGTCTCCAACTCGTGGGGCGACGCGGGCGAGGTCACCTCGTCCGACGCGGTCACCGCGTACGAGACGATCTTCCAGCAGGCCGCCCTCCAGGGCATCAGCGTGCTGTTCTCCTCCGGCGACAACGGCGACGAGCTCCAGAACACCGGGCTCAAGCAGGCCGACTACCCGGCCACCGAGCCGTTCGTGACCGCCGTCGGCGGCACCGCGACGGGCATCGGGGCCGACGGCCAGCGCGTCTTCGACACCGGCTGGGGTACGCGGACGTACTCCCTGGCCAAGGACGCCAAGTCCTGGACCCCGGGCGGCTACCTCTACGGCGCGGGCGGCGGCGTCTCGTCGCTGTTCAACCAGCCGTCGTACCAGCGCGGTGTCGTGGCCAAGCAGCTCTCGGGCGGCCGGGCCGTCCCCGACGTCGCGATGGACGCCGACCCGCAGACGGGCATGCTCGTCGGGCAGACCCAGAAGTTCAGCGACGGCACGTACTACTCGGAGTACCGCATCGGCGGCACCAGCCTCGCCAGCCCGCTGCTGGCCGGCATGACCGCGCTCGCGGTGCAGAACAACCAGGGCCGGGGCTTCGGTCTGCTCAACCCGGTGATCTACAAGCGCGGGTCGCTCGTCGACGACGTGCTGCCCGTGAAGTCGCCCGACTGGGGCGTCGTCCGGGTGAACTACAACAACAGCGAGAACGCCGACGACGGCCTGTCCTACATCGTGCGGACCTTCGGCCAGGACGCCTCGCTGCCGACCAGCAAGGGCTGGGACCAGGTGACGGGACGCGGTGTCCCGAACACCTCGTTCCTCAAGCTGACCACGCCCGCCCCGACCGCCGCAGCGGTGGCGAAGCGGTAGTCGGAACCGTCTGACGAGGGTCGACCGACCCTCGAGCACCATCGGGAGGGGCGTCGCGCGAGCGGCGCCCTCCTGCGCGTCGCGACAAGTTACCCACGGGTAACCTCGGGCGCGTGAAGATCGTGGTCTGCGTGAAGCATGTTCCCGACGCGAGCGCCGACCGGGTGTTCGCGGACGACCTGACGGTCGACCGCGAGGGCACCGACGGGCTCCTGTCCGAGCTCGACGAGTACGCGGTCGAGCAGGCCCTGCGCCTGGCCGAGGCCGGCGACGACGTCGAGGTGGTCGTGCTCACCGTCGGCCCCGACGACGCGACCGCGGCGATCAAGCGGGCCCTGCAGATGGGCGTGGGCTCCGGGGTCCACGTGCTCGACGACGCGCTGCACGGGACCGACGTGCTCGGCACCAGCACGGTGCTCGCGGCCGCCGTGACGAAGGCCGGCGCCGACCTCGTGGTCTGCGGCATGTCCTCCACCGACGGGGCCATGGGCGTGCTCCCGGCGATGCTCGCCGAGCGTCTCGGATGGCCCGGCGCCACGTACGCGGGCCGCCTCGAGGTCGCCGACGGGCACGCCACGATCGTCCGCGAGGACGACACCGCCCGGCTGACCGTCGAGGTCGACCTGCCCGCGGTGGTGAGCGTGACCGACCAGTCGGGCGAGGCGCGCTACCCGTCGATGAAGGGGATCCTCGCGGCGAAGAAGAAGCCGGTGCAGACCTGGGACCTCGACGACCTCGGGCTCGACCCCGCCGACGTCGGGCTGGGCGCCGCCTGGGCCCACGTGGTCGGCGCAGAGCCGCGTCCCGACCGCGGCGCCGGGCAGGTCGTGGAGGACCGTGACGGTTCCGGGGCGGGCGCCGTGCTCGAGTTCCTGGCCGCCGGCCGCTACGCCTGACGCGTCCTCCCGACGCCCACCCTGACGAAGGAGCACGCATGCCCACGGTCCTGGTCCTGGCCACGTTCGCCGACGCCGTCCCCAGCCGGGCCACGCTCGAGCTGCTGACGCTGGCCCGCCGCGTCGGCGACCCGGTCGTCGTCGTGCTCGAGGAGGTCTCCGAGGCGGCCGCCGCCGTCCTGGCCGCCCACGGCGTGACGCGGGTGCTGAGCGTGCAGGACCCGGCGTTCGACGCCTACCTCGTCGCGCCGAAGTCGGAGGCGCTGACCCAGGTCGTCGACGCGGTCGGGCCGGCCCTCGTGCTGCTCACGTCGAGCGTCGAGGGCAAGGAGGTCGCCGGCCGGCTCGCCGTACGGCTGGGCGCGAGCCTGGTGACCGACGCGGTCGACCTCGACGCCGACGGCACGGCGACGAAGTCCGTGTTCGCGGGCGGCTGGACGACCCGGGCCCGCGGCGGCCGCGACGTCGGCGTGGTCACGGTGAAGCCCAACTCGGTGACCCCCGAGCCGGTCGAGGGCTGGAGCCCGGTGGCGGTCGAGCCGGTCGCCGTCACCCTGTCCGACGCGGCCCGCGGCGCCCGGATCACCGCTCGTGACCCGCGGGCCGGCAGCGGTCGCCCGGGTCTGACCGAGGCCACCGTCGTGGTGTCCGGCGGGCGGGGGACCGGCGGGGACTTCGCCGAGGTCGAGGCCCTGGCCGACGCCCTCGGGGGCGCGGTCGGCGCCTCGCGCGCGGCGGTGGACGCGGGCTGGTACCCGCACGCCTACCAGGTCGGCCAGACCGGGACGACCGTCTCGCCGCAGCTCTACGTCGCCGCCGGCATCTCCGGTGCGATCCAGCACCGCGCCGGCATGCAGACGTCGAAGGCGGTCGTGGCGATCAACTCCGACGGCGAGGCGCCGATCTTCGCCCTCGCCGACCTCGGCGTGGTCGGCGACCTGCACGAGGTCCTCGACGCCGTCGTCGCCGGCCTGAAGGCCGACCAGGCCTGACGGACCCCTTCGCCGAGGTTGGAGACTGGGGACGTGCGGAGCTACCTGGACCACGCGGCGACCACGCCCATGCGGGCCGAGGCCGTGGCCGCGGTCACGGCGGAGCTGACCCGGACGGGCAACCCGTCCTCGGCGCACGGTTCCGGTCGCGCCGCGCGCCGCGTCGTGGAGGACGCACGTGAGCTGATCGCCGCACGGCTGGGCGCCGAGCCCGCCGAGGTCCTCTTCACCGGCGGCGGCACCGAGGCGGACAACCTGGCGGTCAAGGGCGCCTACTGGGCGCGCCGGGACGCGGACCGGCGCGACGTGCTGGTCAGCGCGGTCGAGCACCACGCGGTCGGGGACGCGGCGCTGTGGCTGGCCCAGACCCAGGGCGCGCACGTCACGCTCCTCGACGTCGACGCGACCGGCCGGCTCGACCTGGACGCGTACGCCGCGGCCCTCGGCCCCCGCAGCGCGGTCGTCTCCGTCATGTGGGCCAACAACGAGGTCGGCACGGTGCAGCCGGTCGCCGAGGTGGCCGCCGCCGGCCGTGCGGTCGGCGCCGTCGTGCACAGCGACGCGGTGCAGGCCGTCGGGCACGTCCCGGTCGACTTCGCCGCCAGCGGCCTCGACCTGCTCACCCTGACCGCGCACAAGCTCGGGGGACCGGTCGGGATCGGCGCGCTGATCGCCCGGCGGACGACCGCGCTGGCCGCGGTCCAGCACGGCGGCGGCCAGGAGCGTGACGTGCGCTCCGGGACGCTCGACGTCGTGGGCGCGGCCGGCTTCGCCGCGGCGGTCGACGTCGCCGTCGCCACCCTGGAGGCCGAGGCGACGCGCGAGGTCGCCCTGCGCGAGGAGCTGTACGCCCGGATCCGCATCGCGGTGCCCGATGCCGTCCGGCACGGTGCGGCCGCCGCCGAGCGGCTCGGTGCGGGTCTGCCGAGCGTGCTCAGCGTCGGTCTGCCCGGCGCTCCCGGCGACGCCGTGGTGATGCTGCTCGACGCGGCCGGCGTCGACGCCTCCACGGGGTCGGCCTGCTCGGCCGGCGTCACCGCCCCGAGCCACGTCCTCACCGCGCTGGGCGTGCCCGAGGCCGAGGCGCGCAGCGTCGTCCGGTTCTCCCTGGGCCACACGACCACGCCGGCCGACCTCGAGCGGGTCTCCGCCGTGCTGCCCGACGTCGTCGCGCGGGCGCGGGCGGCGGCCGCGTACGTCTGACGCCACTAAACTCAGGGATCGTCGGGTACGAGCTGAGGGGACGGTCGGGATGAGGGTGCTGGCCGCCATGTCCGGAGGCGTGGACTCGGCCGTGGCCGCGGCACGGGCCGTGGACGCGGGTCACGACGTCACCGGCGTGCACCTCGCCCTGTCGAAGAACCCGCAGTCGTTCCGCAGCGGGGCCCGCGGGTGCTGCTCGCGCGAGGACGCCCACGACGCCCGCCGGGCCGCCGACCGGCTGGGCATCCCGTTCTACGTCTGGGACCTGTCCGACCGCTTCGCCGCCGACGTGGTGGACGACTTCGTGGCCGAGTACGCCGCCGGCCGGACGCCGAACCCGTGCCTGCGCTGCAACGAGAAGATCAAGTTCTCCGCCGTGCTGGAGCGCGGCCTCGCCCTCGGCTTCGACGCCGTCTGCACCGGGCACTACGCCCGGCGGGTGGGGGACGAGCTCCACCGTGCCGTCGACGACGCCAAGGACCAGTCGTACGTGCTCGGGGTCCTGACTGCGCACCAAGTCGCGCACAGCTGGTTCCCGCTGGGCGGCTCGACCAAGACCGAGGTCCGCGCCGAGGCGGCCGCCCGCGGGCTGTCGGTCGCGGCGAAGCCCGACAGCCACGACATCTGCTTCATCCCCGACGGCGACACCGCCGGCTTCCTCGACGCCCGGCTCGGGACCCGACCGGGGTCGATCGTCGACGTCGACGGCACGGCCGTGGGCGAGCACGACGGGACCCACCACTTCACCGTCGGTCAGCGCCGGGGGCTGCGCCTGGGCGTGCCCGCGGCGGACGGCAAGCCCCGCTTCGTCCTCGACGTCACGCCCGTCACCGGGACCGTCACCGTCGGACCCCGCGAGGCGCTCGCGGTGACCCGGATCGCCGGCGTGCGCCCGACCTGGACCGGCACGACGCCCGCGGGTCCGTGGCGTGGCCTCGTCCAGGTGCGCGCCCATGGCGCGCCCGTGCCCGCGACGATCGAGGTGCGGGCGTCGGCCGCGGACGGGGACGAGCTCGTCGTCGACACCGACGAGCCGCTGTCCGGGGTCGCGCCGGGGCAGGCCGTCGTCTGCTACGACGGCACCCGCGTCGTGGGCAGCGCCACCATCGCGAGCACCGTAGCGGCGCCGCGGCCGGCGCTGGTCCCGTGAGCGGGCCCGAGGTCGAGACCGCACCGCCGCTCGGCCTGGCCGACCGCCGTCCGCCCTCGGTGCTCTGGACCGGGATCGGGTCCTGGCCCGGCACCGACATGGGCGACGCGGTCAGGATCGCCTTCGCCGAGTGCCCCGACCTGCCCTACCTGCCCGAGCTCCCGGCCCGCGGGCCGGCGGCCCAGCTGGTCGGCCGGGGCGCGTCGGTCCTGTCCGGGCTGGCGGTCGACCTCCAGCCCGCCGGCTGGCGCCTCGCCGACGCGCCCAACCGGGACGCCCGTCAGGCACGCTCGCTCTTCCGGCAGGACCTGGACGACCTCGAGGAGGTCGCGCAGGGATTTGTCGGGGCGTTCAAGCTCTCCGTCGCCGGCCCCTGGACCCTCGCCGCCGCCCTGGAACGTCCCCGGGGCGACCGCGTCGTCGCCGACCACGGTGCGCGCCGCGACGTGGTGCAGTCGCTGACCGAGGGGATCGGCGCGCTGGTCGACGAGCTCCGCCGGCGGCTGCCCGACCTCGCGCTGGTCGTGCAGCTCGACGAGCCGCTGCTGCCGGCGGTGCTGACCGGCGGCCTGAGCACGGCCAGCGGGTTCTCGCGGCACCGCTCGGTCGACCGGCCCGAGGTGGCGGAGGCGTACAGCCAGCTCGTCGCTCACCTCGCCGCGACGGGTCCGATGGGCGCCGCGGCCGTCCCCGTGGTCGTGCACTGCTGTGCCGCCGGGGCTCCGGTGTCCCTGCTGCGCGAGGTGGGCGTGGCCGGCGTCGCGCTCGACCTCGGCCAGATGGGCACCGAGACCTGGGACGAGGTCGGCGAGGGGCTGACCGAGGGCCTGTGGTTCGGCGCCGGAGCGCTGCCCACCACGGGCACGGCACCGCTCGCCCGACCGGAGCAGGTGGCGACGCGGGTGCTCGCCCGGCTCGACGACCTGGGCCTCGACGCCGACGCCGGGCTGCGGACCGTGCTCACCCCGGCCTGCGGGCTCGCCGGCTTCGACAGCGACGGCGCTCTCGCCGCCCTGCGGGTCCTCCGCTCGGCCGCGGACATCCTGTCCGACCGCCTGCTCGGCTGACGCTGTATCACGTGGGGGACGACCCCCCACACCCCCGCAGGGGTTCCGCTCGCTGGCGCTCCCGGAACCCTGCCCGAGACCGGCTGCGGCACAATGACCGCGTGGCCCAGATCCGGCAGCTCCGCATCGTCGCGACCCTGCTCTTCGCCTTCGCCGTCGCGCAGGCCGGTCTGGGGTCGGGCTACCTCGACGGGGTCGCCCCGCTGCTGATCGCGCACCTGACGAACGCGTTCGCCGTCCTCGTGCTCGCCGTCATCGGCGCGGTGCTGGGCGTGACGCTGCGGCGTTCCGGTCGCCCGGGCTGGACCCTCTTCCTGCCGGTCGGGATCATCGTGGCGATCGCCGTCCAGATGATGCTCGGCTTCGCCGAGGTCAAGGGCGCGCACGTCTTCCTCGGCGTGCTGATCCTCTGCACCATCACGGCCTACTGCTCGTACGCCTGGCGCCTCCGGCTGCCGGAGACCGGCGCGACCACCGCGGCCGCGCCGACCTCGGCCTGAGCCCCGACCCCCCGGGCTAGTAGCCGGCGGGCTTCGAGGGCACCTCGAGCCAGCTCCGGAAGAACCAGCCCAGGTCCTGGTCGCTGACCTTCTCCGCGAGCGCGACGAACTGGCTGGTCCGCACCGACCGGCCGGCCTGGTTCTTCGACCACGCGCGCAGCAGGGTCTTCATCTTCGCGTCGCCGATCCGGTGGCGCAGGGCCTCCAGCGTCAGCCCGCCGCGGGTGTAGACCGGCTCGCCGAAGAGGTCGGCCGGGTCCTCCAGCGCGTTCGGCGCGGGCTTCCAGAGGTCGGAGGACGCGTCGTTCCCGTCGTACGTCTTCTGGAAGGCCTGCCAGGTGGTCGGCCCACCGTGCTCGGCGGCCCAGTTCGCCTCCGCGTACGTGGCGAAGCCCTCGTTCAGCCAGATGTCGCCCCAGTCCCGCGGGGTGACCGAGTCGCCGAACCACTGGTGCGCGAGCTCGTGCACCAGGGTCGAGTCGTCGGGGACGCCGTCGAAGAACGGCCGGGTCTGGGTCTCGAGCGCGTAGCCCACGCCGAGGTCCTGGATGACCATGCCGGTGCCGTCGAAGGGGTAGCGGCCGTACTGCTTCTCGCTGAAGGCGAGGACCTTCGGCAGCAGCTTGCGCTGCGCCTCGGCCTTGCCCAGGCTCGGCTGGACGAAGCTCCACGCGGTGATCTTGCGACCGTGCTGGAGCTTGACCGTCGAGCGGTAGACGTCGAAGTCACCGATCGCGGCCAGCGAGAGGTAGGTCGCCATCGGCTGCTTCTGGCGCCAGCTCCACGTCGTCCGGCCGCCGGAGGTCTTGCGGCTCCGGAGGACGCCGTTGGACGCGGCCGCGAGCTTCTTCGGGACGGTGAGGGCGACGTCGAAGGTCGCCTTGTCCCGCGGGGTGTTGTTGTTCGGGAACCAGGTCTGCGCACCGACCGGCTCGGAGAGGGCGGTGGCCCCGGTCTTGCTCGGGACCCAGCCGTCCTGCGCGCCGTCCGGGTCGATGTGGGTCACGGGCTTGCCGTGGTACTTGACCACGACCGTGAACGTCCCGCCGGCGGCCTTGGCCGGCGTGACGACGAGCTTGGTCCCGGTGCGCGCGAACGTCGCGTCGCGCCCCTCGACCCGCACCCGGTCGACCTCCAGCCCCTCGAGGTCGAGGGAGAACGACGACAGCTTCTTGTCGGCCTTCGCCTCGATCGTCGTGGTCGCCTTCACGGAGCCGTCGGGCGCGTACGCGAGCGCGATCTTGTAGTGCCGCACGTCGTAGCCGGTGTTGCCGATCTCGGGAAACAGGGAGTCGTTGACGGTCGTGCCGCCGGCGACCGGTGCGGGCGCGGCGGCCGGGGCGACGGTCGCGACCGGCGCGGCCGATGCGGCCATCGGTGCGAGCGGCAGCAACGACACGGCGAGGGCGCCGGAGCCGAGCGTGACCGCCCAGCGGCGGAGGGGAGGGTGCATCTGGTGCTCCTTGGTTCGACGCCCGGGCCGGCCGGACCCGCGAGCGCGGGTCCCGTCCTGGTGGGCGGGCGTCACGCTAACGGGAGCCGCTGACACCGGCCGGGTCAGGTCGCCGACGTCCCCCGACCGGGACGAGCAATGCTCCGCTCGGGCCCGTCCGCGCTCGACGCTCCCTCAGGAGGCGTCGTCGGCCGGCGCGTCCTCCGCGAACGCTCCGGGGCCGTCGGCCAGGAGCCGACGGAAGCCCGCCGCGTCGAGCTGAGGCGTGCCGAAGGCCTCCGCCTTGGTCAGCTTGGAGGCGCCCGGGCTGTCCCCGACGACGACGAACGCGGTCCGCTTCGAGACGGTCGAGGCCGCCTTGCCGCCGCCGGCCAGGATCGCCTCGGCGGCCTCCTCGCGGCTGAAGCCCTCGACCGTGCCGGTGACGACGATCGACAGTCCCGCCAGCGGGCCGGCGGGCGCCGTCACCACGGCCTGCGGCCCGGGGTGGCCCGGGATCTCGAGCCGGACGCCGGACGCCGCCCAGCGGTCGACGATGGCGGCGTGCCAGTCGACGGCGAACCAGTCGACGAGCGCGTCGGCGATGATCGGTCCGACGCCGTCGACCGCGGCGAGCTCGTCGCGCGAGGCCGCCCGGATCGCGGTGACCGAGCCGAAGTGCTGCGCCAGCGCGCGGGCCGCGACCGGCCCGACGTGGCGGATCGACAGCGCGACCAGGTAGCGCCAGAGGTCCCGGGTCTTGGCGACCTCGAGGTTCTTCAGCAGCTCCTCGGCCTGCTTGGACGGGAAGCGCGCGTCGGCGTCGAGCGGGGCGCCCGCCTCGCGCGCGGCACGGCGCTCGGCCGCGCTCGCGTTCCGCTGGAACGGTGCGAGCCGCTTCTCGGTGCCGTCCTCGGCGAGGCGCGGCAGCCCGGTCTCGGGGTCGCGCGGCACGACGCGGATCGGGAGCAGGTCGTCCATCGTGAGGTCGAACAGGCCCGACTCGTCGACGAGGGGCGGCGTCGCGGGGACCGAGGGCTGCGTGAGGGCGGCCGCGGTCACCTCGCCGAGCGCCTCGACGTCCAGGGCGCCCCGGGAACCGATGTGCTCGACGCGGCCGCGCACCTGGGCGGGGCAGCTGCGGGCGTTCGGGCAGCGCAGGTCGACGTCGCCCTCCTTGGCCGGGCGCAGCTCCGTCCCGCACTCGGGGCAGCGCGTCGGCATGACGAACGCCCGCTCCGTCCCGTCGCGCAGCTCGACGACGGGGCCGAGGACCTCGGGGATGACGTCGCCGGCCTTGCGGAGCACGACGGTGTCACCGATCAGGACGCCCTTCTCCTTCACGACGTCCTGGTTGTGCAGGGTCGCCTGGCGCACCTCGGAGCCGGCGACGAGCGCCTTCTGCATCACCGCGAACGGCGTCGCGCGTCCGGTCCGGCCGATCGAGACGACGATGTCGAGCAGCTTGGTGTGCACCTCCTCGGGCGGGTACTTGAACGCGGTCGCCCAGCGCGGCGAGTGGCTCGTGGCCCCGAGCGCGACGTGCAGGTCGAGGTCGTCGACCTTGACGACGATGCCGTCGATCTGGTGCTCCACCGAGGCGCGCTCCGCGCGGTACCGCTCGATGAACGCCCAGACGTCGTCGACCGTGTCGAGGACGCGGTAGTGGGTGGAGGTCGGCAGGCCCCAGGTCGCGAGCAGCTCGTACACCTGGCTCTGCGACGTGACCGGACCGGTGGGCACCGACTCCGCGCGCTCGATCTGCTCCACCGGCCAGGCCCCGATGCCGTGCACGAGCATGCGCAGGCCGCGGATCCGGGCCTCCATCAGGGCCAGCCGCTCGGGGCCCTTGCCCTCGGCCTTCTGCCGCAGCGAGCCGGAGGCGGCGTTGCGGGGGTTCGCGAAGAGCCGCTCCCCGGCGGCGGCCTGCCGCGCGTTCAGCGCGTCGAAGTTCTCGACCGGGAAGAAGATCTCGCCGCGCACCTCGACGAGCTCGGGGTGGCCGGTCCCGGCCAGGCGAGTCGGGATCGTGCCCATGGTGCGCACGTTCGGCGTGACGTCCTCGCCCGTGACCCCGTCACCGCGGGTCGCGGCCGAGGTCAGCACGCCGCGCTCGTAGCGCAGGTTGATCGCCAGGCCGTCGATCTTCAGCTCGCACAGCCAGCGCACGGGGGCGTCGGGTGCGCGCTTCGCGGCGTCGCGCTGGACCCGGCCCGCCCACTCGTCGAGCTCGGCCCGGCTGAAGACGTTGTCGAGGGAGAGCATCGGCTCGCGGTGCACGACCGGCGCGAACAACGTCGTCTCCGGTGCGCCGCCCACCGTCTGCGTGGGACTGTCGGGCCGGAGCAGCTCGGGGTACTTCGCCTCGAGCGCTTGGAGACGTCGTACGAGGTCGTCGTACTCCTGGTCGGAGGCGGTCGAGGAGTCGCCCTCGTAGTACTCGTGCCGCAGCTGGTCGATCCGGCCGGTGAGGTCCGCGACCTCCTTCGCCGCCTCGGAGGACGCAGCGACCACGGTGTCGGTCATCCCGCGAGTTTAGGGGCGGGCCGAGCGGCGGCCCCGAGGGCACGACCGAGCGTCAGGCGAGCAGCAGACCGACCAGCGCGCCCGGGGCGAAGAAGCCGGAGTCGTCGCCGATCCCGAAGCCCCAGCTGCCCGTCATCGCGTGGTAGACGTACCAGCCCACCCCGAAGATCGCGAGCATCGCGCCGAGCAGGACCAGGCCGACCCAGATGCGCATCCGCCGCTTCTGGCCCGTGCTGGGGACGAGCTCGGGACCCCACTCGCCCAGCCGGGGCTGCACCCGAGGCGGGGTGGCTCCGTTGAGGTTGAGGTCCGAGAACGCCGCGCGCAGCCGCATGGCGCCAAGGGTAGCGAGCACCAGGTCACGCCCGGGGTGCCGAGACGAGCTCACAGCCAAGCATCAGGTAGGCCGTCCCTCCGCGCCGTGGGGTCAGCCCGGGTGGAGGACGGCCACGCCGCGGGCCACGAGCACGAACCGCGCCGTACGCCCGACGAGCACGGCCACGGCGAACCAGCCCAGCCGCATCTTCGTCGCCCCGGCCAGCAGGGCGACGGCGTAGAGCGGGGGGAGGCCGGTCACCGCGGCCAGGAGCACGATCGGCAGGCCCCAGCGCTTCTCGCCCACCAGCCGCAGCAGGGCGGCGACCGCCCGGCTGAGCCGACGCCGGGTCGGGCCGGCCGTGCCGCGCCGGAACCGGGCCCGCTCGCGACGGATGAAGGGGAACTGCTTCCCGCGCCGCACCCCGAGGAAGAGCAGCACCTTGCCGAGGGTCTGGCCCAGCGCGACGCCGAGCACGACGGGCGCCGCCCGGCCGATCGAGGAGAGGCCCGAGACGACGACGTAGCTCTCGGCGTTCACGAGCGGCACCAGGGCGGAGAGCACGCCGTAGCCGAACGACGTCACGAGCTCGCCCAGCTCCGCCCAGCCGTACCCCTCCACGCCCACCCCCTGCCCGGCATCATGCCTGGCGAGACGGCGGCGCGCAGCCGGCGGGGGCTCAGCGTCGGCGGCGGGGTCCTAGGTGACGAGAGCGGCGAGGTGGTGGAGCCGGGCGATCTCGGAGTCGAGGAACACGGGCCCGCCCTGACGGCCGATGACGATGACCCGGTCCTGCGTGATGGGCGTGACGACGACGGTGCAGTCCCCCCAGCCGGGCGCCCAGCCGCTCTCGAGATCGAGCCGGTGCGTGACGTCGAAGGGCGCGAGCCGGCCGGCGAGCTCGGGACCGACGTCCGGGGCGAGCGTGGTGGAGAAGGTCATCTCGGGCCCACCCGGTCCGGTGGCGACGAGGATCGCCCAGTGCGACCGGAACACGACCGGGCAGAGCGAGACGAGGGTCTCGGCCGCGTGCACCGGGTCGGCGGTCATCCGTTCGAGCGCCTCGAGGTCGGACTGCAGGCCCCCGCCCTCGGGGTAGCGGGCGATCCACTCGACGCGCACGCCCTCGAGGTTCTGGCAGGCGCTGACCAGCGTCTCGGGCAGCTGGTTCGGCGGCAGGTCGACGATGAAGTCGTCGACGACGACGCCGTCCCCCTTCTCCACGATCTCGACGGCGTTGATGTCACCGCCGACGCCACCCATCGCGGACGCCACCGAGCCGAGCGAACCGGGCCGGTCAGGCAGGGTCACGCGCATGAGGAACACGGCCACATCGTCGCAGAACGGCGTTACCGAATCATGTCGAGCGCGTAAGAGGCCTGGTGAGCCGTGTCCGGCCGGACGGGCGCTGCGTGGCAACCTCTCCTCATGCCGCGCTTCGAGCCGTTCCGCGCCCTCCGCTACGCGGCGCCCGACCTGGAACCGCTGCTCGCCCCGCCGTACGACGTCCTCGACGCCGCCGACGTCGACGCGCTCCAGGCCCGGTCGCCGCAGAACGTCACGCGCGTGGACGTGCCGCGCGGGGGAGCGGACCGGTACGGGGTCGCGGCGACCACGCTCGACGGCTGGGTCGCCGACGGCGTCCTGGTCCTCGACCCGGAACCGTCCTTCACGATCTACCGGCTCCGGTTCGCCGACGGCCACGGGGTCGCGCGCGACGTGGCCGGGGTCCTCGGCGCCCTCGAGGTCGTGGACGCCGGCGCGGGCGGGGTGCTGCCGCACGAACGCACCACGCCGAAGGACTCGACCGACCGGCTCGAGCTGACCCGGGCGACGCGGGCCAACCTGTCGCCGGTCTGGGGGCTGTCGCTGGCCGCTGGTCTGGCCGACCTCCTGGCCGCTCCGGGCGAGCTGGTCGGCCGCCTGGTCGACGACGCCTACGGACGCCGTGTCGAGCACGTCTGGGAGCGCGTCACCGACCCGGAGCGGGTCCGCGCGATCCGCGACCTGCTGGCCTCCGACGACGTGCTGATCGCCGACGGGCACCACCGCTACGCGGTCGGCCGGACGTTCCGCGACGAGGTGCGCGCCGCCACGGGGCGCACCGACACCGCCGCCGAGCTCACGCTCGCCTTCGTCGCCGAGCTCGTGGCCGACCAGCTGAGCGTGGAGCCGATCCACCGGCTGTACTCGGGCGTGGACCCGGCGGCGCTCCGCGCGGCGCTCGAGCGATCCTTCGTCCTCACCGAGGTGGCCGGCGACGAGGGGACCGTGTCCGCGGTGAACGCCACGTCGATGGTCCTCCTCACCGCCGACGGGGCCTGGCGGCTGGACCCACGACCCGGCGTCCTCGACGGCGTCCGCGCGCTCGACGGGGTCTGGCTGGAGACGACGCTCGACGGTCTGGACCCGCAGGTGGCCTACCACGCCGGGGTGCAGCCCGCCCTCGACGCCGTGACCCAGGGCAGGGCGGTGGCCGCGGTGCTCGTCCGGCCGCCGAGCCTGGCCGAGATCGAGCGGACGGCCCGTGAGGGCCTGCTGATGCCGCCGAAGTCGACGTTCTTCACGCCCAAGCTGAAGACCGGGGCGGTGCTGCGACCGCTCGACCTCTGAGCGCGCGCCCGCGCCGGGGGAAACGGCTCGGAGACCGACCGGGCCGCGGTCCTAGGATGGAACTTCGCCCGCTGCGCAGCGGCGGGCGCAGACGCGCACGTGATCTAGAGGAGTACGCCCCGTGGCCTTGACGCCCGACGACGTGGCCGAGCTGGGCCGGCTGGCCCGGATCGAGCTGACCCAGGACGAGCTCGCCCACCTGGCGCCGCAGCTGGACGCGATCCTGGAGGCGGTCGCCAAGGTGTCCGAGGTCGCCGCGGCCGACATCCCGCCGACCTCCCACCCGCTGCCCCTGCAGAACGTCTTCCGCGCCGACGTGGTCCGCCCGTCGCTGCCGCGCGAGGCGGTCCTTGCGGGCGCACCCGCGGCCGAGGACGACCGGTTCCGCGTCCCGCGGATCCTGGGGGAGGACGCCTGATGAGCGACGACCTGACCCGCGCCACCGCCGCCGACCTCGCCGGGCGGATCGCCTCGGGCGACGTCAGCTCGGTGGAGGTCACCCAGGCGCACCTCGACCGGATGACCGCCGTGGAGCCCGCGGTGCACGCGTTCCTGCACGTGGACGGCGAGCGTGCGCTGGCCGCCGCCGCCGAGGTCGACCGGGCCCGCGCGGCCGGTGAGACCCTCGGGCCGCTGGCTGGCGTCCCCGTGGCGCTCAAGGACGTGCTGACGTACGCCGGCGCCCCGACCACCGCAGGCTCCAAGGTCCTGCAGGGCTGGGTCCCGCCGTACGACGCCACCGTCACGCGCCGCATGCTCGACGCCGGGCTGGTCATCCTGGGCAAGACCAACCTCGACGAGTTCGCGATGGGCTCCTCGACCGAGAACTCCGCCTACGGCCCCACCCACAACCCGTGGGACCTCGACCGGATCCCCGGTGGTTCCGGGGGCGGCTCGGCCGCCGCGCTGGCCGCCTTCGAGGCGCCGCTCGCGATCGGCACCGACACCGGCGGCTCGATCCGCCAGCCGGCCTCGGTCACCGGCACCGTCGGGATCAAGCCGACGTACGGCGGCACCTCGCGCTACGGCCTCGTCGCCCTGGCCTCGAGCCTCGACCAGCCCGGGCCCTGCGCGCGTACGGTCCTCGACGCGGCCCTGCTGCACGCGGTCATCGGCGGGCACGACCCGCTCGACTCGACGTCGGCGGACGCGCCCGTGCCGGACGTCGTGGGCGCGGCCCGTTCCGGGGACGTGCGCGGGATGAAGATCGGCATCGTGCGCGAGCTCGGCGGCGAGGGCTACGCGCCCGGCGTCGAGCAGCGGTTCCGCGAGGCGGTCGACGTCCTGTCCGGCCTCGGCGCGGAGATCGTCGAGGTCTCCTGCCCGAGCTTCACCTACGCGCTGCCGGCGTACTACCTGATCCTGCCGAGCGAGGCGAGCTCCAACCTGGCCAAGTTCGACGGGATGCGCTTCGGCCTGCGGGCCGGCGACGACGGCAGCCACGACGCGGAGGAGGTCATGGGGCTGACCCGCGAGGCCGGCTTCGGTGCCGAGGTCAAGCGCCGGATCATCCTCGGCACGTACGCGCTCTCCAGCGGCTACTACGACGCCTACTACGGGCAGGCGCAGAAGGTCCGCACGCTCGTCACGCGCGACTTCGAGGCGGCGTTCGCGCAGGTGGACGTGCTCGTCTCGCCCTCGACGCCGACGACCGCGTTCCGGCTCGGGGAGAAGGTCGACGACCCGCTGGCCATGTACCTGAACGACCTCTGCACCATCCCGTCCAACCTCGCCGGCAACGCGAGCGCGTCGTTCCCGGTGGGCCTCGCCCCCGAGGACGGGCTTCCGGTCGGTCTGCAGGTGATGGCGCCGCCGCTGGCCGACGACCGGCTCTACCGCGTCGGTTCCGCGCTCGAACGCGCGCTCGAGGAGCGCTGGGGCGGTCCGTTGCTGGCCCAGGCCCCCGAGCTCGTCCTGCGTCCCGAGCTCGTCGAAGGAGGACCCCAGTGACCACCACCGCCCCCGACCTCGTCCTGGACTACGACGACGCGGTCGCCCGCTTCGACCCGGCGCTCGGCCTCGAGGTGCACGTCGAGCTGAACACCGCGTCGAAGATGTTCTGCGGCTGCTCGACCGTGTTCGGCGCCGAGCCGAACACCCAGGTCTGCCCGACCTGCCTCGGCCTGCCCGGCTCGCTGCCGGTCGTCAACGCCAAGGCGGTCGAGTCGGCGATCCGGATCGGTCTCGCCCTGAACTGCTCGATCGCGGGGTGGTGCCGCTTCGCGCGGAAGAACTACTTCTACCCCGACCAGCCGAAGAACTACCAGATCAGCCAGTACGACGAGCCCATCGCGTACGACGGCTGGGCCGAGGTCGAGGTGCCCGACGACGAGGGCGTGCTGCGCACGTACCGGATCGAGATCGAGCGCGCGCACATGGAGGAGGACACCGGCAAGTCGCTGCACGTGGGCGGCGCGACCGGGCGCATCCACGGCGCGGACCACTCGCTGCTGGACTACAACCGTTCCGGGGTGCCGCTGATCGAGATCGTCACGCGCCCGATCGAGGGTGCGGGGAAGTACGCGCCGGCCGTGGCGCGGGCGTACGTGGCGATGCTGCGCGACCTCCTGCGCTCGCTCGGGGTGTCGGACGTACGCATGGAGCAGGGCTCGCTGCGCTGCGACGCCAACGTGTCGCTGCGGCCGACGCCCGAGTCCCCGCTGGGCACGCGGACCGAGACCAAGAACGTCAACTCCCTGCGCAGCGTCGAGCGCGCCATCCGTTTCGAGATCGGCCGCCAGGCCGCCGTGCTCACCGACGGCCGCCGGGTCAAGCAGGAGACGCGGCACTGGCAGGAGGGTCCGGGCACGACCTCGTCCGGCCGGAGCAAGGAGCAGGCGGAGGAGTACCGCTACTTCCCCGACCCCGACCTCGTCCCCGTGGCGCCGAGCCGCGAGTGGGTCGAGGAGCTCCGAGCGTCGCTGCCCGAGGCCCCGGTCAAGCGGCTGCGCCGGCTCAGCTCGGCCTGGGGCTTCAGCGAGGCCGAGCTGCGTGACGTCGTCGCCTCGGGTGCGGTCGACCTGGTCGCCGCGACCGTCGACGCCGGCACGACGCCGCAGGCCGCCCGCAAGTGGTGGCTGGGCGAGCTGACCCGCCGCGCGAACGCCGACGGCGTCGAGCTCGAGCAGCTGCCCGTGGGCCCGGCCGAGGTGGCGCAGCTCCAGGGCCTGGTCGACGCCGGCACGCTCAACGACAAGCTGGCCCGCGAGGTCCTCGAGGGCGTGCTCGCGGGCGAGGGCTCGCCGTCCGAGGTCGTCGAGAAGCGTGGCCTCGCGGTCGTCTCCGACGACGGCGCTCTCGGCGCGGCCGTCGACGAGGCCATCGCCGCCAACCCGGGCGTCGCCGACAAGATCCGCGCCGGCAAGGTCCAGGCCGCCGGCGCCCTCATCGGCGCGGTCATGAAGTCCATGGGCGGCAAGGCCGACGCCGGCCGCGTACGCGAGCTGGTCCTCGAGCGCCTGACGTAGCGAGAGTGCGCTCGCGCACCTGGATCTGTCGGTCTCAGGTGCGCAGGTGCACTGTCGCGAAGAGGTGCCGCCACTCGTCGTCGAAGCTGGGTGCAGGACCGCGGTAGCCGCCCTCGACGATCGCCTCGTAGACGGTGAGCACGACCGCTCGCGGGGACCGCATCCTCTCGGCGGTCACCCGGACCAACCGATTCTTGTCGGCCACCAGCTGCTCCTGGCGTCGGATGTCGCGGTTCCACTGGGTGCGGTCGGTGCGGTGCTGATCGCCCTCGTACTCGATGACGGTGCGATACGCCCACAGCAGCAGGTCCACCCGGCCGACCGGACGCCCGCGCGCGAGGACGACTGGGTTCACGTCGGGCTCAGGAAGTCCGGCCAGGACGATCACCAGCCGGAGCCGCGTCTCCTGCACCGAGTCCACCCGCGCGCGGACGAGAGCCGCCGCTCGTCGTGCGACGCGGGACCCTCGCCCCGACGCGATGGATGCCGCTGCGACGAGCGCTTCCGGAGTGGTGCATCCGAGGCGTACGAGCCAGTCCCCGGCAGCCACCAGCTCGACGAGATCGAGGTCGACGGCGCTGGCGACGAACGCGTCCTCGGGTCCGAGGGACGGGAGCTCGCCGACGGTCGCCAGCTGCGGTTGGGTGGAGGTCCGCCTTACCCGGACCTCGGGCCGGCGTACCGGATGGGGGTGCGTGGTGACGAACCGGAGCGGGGCAGCCCCGCCGAGGTCGACACCCTGCAGACGGAGGGCGGTCAGTCCGTCCGCGCCGGTGCCGGACGGCAGGACGAGCAAGGCCGCAGCGACACGGTCCCGCTCGCCCGGATCCTCGTCACCGAGGAGGTAGGCACCGCGGAGCTGGCGCCTCACGCTCCGACCACGCAGCCGTCCGCGACCGAGGCCCGGGCTCGCGGCCTGGGAGGTGGTGAACGGCTTGGGCACGCACCGACTCTGCCCGAAGTCGGCGGCCATGCGCCCTTGCCCTGTGGACAACTTCGGCCGCAACCGCGAGCGTGCGCTTGGGCACCCCTTCAGGGCTTCGAAGGGTGCGCGAGCGCACTCTCGACGGGGTGACCCTAGCTGCGGGTCTCCGCGTCGGTGGTCTTCACCGACAGCACCGGAACCGTCGACTCGAGGATCAGGCGCTGGGCGATGCTGCCGAGGACGGCCTTGCCGATGGGGGAACGCTTGCGGACGCCGACGACGAGGCGGGTGACCTCGGAACGTTCCTCGATGGCCTGCAGCACCTGCTCGACCTCGTCGATGTCGGAGGCGCCGTCGGGGACGACGACCTCGACGGGGACGCCCGCGGCGAGCCGGGAGGTGTCGAGCTCGGCGCCGGTGAGGTTGATCGCGGTGAGCTGCACGTGGAGCTGGGCGGCCTCGTTGGCGGCGGCCTCGAGGGCGGCGAGGCCCTCCGGGCTGTCGGTGACGGCGACTAGAACGCTCATGGGCTTCCTCCTGCGTCAGACGGGCGGCACCCCGCCGCCTGCTGGCATGATGCCGCACCCCCGCCGCGACAC
This sequence comes from Microlunatus antarcticus, assembly GCF_014193425.1. Classification (NCBI taxonomy): domain Bacteria; kingdom Bacillati; phylum Actinomycetota; class Actinomycetes; order Propionibacteriales; family Propionibacteriaceae; genus Microlunatus; species Microlunatus antarcticus. The sequence goes on along the minus strand of NZ_JACHZG010000001.1, from coordinate 2,483,983 downwards.
GTACGAGGGGTCGGTGCCGTGCCGTCCCTACCGGCCGAGCGCCTCGTCGAGGAACAGCAGCATCGTGCCGAGCAGCAGCCGGCGCGAGTCCGCGCGCCGGTACTCGTGGCCCTCGCCGGGGATCGGCAGGAGCTCGACCGGCCGACCGAGCTCGCGCAGCGCCGCGACGACCTGCGTCGCCTCGCCGTACGGGACGTTGGTGTCGAGCTCGCCGTGGGCGACGAGCAGGGGGACGTCGATGTTGGCCACCTGCTGCATCGGCGACAGCGCGCGCAGCAGCGCCCAGTCGCGCTCCGGGTCGCCGTACTTGGTCACCGCCGCGGCCGCGATCCACGGCTCGGTGTCGCGGTAGAAGGTGTGCAGGTCCGACATCCCGCAGATGTCGACGCCGGCGGCGAAGACCCCGGGCACGAAGGCGAGCATGGCCAGGGTGAGGTAGCCGCCGTACGAGCGTCCCGTCACGGCGACGCGACCCGGCTCGGCGACCCCGAGCCGGACGAGGAACTCCTCGCACGCGAGCACGTCGTCGAACGCGTCGCGCCGGCCGCGGACGTCGTCGGCGTGCACGAACGCGCGGCCGAAGCCGGACGAGCCGCGGACGTTCGGGGCGAACACGGCGATGCCGGCCGCGGCCATGGCCTGGTGCTGGGGGCTGAAGGTCGGACGTTCCTGGGCCTCGGGCCCGCCGTGCAGGCTGAGCATCGCCGGGCCGGGGCCGACCGAGCCCGGCGGGCGGTAGAGCCAGCCGGTCAGCGGCAGCCCGTCGCGCCCGTGCAGGAACTCCAGCGTCGGCGTGACCAGCCGGTGCGTCGAGCGGGGCGGGGTCGCCGTCGCGAGCGACCACGTCCGCGTCGCGACGTCGAGGCGCCACAGCTCGCGCGGCCGCTCGGGTCCCTCGACGGCCATGAGCGCCGTCGAACCGTCGCGGCTCAGCAGCATCCCGGTGACGACCGAGCCGGGTACGCCGTCGACGACCTCGGCCTGACCGGTCCAGGCGTCGACGAGCTCGAGCTCCGACCGGCCGCCGGCCACGTTCCAGACGAGCAGCAGCGTGTGCCCGGCGTCGTCGGCGTCCAGGCCCTCGAGCTCGGCGTCGGGTCGCGGGGCGAGCACGCCCGACTGCCCGCGCCAGCCGGCCGGGCCGAGCGGAATGGCCACGAGCTGACGGCGGGGGAGCCCGGCGTCGGTCGCCAGGTAGGCGATGAGCGGCTGCAGCGCGGCGGGGTGGTCGGGCGGGAGCGGGTCGCCGGGCGGGGCCGGCCGGACGATCGCCCGGTCGGTCGAGCCGGTCGCGGGGTAGGGGAGCAGCGGGTGGTCGGCGTCGGCGACCCGGTCGACCACGACGCAGAACTGCCGGCCCCGCTGGCCGTCCTTGAGCACGACGAAGTCCTCGTCCTCCGAGAGGTCGAGCACGCTGATCAGCTCGCCGCTGGCCAGCGCGTACATCTCGCCGTTCGCGGGGTCGACCAGGTAGGCCCGCGTCGGCTCGCCGGCGTGCTCGGCGGGGATCGACAGGCTGAGCCGGTGCCCGCTGCGGGTCCACGGCCCGAGCTCGGCGTGCACGGTCTCCGACCCCGCGACCCGGCGCGCGTCGGTTCCGTCCGGGCGGACGACCCAGACCTGCGTCTTGACGCCGCCACCGGTGGCGACGGCGACGGCGAGCCATCCGCCGTCGGCCGACCAGCTCACCGACACCACGGGGTCCTCGGAGAGCTCGACCAGCCGGGCCTCGGGCGGGGCGCTCTCGCCCGAGTCGGACGGGGGGAGGTCCTGCACCCACAGGCGCGGGCTGCCGGTGCGGTCGCTCACGAAGGCGATCTGCGTGCAGTCCGACGAGAGGGTCGGCGCCCAGCTGCCCCAGGCGTCGGTCAGCTCGTCACCCAGGCGTACGGCGTCGGCCAGGGACGGCGAGGGCGGCCGGCGGGCGGGCGCGACGGGGTGCCTGGCGACGTCGGCCAGGTCCTGGAACCCCTCCATCAGCCCACCCCGTGGTGCTGCAGCCACATCTCCAGCAGGCCGAGCTGCCACAGCGCGTTGGAGCCGAGCTGCGTCCGCGTCCGGTTGGGGTCGGCCAGGAGCGCCTGCACGGCAGCATCGGAGAACAACCCCCGGCGCCGCGCAGCCGGATCGGTCAGGGCGTCGCGCACCTTGGCCAGCATCGGGCCCTGCAGCTGCCGGATCCCCGGCACCGGGAAGTAGCCCTTGGTCCGGTCGATGACCTCGTCCGGCACGATGCCGCGGGCCGCGCACTTGAGCACGCCCTTGCCGCCGTCGGCCAGCTTGAGCGCCGGCGGGATGCGGCCGGCAAGCTCGACCAGCTCGTGGTCCAGGAACGGGACCCGCGCCTCGAGGCCCCAGGCCATGGTCATGTTGTCGACGCGCTTGACCGGGTCGTCGACCAGCATCACCGTCGTGTCGCTGCGCAGGGCGGCGTCCACGGCGGTCTCCGCCCCCGGCTCGGCGAACCGTGCGGCGACGAACTCGCTCGGTGCGTCGTGGTCGATCAGCCACTCCGGCGAGACGAGCCCGGACATGGCCGACCAGCGCCGGTCGAAGAACACCCCCGCGTACGCCTCCGCCGCGTCCTCGCGCGCGACCCCGGCCAGCGGCGGGTACCAGTCGTAGCCACCCAGCACCTCGTCGGCGCCCTGCCCGGACTGCACGACCTTGACGCTCTGGGCGACGTCCTCGCTGAGGAGGAAGAAGGCCACGCAGTCGTGGCTGACCATCGGCTCGCTCATCGCCGCGATCGCCGCGTCGACGCCCGGGAGCAGGCGTGAGTCGTCGATCGCGATGCGGTGGTGGTCGGTGCCGAAGCGCTGCGCGACGAGGGTGGAGTACTCGAACTCGTCGCCGCGCTCCCCGCCGCTCGACTCGAAGCCGATGCTGAACGTCTTGAGGTCGCGCTGGCCCGCCTCGGCGAGCAGGGCGACGACGAGCGAGGAGTCGATGCCGCCCGACAGCAGCACCCCGACCGGCACGTCGGCGACCATCCGCCGGTCGACGGCGATTCGGAGCTTCTCCAGGAGCGCCTCCTGCCAGTCGCGCTCGCTCCAGCCGGCCTGCTCGGCGTCGCGGGTGAAGGCGGGCGACCAGTACGTGCGCTCGGTCCAGGTCCCGTCGGGCTCGACCACCCGTACGGTCGCGGGCGGGAGCTTCTTGATCCCGTTCAGGATCGTCCGCGGCGGCGGCACGATGCTGTGGAACGTCATGTAGCAGGCCAGCGCGACCGGGTCGAGCGACGTGTCCGTGCCGCCGCCCTTCAGCAGCGCGGGCAGGGACGACGCGAAGCGCAGCCGCGAGGCGGTCTGGTCGAGGTAGAGCGGCTTGATGCCGAGCCGGTCGCGGGCCAGCACCAGCCGGCCGGTCGCGTGCTCGGCGACCGCGAAGGCGAACATCCCCAGGAAGTGGTCGACGCACGCCGTGCCCCACTGCGCGTACGCCTTGCCGATCACCTCGGTGTCGGAGGTGGAGAAGAAGCGGTGCCCGTGGCCCTCGAGCTCGGCGCGCAGGTCCTGGTAGTTGTAGATGCAGCCGTTGAACGCCACGGTCAGGCCGAGCGGGGAGTCGACCATCGGCTGGCCCCCGGCGGCACTGAGGTCGATGATCGACAGCCGCCGGTGCCCGAGGGCGACCGGCCCGCGCGCCCACAGGCCGGAGCCGTCCGGGCCGCGGTGCGCCATCGCCTCGGTGATGCGCGAGCAGGCCTGCACCTCCGCGTCGCGTCCGTCGAACCGGATCTCACCGGCGAGTCCGCACATCAGGAGGCTCCTTCTTCGTCGAGGTCTCGGTCGACGTCCCCGACGATCCACGTGTCCTTGGCCCCGCCGCCGCGCGAGGAGTTCACCACCAGCGAGCCCTCCGGGGCCATCCGGGTCAGCCCCAGGCTGCCGAGGCGGACGTCGTCGGGACCCGTGCCGGTGACGTACGCGAAGACGCGCAGGTCGACGTGGCGCGGCTGCAGCAGGCTGCCGGTCAGCGTCGGGTGCGACGAGAGGGCGACGACCTCCTGCGCGACCCAGCCGGCCGGGTGGGCGGCGATCTCGGCCCGGCGCTCGGCCACCTCGGCCGCCGACGCGTCCGGGCCGATCAGCACGCCCGCCCCGCCGTGGCCGTCGACCGGCTTGGTGACCAGCTCGCCCACGCGGTCGAGGACCATCCGGTACTCCGACGCCTCGCTGGTGCGGTAGGTCGGCACCGACTCCAGCGTCGGGTGCTCGTCGAGGTAGTAGCCGATCAGCTCGGGGACGTAGCAGTACATGGCCTTGTCGTCGGCCACGCCGTTGCCGGGGGCGTTCGCGAGGAGCACGCCACAGGCCTCCGCGACCGCGAACACCTCGGCCCCCACCGGTCGCCCCTCGGCGTCCACGAGGTCCACGAGCTCGACGTCCAGGCGGAGGTAGAGGGCGTCGAGGCGCTCGCCGCTCGCCCGGTGGCGCACCTCACCGTCCGCGACGACGAGGTCGTCGGCCTGCACGAGGACGAGGTCGGCGCGCTCGGCGAGCAGCTGGTGCTCGAACCACGCGGAGCTGGCGGGACCGCTCGTGAGCAGGGCCGCGATGCCGTCGTCGCGACCGCCGAGGACGGTCGAGCGCAGGAGCGGCATCGCCGCGCCCGGGTCGAGCAGGCCGTCGGGGCGGGGCAGGTCCGGCATGACGTCGTCGAGCAGGTCGCGGATCGCCAGGGCGTAGCCGGCGCCGGACGGGTTGCGGACGTTGTCCTCCAGCACTCGCCAGCCGCCGAACTCGTTGCGGACCAGGTCGAAGCCCATCACGGGGGCGCGGACGACGTCGGCCGGCAGCCGGCCCGCCTCCGCACGCCAGCCCGGCGAGCCCTCGACGAGCTCCGGCGTGAGCAGGCCGTCGCGCAGGATGCGCTGCTCGCCGTAGACGTCGCGCAGGAACGATTCGATCGCGCGGGCGCGCTGGGCCAGCCCCCGGGCGAGGTCCGCCCACTCGTGCGGCGACACGATCCGCGGCATCAGGTCGACGCTGAAGAGCTGCTTGGTGCCCTCGACCCCGAAGGTGACCTCGTGCTCGGCGACCCACGCGTCCCGGGCCCGGGCGCGCTCGTCGATGCGGTCGGCGTCGAGGTCGCGGAACACCTCGACCAGGTCCTCGTACGCCGGGCGCGGGCGTCGGTTGGAGCTCACGGCCTCGTCGCCGGCGCGGGAACGGTAGCGGCTCAGCTCCGGCGCCGCCGGCCGGGGACCGCCGGCCGGGCCGCGGGTCTCGGCCACCACCAGCTCCATCACGTCGTCCAGCCGCCCCCGCTCGGCGTACGCGGCCCGCTGCCGGTCGGCGGAGTTGCCCCGGGCGAGCGCGGACTCGGCGAGCCAGCGCACCTCGTCGTAGTCGCCCAGCTCGGTGAGCGGACCCTCCAGCCGGGCCACCATCGCCCGGACGGCGTCGGCGGCCGGGACGGGGCGCGGGTGGGGGCTGCGGTCCAGCAGGTTGCCGGACAGGCCGCCGCGCGCGGCCTGCCAGAGGGCGGCCCGGTGCATCGGCGCCGCGACCGGCTCGTGCGGGAGGCCCTCGGCGATCTCGATCTCGGCGGCGCGGACCGCGGCCCGGAAGAGCCCGGCGATGAGGATCGCGTCGTCCACGACCGGGCAGACGTCGCAGACCCGCAGCTCCAGGGTCGGCGCGTGCGAGGAGGGCCGGACGTCGAAGTAGGCCATCTTCTCGTCGGCGATGACCCCGCTCTGGATCAGGTCGGCCAGCAGCGCGTCGTACTCGGCGGCGGAGCGCAGCGGTCCGGTCGCCCCGGCGGTGGGCCAGCGCTGCCAGATGATCGTGCGGATCGAGGAGTAGCCGGTGTCCTGCTCGTTGAAGTACGGCGAGCTGGCCGACAGGGCGGTCAGCACCGGCAGGTCGCGGGCGATGCGCTGCATGATCTCGACCGCGAGGTCGCGGTCGGAGACGCCGACGTGGATCTGCAGCCCGCAGATCAGCTGCTCGTCGACGAGCATCCGGTACTGCTCCTGCATCCGGCCGTAGCGCCCGGTGGTCGTGAGCTCGAAGTCGGCGAACGCGGCGCTCGGGGCGGTGCCCACGGCCGCGATCCCGACGTTGTCCCGCGCGGCCTCGGTGACCAGCAGGCGGCGCAGCCGGAGCAGCTCGGCCCGCAGCCCGTCGAGGGTGTCGACGACGTCGGTGTTGGTCTCGACCGTCGTCCGCTGGATCTCCGCGGAGTAGTTGGCGCTCGGGAGCCGGGACAGCAGCTGCGGGGCCCGGCCGACCAGCTTCCAGCTGTCGAGGTCGACGAGGTGCAGCTCCTCCTCGGCCCCCAGCGTCAGCTCGGCGGGCACGCGGGTCCTCCGTCGACGCTCATCCACGGGACCCTAGGCCCGCCGTGTTACAGCCCGGTCAAGCCGACGGCGGGACCGGGCGCCGGGAGAAGAAGAGGAGGGCGAGCCCGACCAGGACGAGGACGGCACCGACCCAGAACCAGAACAGCACCCCGGACATCGCCGACCCCGGGAGGACGCCGAGGCCCTGACCGACCCAGAGCGCTCCGATCAGGATGGCGATCACGCCGATCACGCGGGCGGTCGTGCGGGCAGCGGTGCTTCTCATGCCGCCAGTCTGCTCGCTCGTCGGCGCGGGGTGCGCAGGCGCGCTACTCGCTGAGCTCGCTGCCCAGCAGCTGCTCGACGGCCTCCGGCTCGCCTACGAGGCGGACCCGGGCGGCCTCCGTCCGGCCGTAGGCGAGGAGCGTCAGCTCGCTGGGTCGACCCACGGCGGTGACGATCGGGGTGCCGGGCGCGGCGCGGATCGTCTCCGGCTCGCCGTCGGCCCCGACCGCACCCTCACGTTCCAGGACCACGCCGACCTTCGAGCGCCGGAACTGCGCCCGGGCCAGCAGCTTGAGCCGGCGCCAGAGCCAGCCCTCGACGTCCTCGGGCAGCTCGCGAGGCGGCTGCGGCTCGCCGCCCCCGCGCCGGACGTCCTCGTGGTGCACGAAGTACTCGATGGTGTTCGCGCCTTCGTCGACCCCCGGGATGGCGAAGACCGAGAAGCGGGCCGGGCCGTTGCGGACCTTGTCCACGAGCTCCTCGTACGGCCAGCGCGCCTTCGTCTCGGCCATCCGCCGCTCCAGGAAGCCGGCGAGCGGGCGCGCGACGATGCCCCCCGCGCCGACCGGGTCGGTCTCGCGGATCCACAGGTGCGCGGCGAGGTCGTGGGCCGTCCAGCCCTCGCACAGCGTCGGGGCCTCGGGGCCCACCTGGTCGAAGAGGTCGGCCAGCTCGGCACGCTCGGACTGGGCAAACGTCACAAGGGTGGACTGTAGTGCCGCCGGGCGGCGCGGCGTACCGCTGGAACGGCGGGGGAGACTGGCTGCCATGACGTCCTCGCCCGCCCCGTCGTCGGGGCTCGACCCCGCCATCGCCGCGCTGCTCAAGCGCGACGCCGCCGGGCTCGTGCCCGCGGTGGTCCAGGACGAGGAGTCGCGCGACGTCCTCATGGTCGGCTGGATGGACGACGAGGCGCTGCACCGCACGCTCACCACCGGACGCTCCACCTTCTACTCCCGCAGCCGCGACGAGTACTGGGTGAAGGGCGAGACGAGCGGGCACCGGCAGTGGGTCCGCGGCGTCCGGCTCGACTGCGACGGCGACACGCTGCTGCTCACCGTGCGCCAGGACGGGGCGGCCTGCCACACCGGCGACGCGACGTGCTTCGACGCCCGACCGCTGCCCGCCGTGGTCCTGGCGTGACGGCGCAGCCTGCGGAGACGGCCCAGGCGCCGCAGCCCCTGCGGACGGGACGGGCCCGCGCGGCCCGGCTGCGGACGCCCGCGCTCGGCGGCCTCGCCGTCGGCGCCGTGCTCGCGCTCGTGGCCGGCTCCCGCCCCTGGTGGCGGGCGGCGGGCGACGGGGTCTCGGTGGCGTTCACCGGGACGGAGTCCAGCGGCGGGCTCGCCCAGGCGCTCGCGCTCGTCGTGCTCGCCGGCGCCCTGCTCGCGCTGGTGCTCAAGAGCCGTGGCCGCCGCGTGCTGGGCGTGCTCCTGCTGCTGACCGGCGCGGGCGCCGTGGTCCTCGGCCTGGACCGGTCGCGCCCCGCCACGCAGGCCGTCCGCAGCCGGGTGCTCGAGGTGAGCCTGGCCGACCAGTTCGCGCTGGTCGGCACCGCCTGGCCGTACGTCTTCGCCGCCGCCGGGCTCGTGGTCGTGCTCGCGGCCGGGACCATGGCCCTCACGGCCCCGCGCTGGCCGTCCCGCACCGCGCGCTACGAGCGTCCGGCCGTCACCCCGGGCGCACCGGCGAGCCCCGCCGCGGCCGTCGCCGACGCCCGCCGTGAGGACGACCCGGCGGCGCTCTGGCGCCTCCTCGACGCGGGCGTCGACCCGACCGCGGCGGACGGCAGGCCCGTCGCCGAGCCGGGGAACCGGGCCGTCGAGGACCCCGCGGAGCAGTCCGACGAACATCCCGGCGACGAACGTTCATCCAGGAGGGCCGTTGTGCAGGAACAACCCTCCGGGGTCACAATGAACCGCCGGGTCGACACCCGGACCGACGAACCCACCTGACCCGGTGGAGCAAGGAGCAGCGTGATGGCAGCACCGTCCCGTGCAGCGGACCCGTCCGGCACGGCCCAGCGCTCCGAGATCACCGACCGGTCCGGGCAGCGCAAGAAGCCCGTCCACCACGGCCAGACGCTGGCCGCCTGGGTCGGCAGCCTGACCGCGATGGTGGCCGTGCTCATCGGCGGCTTCGCCGTCGTGTTCCAGAACTGGGTGGTCTTCGGCATCGGTGTGGCGCTGCTCGCGCTGGCCGGGGTCGCCGCCCTGGTTCTGCAGAAGATGGGGCACGGAGCCCGCTGAGGGACCGCGCCGTTCACGAGACGTAGGACTCAGGGGAAGACGTCATGGGAGTGCTCGACGACATCGTCGCCGGGGTCCGCGAGGACCTCGAGCTGCGGCAGGCCGACGTCTCGTTGGAGCGGCTGAAGGAGCGGTGCCTGCACGTCGACCCCGCGCTGGACCCGATGCCGGTGTTCCGCGGTCCGGGCGTCTCGGTCATCGCCGAGGTCAAGCGGTCGAGCCCCAGCAAGGGCGCGCTCGCGACGATCGCGGACCCGGCCGCGCTGGCGGCCCAGTACGAGGCCGGCGGGGCCGCGGTGATCTCCGTGCTCACCGAGCAGCGCCGGTTCTCCGGCACGCTCGACGACCTGGTCCGCGTCCGGGCCTCCGTGGACGTCCCCGTCCTGCGCAAGGACTTCATCGTCACCGCGTACCAGCTCTTCGAGGCCCGCGCGGCCGGGGCCGACCTCGCCCTGCTCATCGTGGCCGCGCTGAGCGACACCGAGCTGATCAGCCTGGTCGAGCGCGCCGTGTCCATCGGGCTCACGCCCCTGGTCGAGGCGCACACCGAGGACGAGGTGCGCCGCGCGGTGGACGCCGGCGCGCGGCTCATCGGGGTCAACAACCGCAGCCTGCAGACCCTCGAGGTCGACACGACGACCTTCGCACGGCTGGCCCCGCTGATCCCCGACGGCGTCGTCCGCGTCGCCGAGTCGGGCGTGCGCGGCCCGCACGACGTCATCGAGCTGGCCCGGGCCGGGGCCGACGTGGTCCTGGTCGGCGAGGCCCTGGTCACCGGCCGGGACCCGCGGACCGGCGTGGCCGACCTCGTGGCGGCGGGCGCCCACCCGGCCGTCCACCGCAGCTGACGCGCGCCCCACCACGCCCCACCGCTCCGCACCAGCACGAACCCAGCCCCACCCCTGCCACCCCGGCGAAAACGCCGCGGCCCCTTGGGTCTCCCGCCGTATCCTGCGCGGGAGCCCGCGACGAGCGGGCCGCACACGAGACGAGGTTGATCTAGTGGTCAGCGCACTGCCCGACGCCCGCGGACACTTCGAGCAGTTCGGGGGCAAGTTCGTCCCCGAGGCGCTCTGGGCCGCGCTCGCGCAGCTCGAGCAGGAGTTCCACTCCGCGATGGACGACCCCGGCTTCGGCGTGGAGCTCGCCGGCCTGCTGGCCGACTACACCGGTCGCCCGTCGCCCATCACCGTCGCGAGCCGGTTCGCCGAGCACGCGCAGCCGGCCGAGGGCCCCGCCCCGCTGATCCTGCTCAAGCGCGAGGACCTGAACCACACGGGCTCCCACAAGATCAACAACGTCCTCGGCCAGGCGCTGCTCACCAAGCGGATGGGCAAGACGCGCGTCATCGCCGAGACCGGTGCCGGCCAGCACGGCGTGGCGACGGCGACCGCGGCCGCGCTCTTCGGCCTCGAGTGCACCGTCTACATGGGCAAGGTCGACACCGAGCGGCAGGCGCTCAACGTCGCCCGGATGCGCCTGCTCGGCGCCGAGGTGATCGCGGTCGAGTCCGGGACGCAGACGCTCAAGGACGCGATGAACGAGGCGATGCGCGACTGGGTCGCCAGCGTCGACAACACGCACTACCTGATCGGCACCGTCGCCGGGCCGCACCCGTTCCCGCTGCTCGTGCGTGAGTTCCAGCGCATCATCTCGACCGAGGCGCGCGCCCAGGTGCTCTCCCGCTACGGCCGGCTGCCGGACGCCGTGGCCGCCTGCGTCGGCGGCGGCTCGAACGCGCTCGGCATCTTCGCCGACTTCATCCCTGACGCCGAGGTCGCCCTCCACGGCTACGAGGCCGGGGGCGACGGCGTCTCGACCGGACGCCACGCCGCGACCATCTCGGCCGGCTCGGTCGGCGTCCTGCACGGCATGCGCACGTACGTGCTGCAGGACTCCGACGGCCAGACCAAGGATTCGCACTCGATCTCGGCGGGTCTCGACTACCCCGGGGTCGGCCCCGAGCACTCGTGGCTCGCGTCGACGGGACGGGCGACGTACGAGCCCGTCACCGACACGGAGGCGATGGAGGCCTTCCGCCTGCTGACGCAGACCGAGGGCATCCTGCCGGCCATCGAGTCGGCGCACGGCCTGGCCGGCGCGCTCCGCCTCGGGCGCTCGTTGAAGCCTCGGGCCGACGGCGAGCCGGCGATCATCCTCGTCAACCTCTCCGGCCGGGGCGACAAGGACGTCGACACCGCGATCCAGTGGTTCAACGTCGACACCCGCGGCACGGGCTCGGAGTCCGGCCGCCCGGTCGGGACGAACCTCAGCGCCGACCCGGAGCTCGACCTGTCGTTGGACCCGAGCGGTCCGGCCAGCACCACCGCGGTCCAGCTGTGAGCGCGCCCTCGGCCGCGCAGGTCACGTTCGACCGGGGGCGTACGGGCGACGTCTTCGCCGCGACCCGCGAGCAGGGCCGTGGCGCGCTCGTCGGGTTCCTCACCGTCGGCTACCCGGACGTCCCGACCTCCCTGGCGGCGATGCGCGCGCTGACCGGCGAGGGGGAGAGCGCCGGCGTCGACCTCGTCGAGGTCGGTCTGCCCTACAGCGACCCGATGATGGACGGGGTCACGATCCAGCGCGCCGGCACCCGCGCGCTCGCCCGCGGCGTGCGGACGAGGGACGCGTTCGCGGCGGTCGAGACGGTCGCGCAGGCCGGCACGCCGGCGGTCGTCATGACCTACTGGAACCTGATCGAGCACTACGGCCCCGAGGCCTTCGCCCGCGACCTCGCCGCGGCCGGCGGCTCCGGCGCGATCACCCCCGACCTCACGCCGGACGAGGCCGCGGCCTGGTTCGAGGTCTCCGACGCGTACGGGCTCGACCGCATCTTCCTCGTCTCGCCGTCGTCCACCGACGACCGCCTCGACGCCACCGTCGCCGCCTGCCGCGGGTGGGTCTACGCGACCTCCGTGATGGGCGTCACCGGCGCGCGCGCGACGAGCTCGACCGCCGCGCCCGGCCTCGTCGAGCGCGTGCGCGCGGCGGCCGACGGCGCCATGGTCGGCGTCGGCCTCGGGGTCTCGAACGGGGTGCAGGCGCGCGAGGTGACGGAGTACGCCGACGCCGTGATCGTGGGCTCGGCCCTCGTCAAGACGCTGCTCGACGCCGAGGAGGCCGGCACCCCCGACGACCTCTCGGGTCTGCGCGCCGTGGTCGCCGACCTCGCGCAGGGCGTGGCCGGCCCCGCGGCGGCCGCGGGGACGACGACCGCGTGAGCCCGCTCGTCGGGCTGGCGCCGCTGTTCATCCCGAGCCCGAGCCAGAACGTCTGGCACCTGGGCCCGCTGCCCATCCGTGCCTACGCGCTGTGCATCATCGCGGGGATCGTCGTCGGCATGGTCATCGCGACCCGGCGGTGGCGGGCGCGGGGCGGCACCTCCGACGGGCTCGAGTCCGTGGTCGTCCTGGCCGTCCCCTTCGGGATCGTCGGGGCCCGGATCTACCACGTCATCACCGACTACGAGCTCTACTTCGGTCCCGGCCGCAACCCGGTCGACGCGCTCAAGATCTGGCAGGGCGGCCTCGGCATCTGGGGTGCCGTCGCGTTCGGCGCGCTGGGCGGTTGGCTGGTCGCCCGTCGCCGCGGGATCCGCTTCCCGGCCCTGCTCGACGCCTGCGCTCCCGGCATCGCCGTGGCCCAGGGGATCGGCCGGCTCGGCAACTGGTTCAACTCCGAGCTCTTCGGCCGTCCGACCACGCTGCCGTGGGGGCTGGAGATCGACGCGCGGTTCCGCCCGGTCGGCTTCGAGCAGTACGCGACCTTCCACCCGACGTTCCTCTACGAGCTGATCTGGGACGTCCTCGTCGCGGTCGTCGTGATCCTGCTGGACCGCCGCTTCCGGCTGGGCCACGGCAAGGTCTTCACGCTCTACGTGCTCTTCTACACGCTCGGCCGCTTCTGGATCGAGGCGCTGCGGATCGACACCGTGAACGAGATCGGCGGCTTCCGGCTGAACAACTACACCTCGGTGATCGTCTTCGTCGGCGCGGCGCTCGTGCTCGCCTGGCTGGTGAAGAACCGGCCCGGGCGCGAGACCGTGGTCGAGCGTCCGGTCCCCGTGGAGGCCGGCAGCGCCACCGAGGACGGGACCGACGCCGGCACCACCGAGGCCGACGCCGAGTCCGAGGTCGAGACCTCCACGGCGGAGAGCCCGGAGACCGAGGACGCGGTCGAGCCGGGTCGCCCGCGCGCCGAGGGCTGACCGCAGCCGGGGCCACGTCCGCGCAGCGTACGAGTCCGCGGGCACCCGGTCGGCTTCGGTACGCTAGGGCTACCTAGCACCTCGGTCGCGCCACCCCGTCGACCCAGCACGCCAGCACCGTGACGCCGACGACGCAGCGCAACCAGACGCTCGTCCAGGCCGAAACATGATCAGGATGCCCGTGTCCCTGCGTTAGCATCCTCACCGCTCCTGGCCAGCGACGTCCTGGGTGCGCCACGCTCGTGCCCCTCGTCGAGCCCTGCCCGACGCAAGACGACAGGAGTCCACCCACGTGACTCTGCTCTCCACGCCTGCCGTGCCCGCAGCCTCGTCCTTCCGCCGCCCCCAGGCCCAGGGCCTGTACGACCCGGCGCTCGACCACGACGCGTGCGGTGTCGCCTTCGTCGCCACGCTCAGCGGCGTCCCCAGCCACGCGATCGTCGAGCAGGGCCTCGAGGCCCTGCGCAACCTCGACCACCGCGGCGCGACCGGCGCGGACCCGAAGACGGGCGACGGCGCGGGCATCCTGCTGCAGGTCCCGGACCGCTTCCTGCGCTCCGAGGCGGGTTTCGACCTGCCGCCGGCCGGCTCGTACGCGGTGGGCCTCGCGTTCCTGCCCGTCGACGACGCCGCGCGCGCCGAGGCGAAGGCGGTCATCGAGCGCGTCGCCGGCGAGGAGGGCCTCAACGTCCTCGGCTGGCGCGTCGTGGCGACGGAGAGTTCGTCGCTGTCCGACCTGACGCGCGACAACATGCCCGCCTTCGAGCAGCTGTTCGTCACGGCCTCCGGCCAGCCCGTGCAGGGCCTCGCGCTGGAGCGCCTCGCCTACTGCCTGCGCCGCCGGAGCCAGAACGAGGCCGGCGTCTACTTCTCCTCGCTGTCCTGCCGCACGCTCGTCTACAAGGGCATGCTCACCACCGAGCAGCTCGAGCTGGTGTTCCCCGAGCTCGGTGACGAGCGCATGGAGAGCGCGCTGGTCGTCGTGCACTCGCGGTTCTCGACCAACACGTTCCCGTCGTGGGAGCTGGCGCACCCGTTCCGGATGATCGCCCACAACGGCGAGATCAACACGGTCAAGGGCAACCGGAACTGGATGCGGGCCCGCGAGGCGCTGCTCTCCAGCCAGCTGATCCCCGGCGACCTGGAGCGGCTGTTCCCGATCTGCACGCCCGAGGCGTCGGACTCGGCCTCGTTCGACGAGGTCGTCGAGCTGCTGCACCTCGGCGGCCGGTCGCTGCCGCACGCGATGCTGATGATGATCCCGGAGGCCTGGGAGAACAACCCGACGATGGACGCCCGTCGTCGCGACTTCTACGCCTTCCACTCCTGCCTGATGGAGCCCTGGGACGGTCCCGCCGGCGTCGTCTTCACCGACGGCACGCAGGTCGGCGCGGTCCTCGACCGCAACGGCCTGCGCCCGGGCCGCTTCTGGGTCACCGACGACGGCCTCGTCGTGCTCGCCTCCGAGGCGGGCGTCCTCGACATCCCGGCCGAGAAGATCGTGCAGAAGGGCCGGCTGCAGCCGGGCCGCATGTTCCTCGTCGACCTGGCCGAGCACCGCCTGATCTCCAACGACGAGGTCAAGGACAGCCTCGCCGCGGAGGCCCCGTACGGGGAGTGGCTGCTCGGCGGCCGCATGTCGCTGACCGACCTGCCCGAGCGCGAGCACGTCGTGCACAGCCACGCCTCGGTCACCCGTCGTCAGCAGGTCTTCGGCTACACCGAGGAGGAGCTGCGGCTGATCCTCGCGCCGATGGCGTCCGGCGGTGCCGAGCCGATCGGTTCGATGGGCACCGACACCCCGATCGCCGCCCTGAGCGAGAAGCCGCGGCTGCTGTTCGACTACTTCAGCCAGCTCTTCGCGCAGGTGACCAACCCGCCGCTCGACGCGATCCGCGAGGAGCTCGTCACCTCGCTGTTCAACACGATCGGTTCCGAGCAGAACCTGCTGGAGCCCGGCCCGGCGTCCTGCCGACGCCTGGTGCTGCCGTTCCCGGTGCTCGACAACGACAGCCTGGCCAAGATCGTCAAGATCAACCGGCACGGCGACCTACCCGGCTACGCGACGTACGTCGCCCGCGGGCTGTACGAGGTGTCCGGCGGCCACGCGGCGCTGAGCGCGGCGCTCGACCGGCTCTGCGCCGAGATCAGCCAGGCCATCGCCGACGGCGCGCGGATCATCCTGCTGTCGGACCGGCACTCCAACGCCGAGCTGGCGCCGATCCCGTCGCTGCTCTTCACCGCCGCCGTGCACCACCACCTCGTCCGCGAGAAGACCCGGACCCAGGTGGGCCTGGTCGTCGAGGCGGGCGACGTCCGCGAGGTCCACCACGTCGCGCTCCTGATCGGCTACGGCGCGGCCGCGGTCAACCCGTACCTGGCCATCGAGTCGGCGGAGGACCTCGCGCGCCGCAACGTCTACACCGAGGCCGAGCCGGAGGCCGCGGTCAAGAACGTGGTCAAGGCGCTCGGCAAGGGCGTGCTCAAGGTCATGAGCAAGATGGGCGTCTCCACGGTCGCGTCCTACACCGGGGCGCAGATCTTCGAGGCGCTCGGCCTGTCCGCCGAGGTCGTCGACCGCTACTTCACCGGCACCACCTCCAAGCTCGGCGGCGTCACGCTCGAGCAGATCGCGGAGGAGGTGCACCGGCGCCACCTGCAGGCCTACCCGGCCAACGGCATCCCGCAGGCCCACCGCACGCTGCCCGTCGGCGGGGAGTACCAGTGGCGCCGCGAGGGCGAGCCGCACCTGTTCGACCCCGAGACCGTGTTCCGGCTGCAGCACAGCACCCGGACCGGGCGCTACGACATCTTCAAGCAGTACACGTCGCACATCGACTCCCAGGCCGAGCGGCTGATGACGCTGCGCGGGCTGCTCAAGATCAGCCCCGACCGCCCCTCGATCCCGATCGAGGACGTCGAGCCGGTCAGCGCGATCGTCAAGCGCTTCTCGACCGGGGCGATGTCGTACGGGTCGATCAGCCTCGAGGCGCACCAGACGCTGGCCATCGCGATGAACCGCCTCGGCGGCAAGTCCAACACCGGTGAGGGCGGCGAGGACACCGACCGCCTGCACGACCCGGAGCGACGCAGCGCGATCAAGCAGGTCGCGTCGGGCCGGTTCGGCGTGACCAGCGACTACCTGACCAACGCGAGCGACATCCAGATCAAGATGGCGCAGGGCGCGAAGCCCGGCGAGGGCGGCCAGCTGCCCGGCCAGAAGGTCTACCCGTGGGTCGCCAAGACGCGGCACTCGACGCCGGGCGTCGGCCTCATCTCGCCGCCGCCGCACCACGACATCTACTCCATCGAAGACCTCAAGCAGCTCATCCACGACCTCAAGTGCGCCAACCCGAGCGCACGCGTCCACGTCAAGCTCGTGGCCGAGGTCGGCGTCGGCACGGTGGCGGCCGGGGTGAGCAAGGCCAAGGCCGACGTGGTGCTGATCTCCGGCCACGACGGCGGCACGGGGGCGGCCCCGCTGACCTCGCTCAAGCACGCGGGCGGTCCCTGGGAGCTCGGCCTGGCCGAGACCCAGCAGACGCTGCTCGTCAACGGGCTGCGCGACCGCATCGTCGTGCAGGTCGACGGCCAGCTCAAGACCGGCCGCGACGTGATCATCGGCGCCCTGCTCGGGGCCGAGGAGTTCGGCTTCGCCACGGCGCCGCTGGTGGTGAGCGGCTGCATCATGATGCGGGTCTGCCACCTCGACACCTGCCCGGTGGGCGTCGCCACGCAGAACGCCGAGCTGCGCCAGAAGTTCTCCGGCAAGCCCGAGTTCGTCGTGAACTTCTTCGAGTTCATCGCCGAGGAGGTGCGCGAGCACCTGGCGGCGCTGGGGTTCCGCACGCTGGCCGAGGCCGTGGGCCACGTCGAGCTGCTCGACTCCACGATCGCCGAGACCCACTGGAAGGCGCACGGGCTCGACCTGGCGCCGATGCTGCACCGCCCGGAGCTGCCCGAGGGCGCGCCGCTGCACAACGTGACGAAGCAGGACCACGGTCTGGACGCCAAGCTCGACCAGCGCCTGATCGAGATCTGCCGACCTGCGCTCGAGTCCGGCGAGGCCGTCCGCGCGTCGCTGCCGGTCCGGAACATCGACCGGACGGTCGGCACGATCCTCGGCCACGAGGTCACCAAGGCGACCAACGGCGAGGGCCTGCCGGACGGCACGATCGACCTGACGTTCACCGGGTCGGCGGGGCAGAGCTTCGGCGCGTTCCTGCCGGCGGGGATCACGCTGCGCCTCGAGGGCGACAGCAACGACTACCTCGGCAAGGGGTTGTCGGGCGGTCGGCTCGTGCTGCGGCCGAACCGGGCCTCGACCTTCGTGGCCAGCGAGAACATCATCGCGGGCAACGTCATCGGCTACGGCGCCACCGGCGGCGAGATCTTCATCGCCGGACAGGTGGGCGAGCGGTTCTGCGTCCGCAACTCGGGCGCCACCGCCGTCGTCGAAGGCCTCGGCGACCACGGGTGCGAGTACATGACCGGAGGCGTGGCCGTCGTCCTCGGGCGTACGGGCCGCAACGTCGCCGCCGGCATGTCGGGCGGCATCGCCTACCTGCTCGACCTCGACGAGTCGCTGCTCAACACCGAGATGGTCGACGCGATCGAGCCCGGCGAGGCCGACCTGGAGCTGCTGCAGGGCCTGGTCAAGCGCCACCTCGAGGAGACGGGTTCCGTCGTCGCCGAGGGCCTGCTGAACGACTGGGCCTTCGCCTCGACCCGCTTCACCAAGGTGCTCCCGCGGGAGTACGCCAAGGTCGTCGCCGCCCGCGAGGCCGCGGAGTCGGAAGGTCTCGACGAGGCCGCCACGACGCTGCGGATGATGGAGGCGGTGAAGCGGTGATCGGGATCGTCGCTCATCCCTCGGGTCGGGTTCGCGGGTGCCCGGGCCACGAGCCGGTCGTCGCAACCATCCGCCCTCCGCAGGCTCCGGGCTCCCGCCAGACCCATCCACGCTCCGACCGGCTCGTACCCCGGGCACCCGCTCGGGCTGCGGGTCCTGCTCCTCTCCGGCTTCTTTCCTCCCGCGCTGCTGCGCGGCTCTCGTCCGTCACGGAGGCATCACATGGCTGACCCGCGTGGGTTCATCACGACGCCAAGGAAGGTCGCCGAGCGGCGGCCGGTCGCGGAGCGCGTGCACGACTGGAACGAGGTCTACCCGGGCTCGCCGGGGCGGGCGCTGCTGCCGATCATCTCGGAGCAGGCCGGGCGCTGCATGGACTGCGGCATCCCCTTCTGCCACACCGGCTGCCCGCTGGGCAACCTCATCCCCGAGTGGAACGACCTCGTCTGGCGTCGTGACTGGGACGAGGCGCTGGAGCGGCTGCACGCCACGAACAACTTCCCCGAGTTCACGGGTCGGCTGTGCCCGGCGCCGTGCGAGACGGCCTGCGTCGTCGGCATCAACCGCGACGCGGTGACGATCAAGAACGTCGAGGTGACGATCATCGACAAGGCGTGGGACGAGCGCCGCGTCGCCCCGCAGCCGGCGGACTGGCTGACGGGCAAGACCGTGGCCGTCGTCGGGTCGGGTCCGTCGGGCCTCGCCGCCGCGCAGCAGCTGACCCGGACGGGTCACACCGTCGCGGTGTACGAGCGGGCCGACGCCCCGGGCGGTCTGATGCGCTACGGGATCCCCGAGTTCAAGATGGAGAAGAAGGTCCTCGACCGCCGGATCCGGCAGATGCGCGACGAGGGCACGAACTTCCGCTGCGGCGTCGACGTCGGCGGGTCGGTGACCTGGTCCCAGCTCAAGGAGCGCTACGACGCGGTCGTGGTCGCCATCGGCTCGACCGTCGGGCGCGACCTCCCGGTGCCGGGCCGCGAGCTCGGCGGCATCCACCAGGCGATGGAGTACCTGCCGCAGGGCAACCGGGCCGCGCTCGGCAACGCGCCGGAGAACCAGATCAGCGCGCAGGGCAAGCACGTCGTGATCATCGGCGGCGGCGACACCGGTGCTGACTGCCTCGGTACGGCCATCCGGCAGGGCGCGGCCTCGGTCACGCAGCTGGAGATCATGCCGACCCCGCCGACCGACCGGCCCGAGAACCAGCCGTGGCCGACCTACCCGATGACCTACCGGGTCAGCTCGGCGCACGAGGAGTCGGGCGAGCGCGTCTACTCGGTCTCCACCTCGGAGTTCCGCGGCGACGAGCAGGGGAACGTGAAGACGCTCGTCCTGTCCGAGGTCGTGTTCCAGGGCGGCAAGCTCACGGCGATCGAGGGCACCGAGAAGGAGATCCCGGCCGAGCTCGTGCTGCTGGCCATGGGCTTCACCGGCCCGGAGAAGAAGCAGCTCGTCGAGCAGCTCGGCGTCGGCGTCGACCCGCGCGGGAACATCGCCCGCAACGGTGACTACGCCACGGACGTCGAGGGCGTCTTCGCCTGCGGCGACGCGGGCCGCGGCCAGTCGCTCATCGTCTGGGCGATCGCCGAGGGCCGCGCCTGCGCCAACGGCGTGGACAAGTTCCTCTCGGGCACGTCCGCCCTCCCGCGGCCGATCGGCCCCGAGGTCCGCCAGATGATGGTCTGAGCCTGAAGCTCACCCACCCCCAAGAACCCCCGCGAGCGGTAGGTTGCCGCGCCAGATCCTCACGATTCGGCGCGGCAACCTACCGCTCGCGGTGCCTTCGGCGGGAGGGCTACTGGGCAGCGCCGATGGAGGTGGCAGCCTCGACCTCGACCAGGCGGCCGGACTTCACGTCGTAGACGTAGCCGTAGACCGGGATGCCCGCGGGGACGAGCGGGTGGTTCCGGATGCGGGTGACGTCGTCGACGACCGCCTGGTCGGCGTCGGCGATGGTGAGCCAGTCGACGTACGCGCCCTCGGTCGAGCCGGGGCCGGTGCCGACGTCGTGGAAGCCGTCCTCGCCCAGCGCGGCCGTCTCGAGGCTGGACGCGAGCAGGCCGCGCATCACGTCGTCGGTGAAGAACTCCATGCCGCACTCGGTGTGATGCACCACGAAGAACTCGGCGGTGCCGAGCAGCTTGTAGCTGATGACGAGCGACCGGATGGCGTCGTCGCTGGCCCGGCCGCCCGCGTTCCGGATGACGTGGGCGTCGCCCTCGCTGAGCCCGGCGTACTTCGCGGGGTCGAGCCGGGCGTCCATGCAGGTGAGGATGGCGAAGTGGCGGGCCGGCGGCAGGGCGAGCGAGCCTAGGTCGCCGAACCCGGCGGCGTACGTCTCGTTGGCGGCCAGCACCTCGGGCAGCACGGACATGACATCTCCTCGTCGTTCGTGCGCGACCGGTGCCACGCGATACCCGACCCTAGCGCTAGGGAATAGCCGGTCAGCGGGCCCGCAGCGCCCGCCGCGTCGTCAGCAGGTCGACCAGGGTCTTGACCAGCAGCAGCACCACGACGGCGAGGACCGCGGGGCGTCCGAGCCAGTCCGGCAGCGTGCCGACCACCCGGCCGTACGACGCGACCGGCGAGTCCGGAAGGCCGGCGAAGAACGAGGCCATGAGCAGCAGGAAGGCCACGATGACGCCGACCTGCAGCACGACGATGCGCGGGTACGGCGCGAACATCGCCTGGCGCGGCGTCGTCCGGGCCCGCAGGCCCTCGGGCCCGAACCAGGTCCGGACCAGCTCGACCGCGTAGCGCAGGACGACGAGGACGACCGGCACCCCGAGGGCGAGGACGCCGAGGTCCCAGCCGAGGCGCCACGCGACGACGAGGGTGAAGCCCAGGTGCACCGAGCAGAAGATGCCGTAGTGCACGCAGAAGAACAGCGCGGTCTGCACGCGGCGCGAGGGGTCGACCTCGGCGGTTCCGACGCGGACCAGGGTGATGAGGCCGAGCACCACGTCCTCGCACCAGAACAGGAGGAACACGTTGCCCGCGGGCCAGCCCAGGGCGAGCACCCCGACCAGCGTGAGCAGGTTGACCGCCACCGACAGCCCGAGGGCGAGCCAGACGCCGCGCGGCTCGACGGGCGGCCCGGTCGGTGCGCTCGGACGGGGGGCAGGAGAGCCGGGCCGGGGACCGGCACCGCCGGACGGGAAGCCTTCCCCGTACGCGGGCGTCCGCGGGTAGGAGGGGCGCTGGTCGGGCGGCACGCGCCCAGCGTCGCACGGCCCGGGGCCGGCCGCCGCCCCTGCCGCGAGGTCCGCGGGAGGGGTCAGCCGGCCGGGTCAGCCGGCGGTGTCGACGCGGACGCCGTTGAAGCGGTAGCCGCGCTTGACCACGGTGGTGATCAGCCCCGGCACGTCCAGCGCACGCCGCAGCCGGCTCATCGCGACCTCGAGGGCGTGGTCGTCGAGCTGCTCGGGCAGGGCGGCGACGAGGTCGTGCCGGGAGACGACCCCCTCGGCGGCGGCCAGCGCCTTGAACAGGGCCAGCGCGCTCGGGCCGAGCAGCACGCTGCGCCCGCCGACCGCGACGCTGCGCCCGCGGACCTCGACGAGCGTCTCGTGGGCTCGGTAGACCTGCACGTGGTGGACCGCCAGGTCCTCGCAGACGAGCCGGATCAGGGCGCCGAGCCGGTAGCGGTCGGGGACGATCGGGACGATGCCGGCCTCGACGAGCGGCTGGGCGGTGACCGGCCCGACGGCCGCGGCCGTGACGTGGTCGCCGTGCGCGGCGACGAACGCCTCGCCCAACCCCATCCCGTACGCGGTCTCCAGCGTCGCGGCGGCGCCGGGCGCGCTGGTGTAGGTGATCGCGTCGAGCTGGCGCGAGCACGCCGACTCGATGAGCCGGGAGAGCCGGTCGCTGCCCGTGGGACGGACCCAGCGGTAGGGCGTGACGGTGACGACCTCCGAGCTCACCGCGCGCAGACGGCGCAGCTGCTCCTCGTCGGTGAAGCCGTGCAGCTGGATCGCGACGCGGGGGCGGACCAGGCCCGACTCGGTGACGGCGTCGACCAGCGCGGCCGTGGTGTCGGTCTCGCTCAGGTGGGCGTCCACCAGGCCGGCCGCGCGGACCGCGCCCACGGCCTTCGGGCCGCGGGCGAAGATGCGGGCCTGCTCCAGCACCGCCGTCAGCTCGGCGCCCAGCCCGACGGCGTCGGCGACCTCGAACCAGCGCCGCATGCCGTAGCCGGTCGTCACCAGCACCACCTCGGGACGGGCCCGGATGAGCGCGCGGGTCTCGTCGACGAGGGCGGAGTCCTGCTCGTTGGGCGCGATCTTGAGCGCCGGCGCGTGCAGCACCTGGGCGCCCCGGCGCTCGAGGGCGGCGATGAGGTCGCCCGAGCGACGGTCCGACGTGACCCCGATCCGGAACCCGCGCAGCTGGTCGACGCGGAGCCCGGGCGCCGGCCGGGCGTACGGGTCGGCGGCGCGGTCGGCCCGTGCGGCCCAGGCGCCGGTGCGCGCGCTCACGGTCCGGACCGGTCGGCGACGTCGTCCGGTGCCCGGGCGTCCTCGGAGGTCAGCGCGGCGTCGGGGGTCAGCGCGTCCGCCCAGGCAGGCAGGTCGTCGAGGACCCGGGCGGCGTCGGCCAGGCCGGGCGCGACGCTGACCACGGCACCGATGACCACGACCGCGGGCGAGGCCACCTGGAGCCGCCGTGCGTCGTCGGCGAGCGACCCGAGCCGGCTGAACGTGCTGCGCTGGGAGTCGGAGTAGCCACGCTCGACGACGGCGGCCGGAGTGTCCGGGTCCATCCCGGCGCGGAGCAGCCCGGTGGCGATCTGCTCGAGGTTGACGACGCCCATCAGCACGACGATCGTGCCGCCGAGGCGGGCCAGCCCGTCGAGCTCGGCCTCGCTCGGGCGCTGGTGGCCGGAGATGACGGTGAACGCGTGGCTCAGCCCGCGGTGGGTGACCGGGATCCCGCACGCGGCCGGGACGGCGACCGCGCTGCTGACGCCGGGGACGACGCGCACCCGCACGCCGGCGTCGAGGCAGGCGAGCATCTCCTCGCCACCCCGGCCGAAGACGAAGGGGTCGCCGCCCTTGAGCCGGACCACGGACTGGCCGGCGCGGGCCCGGTCGACGAGCAGCTGCTCGATCGAGCGCTGCTCGACCGGGTGGTGGAAGGGCGTCTTGCCGACGTCGACCAGCTCGGCGGCCGGCGCGAGGGCGGCGAGGTCGTCGGTGGGGGCCAGCCGGTCGTAGAAGACGACGTCGGCGGCGCCCAGCGCCGCCACGGCCTCGACGGTCAGCAGCCCCGCACGCCCGGGGCCGCCGCCCACGAGCGTCACGGCGCCGACCGTCTCGGCGGGCGCCTCGGTCGTGGTCATGACCCGGAGGTGCCCCGCCAGCTCGACGACGCGGTCGCGCAGGGGCGCGGCCGGGTCGACGAAGACGACGATCCAGGCCGGGCCGACCAGGCGGAGCAGCGCCGACGTGTCGTCGGGCGCCGGGGCGGCGACGTAGCGCACGGTGTCGAGGCGCGTGCCCGGTGGGCCGTCGGTCGCGACCAGGGTGACGCGGGCGCCGCCCCGGACGAAGCGGGCGACGCAGCGGCGTGCGCCGGCCGCGGAACCGAGGACGACGACCTTGCGGCCGGTGACGTCGAGGTCGAGCTGCACGGCAGCCACCTCCTGCGGACGTGAGCCGTCGGGGGGTGGCTCGGGTAGGCCTCACCCTAGGAAGCCGGCGTTACCCCTCGATGTCCTCCGCGTAACTCGTGGCTACGCCGTCGGGGCCGGGGCGGCACTTCGGGGTGACCTCGCCGACACCACGGCGTAACAACCGGTCGGTCGGGGGCGGCCGAAGAGCCTCTCACCCGCCCTCACGGGGCTTCCTACGGCGTGTGAGAGATCGGTGAACACGTCGTAACGCCGACGGTCACGGGCTGTGACAGCCCTGCCCAACCATGAAGGCGTGAGCGCGCCGCCCACGTCCGGGGCCACCCTGACGCACTGCCCGTACTGCTCGCTGCAGTGCGGCATCGAGCTGCGCCCGACCGTGCCGGGGCTGCCCGGGCCGCTGGCCCTCGAGCCGCAGAGCGACTTCCCGACGAACCTCGGCGGGCTGTGCTCCAAGGGCTGGACGGCCACCTCCCTGCTCGACCACCCGCAGCGGCTGCTGACCCCGCTGGTGCGCACGGTGCGGGGTGACCGGACCAGCCCGTTCCGCCCCGCGACCTGGGACGAGGCGCTCGGCCAGGTCGTGGACGGGATCACCGTCGCGCAGGGGACGTACGGGCGCGACGCCGTGGGCTGCTTCGGCGGCGGCGGGCTCACGAACGAGAAGGCGTACGCGTTCGGCAAGTTCGCCCGGGTCGCGCTGCGGACGTCGATGATCGACTACAACGGCCGCTTCTGCATGTCGTCGGCCGCGACCGCGTCGAACCTGGCGTTCGGGATCGACCGCGGCCTCCCGTTCCCGCTGGCCGACGTCGCCCGCGCCCGTACGGTGCTGCTCGTCGGCTCCAATCCGGCGGCCACGATGCCGCCGGCGATGCAGCACCTCGACGCCGGCCGGGCTGCCGGTGCCACGCACGTCGTGGTCGACCCGCGCCGGACCGCCACGGCCGCCGGCTCCACGCTGCACCTCGCGCCGCTGCCGGGCACCGACCTGGCCCTGGCCAACGGGCTGCTGCACCTCGCGGTCAAGCAGGGCGCGGTGGACGAGACCTACGTCGCCCGCCGTACGCGGGGCTTCGCCGCCGTCCGGGCCGGCGTGGCGTCGTACTGGCCCGATCGCGTCGAGCGGATCACCGGGGTGCCGACGGCGCAGCTGCAGCAGACCCTGGACGCGCTGACCGCCGAGAGCGCGATGATCCTCACCGCCCGCGGGGCCGAGCAGCACAGCAACGGCACCGCGACCGCGACCGCCTGGATCAACCTGGCCCTCGCGCTCGGGCTGCCCGGCAAGCCGTTCTCCGGCTACGGCACCGTGACCGGCCAGGGCAACGGCCAGGGCGGGCGCGAGCACGGCCAGAAGGCCGACCAGCTGCCCGGCTACCGCAAGCTCGCCGACGCGGCCGACCGCGCGCACGTCGCCGCGGTGTGGGGGATCGACCCCGACGAGCTGCCGCGGCCGGGGCTCTCGGCCTTCGAGATGCTCGACCGGATGGGGACCGAGGGCGGGGTCCGGGCGCTGGTCCTGATGGCGTCGAACCTGGTCGTCTCGGCGCCCGACGTCAACCGGGTCGCGGCCCGGATCGCCGCACTGGACTTCTTCGTGGTCTCCGACCTCTTCCTGTCCGAGACCGCCGAGCTCGCCGACGTCGTGCTGCCGACGGCGCAGTGGGCCGAGGAGTCGGGCACGATGACCAACCTCGAGGGCCGGGTGATCCGGCGCCGGCAGGCCCTCCCGCCGCCCGAGGGCGTGCACGACGACCTCTGGGTGATGAAGGAGCTGGCCGAGCGGCTGGACCGGGGGCGGTACTTCTCCGCCGACCCGGACGTCGTGTTCGCCGAGCTGCGCCGGGCCAGCGCCGGCGGTCTGGCCGACTACTCGGGCATCACCCACGCCCGGATCGACGCCGAGCAGGGGGTGTTCTGGCCCTGCCCCGACACGACGGCGGACGGCGGCGCACCCCACCCCGGCACCCCACGGCTCTTCGCCGAGACGTTCCCGACCCCGGACGGCCGGGCGCTGTTCCGACGGGTCGAGCACACCGAGGCGGCCGAGACACCCGACGCGGACTACCCGTACCTGCTGACGACCGGCCGGTTGATGGCGCAGTACCAGAGCGGCACCCAGACCCGGCGGGTGCCGGCCCCCAGCCAGTCGTCCGCCCAGCCCGAGGTGCAGCTGCACCCCGACCTCGCCCGCCGGCTGCAGATCGGGCACCACGACGTCGTGCTGCTCTCGACCCGGCGCGGGGCGGCCACGTTCCGGGCGCAGGTCAGCGAGGACATCCGCGCCGACACCGTGTTCGTGCCCTTCCACTGGGGCGGCGCCTCCGCGGCGAACGCGTTGACGAACCCCGCGCTCGACCCGCAGTCGAAGATGCCGGCCTTCAAGGTCTGCGCGGTCGCCGTCTCCCGGCTCGGCGCGCCCGACGACGACGAGCTCCTCGCTCGTCCCCCCGCTCACACCGTGCTCTCGGCGCCGACCGCGCCGACGCTCAACCAACGACTCCAGCCCAGCCGACGTAAGGACGTCCCGATGCTCGCCCAGAACCGTTTCCTGCAAGGCGTCTTCCCCTTCGAGGGCGCCGGGATGGACAAGCCCGCCCCGATCTCGCCCGAGCTGACCCACGTCGTGCCCGAGGGCGTGGTGAGCCAAGCGCTGTACTTCCGCGGAGGGAACTCCAGCGACGAGCTGGTGAGCCTCGTGCTCATGCGCGACGGCGTGGCCATGCGCTACTTCCCGATCGGCGCCAAGGCCGACGTCCACGTGCCGCTGCGCGTGGTCGAGGACATCGACGGGGGGTCGGTGGTCGAGCTCCGGCTCCTCGCGCCGGAGGGGACCAGCGGCACCCTCGTGGTCGACCTGGGTCTGGTGGAGCACTGATGACGGCGGTCGAGGAACGTTCTTTGAGCCTGTCGAAGGGCCAGAAGCGACGCCTCGTGGTCATCGGCAACGGCATGGCCGGTGCCCGGGCGGTCGAGGAGATCCTCGCCCGCGGCGGGGCGGAGCAGTTCGCGATCACGATGTTCGGCGACGAACCGTACGGCAACTACAACCGCATCATGCTCAGCCACGTCCTGTCGGGCGAGGAGAGCCACGAGGACATCTACCTCAACTCACTCGAGTGGTACGTCGAGAACGACATCGCGCTGCACCGCGGCGTCCGGGTCGACCGGATCGACCGGCACGCCAAGGTGGTGATCACCGACGACGGGCGGACGGAGCCGTACGACGAGCTGATCATCGCGACCGGGAGCCGGTCGTTCATGCCGCCGATGGACGGGCTGCGCCGCCCGGACGGCACGACCCTGCCCGGCGTCTTCGCCTTCCGGACGATCGACGACACCCGCGCGATGATCGAGCACGCCACGCACGACGAGCACCACCGCGCGGTCGTGATCGGCGGCGGGCTGCTCGGGCTCGAGGCGGCCCGCGGGCTGCAGCACTACGGGCTCGACGTCACCGTCGTGCACTCGCCGGCGCACCTGATGAACGCCCAGCTCGGGCCCGAGGGTGGCGAGATCCTGCGCCAGAGCATGGAGGCCCTGGGCATCCATGTCGTCTGCGGCAACCGCAGCACCGCGATCTGGGGCCCGGACAAGGTCCGCGGCCTGCGGCTCAAGGACGGCGCCGAGATCGAGTGCGACCTGGTCGTCGTCGCCGCCGGGATCCGGCCGAACACCGAGGTCGCGCTGGTCAGCGGGCTGACCGTCGAGCGGGCCATCGTCGTCGACGACGCGATGCGGGTGCTCGACGAGGACGACATCTACGCCGTGGGGGAGTGCGTGCAGCACCGCGGCGAGGTCTACGGGCTCGTCGCTCCCCTCTGGGAGCAGGCGGTCGTGCTGGCCGACCAGATCACCGGGGCCGACCCGACGGCGGCGTACCTCGGCTCGCGGACCGCGACCAAGCTCAAGGTCGCCGGGGTCGACGTCGCCTCGATGGGCCTGACGTCGCCCGAGCGGGAGACCGACGAGCACATCGTCTTCTCCGAGCCGAAGCGCGGTGTGTTCAAGTCGATCGTCATCCGCGACGACAAGATCGTCGGCGCGACGCTGCTCGGCGACAGCTCCAAGGTCGCGTTCCTGCAGCAGGCGTTCGACCGCGGACTACCGCTGCCCGAGCACCGGGTGGAGCTGATGTTCGACCTCGGCGGGCCGAGCGAGGAGGTCGGCGTCGCCGAGCTCGCCGACGACGCGCAGGTCTGCAACTGCAACGGCGTCTCCAAGAAGGCGATCGTCGACTGCGTCGGTGCCGGCTGCAAGACGGTGTCGGGCGTCATGGACAAGACGCGCGCCGGCAAGGGGTGCGGCACCTGCAAGGGCCTGGTCGCGCAGCTGGTCGAGCACGCCGCGGGCGGCGCGGTGGAGGAGGACCCGGCGGCCGGCTACTACGTGCCCGGCATCCCCATGGGCAAGGCGCCGCTCATGGAGATCATCCGGGAGCGCCGGCTGATGACCCCGTCGGCCGTGTTCGCCGCGCTCGCGCCCGACGGCGAGGACGCGCGGTCGAAGATGGGGCTGGCCTCGCTGCTCAAGATGATGTGGGGCGAGGACTACGTCGAGGAGAACGACTCCCGCTTCATCAACGACCGCGTCAACGCCAACATCCAGCGCGACGGCACCTTCTCCGTCGTCCCGCAGATGCGCGGGGGCGTCACCACGGCCGCGCAGCTGCGCCGGATCGCCGACGTCGCCGACAAGTACGCGGTGCCGATGGTCAAGCTCACGGGCGGGCAGCGGATCGACCTCCTGGGGATCAAGAAGGAGGACCTGCCCGGCGTCTGGGCCGACCTGGACATGCCGTCGGGGTACGCGTACGGCAAGTCGTTCCGGACGGTCAAGACCTGCGTCGGGCAGGAGTTCTGCCGCTTCGGCACCGGGGACTCCACCCGGCTCGGGGTCGAGCTCGAGACCCGCATGCAGGGCATGGAGTCGCCGGCCAAGATGAAGCTCGCGGTCTCGGGCTGCCCCCGCAACTGCGCCGAGTCGCTCTGCAAGGACGTCGGCATCGTCGCCATCGAGGGCGGGCGCTGGGAGATCTACGTCGGCGGCGCCGCCGGCGCGCACATCCGCAAGGGCGACCTGCTGTGCACGGTCGACACCGCCGACGAGGCGAAGACGATCACGGGCCGCTTCCTGCAGTACTACCGCGAGAGCGCGAACTGGCTCGAGCGCACCTACGCCTGGGTCCCGCGCGTCGGGGTCGAGCACATCCGCGCCGTGGTGGTCGAGGACTCCGAGGGCATCGCCGAACGTCTCGACGCGGCCGTCCAGCTCCACGCCGACACCCACGTCGACCCGTGGACGCAGGGGCGGGAGCCGTTGACGCCGGGGCAGTTCCGGACGGCTCTGCCGCTCGAGGTCCTGCCCCACGTGCCGGCCGACCGGGCGACCGAGCTGCTGGGCGGTGCCTGGTGAGCGCGTCCGTCGAGGTCGCTCCGGAGGTCGGGTCGGGCGTCGAGCACCGGCTGGGTCCGGTCGACCAGATCCCGTACGGCGAGGGCCGCGCCTTCGACGTCGCCGGCCGGCAGGTGGCCGTGTTCCGGATCCGCGACGGCCGGGTCCGCGCGCTGTCGGCGGTGTGCCCCCACCGCGGCGGCCCGATCGCCGACGGGCAGACCGACTCCGAGGTCGTCCTCTGCCCGCTGCACCTCAACGCGTTCGACCTCGACACGGGGTGCTCGACCACCGGAGCCGCCCCCCTCGAGCGGTTCGACGTCCGCCTCGACGGCGCCGAGCTCGTCGTCACCGTCTGACCCCGCCCGCCCGTCTCCGCCCCGCCCCTCCGACCCTCGGGAAGAACTCATGTCGACCGACCTCTCCACCACCCACCTCAGCAGCGCGGCGCAGA
The DNA here is from genome assembly GCF_014193425.1 of Microlunatus antarcticus. Classification (NCBI taxonomy): domain Bacteria; kingdom Bacillati; phylum Actinomycetota; class Actinomycetes; order Propionibacteriales; family Propionibacteriaceae; genus Microlunatus; species Microlunatus antarcticus. The sequence continues at coordinate 2,454,609 of NZ_JACHZG010000001.1, read as the reverse complement.
AGCAGCTCGGCGGCCGCTGGATCGACGACTGGCGCCCCGAGGACGAGGCCTTCTGGGCGTCCACCGGCCAGCGGGTCGCGAAGCGCAACCTGATCTTCTCGGTGATCAGCGAGCACATCGGCTTCTCGGTCTGGAGCCTGTGGTCGGTGCTCGTGCTGTTCCTGGGGCCGGCCTACGGCTTCGACCCGGCGCAGAAGTTCCTCCTCACCGCGCTGCCCACGCTCGTGGGGGCCGCGCTGCGGATCCCGTACACGTTCGCGGTCGGCACGTTCGGCGGGCGGAACTGGACGATCGTCGCCGCGCTGATGCTGCTGATCCCGACGATCGCCATCGCGATCGTGCTGAAGCCCGGGGTCTCGTTCGGCACCCTGCTCCTGGTCTCGCTCCTCGCCGGCGTCGGCGGCGGCAACTTCGCCTCGTCGATGACGAACATCAACGCGTACTACCCCTCCCGGCTGAAGGGCTGGGCCCTCGGCATCAACGCGGGCGGCGGCAACCTCGGCGTCCCGGTCGTCCAGCTCGTCGGCCTGCTCGTGCTGGCCACCGTCGGGGTGACGCACCCGCGGGTGCTGGTCGCCGTCTACATCCCGCTGATCGTGCTGGCCGCGCTCGGCGCGGCGCTGACCATGGACAACCTGACGCAGAACTCGAACGCGAAGGGCGCGATCCGCGAGGTCACGCGCCACCGCGAGACCTGGATCGTCGCGCTGCTCTACATCGGCACGTTCGGCTCGTTCATCGGCTTCGGCTTCGCCTTCGGTCAGGTCCTGCTCGTGCAGTTCCCGGAGCAGTTCCCGGTGCCGGTCAAGGCGGCGGCGCTGACGTTCCTGGGTCCGCTGCTCGGCTCGCTCGTCCGCCCGATCGGCGGCCGCCTCGCCGACCGCTACCAGGGGTCGCGCGTCAGCTGCGTCAACTTCGTGATCATGGCCGTCGGTGCCGTGATCGTGCTGCTCGCGTCGCGCGCGAACTCGCTGCCGGTCTTCATCACCGGCTTCGTGATCCTCTTCGTCTTCAGCGGGATCGGCAACGGCTCGGTCTACAAGATGATCCCCGCGATCTTCCACGCCAAGGCCGACACCGCCGTGGCCGACGGCACGAGCCGCGAGGCCGCGGACACGCAGGCCCGGCGCCGTTCCGGAGCCCTCATCGGGCTCGCCGGCGCGATCGGCGCCTTCGGGGGTGTGCTGGTGAACCTCGCCTTCCGCCAGTCGTTCCTCACCCTCAAGAACGGCGACGGTGCGTACGTCACGTTCATCGCCTTCTACGCGATCTGCGTCGTCGTGACCTGGGCCGTGTTCATCCGCAACCGCCCCGGCCGGCTCGTGGGCGTCTGAGGCCGGCCTCGACCCGCACCGCGCAGGTCAGACCGCGAGCAGCCGCTCGCACGCCTCGACCAGCCGCGCCCGCAGCGGGGCGCCCCGCTCGGCGAACCCGCGCTGAGCGGCGGCGTACTCCGCCTTGCCCGTCGCCGTCTCCACCGCCAGCGGCTCGACCCCGAGGGACGTGAGGTCGTACGGTGCCGCGCGCATGTCGACCAGGCGGATGTCGCGGGCGAGCTCGAAGCAGTCGGCGACCAGCTCGCTGGCGATCATCGGGGTCAGCCGGAAGGCGTGCTTGTAGAGGTCCATCCCGGCGTGCAGGCAGCCCGGCTGCTCGTGCTCGGCCCGGTCGCCCGCGGTGGGGCGCAGCACGTTGAGCCCGCGCGCCGGAGGCGTGAAGAAGCGGTACGCGTCGAAGTGCGAGCAGGTGATCCGGTGCGACTCCACGACCGTGTCGGTGCCCGCGGGCCCGAGCCGCAGCGGCCAGGCGGCGTGCCGGGTGTCGTCCGGCCCGAGCCGGTAGACCATCGCCCACTCGTGCATCCCGAAGCAGCCCAGGTGCGCGGGCCGGGACGCCGTCGCGGAGAGCAGTCGGTGCACCGACTCCACGAGCGGGCGCTGCGCGGCGACGTGGTCGTGCGTGACCGTGCCGTCGGCGTACCCCTTGAGCCGGTCGTGGTCCGCCGCGTCGAGCAGGCGGGTGCCCCACCCCGGGTGCCAGCGGCGCAGCTGACCCGGGCGCTGGGAGTAGTAGGTGAACAGGAAGTCGTGGACGGGGTGAGCGACCCCGCTGGCGCGGCGGGCCATGTGAGGGGCGACGAGGGCGTCGACCCGGGCCGCGTGCGCGGCGGCCCGGGGCTCCCAGTCCGCCCGCTCCATCGTCTGCACCCGCCGAGGCTAGTGGCGGGGGCCGGAGAGCGGGAACGGGCAGGATGAGCGCGTGACCACGTACGTCGCCCTCCTCCGCGGGGTGAACCTGGGTCCGCACCGGGCGGTGGCCATGCCGCGGTTGGCCGAGCTGGCTCGGGGCCTGGGGTACGACGACGTGTGGACCTGGGTGAACAGCGGGAACCTCGTGCTGACCACGCCGAGGGCGGCGGCGACCGTGGAGCGCGAGGTCGCCGACGCGCTCGAGCGGGAGTACGGGACGCGGATCGACGTCACCGTCCGGTCGGCGGACGAGCTGGCGGCCCTGCTCGGGGAGAACCCGTTCCCGGAGGGGTCCCCGAGCCGGGTGACGGTCGCGTTCCTGACCGGTCCGGCGCCCTACGGGCTGGAGGGGCGGATCGCAGCGGTCGCCACCGACGCGGAGCCGTTCGTCGTCGCGGACCGCGAGGTGTGGGTGCTCTACGGCGACGGCATCGCCGGCAGCCGGCTGGCGACGGGCTTCATCCGGACCGTCGGCGTGAGCGCCACGACCCGGACGTTGGGCACGGTCACCCGGGTCGTCGCCAAGATCCGGACCAGAGCGGGCTGAGTCCTCGTCCCGGCTGGCCCGGACCCGCACGGCCGGGCCAGCCGGACGGGCTCAGCCGACGGACGCGTCCATCACCAGCGCGCCCCGGTCGTCGGTGACCTGGACCTCGGCCGTCGCGTCGAGGCTCACCGCCGCGTTCACCGAGCAGTGCAGGGGCTGGGACCCGGTGCCGAGGAAGCTGCCCGCGGGCACCCGGGTGCCGTCCCGCGTGAGGAACACGACGGTGTAGGTCCCGCCGTCCGCGAGCCCGCTCGCCTGGAGGTCGAGCTCGGTGCCCCAGGTGTGGCGCACGAGGCCCGCCTGCGCCTCGACCGCGGCCGGCAGCACCCGCAGGCTGACGGCGACGACGGGCGGCGCGTCGGGCGTCCCGAGCGTGCGCCCGCCCAGCGCGAAGGCCCCGACGAGGCCGGCGGCGACGAGCCCCCCGGCCAGGACGCGCCGCACCCGGGAACGTCGCGCCGCGGCCCGGCGGCGCGCCCCGACCGTCGCGAAGATGTCGTCGGCCAGCCCGGCGGGCGGCGCGGCGTCGAGGGGAGCCAGCGTGTCCGGGTCGAGGCCGCGCAGAGCGGCGGCGACCGTGTCCAGCGACGCCAGCTCGGCGCGGCAGTCCGCGCACCCGGCCAGGTGCTCCTGCACCCGGGCCCGGTCGGCCGCGTCGAGCTGGCCCAGCGCGTACGCACCCAGCAGCTCGCGCTCCTGCCGGTGCTGATCGGGTCCCATCACTCCACCCCCATCCTCGTCATCGTCGTGCGCAGGGCCTTGAGGGCGTAGAACATCCGGCTGCGGAGCGTGCCGGCCGGCACGCCCGATTCTGCGGCCAGCTCGTCGTACGAGCGCCCCCGCAGGTAGGTCTCCACGATCACCTCCCGGTGCTCGGGGCTGAGCTCGCGCAGCGCCGTGCCGACGACGGCGCGGGCCAGGACGTGCTCGGTCGGGTCGTCCACGGGGTCCAGCCTGGCCTCCAGCCCGCCCTGCTCCATCGCGTGGGCCCACGACGGACGGCTGCGGCGGCGGTGGACGTCGAGCATGACGTTGCGGGCGATGGCGAAGAGCCAGACCCGCACGCTGGCGAGGGCCGGGTCGTAGCGGTGCGCCGCCTGCCACGCCCGCAGGAACGTCTCCTGCACGGCGTCCTGCGCCAGGCCGGGGTCACCGAGACCCCGCAGGACGAAGCGGTAGAGCTCCGAGCCGTGGGCGGCGTACGCGGCCCGCAGGCCGACGTCGTCGGACAGGTCCTCGGTGTGCGCCACGCAACCCTGCTCCTTCCGCGTTCCCCCGGTCGCTATCCCTACGCCGACCGGAGCCGCCGCGTTCATCTCGATTCGGAGCGGTCCACGCCGGAGGCGGTCCGATCGAAGCAGGACGTGGTCGCGGGTGCCGACATACGAGCGCATTCATTCGTAACCGCGACGAAACCAGCGCGGCTCTCGGCGTCCCTAGCGTGGCGAGCACGCCACCTCTTGCCCTCGGGAGCCCCTCATGACCGACACCGCACCTGCGCACCACGACGTCCTGGAGTCCGCCGGTCACCCCGGTGGCGACGGCCTGGTCAAGCCGGAGTACGACGACCGGCTCGCGAACACGGACCTCGCGCCGCTGAAGAAGCAGACCTGGTCCTCGTACAACATCTTCGCGTTCTGGATGTCCGACGTGCACAGCGTCGGCGGCTACGTCACCGCGGGCGCGCTCTTCAGCCTCGGCATCGCCGCCTGGCAGGTGCTCGTCGCGCTGGTGGTCGGCATCGGGATCGTCATGGTCTTCTGCAACCTGGTCGCCAAGCCCAGCCAGATCACCGGCGTGCCCTACCCGGTGATCAACCGGGCGGTCTTCGGCGTCCGGGGCGCGAACATCCCGGCCATCATCCGCGGCTGCATCGCCATCGCCTGGTACGGGGTGCAGACCTACCTGGCGGCGACGTCGCTGATGATCATCTTCCTCAAGTTCGCGCCCGGCTTCTCGGCGGCGCTGAACGGGACGACGTTCCTCGGGCTCTCGCCGCTCGGCTACCTCTGCTACGCGATCCTGTGGGTCGCCCAGGCCGCCGTGTTCTGGCGCGGCATGGAGGCGATCAAGAAGTTCATCGACTTCGCCGGGCCCGCCGTGTACGTGGTCATGATCGCCCTCTGCGTCTACCTGGTGAGCAAGGCCGGCATCGGGAACATCAGCCTCAACCTGTCCTCCGACCGGCTGAGCCTTGCGGCGTCGATCCCGGTGATGATCGCGGCGACCGCGGCGGTGGTCTCGTACTTCTCGGGCCCGATGCTGAACTTCGGCGACTTCTCCCGCTACGCCCGGTCGTTCAAGGCGGTGCGCAAGGGCAACTGGCTCGGGCTGCCGCTGAACTTCCTGTTCTTCTCGATCCTCACCGTCGTCACCGCCTCGGCCACGGTCCCGGTCTTCGGCGAGATGATCACGGACCCGATCGAGACCGTGCAGCGCATCGACTCGGCCTTCGCCATCCTGCTCGGCGGCCTCACCTTCGTCATCGCCACCGTCGGCATCAACATCGTCGCGAACTTCATCTCCCCGGCGTTCGACTTCTCCAACGTCAACCCGAAGCGGATCAGCTGGCGGATGGGCGGCATGATCGCCGCCGTCGGCTCCGTGCTCCTGACCCCGTGGAACTGGTACAACTCCGACGAGGGCATCCTCTTCACCCTCGGCATCCTCGGGGCGCTGATCGGCCCGCTCTTCGGCATCCTGATCTCGGGCTACTACGTGGTCAGCAAGCAGCGGGTCTGGGTCGACGACATGTACTCGATGGACACGACGAAGCGCTACTGGTTCCGCAACGGCTACAACCCGAACGCGGTCGCCTCGGTCCTGATCGGTGGTGTCCCGGCCATCGTCCTCGTGCTGGTCGGGGGCGTGGTCTGGGCCGACTCGTCCAGCGCGATCCTGTCGCACGCCGGCGACTTCAGCTGGTTCGTCGGCTGCGGGCTCGGCTTAGTCGCCTTCACGCTCCTCGAGCGGGCCAACCCGCGCATCGCGCACCTCGACCGTGACCTCGAGGTGGCCACGTCCGGGGTCGGCCAGTGACCGCGGCGGGCGTACGGCGGCGGATCGCGGTCATCAACCCGAACACCACGGAGTCGATGACCGCGAGCATCGCCGAGGCCGCGCGCAGCGTGGTCGACGTCTCGACCGAGGTCGTCTCGATCACCAACGCCCACGGCCCCGCCTCGATCGAGAGCCACTACGACGAGGCGATGGCCGTTCCCGGCTTGCTGGCCGAGATCGCCGCGGCGGAGGCGGACGGGGTCGACGGCTTCGTCATCGCCTGCTTCGGCGACCCGGGCCTGGACGCGGCGCGGGAGATCGCGTCGGGCCCGGTGGTCGGGATCGCGGAGGCGGGGTTCCACCTGGCCACGATGCTCGGCCGCTCGTTCAGCGTCGTGACGACGCTGGCCCGGACGATGGGGCAGGCCGAGCACCTCGTGCAGCGCTACGGCTTCGCGGGCCACTGCCGCAGCATCTACGCCTGCGAGGTCCCGGTGCTCGAGCTGGACGACCCGGCCTCGGACGCCCGCAAGCTCGTCATCGACTACTGCCGCCGCGCGGTCGAGCACGACGAGGCCGACTCGGTGGTGCTCGGCTGCGCCGGCATGGCCGACTTCTGCCACGACGTGTCCGAGCAGGTCGGCGTCCCGGTGATCGACGGCGTGAGCGCGGGTGTCCTGCTGGTCGAGTCGATGGTCAAGCTCGGCCTGCGCACCAGCACCCGCAGCGAGTACGCGCCCCCGCTGCCCAAGGAGTACCGGTAACCGCGTGCTCGCCTAGGCTCGGCCCATGACCACGACGGTGCCGCCGCGGGACGTGGCGCAGGACGCGGCGGCCGACGGTTCGTCGACGACGCTGCGGCGGATCGCGCGCCTGCTGGCCCCGTACAGCCGCAAGATGCTCCTGGTCGTGCTGGCCGTGGTCGTGGCCGCGCTGCTCGGCGTGGCGGCACCGTTCCTGACCAAGGCCGTCTTCGACGACGCGCTCTTCCCGACGGACGGGAGCCCGGCCGACTTCCACCTGCTCGGCTGGCTCGTCGCCGGGCTGTGCGTCATCCCGGTCGCGACCGCGCTGATCGGCATCGGGCAGAACCTGCTCACCAGCACCATCGGGAACTCGGCCATGGCCGACCTGCGCAGCGACCTCTTCGCGCACCTGCAGAAGATGGAGCTCGCCTTCTTCACCGCGACCAAGACCGGGGCGATCCAGTCCCGGCTGGCGAACGACGTGAGCGCCGTGCGGACCGTCCTCACCGACACCGCGACGACCATCGTGCAGAACTCCGTCACGGTCATCTCGGCGTTCATCGCCATGGTGCTGCTGAGCTGGCAGCTGACGGTCATCACGCTCGTCCTCATGCCGCTCTTCGTCTGGCTGCAGCTACGGGTGGGCCGGCGGCGCCAGCGCCTGGCCCGGCGCACGCAGGAGTCGCTCTCGGAGATGACCGCGATCACCGAGGAGTCGCTCTCGGTCTCGGGCATCCTGCTGGCCAAGGTCTTCAACCGCGCCGACTCCGAGGTGCAGCGCTACCGCGAGGAGAACGCGCGGCAGACGCGGCTCCAGGTCGAGCAGGCCATGACGGGGCGGGCGTTCTTCGCCCTGGTGCAGACGTTCTTCGCGATCACGCCCGCGCTGATCTACCTCGCGGCCGGCTTCATCATCACCGGCCGCGTCACGGTCGGGGCGGCGACGCTGACGACGGGCACGATCATCGCGTTCACCACGCTGCAGGCGCGGCTGCAGATGCCGCTCATCCAGCTGATGCGGGTCAGCCTCGACGTGCAGACCTCGCTCGCCCTGTTCCGCCGGATCTTCGAGTACCTCGACCTCGAGCCCGCCGTCGTCGAACGGCCCGACGCGCGGGCCCTGCCGCCGGGGGCGGCCGGCGGGTCGGTCGAGTTCGCCGACGTGTGGTTCCGCTACCCGGAGCCCCGCGAGCTCAGCGCGTCCACCGCCCGCGGCCCGCGGTTCGCTGGCGAGCGGGAGGCGGCGGCGTCCCGCGCCGCCGAGGAGGTGCGCGCCGTCGAGGCCGGGCAGGAGCGCGACCCCGCGCTCGACGACCCGCCCGCCGCCGACGTCGCCGACGCGGTGCCGGCGGCCGAGCGCTGGACGCTGAAGCACCTGTCGCTGAAGGTCCGGCCCGGCCAGCTCGCCGCGATCGTCGGACCGTCGGGCTCGGGCAAGACGACGATGACCTACCTCGTCCCGCGCTTCTACGACGTCACCGAGGGGGCCGTGCTCGTCGACGGCGTGGACGTCCGCGACCTGACCATGGACTCGCTCGCCGAGACCGTCGGGATGGTGACGCAGGAGCCGTACCTGTTCCACGGCACGATCTACGACAACATCGCGTACGCCCGGCCCGGGGCGAGCGAGGACGAGGTCCACCGGGCGGCGGTCAACGCCAACATCCACGACCGGATCATGGGCTTCGCGGAGGGCTACGAGACGATCACGGGGGAGCGCGGCTACCGGCTCTCGGGCGGGGAGAAGCAGCGGCTGGCCATCGCCCGGGTGTTCCTCATGGACCCGCGGGTCCTCATCCTCGACGAGGCGACCTCGGCGCTCGACACCGAGACCGAGCGGCTGGTCCAGGAGGCGCTCGAACGAGCGACCCAGGGCCGGACGACCATCGCCATCGCCCACCGCCTGTCGACCATCCAGAACGCCGACGTCATCTTCGGCCTCCAGGACGGCGAGCTGGTCGAGCAGGGCAACCACGCCCAGCTCCTCGCCCAGGGCGGCCTCTACGCACGCCTCTACGCCGAGCAGTTCGGCGGCGGCCAGGTCGAGGCCCGCTTCGCCGACGGCGTGCTGTTCACCGACGGGCGCACGTTCTGCGACCCGGAGGACGGCACCCGCGGCCGGCGTCGGGCGGACGTCTCCGTCTGATCTCGACTCGTGGCCGCGCCACGACATTGCGCCCCGTGAGCGTCTCTGCGCCCGTAGCAACGGGCGCAAAGTGGCCGGCGGGGCGCAGCGTGGCTCTGGCGCCGCGCCACGCGGGTGACGCGCAGGATCCACCGCTGCGACGCGCCTGCGTGCAAACGTGTGCTCGCTCCGCCTTCCCCCTCACGAGAGCGAGTTCCATGACCCTGCGCCCACGCGCCCTGGCCGCCTGCGCGGCGTTCGCCACGCTGCTGGCGTCGGGTGCCCTGCTGGCCCCCTCCGCCGCGGCCGAACCGGTGGCCGGTGCGGCCCCGAAGACCGCGGCCGCCGCCGCCAGCTCGGCCGCGGCCGGCTCGTACACGCCGGCGGCACCCGTCTGGGGCTCCTGCTCCGACGACGGGCTGAAGGAGGCCAAGGCGCAGTGCGCGAAGGTCACCGTGCCGCTCGACTACGCCCACCCCGGCGGAACGAAGATCAAGATCGCGGTCTCGAGGGTCCTCCACACGGCGAAGAAGTACCAGGGCGTCATGCTCGTCAACCCCGGCGGCCCGGGCGGGTCCGGCCTCGGGCTGGTGACGCTCGGCCAGTACGTCCCGGACGGAGCGGGCGACGGCTACGACTGGATCGGCTTCGACCCGCGCGGCGTCGGCGACTCCGAGCCCGCGGTCTCGTGCGACCCCGAGTTCGCGGGCTACGACCGGCCGCGCTACGTGCCCGCCAGCCCGGCGCTGAGCGAGGCCTGGTTCGCCAAGACCAACGCCTACACCGACGCGTGCGCCAAGAAGAACGGCCCGATCCTCGACCACCTGACCACGGTCGACTCGGCGAAGGACATGGAGAGCATCCGCAAGGCGCTCGGTCAGAAGAAGATCAACTACTACGGCTTCTCGTACGGCACCTACCTCGGCCAGGTCTACGGAACGCTCTACCCGACCCGCCTGCGCCGCGTGGTCTTCGACGGCACGGTCGACCCCCGCAAGATCTGGTACGACGCCAACCTCGACCAGGACCAGCCGTTCGACGTCAACATCGACATCTGGTTCGGCTGGATCGCCGAGCACGACAGCACCTATCACCTCGGCACGACCGAGAAGGCTGTCCGCTCGCTCTTCTACCGCACCGAGGAGAAGCTGTACCGCGACCCGGTCAAGGGCGAGGGCGGCGACCTCGGCGGCAGCGAGTGGGTCGACGCGTTCCTCTACGCCGGTTACTACCAGTCGACCTGGACCGATCTCGCGGCGACGTTCTCCGGCTTCGTCCGCAAGGGCGACGTGAAGGCCCTCGAGGCCGCGTACCTCGACGCCAGCGGCTACGACCCCGACAATCCAAAAGCCGACAACGGCTACGCGGTCTACCTCGGCGTCCAGTGCACCGACACCAAGGACTGGCCGCAGCGGTGGAGCACGTGGGAGCGCGACAGCTGGCGCATCTTCCGCACGGCGCCGTACGAGACCTGGGCCAACACCTGGTTCAACGAGCCGTGCCGGCACTGGCCCGCCCAGCAGCAGAAGGAGCTGAAGATCGACGGCTCGAAGGTCAAGAGCCTGCTGATGGTCAACGAGACGCTCGACGCGGCGACCCCGTACGCGGGCAGCCTCGAGGTCCGCAAGCGGTTTCCGAAGGCCCGGCTGATTGCCGAGCCCGGTGGGACCACCCACGCGGGCTCCCTCTACGGCAACGCGTGCGTGGACGACCGGATCGCCGCCTACCTCGCGACGGGCGACCTGCCGAAGCGGAGGTCGGGGAAGCGGGCCGACGTGAGCTGCAAGCCCCTGCCCCGGCCGGAGCCCGAGGCGTCGGGCACGAAGACGGCCAAGGCCAAGCAGGCCGCCAGGGCGGCCGCGCGGGCCGGCTCGCCCGAGCTGTCCGCCCTGCGTCGGGCGGCTCTCCCGCGCTGAAACGGGCTCTGACCAGCCCTCGGACGACGCGCCCGGTCCGCCTCCCGGCGGGCCGGGCGCGTCGTGGTCCGGGGCTGTCCGAGGACGCGCTTAGGCTGGTCCTCCGATGAGCACCAGCACCCTTTCTCCTCGCTCGAGCACCCGGGCGAACGACAGCTTCGTGCACCTCCACGTGCACTCCGAGTACTCCATGCTCGACGGCGCCGCCCGGATCTCGGACCTCTTCGCCGGGTGCGTGGAGCAGGGGATGCCGGCCATCGCCGTCACCGACCACGGCAACCTCTTCGGGGCCTACGAGTTCCACAAGGCGTCCAAGGGCACCGGCGTCAAGCCGATCGTGGGGCTCGAGGCGTACGTCACGCCCAAGACCCACCGCAGCGAGCGCAAGCGGGTCCGGTGGGGCGACGCCAAGGCCGCGGCGAACGGCGACGACGTCTCCGGTGGTGGTGCCTTCACGCACATGACGATGTGGGCGGAGTCGACCGCCGGGCTGCACAACCTCTTCCGGATGGGCTCGCTCGCCTCGCTCGAGGGCTACTACTTCAAGCCGCGCGTGGACCGCGAGCTGCTGAACACCTACGGCAAGGGCCTGATCGCCACCACGGGCTGCCCGTCGGGGGAGGTCCAGACCTACCTGCGCCTGGGCAAGTACGACGAGGCGGTCAAGAGCGCGGCCGAGTTCCGCGACATCTTCGGCGCCGACAGCTACTACGTCGAGCTGATGGACCACGGGCTCTCCATCGAGAACCGCGTCCGCCAGGACCTGCTCAAGCTGGCGAAGGACCTGCACCTGCCGCTCGTCGCGACCAACGACCTGCACTACGCGACCCAGGCCGAGGCCGCCGCCCACGAGGTCCTGCTCTGCGTCCAGTCCGGCTCGACGATGGCCGACGCCAACCGGTTCAAGTTCGACGGCGACGGCTACTACCTCAAGTCCGCGGCCGAGATGCGCGCGCTGTTCGCCGAGGTGCCGGAGGCCTGCGACAACACGCTGGCCATCGCCGAGCGCTGCGAGATCTCGTACGCCGAGGGCAGCGGCACCTACATGCCGCGCTTCCCCTGCCCGCCGGGGGAGGACGAGACGTCCTGGTTCATCAAGGAGGTCGAGACGGGCCTGCGGCGCCGCTACCCGACCGGCATCCCGGACGACGTGCGCCGCCAGGCCGAGTTCGAGACCGGCGTCATCACCCAGATGGGCTTCGCCGGCTACTTCCTCGTCGTCGCCGACTTCATCAACTGGGCCAAGGAGAACGGCATCCGCGTCGGCCCGGGCCGTGGGTCGGGTGCCGGGTCGATGGCCGCGTACGCTATGCGGATCACCGACCTCGACCCGCTCAGGCACGGCCTGATCTTCGAGCGCTTCCTCAACCCGGACCGCGTCTCGATGCCCGACTTCGACATCGACTTCGACGAGCGTCGCCGCGGCGAGGTGATCCGCTACGTCACGCAGAAGTACGGCGAGGACCGGGTCAGCCAGATCGTCACCTACGGCACGATCAAGGCCAAGCAGGCGGTCAAGGACGCCTCCCGCGTGCTCGGCTACCCGTTCGGGATGGGGGAGCGCCTCACCAAGGCGATGCCGCCGCCCGTGATGGGCAAGGACGTCCCGCTGGGCAAGCTCTTCGACAAGGAGCACGCGCGCTACGGCGAGGGCGGCGAGTTCCGCGCGCTGTACGAGTCCGACGCCGACGTGCAGAAGGTCGTCGACACCGCCCGCGACCTCGAGGGCCTGAAGCGCCAGTGGGGCGTGCACGCCGCCGGCGTGATCATGAGCAGCGAACCGCTGATCAACATCATCCCGATCATGCGCCGGGAGCAGGACGGCGCGATCATCACCCAGTTCGACTACCCGACGTGCGAGTCGCTGGGCCTGATCAAGATGGACTTCCTCGGGCTCCGCAACCTCACGGTGCTCGACGACGCGGTCAAGAACATCAAGCTCAACCGCGGCATCGACCTCGTGCTCGAGGACCTCATGCTCGACGACCCCGCGACGTACGCGCTGCTGGGCCACGGCGACACGCTCGGGGTGTTCCAGCTCGACGGCGGGCCGATGCGGTCGCTGCTGCGGCTGATGCGGCCGGACAACTTCGAGGACATCTCCGCCGTCCTCGCGCTCTACCGCCCCGGGCCGATGGGCGTGGACAGCCACACGAACTACGCCCTGCGCAAGAACGGCCGCCAGGACATCACGCCGATCCACCCGGAGCTGGAGGAGCCGCTCTCCGAGATCCTCGGGACGACGCACGGGCTGATCGTCTACCAGGAGCAGGTGATGGCGACCGCGCAGAAGGTCGCCGGCTACACGCTCGGGCAGGCCGACCTCCTGCGGCGCGCGATGGGCAAGAAGAAGAAGGAGATCCTCGACGCCGAGTACAAGCCGTTCTCGGCCGGCATGGCCAAGAACGGCTACTCCGCCGCCGCGACCAAGGCGCTCTGGGACGTCCTCGTCCCCTTCTCCGACTACGCCTTCAACAAGGCGCACACGGCGGCGTACGGGCTCGTCTCCTACTGGACCGCCTACCTCAAGGCCAACTTCCGGGCCGAGTTCATGGCCGCGCTCCTGACCTCGGTCGGGGACGACAAGGACAAGATGGCCATCTACCTGGGCGAGTGCCGCCGGATGGGGATCCAGGTCCTGCCGCCCGACGTCAACGAGTCCGAGGCCAACTTCACCCCGGTCGGGAGCGACATCCGCTTCGGCCTGACCGCGGTCCGCAACGTGGGCGCCAACGCGGTGGACAAGGTCGTCGTGGCGCGCACCGAGACCGGCAAGGCGCCCGACTTCTACTCGTTCCTGGACCAGGCCGACCTCGTGGTCTGCAACAAGCGGCTCATCGAGTCGCTGGTCAAGGCCGGGGCGTTCGACTCGATGGGTCACACCCGCAGGGCGCTGATGAGCGTGTACGAGTCCGCGGTCGACGGCGTGCTCGACCTCAAGCGGAACTCGGCGCGCGGCCAGGACTCCTTCGACTTCGGCTTCGACGAGTCGGACAGCGGGGCGGCGCACCTGTCCGGGACGGTGCCGGACCTGCCGGAGTGGGACAAGCGGACCAAGCTCGCCTTCGAGCGGGAGATGCTCGGCCTGTACGTCAGCGACCACCCGCTGCTCGGCCTCGAGCACATCCTGAGCCTCGAGCGCGACATCAGCATCGGCGAGCTGCTCGGCGACGACGGCCCCCGCGAGGGCCAGGTGACGATCGCCGGGATGATCACCAACGTCAACCGCAAGACGACCAAGCGCGGCGACCTCTGGGCGGTCGTCACCGTCGAGGACCTCGAGGCCTCGATCGAGGTCCTGCTCTTCCCCAAGGCGTACGACCTGGTGTCGACCGTCCTGGCCACGGACGTCGTCGTGCGGGTCAAGGGCCGGATCAAGTCCGACGACGACGCGGTCTCGCTCAACGCCACCGAGCTGACCCTGCCCGACGTGAGCGAGGGCCCGACCGGGCCCGTCGTCATCTCGCTGCCGGCCGTCCGCTGCACCCCGCCGGTGGTGGCGCAGCTGCGGGACGTGCTCGCGCAGTACCCGGGCACCACCGAGGTGCGGCTGCGGCTGCAGAGCTCGGGCCGCTCGACGCTGATGCGGCTCGACTCGGGGCTGAGCGTCAGCCCGTCGCCCCCGCTGATGGCCGATCTCAAGGCCCTCCTCGGCCCGTCCTGCCTCGCGTCCTGACCACCCGCCCATGACCGACCCGGCCCAGACCACGCTGCCGCCGACCGACGTCCCGACCACCCGCCGGTGGCCGGACGCCCGACGCGTCGGGCTGTTCGTCGCCCTGGGGCTCGGCCTCGGCGCGCTGAGCGGGGTCGTGTGGTGGTTGGTGACCGACCTGCCCACGTTCCGCGTGGTGGACGGCGGCGGTGCCTCGACGACGGAACGCGGCCTCGCGGGCTACATCGCCGCGGACGCGTCGTTCGTGGTGTGCGGCGTCGTCGTGGGTCTGGTCGTCGGCGTCCTCGCCTGGCGCTGGTTCGGGCGGTCCGGCTGGCTCGTCGTCGTCCTCGTCGCCGTCGTCGGCGCGGCCGCCGGCGCGCTGTGCTGGACGGTCGGCTACCGGATCGTGCCCGGCTCCTTCGCCGTCCGCCTCGCCGCCGCGCAGCCGGGGGACGTGGTCCCGGTCGACCTCACGGTCCGGGCGAGGGCCGCGCTGGCGGTGTGGCCGCTCTTCGCGGTCGTCCCGGTGCTGCTCGGCTCGTCGCTCGGTCGCGACCCCGAGGTGGACGAGCTCGACCCGGTCGACGAGGCCGACGCCACTCAGTGACCGACGGCCGCGACCTGGGCCCTGGTCACGGCGACCAGGTCTGCGGGGGACAGCTCGACCTGCAGGCCCCGCCGGCCCGCCGACACGAACACGGTCGGGAAGGTGAGCGCGGTCGCGTCGACCACGGTCGGGAGTGCCGTGCGCTGCCCGAGCGGGGAGATGCCGCCGAGCACGTAGCCGCTGGACCGCTGCGCCGCCACCGCGTCGGCCATCGCCGCCTTCTTGGCACCGAGGGCCCCGGCGAAGGCCTTGAGGTCGAGCTGGCGGGCCACGGGCACGACGGCCACCGCCAGGGCGCTCCGCTCGCCGCCGAGGTCGGCGACCAGGGTCTTGAACACCCGGGCCGGGTCCAGCCCCAGCGCAGCCGTCGCCTCGTCCCCGAAGTGCCGCTCGCCGTCCACGTGCTCGTACGGGTGGAGCGTGAAGGCCACGCCGGCGCGGGTCAGCGCCGCGGTGGCGGGGGTGCCGCCGGAGGTGTTCTGCTGCGCGTCGCGTCGCCGGGCCACGGGGTCATCCTCCCGCGGGCACGAGGAGCCGCAGCAGGGCGGTGACGGCGACGGCCACGACGAAGACGACCAGGAAGCCGCGACGCAGCAGCAGCGCGACCGCGCCGGCCCCGACGCCGGCGACGACGCGCCAGTCGAGCGCGTACGTGCCCCCGCCGCCGTCCACGAGCTGCACGCACACCAGCGCCGAGAGCATCGCCACCGGCAGGAGCGTCGTCACCCGCTGCACCCGCGGCTCCGCGAGGACCGACGAGGGGAGCGACAGCCCGGCGAGCTTGATCAGGTACGAGCCGACGCAGGCGACGAGCACCGGCACCCAGAGGTTCACGCGAGGCCTCCCTCGGCGCCCGTCGACCCGGGCTCCGCGTCGCGACGGGGCAGCAGGCCGCCGACCACGGCCGCCACCGCGGCGGCGAGCACCGGCACCCCGCTCGGCGCCAGCGGCACGAGCGCCACGGCGATCGCGGCCCCGGCCAGCCCGACCCAGCGGGCGCGCACCTGGCGGAAGGCCGGCCAGACCAGCGCCAGGAAGACGGCCGGCCCGGCCGCATCGAGACCGAACGCGTCGGTGTCGACGGCCGAGCCCAGCAGCGCCCCGAGGAACGTGCCCACGTTCCAGCAGGCGAAGAGCACGAGCGCCGTCCACCAGAAGGCCAGCCGCTGCTCGCGCCGCGCCGGCTGCGCGGTCGACATGGCCGTCGTCTCGTCGATCACGAAGTGGGCCGTCACGAGCCGCCGCAGGCCCCGGGCCTCGAGGACCGGCGCGAGCGTCACGCCGTAGAAGCCGTTCCGCAGGGCCAGCAGCAGCGTCGGCCCGAGCGCCGTCCAGGCCGAGCCGCCCGCCCCGACCACGCCGGAGAACGCGAGCTGCGACGCTCCGGAGAAGAGGACCAGGCTGAGGACCTGCGCCTGCCCGACGCTGAGCCCGGCGGCCACGGCGACGGCCCCGAAGGTCGCGCCGAACGCGGCGGCGTACACCCCGATCCCGACCGCGGAGCGGATGATCGCGGGACGTTCCGGGGAGGGTGGCACGCAGCGGACCCTATGAGAAACGCCGCGGGCCGGGCGACGCCGCCCGCCTAGACTCGCGCCCGTGCTTGCGACCATCGACCTGCGCGGCCGGCTGACCGGCGGAGCCGACGACGCCGTGATCGACTACCGCACCGTGGTCCCCCGCGCCGCCGTCGACGTCGAGGCCGCCCTCGGCGTGGTGCGGGGCGTGTGCGACGACGTCGCCGCTCGCGGCGAGGCCGCGCTGCGCGACTACTCCGAGCGGTTCGACCGGGTCGTCCCGGCGTCGTTCCGGGTGCCGGAGGAGGCCCTGGCGGCCGCCGTCGACGGTCTGGCCGACGACCTGCGCGCCGCGTTCGAGGAGTCCATCGCCCGGCGCCGGCAGGTCTGCGCCGCCGAGCTCGGCCCGGTCGCGGTCGACGTCGAGCTCGCCCCCGGCGCCCGCGTCACCCAGCGGATGGTCCCGATCGAGCGCGTCGGGCTCTACGTGCCGGGCGGGCTCGCCCCGCTCGCCTCCAGCGTGATCATGAACGTCGTCCCCGCCCAGGTCGCCGGCTGCCGCTCCATCGCGGTCGCGTCGCCGCCGCAGCGCGAGTTCGGCGGGCTCCCGCACCCCTCGATCCTCGCCGTCTGCCGGCTGCTCGGGATCGACGAGGTGTACGCCGTCGGCGGCGCGCAGGCCGTGGCGATGTTCGCGTACGGGGTGCCCGGGCTCTGCGAGCCGGTGAGCATGGTCACCGGCCCGGGCAACATCTACGTCGTGGCGGCCAAGCGGCTGCTGCGCGGGATCGTCAGCATCGACTCCGAGGCCGGCCCCACCGAGATCATGGTGCTGGCCGACGACACGGCCGACCCCGCGCTCGTGGCCGCCGACCTCGTGTCGCAGTCCGAGCACGACCCGCTCGCGGCGGCGGTCCTCGTGACCGACTCGCCCGCGCTCGCCGACCGCGTGCAGGAGGCGCTGCCCGGCCAGGTCGCCGCCACCAAGCACAGCGAGCGCATCACGACGTCGATGAGCGGGCGGCAGTCGGCCGTCGTCCTCGTCGACGACCTCGAGCAGGGCCTCGCGGTGGTCAACGCGTACGCCACGGAGCACCTGGAGATCCAGACCGCCGACGCCGCCGCGGTCGCCGCGCGCGTCACCAACGCCGGGGCCGTCTTCGTGGGGCGGTACTCGCCCGTCTCCCTCGGCGACTACACCGCGGGCAGCACGCACGTCCTGCCCACCGGCGGGTGCGCCTGCCACTCCTCGGGGCTCAACGTGAAGTCGTTCCTCAAGGCGATGCACGTGGTCGACTACAGCCGCGAGGCGCTTGCGGCCGTCGCCCGCCACGTCGAGGTGTTCGCCGAGGCCGAGGACCTGCCCGCGCACGGCTACGCCGTCACGGCCCGCTTCCTCGACGCCCCCGAGCTGGGCGTGTGAGCGGCCTCGCCACGTCGGGCCTGCCGCTCCGCCCCGAGCTGGTGGGGGAGGTGCCGTACGGCGCCCCGCAGCTCGACGTCCCGGTCCGGCTCAACGTCAACGAGAACCCGTACGGGCCCAGCGAGTCGGTGGTCGCGCAGATCGCCGCCGCGGCCGCCGAGACCGCCCGGGACCTCAACCGCTACCCGGAGCGGGACGCGGTGGCGCTGCGGGCCGACCTCGCCGCCTACCTCGGCCACGGCCTGACCGCGGACCACGTGTGGGCGGCCAACGGCAGCAACGAGGTCATGCTCCACGTCCTCCAGGCGTTCGCCGGCCCGGGGCGGACCGTGCTGAGCTTCGCGCCCACCTACTCGATGTATCCCGAGTACGCCCGTGACACCCACTCGGGCTTCGTGACCTTCCCGCGCGCCGAGGACTTCACCATCGACGTCGACGCGGCCGTGGCCGCGATCGAGGAGACCCGCCCCGACGTCGTCCTCGTCACCAGCCCGAACAACCCGACCGGCACCGCGCTGCCGCCCGAGGTCGTCGTCGCGCTCGTGGACGCCAGCCCGGGCGTCGTCGTGGTGGACGAGGCGTACGTCGAGTTCGCGCGGACGGGCACGCCGAGCGCGCTCGAGCTGCTGCCGGGCCGGCCGCGGCTCGCCGTCAGCCGCACGATGTCCAAGGCCTTCGCCTTCGCCGGCGGTCGGTTGGGCTACCTGGCTGCGGACCCCGCGTTCGTCGACGCCCTGCGCATCGTCCGGCTGCCGTACCACCTGTCGGCGATGACCCAGGCCGTCGCGCGCGTCGCCCTGGCCAACGCCGGCGAGATGCTGGCCGCGGTCGACCGGCTGCGTGAGGCACGCGACGACCTGGCCGGCTGGCTCGTGGACCGCGGCCTGCAGGTCGCCGACTCCGACGCCAACTTCGTCCTCTTCGGCCGCTTCGCCGACCGCCACGCGCTGTGGCAGGCGCTCCTCGACCGCGGGGTGCTGATCCGCGAGGTCGGCCCCGACGGCTGGTTGCGCGTGTCCGCCGGCACGCCGGAGGAGATGGCCGCGTTCAAGGCGGCCCTCGACGAGATCCTGTCCGACCACGACCCTGCAGCAGCGAGCGCGAGGATGCCATGAGCGAGACCGCTCCGACCGACACCGCACGGGCCCCCCGGCGGGCCGCTCTCGAACGTGCGACCAGCGAGTCGAGCGTCCGGGTGTCCGTCGACCTCGACGGGACCGGCACCTCGTCGATCTCGACCGGCGTCGGCTTCTACGACCACATGCTCACCGCGCTGGCGCGCCACGCGCTGCTCGACCTCGAGGTCACTGCCACGGGCGACGCGTACATCGACGCCCACCACACCGTCGAGGACACCGCCATCGTGCTCGGCCAGGCGATCCGGCAGGCCCTCGGCGACAAGACCGGCATCCGGCGCTTCGGCGATGCCGTCGTCCCGCTCGACGAGGCCCTGGCCCAGGCCGTCGTCGACGTCTCAGGGCGCCCGTACTGCGTGTGCACCGGCGAGCCCGAGGCGCAGGCGTACGTCCGCATCGGCGGCGGCGACGTCACTCCGGACGGGCGGACGAGCGTCCCCTACACGGGCTCGCTCACCCGGCACGTCTTCGAGTCGCTCGCCTTCCACGCCCACCTCTGCCTGCACGTGCGCGTGCTGGGCGGGCGCGATCCGCACCACGTGGTCGAGGCGCAGTTCAAGGCCGTCGCCCGGGCCCTGCGCGACGCGGTCGCGTACGACCCGCGCGTGCTGGGCGTGCCGAGCACCAAGGGCGCGCTGTGAGCGACGCCCTGTGGGTGACGCCCGATGAGTGACCTCCGGGGGACCGTCGTCGTCCTCGACTACGGCTCCGGGAACCTGCGGTCCGCGGAACGGGCCGTCGCCCGGACCGGGGTCGACGTCGTCGTCACGGCCGACCCCGAGGTCGCGCTCGCCGCGCCCGGGCTGGTCGTGCCGGGGGTCGGCGCGTACGCCGCGTGCATGGCCGGGCTGCGCGCGGTCGGCGGGCCGGACGTCATCGCCGCCCGCCAGGCGGCGGGGCTGCCGACGCTGGCCATCTGCGTCGGCCACCAGGTGCTGTTCGAGGCGGGCATCGAGCACGGCGTGGAGGCCGACGGCGTCGGCGTCTGGCCGGGCGTCGTCGAGCGGCTGCAGTCCGAGCGGCTGCCGCACATGGGCTGGAACACCGTGGCGCCGGCCGCCGGCAGCCGGCTCTTCGGCGGTGTCGGCGACGAGCGGTTCTACTTCGTCCACAGCTACGGCGTCCGCGCCCTGGCGGAGAAGCCCGGCCGGCTTGTCACCTGGGCCGAGCACGGCGGCGACCGCTTCGTCGCCGCCGTCGAGGAGGGCGCGCTCTGGTCGACCCAGTTCCACCCGGAGAAGAGCGGCGACGCGGGCGCCCGGCTGATCGCCAACTGGGTCGCCACGCTCTCCTCGCCCGCCGCGTAATCCGACGCGAGGCAGCCGAAAAGCCGTCCGGGAACTTTGCTCGACCCACCTGCCGACCTGTCAGAGGCACGCCCTAACGTCGCCCTCCTCAGCGCTCGACGGCGAGGGCTGGGGAGGGGAGCGGACATGCGACGCAGGTGGGGACGAGCAGGAGCGGTGCTCGCGGCAGCGGCACTGGTCGGCGGGGCGCTCGGCGCGACCGGACCGGCTCAGGCGGCACCGGCCCGGGCGTCTGACCCGGCACTGCTGCGGTCGCCGGAGCTCTCGGAGACGAGCCGGCTGCCCGAGCGGCGCACGGTGGTCACGGGTGACCGGGCCTGGGTGCTGGGCAGCGCGGACGGGCGGTTCCCGGCGGCCGGGTTCCACACCCGCGGGGAGATGGGCGGCTTCTGGACGCCGAGCCTCAAGCTGCTGGACGGCGTCTGGTTCGGCATCGGCGACCAGTGGATCGGCCAGGGCACGCAGACCACCTCCGGCTGGGGCTACGTCCGCACCGACTTCCCCGCCACCGACGGCGTCGCCGCGAGCCGCACGGACCTCGTCCCGGACGGCGTCCCGGGCGCCCTCGTCGGGCTGACGCTGCGGTCCTCGACCTCGCGCAGCGTCGTGCTGCGGGCCGACGCCCACTCCGAGCTCATGGGCTCCTACCCCTGGGGCGAGACGAAGCCCAGCCAGACCACGGTCAACCTGCCCGACACCGGGTCCGTCGAGGGCAACGCCCTCGTCTTCCGCGACCAGGGGACCCCGCCGGGGGCCGACCAGACCGCGCACGACTGGGCCGCGGCCTTCGGCTCGGCCGCCATGCCGACCACGACCGCGCTGGGGAAGAACTTCCGCGGTCCGCAGGACCCGGCCGTCATCTGCCCGGCCTCCGGGCCCGACGCCCCGGCCGCGCCCGCCCGCTGCGACGACACCGCGTACGGGAAGGGGACCGGCGGGCAGCTCGCCTACAAGCTCCGGCTGAAGGCCGGCGAGCCGACGACGGTGTGGTTCGGCGTGGGTGGTTCCCGCGACGGGACGGCCGACGCGCAGCGGGCGCTGGCGAAGGTGCTGGCCGACCCCGGCGCGGCGCTCGCGGCCAAGGTCCGCGGGCGGGAGGAGGTCGCCGACCTCACCGACGTGTCGCTGCCCGGCGACCCGCTCGTCGAGCAGAGCGTCGCGTGGTCCAAGCAGATGCTGGCCGCCTCGGTGCAGCGGTCCGACGACGTCGCGCTGCGGGTGGTGGACGCCGGCACGACCTACCCCGCCCCGGTGAAGACGCTCGACTCGATGCGCTGGATCGGTGCGGGCTGGCCCGACTACACCTGGCTCTTCGGCACCGACGGCGAGTTCACGGCGTTCGCGTCGGTGGCCGCGGGGCAGTTCGGACCGATCAAGGCGCACCTGCGGACGCTCCGCGACGTCTCCGAGGCGGTCAACGGCGGCAGCGGCAAGATCGTCCACGAGGTCACGCCCGACGGCGCGGTCTACTTCGGCTCGAACGCCGACGAGGGCAACACCGACGAGTCGGCCAAGTACCCGTCGGCCGTCGCCCTCGTGTGGCGCTGGAGCGGTGACCAGAAGTTCCTCCGCGACCTCTACCCGGCCAGCGTCAGGGCCATGCGCCACGTCGACTCCCTCGACGCGGACGGTGACGGGTGGCCCGAGGGCCTCGGCAACGTCGAGCGCAACGGGATGGGGACGGAGAAGCTGGACAACACCGTCTACACGATCCGCGGGTACGCCGACCTCGCCGACCTGGCGAAGGCGCGCGGCGACGGCAAGACCCAGCGGTGGGCGACGCAGCGGGCGCAGAAGCTGACCGAGGCGTTCGAGCGCGCCTGGTGGTACCCGAAGGACGGGGCCCGCTCGTACGCCGACTCGCTCGACCCGGAGCCCGTGGGTGGTGGCAACACGCGCATCTTCCAGCGGCACTGGATCGGGCTCACCCCGACCGACGCCGTGCTCCCGGCCCTGCCGGGTCGCCCGGCCGGTCCGCTGGCGTCCGACGAGCACGCGCGGACGACCCTCGCCCAGCACGAGCGCAGCTGCTACACCGGCGAGCTCGGGCTCTACCACACCGGCACCGGCGCCAACAGCGTCGCGGGTGACACCGACGGGACCCGCTGCGACCAGGTCGTCTCCTCGGTGACGAACGAGACGAGCATCTTCACCCTCAACAGCGCGATCGCCGGCGTCAGCGAGGGCAACTACGGCCGCCTCGGCGACGACCAGCAGGGCGTCTACACCCACGGGAACGCGCGGGCCCAGCTCGACCCGGACCTGTGGGAGATGCCGGGCGCGATGCCGGAGATCGTCCCCGGCGGGTCGTTCGGCGCGAACATCGAAAAGCCGTTCAACGAGAGGTCGATGGTCCTGCAGGCCTGGGGCGCGTACGGCGTGCTGTGGCCGGTCGTGCACCAGTGGCTCGGCGTCTCGCCCGACATGGGCCGCGGCCGGGTCGCCGTGGTCCCGCAGCTGCCGCCGGACCAGCCGAAGGCGTCGGCCCGCTCGATCAAGGTCGGCTCCGGGCGGCTCGACGTCACGGCCAGCCGGAGCACCGACGGTGGCGTCACGCGGTACGACACCACGGTCGTCCGGCACGGTCGCTCGACGCTGGTCCTCGGCGCCGTGCTGCCGCGCGACAGCAGGGTCGGCTCGGCCACGCTCGACGGCCGGAAGGTGAAGACGGTGCTGACGCCGACCAGCCGCGGCCTCGAGGTCACCGTCCGGGCACCGGGCAAGAAGGGGACCTCGCACCTGGTGGTGACGACTGGCTAGCGCCGGCGGGGCCCCGCCCGCAGGGACGGACGGGGCCCGGGCAGCCGGTAGGGTCGTCCGGTGCTCCCGCGTGCCGATCGTGCCGGTTCCGACCGCCTGGTCCTGCTGCCCGCCGTCGACGTGGCGGGCGGCCAGGCCGTCCAGCTCGTGCAGGGTGTCGCCGGGTCCGAGAAGGTGTTCGGCGACCCGATGGCCGCCGCCCAGCGGTGGGTCGACGAGGGCGCGGAGTGGATCCACCTGGTCGACCTCGACGCCGCCTTCGGGCGGGGGAGCAACGCCGCCGTCCTCGCACCGATCGTGGCCGCGGTGAAGGCGGCCGGCGTGCAGGTCGAGCTGTCGGGCGGGATCCGCGACGACGCCAGCCTGGAACGCGCGCTCGGCACCGGCTGCGCCCGGGTGAACATCGGCACAGCGGCTCTCGAGTCGCCGGAGTGGTGCGAGCGGATCATCGGCGCCCACGGTGAGCAGATCGCCATCGGCCTCGACGTGCGCGGCACCCGTCTCGCGGCCCGCGGGTGGACGCGCGAGGGCGGCGAGCTGGACGAGACGCTCGCGCGGCTCGACGCCGCCGGCTGCGCGCGCTTCGTGGTCACCGACGTGGCCAGCGACGGCATGCTCTCCGGGCCCAACCTCGACCTGCTCGCCCACGTGTGCGCGCGCACGGACGCGCCGGTGGTGGCCAGCGGCGGCATCAGCAGCCTCGACGACGTCGCCGCGCTGTCGGGTCTCGTCGGCTCCGGCGTGGAGGGCGCGATCATCGGGACCGCGCTCTACGTCGGCAGCTTCACCCTGCCCGAGGCGCTGGCGGTGACCCGGTGGTCGTCCGACCGGCCGCGCCAGGACACGGCCCCGGAGGTCCGCGCGTGAGCGTCCCCGCCGACACGTTCCACCGCGGTCCGGCGCTGAGCGAGCTCCGGGAGCCGGTCCACGGTCCGCTGCTCGACGGCCGGCTTCGCGACCTGCTGGGCGGCAAGAAGATCGTCATGACCGGGGTGACCGGCTTCATCGGCGAGCAGCTGCTGTGGAAGATGCTGACCGACCTGCCGGACACCCGGCCGTCGGTGCTCGTGCGTCGCAAGGGCTCGGCGGGAGCGACCGCCCGCGTCCGGAACCTGCTGAAGAAGAAGATCTTCGCCGACCTGGCCGAGCAGCACGGCGGGCTCGACGGCCTGCTCGCCCGCATCGAGGTCATCGAGGGCGACCTCCCGAACGTGCCCGCGCTGCCCGCCGACCTAGACGTCGTCGTGCACTGCGCCGGCGACGTCTCGTTCGACCCGCCCATCGACCAGGCCTTCACCACCAACGTCGTCGGCACCCGGGTGCTGATGGAGCGGATGCTCGAGGCGGTCACCGGACCCGACGGCGAGCGCACGAAGGTCCCGCACTACGTCCACATCTCCACCGCGTACACCGCCGGCCGACGCCGGGGCGCGATCCCCGAGGCCGGGCACGTGCACGGCATCGACTACGAGGCCGAGACGCGCGCCGGCCTGGCCATGCGAGAGCAGGTCGAGGCCGCCTCGCGGATGCCCGAGCGGCTGACCGAGCTACGCCACCAGGCCGAGCGGGTGCACCGCCAGGCGGGCTACCTCACCACCGCCGCCGACACCGAACGGCGCCGCCAGGAGTGGGTGACCGCCGAGCTCGTGGCGGCCGGGACCGAACGGGCCCGCTCGCTCGGGTGGACCGACGTCTACACGTTCACCAAGGCGCTCGGGGAGCGCGTCGTCACCGACCTCGGCGCCGACATCGAGATCTCCATCGTCCGCCCGGCCATCGTCGAGTCCAGCTGGCTCCACCCCTACCCGGGCTGGATCGAGGGCTTCAAGATGGCCGAGCCGCTGATCCTGGCGTACGGGCGCGGCGAGCTGCCCGAGTTCCCGGCCTCGGCCGACGCGGTCATCGACATCGTGCCGTGCGACTACGTCGTGAACGCGATCCTCGCGGTCTGCGCGACGGACCCCACGCCGGGGGAGCCCGAGTACTACCACGTCAGCTCCGGCGCGCGGAACCCGCTGACGTTCCACGACATCTACGGCCACATCCGCTCGTACTTCACCGCCCATCCGCTGGAGAACGTGTCCAAGCCGGGCGCCCCGCTGCCGGAGTGGAAGTTCCCCGGCGCGGTCTCGGTCGAGCGGCTGCTGTCGACCTCCGAGCGGGCGCACGACCTGGCCGAGCGCGTGATCTCGCGGGCCCCGCGCTCGCACCAGACGCGCAAGCTGGCGCGCGACCTCGACCTCATGCGCGGGCGGCTCGACTTCTGGCGGCGCTACCACACGCTCTACAACGAGTACGCGCAGTCGGAGCTCCACTTCGTCGACGACAACACGCTGGCGCTGACCCGGTCGCTCGACCCGGCCGACGTCGCCACGTTCGCCTTCGACACGGCGGGCTACGACTGGACGACCTACCTCGAGGACGTCCACTGCCCGGCGATCACGGCCTCCGTGCGCCGGATGGACGCGCTGCGCAAGAAGCGGGCGAACCGGCCGACCACGTTCAAGGACCTCTCCACGAACACCGCCGGCGCCTCGGCGGTCGCCGTCTTCGACCTCGACGGCACGATCATGTCGACCAACGTCATCGAGCAGTACCTGTGGGCGCGTCTGCCCGAGCTGTCCCCGCTCGACCGCGCTGTCGAGCTGGGCGGGGTCCTCGGCCGGCTGCCGAGCTACCTGCTGACCGAGCAGCGCGACCGCGGCAGCTTCCTCCGCGCGGTCTACCGCCGCTACCGCGGGCTGGACCTGGCCGAGCTCGAGCACCGTGTCGACACGACGATGAACGACTTCATCCTGGACCGCGTCTCCCCGGACGCGATCCGGCGGATCGAGGAGCACCGCGCGGCGGGGCACACGACGATCCTGATCACCGGCGCGGTGTCGGTCCTGACCCGACCGCTGCGCGGCCTGTTCGACATCATCCTGGCCGCCGAGCTGGGCTCCGACGCCGACGGGAAGGCCACCGGCTACCTGGCCACCTCGCCGCTGGTGGGGGAGTCGCGCGCCGCCTGGCTGCAGCACTACGCCGCGCTGCGCGGGGTCGACCTGACGCGGAGCTTCGCCTACGCCGACAGCCACTCCGACCTGCCGATGCTCTCCACGGTCGGCAACCCCGTCGCGGTCAGCCCCGACATCTCCCTGATGCGGGCGGCGCAGCGCAAGAACTGGTCGATCGTGGAGTGGAAGACGAAGTCCCCCACCCCGCGCTGGCGCCTGCCCGCCTGACCCCGGCTGCCCCACCGGCCCCGCCCCTTTCGCCCCCTCCCCCCCTCGTCAGGAAACGCTGACTCCCGACACGGCAGATCGAGGTTCGGGCGTCCGGAGTCAGCGGTTTCTCGGCGCTCGCACGTTGTCCACAGGTTCGCGGGGTGGGACCGGCAGGATCGGTGACTCCTGACCATCCTCCAGACGTGGAGGACGTCGTCCGGGGCAGGGTCAGGCGGGCCGGGTGGACCGCGGTCGCGCGAGGGGTGCATGCGGCGGGTGTGGAGCCCGACCTGGCCCACCGGCTCAGGGGCTGGAGCCTGGTGCTGCCGGAGTCGGCCGTGATCACGCACCTCACCGCGGCGGCCCTACGGGGATGGTGGCTGCCGCAGGCGCTGCCGCAGCCGGTGTTCGCCGCGGTCGCGGAGCGGGACCGCCATCCGCAGCGGCACGGTCTGAAGGTGCTCCGTCTGAACGGGAACGGCACGGTCGAGCAGGTCGACGGCGTACGGCTGGCCACCCCTGCCGAGACCCTGTTGACGTGCGCGGCCGACCTCGACGTGCTCGATCTCGTGGTGCTGGCCGACTCGGCGCTCCACCTCGGCCACTGCACGACGGCCGACCTCGTCGAGGCGACCTGCGCGCGGCGACGCGGCGTCCGGATGCTGCGAGAGGTCCTACCCCTGCTCGACGGCCGCAGCGAGTCTGCGTGGGAGTCTGTCCTGCGGCTGCTGCACGTCACAGCCGACGTCGAGGTCGAGCCGCAGCACGAGATCCGTACGGCCGCAGGGACGTTCGTCGCCCGGGCCGACCTCTGGCTGGTGGGCACTCGGCGCATCCACGAGTACGACGGCGCCGACCACCGGGACGTCGAGACGCACCGCGCCGACCTCGCCCGCGAACGGCGGCTGGTGGACGACCGGTGGGAGCGCTGCGGTTACACGGCGCGGGAGGTGCTCCGCCGCGGCGGCGAGATCATCGCCGCCGCCGACGCCGCGCTGCAGCGGTCGTGGCACCCCGGCCGGCTCGCGGCGTGGCGCGACCTCGTCTCGCGCTCGTCCTACGGATCGGCCGGCCGCCGCCGGCTGCTGGAGCGCTGGGCGCCCACGAACCGCTGACTCCCGACCCGTGGAGCCGGCCAGCAGCTGTCGGGAGTCAGCGTTTCCCGTGGATCCCGGCGAGAGGAGAACGGGTGGAGAGGGAGCGGGTGCGGCGGGACTACGATCTAGAACCATGTCGGGTCATTCCAAGTGGGCCACCACCAAGCATCAGAAGGCCGTCGTCGACGCGCGTCGCGCGAAGTCCTTCGCCAAGCTCATCAAGAACATCGAGGTCGCCGCTCGGCTGGGCGGCGGTGATCTCGACGGCAACCCCACGCTGTACGACGCCGTCCAGAAGGCCCGCAAGACTTCGGTCCCCAAGGACAACATCGAGCGCGCCATCAAGCGCGGCTCCGGTGCCGAGGGCGGCGGCGCCGCGTACGAGACGCTGTTCTACGAGGCGTACGGCCCGGCCGGCATCGCGATGCTCATCGAGTGCCTGACCGACAACCGGAACCGTTCCGCCTCCGACGTCCGCGTCGCGGTCACCCGCAACGGCGGCACGATGGCCGACGTCGGGTCGACCGCGCGGGTGTTCAGCCGCAAGGGCGTCGTCCTGCTGACCAAGCAGCAGGAGGGGCGCACCCTCACCGAGGACGACGTCCTCGAGGCGACCCTGGACGCCGGGCCCGACGAGGTCAACGACCTCGACGACGCCTTCGAGATCATCAGCGACCCGGCGGTCACCGTCGCCGTGCGCACCGCGGTGCAGGAGGCCGGGCTCGACTACGACTCGGCCGAGGTCTCCTTCGTGCCCGAGTTCACGCAGCCGGCCGACGCGGAGACGCTAGAGAAGCTCGAGCGCCTCGTCGACGCCCTCGAGGACTCCGACGACGTGCAGAACGTCTTCACCAACGCCGACGTCCAGAACGACGCCCTGGTCAACGCCGGCTGAGCCTGATCGGGGCGGCCGCGCGCGTGTCGGGCGGCCGGGGTCCACGACTCCTCGGTTAGCGTACGAACGCGTGTTCGGTTCCGCACGCGCTCCGACGACGAGGGAGACCCCGTGCGCGTGCTCGGCATCGACCCCGGCCTGACCCGCTGTGGTCTCGGCATGGTGGACGGCGTGCCCGGGCGCAAGCCGTTCGTCCTGGCCGTCGACGTGCTCCGGACGTCCCCGCACGAGGAGACCGGCGTACGGCTGGCCGCCCTCGAGGCGACGTTCGAGGAGTGGGTGCAGCGCTACCGCCCGTCCGTCGTCGCCGTGGAACGCGTCTTCGCCCAGCACAACGTGGGCACCGTCATGGGGACGGCGCAGGCCGCGGGGATCGCCCTGCTGGTCGCTGCCCGGCACGGCATCCCGGCCGCCCTCCACACGCCCAGCGAGGTGAAGGCGGCCATCACCGGGTCCGGCCGGGCCGGCAAGGACCAGGTCGGGGCCATGGTGGCCCGCATCCTCCAGCTGACCGAGGTGCCCAAGCCGGCCGACGCCGCCGACGCCCTCGCGCTCGCCATCTGCCACGTCTGGCGGGGGAGCAGCACCGACCGGCTCGACCAGGCCCAGCAGTCCGCCTCGAGCGTGGCCGCGCGACAGCAGCGGGCCTACGCCCAGGCCGCTACCCAGGCCCGTACGAAGGGAGCACGTGCATGATCGCCCAGGTCAGCGGGAACGTGGCCGCCCTCGGCCCCACGTCCGCGGTCGTCGAGACCGGTGGGGTCGGGCTGCTCGCGCTGTGCAGCCCGGGCACCCTCGCCGCCCTGCGGGTGGGGCAGCGCACCACGCTGTTCACCTCGTTGGTGGTGCGCGAGGACTCCCTGACGCTCTTCGGCTTCGCCACCGTGGACGAGCGGGAGTTCTTCGAGCTCCTGACGACCGCGACCGGGGTCGGCCCCAAGCTGGCGCAGGCGGCGCTCGCGGTGCTCAGCCCGAACGAGCTGCGCACCGCCATCGCGACGGAGAACCTCGTCACGCTGTGCCGGGTCCCGGGGATCGGTCGCAAGGGCGCCCAGCGGATCGTCCTCGAGCTGAAGGACAAGATCAACACCGTCGGCCTGGTCGCCGAGCTCGGCGCCCCGACCCTCCCGGCCCAGGCGGTCTGGCGCCACCAGGTGGCTCAGGGCCTCGTCGGGCTCGGCTGGACGCTGCGTGACGCCGAGGCGGCCTGCGACGACGTCGAGCCGATGCTCGTCGAGCAGCCCGACCTGGGCGTGCCGGCCCTCATGCGCGCTGCTCTGCTCAGCCTGGCGCGCCCGTGAGCCTCGACCCCGTGGACATGCACTCCGTGGCCGACCCGGACGAGCGGGCGGCCGAGTCGGCGTTGCGGCCGACCTCGCTGGCCGAGTTCGAGGGTCAGCCCCGCGTCTCCGAGCAGCTCGGCCTGGTGCTGGCCGCCGCCCGCCGTCGGGGCGGGGTCGCGGACCACGTCCTGCTGTCCGGCCCGCCCGGGCTGGGCAAGACGACGCTGGCGATGATCATCGCTGCCGAGATGACGGCGCCGCTCCGCATCTCCAGCGGGCCGGCCATCCAGCACGCGGGCGACCTCGCCGCGATCCTGTCCGGGCTGACCGAGGGCGAGGTGCTGTTCCTCGACGAGATCCACCGGCTCTCGCGGCCGGCCGAGGAGATGCTCTACCTCGCGATGGAGGACTTCCGCGTCGACGTCGTCGTCGGCAAGGGTCCCGGCGCCACGGCGATCCCCATCGAGATCCCGCGCTTCACCCTCGTCGGCGCGACCACGCGGGCCGGCCTGCTCCCGAGCCCCCTGCGCGACCGCTTCGGGTTCACCGGCCAGCTCGAGTTCTACGACCCGGCCGACCTCGAGCACATCGTGCGGCGCTCGGCCGTCCTGCTGGGCGTCGAGCTCGAGCCCGACGCGGCGCGCGAGATCGCCGGCCGGTCCCGCGGCACCCCGCGCATCGTCAACCGGCTGCTCCGCCGCGTCCGGGACTTCGCCGAGGTGCGCGGCTCGGGCCGGCTGACCCAGGCGGTCGCCGCCGCGGCGCTCGAGCTGTACGAGGTCGACTCCATCGGCCTGGACCGCCTCGACCGCGCCGTCCTCGTCGCGATCTGCAAGCGGTTCGCCGGCGGACCCGTCGGTCTGTCCACCCTGGCCATCTCCGTGGGCGAGGAGCGCGAGACCGTCGAGGAGGTCGCGGAACCGTTCCTGGTGCGCGAGGGGTTCCTGATGCGGACGCCGCGCGGTCGCGTCGCCACGCCCGCGGCCTGGGCCCACCTCGGGCTCACGCCTCCGGGCAGCACCGCGTGGACGCCGCCGGGCGGCGCGCCCGACCCGGGCCTGTTCGGCTGACTACAGGGATTCGGCGGATCGCTGGGTAGAGTTCACCGGTCGGGCCGTGGTCTCCACCACGTCCGGCACCCTCCGACCCCAACCCGGAACGGCACATCGTGGCTTCCAACCAATACAGCACGCTGATCCTCGTCCTCCTCATGGTGGTCGCGTTCTACTTCCTGATCCTGCGGCCGCAGAAGAAGCGCCAGCAGGCTCTGCAGAAGATGACGCGCGAGCTCCAGCCCGGCGACCAGGTGCTGCTCGGCAGCGGCCTGTTCGGCACGCTCGTCTCGCTCGGCACCAAGCAGGCCGTCCTCGAGATCGCCCCCGGCGTCGAGCTGACGGTGCTCAAGCAGGCCATCGTGCGCCGCGCGACCGAGGCCGACGTCGACGCGGTCTCCGAGGACGAGGTCGGCGACGAGCTCGAGGCCGAGGCGACCTCCACGTACGACTCCGGCGCCGTCCCGCCCGTGGTCCGCGCCGACGCCGACGTCGACGCCTCCTCGCCGTACCCGTCGAGCACCACCAGCCCGACGTACCCCTCCACCGACACCGACCGCAGCAACCTGCGCTGACCACGCGTCCCCGCCGTACGCCTGGCGTGCGGCGGTCCGCCGTGGCTTCTCCCGAACGAGGTAAGCACTGAAGTGGCAGCGATGACCGGGCGCCCGTTGCGCATGCTGGTGGCCCTGGCGGTCATCACCGCGGGCCTGATCGCCCTGATGGCCGTGGGCAACACCTGGACCCCCAAGCTGGGGCTCGACCTGCGGGGCGGCACGACCGTCACGCTCACCGCGCGGAACACCACCGGCGGCGGGTCGGTCGACCCGGCCAGCCTGCAGCAGGCGCGCCAGATCATCGAGTCGCGGGTCAACGCGCTCGGGGTCGGCGAGAGCGAGGTGACCGTCTCGGGCGACCGGCAGATCATCGTCAGCGTCCCGAACGTCCAGCAGGACCAGCTGGTGCAGCAGGTCGGCCAGACCGCCAACCTGCGGTTCCGCGCCGTGTACGCGGCGGAGCAGGTCCAGCCGCCCGTCACCGCGCCGTCCGGCAGCGAGACGGGTGCGGCGACGCCGACCCCCGCGCCCAGCGGCGAGCCCACCGGGGCGGCCAGCCCGAGCGCCCCGGCCGCCACCGAGTCGGCCAACCCGGCCCCCTCGCCCGCCGCGAGCGGTGGCTCCGGTCAGGTGCCCGCCGGCAACAACCGGCCGATGATGCCGCAGCCGCAGCTGCCCACCGCGCCTCCGACACCGACCGCACCCCGGCCGACCGTCGAGGGCCAGGGCACCCCGCCCGACAAGGCGCTGGACTGGCAGCCCTCGCAGGCCGACACGACCGACTTCGCCAGCTACACCTGCGGCGACCCGCAGGTCGACGTCTCCGACCAGCCGCTGTTCTCCTGCAGCCGCGAGGGCACCGAGAAGTACCTGCTCGGCCCGACCCTCATCGAGGGCAACGAGCTCACCAGCGCCAACGCCGGCATCCCGCAGAACGGGATCGAGTGGGTCGTCAACCTGCAGTTCAACGGGCAGGGCTCGACCCAGTTCGAGGACGCGACCCGCGCCCTCGCGGCCAAGAGCGACCCGATGAACCGCTTCTCGATCGTCCTGGACGGCCAGTCGATCTCCGCCCCGTCGGTCAGCACGGCGATCCCCGGCGGCGCCGCGCAGATCTCCGGCGGGTTCACCCAGCAGACCGCGACCGACCTCGCCAACGTGCTGAAGTACGGCGCCCTGCCGCTGGCCTTCGACATCTCGCAGGTCAGCAACGTCTCCGCCACCCTCGGCGGCGAGCAGCTGCACGCGGGGATCGTGGCCGGCATCGTCGGCCTGATCCTGGTCGTGCTCTTCTGCTTCCTCTACTACCGCGGGCTCGGCATCGTCGTGGTGGCCTCGCTGGCCATCGCGGCGGTGATCACGTACGCGTGCATGGTGCTGCTCGGCAGCTCGGTCGGCTTCGCGCTCAACCTGCCCGGCATCGCGGGCGCGATCGTGGCCATCGGGGTGACGGCGGACAGCTTCGTCATCTACTTCGAACGCATCCGCGACGAGGTCCGCGACGGACGCAGCCTGCGGACGGCCGTCGAGACCGGCTGGCGCCGCGCGCGGCACACGATCCTGATCGCCGACGCCGTGTCGATGCTCTCCGCGGTCGTGCTGTTCATCCTGGCGATCGGCTCGGTGCGGGGCTTCGCCTTCACGCTCGGGCTGACCACGCTGATCGACGTCTTCATCGTCTTCTTCTTCACCAAGCCGCTGATGTCGCTGCTGGCCCGCACCCGCTTCTTCGGGGGCGGTCACAAGCTGTCCGGTCTCGACCCCGCGCACCTCGGGGTCAAGGCGCTGCCGGGTATCCGCACACGTCGGGCCTCCGCGGCCGGATCGAGGGTCTGATCTCTCATGTCCAAGTTCTCTGACCTGGGCCACCGCCTCTACACGGGCGAGGTCTCGTACGACTTCATCGCCCGCCGGCGTCGCTGGTACATCTTCTCCGGCATCCTGCTGACCGTCTCGATCCTCGCGCTGCTGCTCAAGGGCCTGACCCTGGGCATCGAGTTCGAGGGTGGCGCCGACTTCCAGGCGCCGACGAACGTCAGCGCGTCGCAGATGGTGCAGCCGGTGCGGGACGCCCTCGAGCGTTCCGGGGTCCCGAACCTCAACGAGGCGACGGTCAACACGATCGGCAGCAACCAGGTCCGCGTGCAGACGCGCACCCTCGACACCACGACCGAGGTCCCCGCCGTCCGCGGGGCGATCGGCCAGGCGGTCGGGGTCCCGGGCGACCAGGTGAACTACAGCCTCATCGGCGCGTCGTGGGGCGGCCAGATCACCGAGCGGGCGCTCATCGCGCTGATCGTGTTCCTGGTGCTGGTCTCGCTGGTGATCTGGATCTACTTCCGCGACGCCAAGATGTCGGGCGCCGCCCTGGTCGCCCTGCTGCACGACCTCCTGCTGACGGTCGGCATCTACGCGCTGGTCGGCTTCACGGTCACACCGGCGACGTTGATCGGCGTCCTGACCATCCTCGGCTACTCGCTCTACGACACCGTCGTCGTCTTCGACAAGGTGCGCGAGAACGTCAAGGGCGTCAAGACCAGCACGACGAAGACGTACTCGGAGGCGGCGAACCTCGCCGTCAACCAGGTGCTCGTGCGCTCGATCAACACGACGATCATCGGTGTCCTGCCCGTGGCCGCGCTGCTCTTCGCCGGCACGTTCATCCTGGGCGAGGGCCCGCTGAAGGACCTGTCGCTGGCGCTGTTCGTCGGCATGGTCTCCGGCGCGTACTCCTCGATCTTCATCGCCACGCCGCTGCTGGCCCAGCTCAAGGAGCGGGAGCCGGACATGGCCCGCCACCGTGCTCGGGTCCAGACCCGTCGCGACAAGGCCGAGGGTCGTTCGGCCCCCGCCGCTGCGGCTGACGACACGTCGGCCGACGACCGGCTGGACGAGCCCGACGGCCTCGTCGGGGTCGCGCCGGGCGCGGCCGAGGAGGTCGCGCTGGGCGCCAAGGGCGGCACCCGCGTGACGGCGGTGCCCGCGTCCGCGCGGCCCGCCGTACGGCCGGTCGTCGAGGGTGCGGCCAAGCGGCCGCAGCCGCAGAACGCGCCGCGCAGCCAACGGAAGCGGTGACGTGGCGCCGGACGGTGGCCGGTCCCGCGCCGAGCTGATCTCCAGCCTCGTCGTCGACGTCCCGGACTTCCCGAAGCCCGGGGTCACGTTCTCCGACATCACGCCGCTGCTCGGGTCGGCCGCCGGCCTCGCCGCCGCCGTCGAGGGTCTGACCGCTGCCGCGCCCGCCGGCATCGAGGCCGTCGTCGCCCTGGAGGCCCGCGGCTTCATCTTCGGCGGTCCGGTGGCGCTCGCGCTCGGCGTCGGCTTCGTCCCCGTCCGCAAGCCCAACAAGCTGCCCCGCGAGCACGTCGAGATCACCTACGACCTCGAGTACGCGACCGAGACGCTCGCCGTGCACGCCGACGCGCTCCACGCGGGTCAGCGGGTCCTCGTGGTCGACGACGTGCTCGCCACCGGCGGCACGATCGCCGCCACGGCCGAGCTGGTGCGCACGCTCGGCGCCGAGGTCGCCGCCGTCGCCGTGGTGCTCGAGCTCGGGTTCCTGGGGGGCCGGGCCCGGTTGCACCAGGCCGGCCTCGACGACGTGCGGGCCCTGGTCACCGTCGAGCGGGGCTGACGTGGGCATGGTGCGCATGCGCCGCCTCGACCAGGAGCGGCGCTGGACCTCCGAGGCCCTCGTCTCGCTCCCGGCCCGGAGCGCCTCGCCCGGCGTCGAGCTGGCGCGGCGCGGCGGGCTCGCCCTGCTGCTGCTCACCATCGTGGTCGTGCTGGTCTTCCTCGACCGGGACTCGTACAACGACACCAGCGACGGCACGGTCGGTCTGATCGACGCGATCTACTACGCCACGGTCACCATCACGACCACCGGGTACGGCGACATCACGCCCGTCGCCCCGCACGCCCGGGTGCTGAACGCCATCATCGTGACCCCCCTGCGGATCGGCTTCCTGGTCCTGCTGGTCGGCACGACCCTGGAGGTGCTGGCCAACCAGGGCCGGCAGATCTACCGGGACCGACGCTGGAGGAGTGGCATGCGCAACCACGTCGTCGTCGTGGGCTACGGCACCAAGGGCCGCAGCGCCGTCGAGACCCTGGAGACGAATGGCGCCAACGCGTCGCAGGTCGTCATCATCGACTCCCGCCCGACCGCCGTGGCCGACGCGAACGTCCGCGGCTACGCCGCCATCGAGGGCGACGCCACCCGGCGCGACATCCTCCGCCGCGCCGAGATCGCCCGGGCGCGCGAGATCGTCATCACCCTCGACCGAGACGACTCCGCGATCCTCACCATGCTCACGGTGCGGCAGCTCAACCCGAGCGCGCACGTCGTGGTCGCGGTCCGCGAGGACGACAACGCCTCGCTGCTGCGCCAGTGCGGGGCCAACGTCGTCGTCACCTCGTCCGAGGCCGTCGGGCGGCTGCTCGGGCTCTCGGCGACCAGCCCGAACATCGGCACCGTCATCGAGGACCTCCTCTCGTCCCGCGAGGGCCTGGAGGTGGGGGAGCGCCAGGTGACCGCAGCCGAGGCCGGTCACGCGCCGGGCGAGGTCGAGGGCGAACGCGTCATCGCGGTCGTCCGGAACAAGACCCTGCGGCGCTTCTACGACCCCGCCGTCGCCACCCTCCAGACGGGCGACCAGGTCGTCGTCGTCCGCAAGGCCGCTGACGCCTGACGCGCACGTGCCGACCGCCTGACTAGACTCCTCCCACAGTCGACATGACGGGTGTGGTGGATTCGAGCGTGGTGGACCAGACGGTCGTCGAGACGCCGGCAGCCTCCGGCGAGCCGCCGCGCGTCCGCATGCGGCAGCGCCTGGCCCGGCTGGGCGCGACGCGCCCGCAGACGGCGGCGCTCGACCCCCTGTTCCAGGTCATCCGGGCCAACCACCCCAAGGCCGACCTCTCGCTGGTCGAGCGGGCGTTCCACACCGCCGAGCGCTACCACCGTGACCAGCGGCGCAAGAGCGGCGACGCGTACATCACGCACCCGCTGGCCGTGACGACGATCCTCGCCGAGCTCGGGATGACCGAGGCGACGCTCTGCGCGGCCCTGCTCCACGACACGGTCGAGGACACCGCGTACACGCTGAAGGAGCTGACCAAGGACTTCGGCGAGGAGATCGCGCTCCTGGTCGACGGCTGCACCAAGGTCGACAAGATCAAGTACGGCGAGTCGGCCAAGTCCGACACGATCCGCAAGATGGTCGTGGCGATGAGCCGCGACATCCGCGTGCTCGTCATCAAGCTCGCCGACCGCCTGCACAACATGCGCACGCTGCACTACCTGCGGCCGGACAAGCAGTCCCGCATCGCGCTCGAGACGCTCGAGATCTACGCGCCGCTCGCCCACCGGCTCGGCATGAACACGATCAAGTGGGAGCTCGAGGACCTCTCGTTCGCGACCATGCACCCCAAGGTCTACGACGAGATCGTGCGTCTCGTCGCCGAGGCGGCCCCGAGCCGTGACGAGTTCCTGTCGACCGTCGTCACCCAGGCGCAGGCGGACCTCAAGAACGCCAAGATCAAGGCGAACGTCACCGGCCGGCCCAAGCACTACTACTCGATCTACCAGAAGATGGTCGTCCGCGGCCGCGACTTCGCCGACATCTACGACCTCGTCGGCCTGCGGATCCTGGTCGAGAACCAGTCCGACTGCTACGCCGCGATGGGCGTCATGCACGTCCGCTGGACCCCCCTGCCGGGGCGGTTCAAGGACTACATCGCGATGCCCAAGTTCAACCTGTACCAGTCGCTGCACACCTCGGTGATCGGGCCGGGCGGCAAGCCCGTCGAGCTCCAGATCCGCACCGAGGAGATGCACCGCCGCGCCGAGTTCGGGGTGGCCGCGCACTGGAAGTACAAGGAGGGCGCCAAGAACGGCGGTCCGGTCGTGGCCGCCGACGGCGCCGACGACGAGCTCGTGTGGGTGCGCCAGCTGCTCGACTGGCAGCGCGAGACCGCCGACCCGGGCGAGTTCCTCGACTCGTTGCGCTTCGAGATCAACTCCACCGAGGTGTACGCCTTCACCCCCCGCGGCGAGGTCAAGGCCCTGCCGCAGGGATCGACCCCGGTCGACTTCGCCTACTCGGTGCACACCGAGGTCGGCAACCGCACGATCGGCGCCCGCGTCAACGGCAAGCTCGTGCCGCTCGAGTCGGAGCTCCACAACGGCGACGTCGTCGAGATCTTCACCTCCAAGGCCGAGAACGCCGGCCCGAGCCGCGACTGGCTGCAGTTCGTCCGCAGCCCGCGCGCCCGCAGCAAGATCCGGCACCACTTCACGCGCGAGCGCCGCGAGGAGTCGATCGAGAACGGCAAGGAGGCGCTGGCCCGCCAGCTCCGTAAGGCCGGCCTGCCGCTGCAGCGTCTGCTGACCCTCGAGGCGCTCACCGCCATCTCGACGCACTTCAAGCTCGCCGACGTCAATGCCCTGTACGCGGGGATCGGCGAGGGCACGGTCGGTGCGCAGGCCGTGGTCAACCAGCTCACCGTCGCCTCGGGCGGCGAGGACGCGGTCGCCGACGAGCTCGGTGAGGACCGCGTCGTCACCGGCCGACGGAGCCGGCGCGCGACCAGCGGCACCACGACCGGCGTCATGGTCAAGGGCGCGGACGACCTGCTGGTCAAGCTGGCCAAGTGCTGCACCCCGGTGCCCGGCGACCCGATCCTCGGCTTCGTCACCCGCGGCTCCGGCGTCTCGGTCCACCGCACCGACTGCCCCAACACCGCCGAGCTGCTCAAGGTGCCCGAGCGCATCGTCGAGGTCGAGTGGGCGCCGACCACGCTGAGCTCGTTCCTGGTGGCGATCCAGGTCGAGGCGCTGGACCGCAACCGCCTGCTCTCCGACATCACGCGCTGCCTCTCGGACCAGCACGTGAACATCCTCTCCGCCGCCCTCAGCACGACCAAGGACCGGATCTGCAAGGCGAAGTTCACCTTCCAGACCGGCGACCCGACCCACCTCGACCACGTCCTCGGCGCCGTACGGCAGGTTCCGTCGGTTTTCGACGTCTACCGCGTCTCGCAGTAGTCCGACCGCTCGCAAGCCGGTCGTGGGCTCAGCAGCGCTCCCTGAGCCTGTCGAAGGGCCTCGAAGAGGTTGGCGTTCGTCAACCGGCGGCGCTAACCCGTTCCGGGCCCTTCGACAAGCTCAGGGAGCGTTCGAGAGGTTTCACGTTCATCTAGAGGCAGGGGTCGGTGCTCCGCGTGAACCAACGAGCTCAGGGCGCGTGAGCACCCCCTTCAGCCGGAGAACTGGCGGGCGGAGCGGACGCTGAAGCCGGGGTGCGGGGCCCCCGTCCCGGTGGGCGGGCGTTTGCCGCCGTCCGGAGCGCTAGCGGAGGACGACGGCGAGGGCAGGACGGGGGCCCCGCACCCCGGCGACCGGAACCACGAAGAACCCGAGCACCAGCAAAAGTTCACCCACTGAAGTCGCTCACCGCCTGCTGCGCCTGCGCGAGCCACTCGCGGTACGTCGCCGCCGAGTCGCGGGCCTGCTGCGCCGCCTTGTCGTCACCGCTGGCCGACGCCTTGGTCGCCTGCTCCTCGAGCGTGGCGATCTGGGCCTCGAGCTTGGCGGCGGTGTCCTCGGCCCGGGCGCGGGCCTCGGGGTTGGTGCGGTTCCAGCGCCGGTCCTCGGCCTCGGTCACGGCGGTCTCGATCGCGTGCAACCGCGTGTCGAGCGGACGCATCGAGTCGCGCGGGACCTTGCCGATCGCCGACCAGCGCTCGAGCAGCTCGCGGTAGGCGACCCGGGCCGCCCCGAGATCGGTGACCGGCAGCATCCGGGCCTCGGCCTCGTCGAGCAGGGCCTCCTTGGCCTCCGCGTTCGCGCGGAACTCGACGTCCTGCGCGGCGTTGATCGTCTGCTTCGCCCCGAAGAACGTGTCCTGCGCCGTACGGAACCGGCGCCACAGCTGCTCGTCGACGCCCCGGGGGGCGGCGCCGGCGGCCTTCCACCGGGTCATCAGGTCGCGGTACGCGCCGGTCGTGGGGCCCCAGTCGGTGCTCGAGGCGAGCGCCTCCGCCTCGACGACCAGCTGCTCCTTGACCTCGCGCGCGCTCTCGCGCTCGCCGTTCTGCTGCGCGAACTGGGCCTTGCGCCGCCGGGTGTAGGTCGTCCGGGCGGTCGAGAAGCGGTGCCACAGCGCGTCGTCGGTGGCCCGGTCGAGCCGGGGGAGCGCCTTCCAGTCCTCGAGCAGCGAGCGGAAGCGGTTCACCCCGCCGCGCCAGTCGTTGCCGGTGGCCAGCGCCTCGGCCTCGGTGACCGCGTGCTCCTTCTTGACCCGCACCTCGTCGAGCTGGCGCGCCTTCTCCGCCCGCTGGGCGGCGCGGGCCTCGTCTACGACCGGGCTCAGGGCCTGCAGCCGGGTCAGCAGACCGTCGAGGTCGCCGACGGCGTTCGCGCCGGTGACGGCCGTCCGCACGGTCTTGATCGACCCGGCTGCGTCGTCGGGCGACAGCGCCTTGGAGGCGATGCGCCGCTCGAGCAGGGACACCTCCAGCACCAGCGCGTCGTAGCGCCGCGTGAAGAAGGCGAGGGCCTCCTCCGGCGGCACGTCCGGGACCTGGCCCACCGCACGCTCGCCGTCGGCGGTCCGGACGTAGACCGTGCCGTCAGGATCCACCCGCCCGAAAGGCTGCGGAGCGTCACCGTCACTCATGCGTCCATCCTGCCCGATAGTCTCCGACGAGTGTTCATCGCGTCGTTCCCCGCCGGCCCGTGGCAGACCAGCTGCTACGTGCTCGCCACCTCCGCCCGCTCCGAGTGCATCGTCATCGACCCCGGCATGGGGGCCCTCGACGGGGTCCGCGAGATCGTCGCCGAGCACCACCTCAAGCCCGTGGCCGCGGTGCTGACGCACGGCCACCTCGACCACATGTTCTCGGTCGCGCCGCTGTGCGCCGGCTACGACGCCACCTGCTGGGTGCACCCCGACGACCGGGCCCTGCTGAGCGACCCGCTCGCCGGGATGAGCCCCGAGACCGGGGCCATGCTCGCCCAGCTCGGAGGATCGGCCACCGCGTTCACCGAGCCCGACGACGTACGGCTGCTCACCGACGGCGCCCGCGTCGAGGTGGCCGGGCTCGAGCTCGACGCGCTGCACGCGCCCGGGCACACCGCGGGCTCGACCATGTTCCGCTCCGCCTACCCCCTCGACGACGACGTCGACTCCCTGCTGTTCTCCGGCGACGTGCTCTTCGCCGGGTCGGTCGGTCGGACGGACCTGCCAGGCGGGAGCGCCGAGGCGATGGTGCGCAGCCTGCGCGACAAGGTCCTGCCGCTGCCCGACGAGGTGGTCGTCCTGCCCGGCCACGGTCCCCAGACGACGATGGCCGCGGAACGCCGGGGCAACCCGTACCTGCAGGCGTCGTTCCTCGAAGGAGCACTCACGTGAGCCGCCCCCGCGCCCTGTCGGGCTTCCCCGAGCTCACGCCCGAGCAGCGCGTCGTCGAGCAGCAGGTCCTCGACCGCCTGCGCGAGGTCTTCGAGCTGTACGGGTTCGCGTCGGTCGAGACCCGGGCCGTCGAACCGCTCGACACGCTGGCCAAGCAGGGCGAGATCGAC
Organism: Microlunatus antarcticus; assembly: GCF_014193425.1. Classification (NCBI taxonomy): domain Bacteria; kingdom Bacillati; phylum Actinomycetota; class Actinomycetes; order Propionibacteriales; family Propionibacteriaceae; genus Microlunatus; species Microlunatus antarcticus. The sequence goes on along the minus strand of NZ_JACHZG010000001.1, from coordinate 2,413,939 downwards.
AAGGAGGTGTACGCGGTCCAGCGCGTCGCCGCCGAGCCCGGCAGCCCCGCTGAGCTGGGCCTGCACTTCGACCTGACGGTGCCGTTCGCGCGCTACGTGCTGGAGCACGCCCACCAGCTGGCGTTCCCGTTCCGCCGCTACCAGATCCAGAAGGTCTGGCGGGGCGAGCGGCCGCAGGAGGGGCGCTACCGCGAATTCACCCAGGCCGACGTCGACATCGTCAACCCGGGGGCGCTGCCCGCCCACTTCGACGTCGAACTGCCCCTGGTCACCCTCGCCGCTCTCGAGCGGCTGCACGTCGACCTCGGCCTGCCGCCGGTGCTGATGCGGGTCAACAACCGGATGCTGGCCCAGGGCTTCTACCGCGGGCTCGGCATCGAGGACACCGTCGCCGTGCTCCGCCAGGTCGACAAGCTCGACAAGATCGGGCCCGACAAGGTGGCCGACCTGCTGGTCTCCGACGTCGGGGTCACGCCGGCCCAGGCGCAGGCGTGCGTACGGCTGGCCTCGATCTCGAGCGCGGACGCGTCGTTCGTGGACGCGGTGCAGGCGCTCGGCGTCACCGACCCGATGCTCGACGAGGGCCTCGCGCTGCTCGCCGACGTCGTGCGGACCGCGAGCGAGCACGTCCCGGGGCGGATCGTCGCCGACCTCAAGATCGCGCGGGGCCTCGACTACTACACCGGCACGGTCTACGAGACCGAGCTCGTCGGCTACGAGCGCACCGGCTCGATCTCCTCGGGCGGGCGCTACGACTCGCTGGCCAGCGACGGGAAGACGACCTACCCGGGCGTCGGCCTCTCGATCGGGGTCACGCGGCTGCTCGTGCCGCTGCTCGGGGCCGGGGTGCTGCGGGCGACGCGTTCCGTGCCGACCGCCGTTGTCGTCGCGGTCACGAGCGAGGACCAGCGGCCGGCGGCCAACACCGTCGCGGCCCGGCTCCGGGCCCGGGGCATCCCGACCGAGGTCGCGCCCGAGGCGGCGAAGTTCGGGCGGCAGATCCGCTACGCCGACCGCCGGGGGATCCCGTACGTCTGGTTCGGCGCCGGCCCGGACGGCGGCGCCGACGAGGTCAAGGACATCCGCTCCGGCGACCAGGTGCCCGCCGACGCCGCGACCTGGGAGCCGCCGGCGGAGGACCTGCACCCGCGCGTCGTTCGCAGCGAGTAAGGGCCGCCGCCGCTCATTTCTGACTGCTCGTCCGGTGTCGTCGCGCAGGCCGAGGCGGGCTGCGGCAAGTTCGAGACCGTCGAGCCGTCAGAAATGAGCGGCTGCGCTCACGCCTCCCACCCCGCGGCGCGCCGGACGTCGTGCGCGACCGACTGCGGCGAACGGTCCGTGGTGTTGATCCGCACGTCCTCGAACGGGTCGGCGTCGAGGATCGCCGTCAGCTCGACCGTGCGCTCGAGGTGCCAGGCGAGGGCCGCCGCGTCGTCGTGGTGCCGGGCCTGCAGCCGGGCGCGCACGACCTCGAGGTCGACGGTCAGCCGGCAGAGCAGCAGGCGGCTCCCGCAGAGCGCGGCGACGTAGCGGGGCACCTCGCGCGCGTCCTCGACGACGCCGGCCAGGACCAGCCGCTCGGCACCGGCGGCGCGGTAGTTGCGGGCGAGGTCGCGCAGGTTGGCCAGCTCGACCTCGTGGGCGAACGGGTCGCCGGACGGCGCCGGCTGCAGCAGCCGCACCTGGTCCAGGTCGACCACCGCGTGCCGGCGGCCCTCGGTGCGCTCGAGGTCGGAGAGCGCGGCCGCGGTGGTGGTCTTGCCCGCGCCGACGGTCCCGCTGAGGAGGACGACGTCGTACGCGGCCGGTCGGCTCAGCACCACGCGAGCCTCCCACAGGTCCCACGAGGGGAGGTTGTCGCGGGCGGACGCGCTGGCGAGGCGCCGCGACCTACCGCTTGCGCGAGGGATGGGTCAGGGTGGCGGGGTGGACGTCGACGCCACCTGGGTCCGGGAACGGCGGCTCCGGGCCCAGGGCCTGGGGCTCCCGACGGACCGCAGCCCGACCGAGGCCGTCCGCCGGCTGGCCGCGGTCCAGTCCCAGGAACCCGCCTACGCCTTCTGGTCGCTCGCCCTGCGCTCGACGGCGACGACCGAGGCCGAGGTGCGGACCGCCTACGACGCCGGCGCCTTCCTGCGCACCCACGTGCTGCGACCCACCTGGCACCTCGTCGCGGCCGAGGACGTGCGCTGGCTGCTCGCCACCACCGCCGGTCGCGTGCACCAGACGAACGCCTCGATGGTGCGGCGGGAAGGCCTCGGGACCGCCGAGCTGGAGCGCGGGGCGCGAGCCTTGGCCGATGCGCTCTCGGGCGGCGCGGTCCTGACCCGCCCCGAGCTGGCCACCGTGCTCGCGTCCGCCGGCCTGCCGACGACGCAGCTCGCGGTGGTCCTGCTCGTCATGCACGCCGAGCTCGAGCAGGTCGTCGTCAGCGGGCCGATGCGCGGCGCGAGCCACACGTACGCCCTCCTCGACGCCCGCGTCCCGCGCTCCGCCACCGACGGCCCCGACCCCACGCGGCTCCTGCGTCGGTTCTTCGACGGGCACGGGCCAGCCACCGTGCGCGACGTGGCCCGGTGGTCGTCGCTGACCCTCACTGCCGTACGGACGGCGCTCGTCGGGCTCCGCGACCAGCTGGACGGTGACCTGGTCGAGGTCGTGGTGGACGGCGAGACGTACGTCGACCTCCCCCGGGAACCGACCGGTGCGGCTCCGGCGGTCCTGCTGCTGCCGCTCTTCGACGAGCTGCCGCTGGCCTACCGCGACCTCGCCTTCCCGCCCGCCCCGGGCCACCCGCACCCGCCCGACGCCGACCTGCGGTCCGGCAGCGTCCTAGGTGGCGACGCCAACCTCGGCACCTGGCGTCGCGAGGTCAAGGGCCGCCGGGTCGAGGTCACGCTCGACCTCGCCCCCGGGGTGAGGGACGCGCTGCGGCAGGCGGCCGAGGCCGAGGCGTCGCGGTTGGCCGTGTATCTGGGACGTGACCTCGATCTGCGGCACGGGGGCGCCTGATCCCCTAACGTCGAGCCCGTGACGGACCGCAACGGTGCAGCCGACGGCCCCGCCGTGCCGGGACCCTCCCCGTCCACCGGGCACACGGTGCTGGCGACCGCGGACAGCGACTCCTTCGCGTCCCTGCGGCGACGCCCGACGGCGCGCGAGGAGCGCTACGCGATGGGCAAGGCGCTGCGTCGCGAGGTCCCGCGACGCAGCCTCGGCGACTGGCAGCCGCCGCCCGACCGGGCCGACCCCGTCGCCCTCATCGAGGAGTCGCACCGCGGCCGGGTGCCCGAGCTCGTCCCGATCCGCGTCGCGCGGATGATCTCCTCGCCGTACGGGTTCCTGCGGGGGACCGCCGTCGTCATGGCCGCGGACGTCGCCGGGCTGCCGGCGACCGGGATCATGCCCGTGGCCTGCGGCGACTCCCACCTCGGCAACTTCGGCTTCTACGCCTCGCCCGAGGGCGAGCTCGTCATCGACCTCAACGACTTCGACGAGGCGCACCCCGGCTCCTGGGAGTGGGACCTGCGCCGCCTCGTCGCCAGCATCTGGGTCGCCGGACGTGAGAACGGCCGGACCGAGGACGAGTGCCACGACGCCGTGCTCGCCTGCGTCGGCGCGTACCGCGACGAGGTGCGGCTGCTGGCCGACATGCCGCTCCTGGCCCGCAGCTACAACCGCCTCGACGTCGGCCGGCTGCACGAGACAGCGACCGAGAAGTCGCTGCGCGACGAGATCGAACGTTCCGTCCGGCGTGCCCGCCAGAAGACCTCCGACCGGGCGCTGCCGCGCTTCACCACGGTCGACAAGGGCGACAAGGGGCAGCCCGGGCAGCGGCGCATCGTGCAGGAGCCGCCGCTCATCACGCGCCTGCCCGAGGCCGAGCGCGACGCCGTCGCCGAGGCGCTCGACGCCTACCTGCTGACGCTCGCGCCGCACTGGCGGCGTGCGATCGGCGGCTACACGCTGGTCGACGTCGCGCACAAGGTCGTCGGCGTGGGCAGCGTCGGCCTGCGCGCGTACGTGGCCCTGCTCGAGGGCAGCGCGCCCGACGACGTCGTGTTCCTGCAGCTGAAGCAGGCCCGCCGGTCGGTCCTCGCCCCGTTCGTGCACGGCGGCGACGCCTGGCACCAGCACCAGGGCCAGCGGGTCGTGGAGTACCAGCAGGCGCTGCAGACCGTGAGCGACCCCCTGCTCGGCTGGACGACGGTCGACCTGCCGGGGGAGGGGCCGCTGGACTTCTACGTCCGCCAGTTCCGGAACTCGAAGGGCACCATCCCCCTCGACGCGATCGACGCGGCGGCGCTGACCGACTACGCCGGGATCGTCGGCCACCTGCTGGCCAAGGGCCACGTCCGGACCAGCGGCGCCTCGATGATCGCGGGCTACGCCGGCAAGGGCGACAAGCTGGGCGAGGCGTTCGGCCGCTTCGCCCGTTCGTACGCCGACCAGACGGAGGCCGACCACGCGCTGCTCGTCGCCGCCGTCCGCTCCGGACGGGTGCCCGCGTCCGAGGGCGCCCTGGACCGGATGGGCTCGGCGTTCCGGCCCTGATCCACCCGAGCCGGGGGGTGGGACGACCCGTACGGCCGCCCCACCCCGTCGGTCAGGACGTGCTCAGCGCACCGTCAGCGCGGTGAGCGCGACGTTGCTCCCCAGCGCCGGGTCCGGGGTCTTCAGCGACGCGGCCGCTCCCGCGACCTTCCAGCTGCCCTTCGCGGTGGCCTTGACGGTCACCGTGTAGGTCGTCGACGAGCCCGACGCCAGCGACGCGAGGGTCGGCCAGACCACGAGGTTGCCGACCTGCTTGCCGCCCCCGGTGGAGGTCACCGACACCCCGCACGGGAACGCGAGCGACGAGAGCACGTCGACCGCGGTGTCCGGGCCCTGGTTCTTGACCGTGAGGACGTAGGTCCCCGACTGACCCCGGGTGAGCTGCGCCGGGCCGGTGAGCGTCACCTTGAGGTCGGCCCGCTTGGCCGGGGCCGCGGTGTTGGTCAGCGAGAACGACGCCGGCGTCAGGCCGGTGACCGTCGCGGCACCCTTCCAGGTGCCCGTGCTTCCGGTCGCGGTCACGGTGACGGCGGCGACTCCGTCGTCGTCGGTGGTCGCTGCGCTGTTGACGAACGTGCCGGTCGCGCCGGAGGCCGGGGCCGAGAACGTGACCGGGACGGCCGCGACCGGGTTGCCCCCGGCGTCGGTGACCTTGACCTTGACCGGCTGTGCGAACGCGGTGCCGACCGGCGCGGACTGCCCGCCGCCGGAGACCAGCGTCACCGAGGCGGGTGCCCCGGCGACGATGGTGTACGAGCAGTCGGTCGACGAGGAGTTGCCCGCGACGTCGCTGGCCGAGAGCGTCACCTTCTTGGCGCCCAAGGACGTGGTGTCCGCCGCGGCCGACACGGTCGCCGCGCTCACGCCGGAGCCGTCGTCGGTGACCGCGGCCGTGATCTGGGCGGTGCTGCCGTACGTGAGCGTCGGCCCGGGATCCGGGACGGCGCAGGTCAGCGTGGGCCCGGTCGTGTCGGGGACCTTGTCGCTGAAGGTGTAGCGGTCGCCGTTGAAGTTGATGGCGTTCAGGACGCCGTCACCCTTGACCCCGGAACCGAGCGAGAAGCCGAAGAACTGCACCGTCGCGTTCGGGAAGCTCGCGCGCCAGCCGTCGAGCGTCCCGTGGTTCGGGCTGCCGGAACCGGCGTCGTGAGACGGAGCGCCGTCCTTGACGAACTGCTTGGCGCGGTCTGACACCCACCAGTCGTTCCCGTACGAGGCGGGTTCGCCGACCAGGATTCCGTCGGGCGTGCCGTCGGCGTCGAAGTCCACGACGAGCTGGAAGCCCGGGACCCCACCGGCCGTGTTCGTGTAGTCCAGCGACGGCTCGCCGACCCCGGCGAGCGGGACTCCGGCGGCGAGGTATTCCGCCACCTTGTCGGTGCTCGTCGTCCCCGTGGTGGAGATGTGCAGCCCGCTGCCGACGACCTCGTACTTCCCCGTGGCCCTGGTGTCGCTCTGCGTTTTCACAAAATCCCTCGACGGGACGATGGTCTGCTCCGCCGCCTGTGCCGCCCCCGGCACCGCCGCCCAGACCAGACCCACTGCGACGGCCGTGACCGTCGCCCCCCAAGCCTTCTTCAACGCCGACTCCCTTGTCTGCCGCCCTGCACGTCGCGTCACGAACGTGCCGGACGGGGGCGGGGCGTTGCATAGTGAAGCGTCTCAGTCGCCTTTCAGCAAGACCTCAGACTGAGGAACGCTCTCGGGTCGTCCGTGCGGGGGACAACCCCCGGCGCCCGACGACTCCCCGATACTGGGCGAATGTCCGACGACTCCGCGTACGGCCCGCTGCGGGTCAGCGACGCGCTCGTGATCGGGCCCGAGGAGCTGCGGTGGCGGTTCTCGCGCTCGTCCGGCCCCGGCGGGCAGGGCGTCAACACCGCCGACAGCCGGGTCGAGCTGACCTGGGAGCCCGCCACCTCGACGGCCGTCGCCGGCCTGCCCGAGCCGCTTCGGGAACGTCTCCTCCAACGCCTCGCCCCCACCCTGGTGAACGGGGCGGTCGTCGTGGCCGCCTCCACGCAGCGCGCCCAGCTGCGCAACCGCGACGAGGCCCGTACGCGGCTCGCGGCCCAGCTCCGCGCAGCCCTGGCACCGCCGCCCCGGTCCCGGCGGCCCACCCGTCCGACCCGTGGCTCGGTGGAACGACGGCTCGGGGCCAAGTCCGTCCGCGCCCGGGTGAAGGCGCAGCGCCGCCGCCCCGTCGACTGAGCGGCCCGGTCGACCAGCGCGAGCCCGAAAGGCCTGAGGGCCCGGGGGACCGGGACGCCTAGGATGAGTGGTCGCTCCTCGAGCGACCCCTGACTGCTGACCGAAAGGCTCTGAACCCCGTGATGCGCACCCACGGTGCTGGCATGCTCCGTTCGACGGACGCCGGCACGACCGTGACCCTGGCGGGCTGGGTGGCCCGCCGCCGCGACCACGGCGGAGTCGCCTTCCTGGACGTGCGGGACTCCACCGGCATCGCCCAGGTGGTCGTCCGCGACGAGCTGCTCGCGTCCTCCGACGCCCACGACCTGCGCAACGAGTACTGCGTCACCGTCTCCGGCGAGGTCGCCGCCCGCCCCGAGGGCAACGCCAACCCGGACCTGCCGAGCGGCGAGATCGAGCTCGTGGCCAGCAGCATCGAGGTGCTGAGCGCGGCCGCGCCGCTGCCGTTCCCGATCGACGACCGGGTGACCGTCGGCGAGGAGACCCGCCTGCGGTACCGCTACCTCGACCTGCGACGTTCCGGCCCGGGGGCGGCGCTGCGGCTCCGCAGCCAGGTCAGCCGCGTGGCGCGCGAGACGCTGCTCGACCGGGACTTCGTCGAGGTCGAGACCCCCACGCTCACCCGCTCGACGCCGGAGGGGGCGCGCGACTTCCTCGTGCCCGCCCGCCTGCGTCCCGGCTCCTGGTACGCCCTGCCGCAGAGCCCGCAGCTGTTCAAGCAGCTGCTGATGGTCGCCGGGATGGAGCGCTACTTCCAGATCGCGCGCTGCTACCGCGACGAGGACTTCCGCGCCGACCGGCAGCCCGAGTTCACCCAGCTCGACGTCGAGATGAGCTTCGTCGACCAGGACGACATCATCGCGCTGACCGAGGCGCTGCTCACGAACATCTGGGCCCTCATCGGCGTGCAGGTCCCCACGCCGTTCCTGCGCCTGACCTACGCCGAGGCGATGGACCGCTACGGCAGCGACAAGCCCGACCTGCGCTTCGGCCTCGAGCTCACCGAGCTCACCTCCTACTTCGCCGAGACGCCGTTCCGGGTGTTCCAGGCCGACTACGTCGGTGCCGTGGTCATGCCCGGTGGCGGCAGCCAGCCGCGCCGCACGTTCGACGCCTGGCAGGAGTTCGCCAAGCAGCGCGGGCACCGCGGGCTGGCGTACGTGACGGTGGCCGAGGACGGCACGCTCGGCGGACCGGTGGCCAAGAACCTGTCGGAGACCGAGCGCGACGGCCTGGTGGCTGCGGTGGGTGCGACCCCTGGTGACTGCGTGTTCTTCGCCGCCGGCCCGCGCTCGCAGGCCCAGGCCCTGCTCGGCGCCACCCGGCTCGAGGTCGCCCGCCGTACGGGGCTGCTCGAGGCGGCGGCCGACGAGTGGGCGTTCTGCTGGGTCGTCGACGCCCCGCTCTTCGAGCCGGCGGACAAGGCGGTCGCCGCGGGCGACGTGGCGGTCGGCGCAGGCGCGTGGACCGCGGTCCACCACGCCTTCACCTCGCCCAAGCCCGAGTTCTTCGACACCTTCGACACCGACCCGGGCCCCGCGCTCGCGTACGCCTACGACGTGGTCTGCAACGGCAACGAGCTCGGCGGCGGGTCGATACGTATCCACCGCCGTGACATCCAGGAGCGCGTCTTCGCGGTCATGGGGCTGACGCAGGAGGAGGCCCGGACCAAGTTCGGCTTCCTGCTCGACGCCTTCGACTTCGGCCCGCCGCCCCACGGCGGCATCGCCATCGGGTGGGACCGGCTCTGCATGCTGCTCAGCGGCGAGGACTCGATCCGCGAGGTCATCGCGTTCCCCAAGAGCGGCGGCGGCTTCGACCCGCTGACCGAGGCGCCCGCCCCGATCACCGCGGCCCAGCGCCGCGAGGCCGGGGTGGACGCGAAGCCGGTGACCAAGCCGGAACCGAAGCCCGCCGACTGACGTGAGCAGGGCGGCGCGGGCGCGCGCGGCGGGTGCCGCGCTGCTCTGCCTCGCCCTGGTCCAGGCGTGCAGCGCGCCGGACCGAGCGCCGGCGCCGGTGCAGGTCTCCTGGCCGGGCTGCGCCGCGGTGGGCGCGTTCCTCGACGAACGCGGGCAGGGTCCGAGCGGCGTCGGCGGCGTGCCGGCCGGGTTCGCCCCCGTGACGGTCGTGCTCTGCCAGGAGGGTGGCGCCCCCGACGCCGCCGGTGACCCGGTGGGCGGCCTCGAGCGAACCTCCACCGAGGTCGGTCCGCTCCTGACCTACCTCGACCAGCCCAGCAAGCGGCCGAGCGACGGACCGTGCACGGCGGACGGCTGGCTGGCTCCGTGGCTGTTCCTCCTCGACGCGGACGACCGTTACGTGGCGCCCGCGATCCCGGTGGACGGGTGCGGCAAGCCCCTCGGCTGGAGTGACCGCGACCGACTCGCCTGGCTGACGCTGCCGTACACCGACCGCGTCGTGCGGTGAGCACGTCCGACCCCGCAACGACGAGGATCCGACACCGGAGTCGGTGTCGGATCCTCAGCGCTGCTGGCCCCGACGGTGCCGGGCCAGGTGGTGCTACTTCTGGCAGCTCTTGTTGCTGATGCCGTCGGCGCCGGAGGGCACGACGGTGTCGCAGCCGACCACGTTGCCGATGTTCACGTAGGCGACCCGCACGCCGTAGCCCGGGATGCCGGAGGTGAACTTGTTGGCGTACAGGGTGTTGTTGCGGCCCCACACGTCATAGGCCTGCCACACCTGGATGCCGTCCTCCTTGGCGTTCTTGCCCGTGTTGTGCGCGACCACCCAGTTGTTGGTCTGCACGCTGATGAGGGTCTCGCCGACCTTCATCGAGCCGCCGTCGAGGGTGTTGCCCCAGACGGTCCCGTCCACCGCGCCCTCCTTGAGGTCGATCGGCTCGGACGAGGTCCGGCTGATGTGGTTGGCGACGATCGCGTTGCGGTTGCTGGCGTCGGGGTTGCAGCCGTTGTACTTGCACCAGTTGGGCTTGGCCGTGCCGACGTAGACGCCCTCGCCGTAGGTCGTGGTCTGCAGGCCCGTGTCCCGGATCGTGTTGCCGACCACGACGCTGTCGGTGGTGTTGTTCTTGAGGTGGATCGCCTCCTGGCCGATGTGCTCGACCAGCACGTCGGACACGACGACGTGGTCGCTGTTCAGGACCGAGATGCCCTTCTGGCTGTTGCGCACGGTCATCCCCGCGATGCGGAGATAGCTGGAGCCGTCGACGCGGAACCCGCCGTTGCCCGAGACGCCCGGTCCGCTGAGCACGGCCGAGCGGGGTCCGCAGATCCAGACCGGGTTGCTCGCGGTGCCCGAGGCCTTGACGGCCATGCCCCACGGGACCGAGTAGGTGCCCGGGGCCATCTTGATCACGGTGCCGGCGCGGGCGTTGCCCACGGCCGACTGCAGCTGCTTCCAGGTCGAGACGTTCACGGTCGCGCCGGGGCAGGAGCTGGCGCGCACGTCGTTGTACGACGTCGCGGCCCCCGTCGTGGCGGTCACGGTCGAGGAGTTGCCGGACACGTTGCCGGCCTTGTCCATCGAGCGGACCCAGTAGACGTAGCGGGTGCTGTTGGCCAGGCCGACGTCGGCGAACGTCGTCGTGCCCGCCGGGAGCCAGGCGACCTGCGTCGTGGCCCCGGAGCCCACCTTGCGGTAGACGCGGTAGCCGAGCAGGTCGGACGCGCCCGGGCGGCTCCAGGAGAGGGTGTAGCCGGTGCGGTTCTTGACCGCGGAGACGCCGGTCGGCGCCGACGGGGCGCTGACGTCGAGGACCCGGAACGCGTCCACGACGAGGTTCGAGCCGCCCGCGGCGCTGTTCTTCTTGCCGGTCCGGACGACCTTGACGGTGTGCGTGCCGTCGCTCAGGCCCTTGACGGACCACACGGTCTTCTTGAACTCGGTCTTCTTCTTGTACAGGTCGAGCGTCTTGACGAGCTTGCCGTCGAGGTAGACCTGCGCCACCCCGTTCTGCGGACCGGGCCGCGAGACCCAGGAGACGCCGGTGGCCTTGAAGGTCAGCGACGCGTAGCCGCTCTTGCCGACGAGCGTCGAGAACGTGCCGCCGCTGGCGGTCGTGGTCTTCGTGGTCTTCCAGCCACCGGAGAGCACGAGGGCGGAGGTGCCGTTCTCGTGCACGCCCGGGGTGGCGACGGCGGCGGTGGCCGGAGCGACGGGGACCAGGGCGGTCGCCGCGAGCGTGGCCAGCCCGAGCGAGGCCCGGCCCATCCAGCGAGCGGTGCGGGCGGTGCGGGAAGGGGTGGTGCCGGGTGGGTTCGTGAGGGTGGGTGAGGCAGACATCGCGATCTCCTGTGGGGGTCTGGCCCGGCCTCGTGGGAAGGCCGGTCATCGATCGGTCCCGAGTGAGAGAAACGCAAAGAAATTTCTGACGCAACTGACAGGAATACCGTGAGAAGGCTTCTCGCATTACTAAGACCTGCATTTCAGGCCTGAGAGCGAGAACTCGCGTGATCTGGGCGTGATCAACCTCATACGATCACGAGACGATAACGACTGTCGGTAGTTCGACTCTCGAGTGTTTCGCGTCGTGTACGAATCGCCCGCGGACCGGCACCGGGGTCGCGCAGGTGCTCCGTACGCTGACCCCGTGAGCGAGGACCTCTTCGGCGGCGGCCAGGACGCTGCGGGCGGCCCCGGGGGTGCCGGCGTGGCCCTGTCGTCCGGCGGCAGCCTGTCCGACGCCGACCGACCCGGCCTGCCGCTGGCGGTCCGGATGCGGCCCCGTTCGCTGGACGAGATCGTGGGCCAGACGCACCTGCTCGCGGCGGGCTCCCCGTTGCGACGCCTGGCGGCCGGCGAGCCGATGTCGGTGTTCCTCTGGGGTCCGCCGGGCACCGGCAAGACCACCATCGCCTCCGTCGTCTCCCGGCAGAGCGGCGCCCGCTTCGTCGAGGTCTCCGCCGTGACCGCCGGCGTCAAGGAGGTGCGCGCCGTCCTGGACCAGGCGCGGCGCGAGCTCGCCCGCGGGCAGCGGACGGTGCTGTTCGTCGACGAGGTGCACCGCTTCTCCAAGACCCAGCAGGACGTGCTCCTGCCGGCGGTCGAGAACCGCCTCGTCACGCTCGTGGCGGCCACCACCGAGAACCCGAGCTTCTCCGTCATCTCCCCGCTGCTCTCGCGCTCGCTGCTGCTCACCCTGCGGCCGCTGACCGACACCGACGTCTCGCTCCTGCTCGACCGGGCGCTGGTCGACGAGCGCGGGCTCGGCGGCGCCTGCACCCTCGACGACGACGCCCGCGCCACGCTGCTCCGCCTCGCCGGCGGCGACGCCCGCCGGGCGCTCACCTACCTCGAGGAGTCCGCGGCCGGGGCGCTCGCGCTGGGGGAGACCCGGGTGAGCACGGACGTCGTGGAACGTGCCGTCGACCGCGCCGCCATCCGCTACGACCGCGACGGCGACCAGCACTACGACGTCATCAGCGCGTTCATCAAGTCGGTGCGCGGCTCCGACGTGCAGGCCTCGCTGCACTACCTCGCCCGGATGCTCGGGGCGGGGGAGGACCCGCGCTTCGTGGCCCGGCGCCTGATCATCCTGGCCAGCGAGGACATCGGGCTGGCCGACCCGACCGCGCTGACCACCGCGGTCGCCGCGGCGGAGGCGGTGGCGATGATCGGGATGCCGGAGGGCCGCATCACCCTGGCCCACGCGACCATCGCGCTCGCCCTGGCCCCCAAGTCCAACGCGGTCGTCGCCGCGATCGGGGCCGCGGCGGCGGACGTGACCGCCGGCCGCGTGGGTGTGGTGCCGGCCCACCTCCGCGACGCCCACTACGCGGGGGCCAAGACCTACGGGCACGGTCAGGGCTACCGCTACGCCCACGACGAGCCGCACGGGATCGCCGCCCAGCAGTACCTGCCGGACGAGCTGGTCGGCACGGCCTACTACGTCCCGACCGACCACGGCAACGAGGCCGCGGTGTCCGCGCGGCTGGCGCGCATCGAGGAACGGCTCGGCCGACCCCCGTCGCGGTAGGTCTGACGCATCCGGGGGCGAACGCTCAGGTCTGGGGGAAGCGCGTGCCCCGCGCGATCCGGACGGGCCCGCGCGCCGTACGGACGTCGACCCGCTCGCCCTTCTGCCGCACCTCGACCACGCCCTCGTCGGCGAGCCGGGCGGCGACGTCGCGGGCCAGCGGCATCGCCGAGCGCCAGCCCGGGCCGCCCTCCGCGCGCGCCGCGTCGCTGGGGCAGATCGTGCTCGTCGCGGCCCGGCCGGCGAGCAGCGCGAGCATCGACGCGCGCAGCCGTGCCTCCAGGTCGTCGCTCGCGGCAGGCACGTCCTCACGGTAGGTGTGCCGGGAGAAACGCGGCGGTCGAGGTCGGTCCCGCGCGCTAAAGTCCTGCGGTGACCCTGGGACAGATCGCCGGACTCCTGGCTGCCCTGGCCTGCGTCGGGCTGGTGGCCTTCCTCGCCGTCCCGCTGCTCAAGCTGGGCCGCGTGCTCGACGAGCTGCGCGTGACGGTGCGGGACCTCGGCCAGGAGACGGTGCCGATCCTCACCGAGCTGCAGGGCACCGTCCGGGCGACGAACGAGGAGCTGGGCAAGCTCAGCCTCGTGACGGCCGACGTGGCCAAGGTGAGCGCGAACGCCAGCCTGGTCAGCGACAACGCCGCCCAGCTCTCGGGCATCGTCAACGCCACGGTCGCCCGGCCCCTGGTGAAGACCGCCGCCCTCGGCCACGGCCTGCGCCAGGCCGTCCGCCGTAGTGCCACCGACGACCCGGACGGCCGTCGCGCCGGACGGCGGGCGCGCCGCGCGGAGGTCAAGGTGGCCATGGCCGAGCGCGAGGCCGAGCTGCGCGCCCTCTCCGGCGGGACGTCCGCGGGCGCTCCGGCCACCGAGCCGGGACCGCGCCGAGCCGCCGAGCGGCCGGGCCGCGCATCCTGACCGTCTGCTCCACCCCCCGACAACACGAGGACCTCCTGCCATGAAGACCGCTGAGATCCGGCGCCGTTTCCTGGACTACTTCTCCGCCCGCGGCCACCAGGTGGTGCCGTCGGCACCCCTGCTCTACAACGACCCCACCCTGCTGTTCGTCAACGCCGGGATGGTGCCCTTCAAGCCCTACTTCACCGGTGCGGAGACCCCGCCGTGGGACCGGGCGACCTCGGTCCAGAAGTGCGTGCGCACCCTCGACATCGAGGAGGTCGGCAAGACCACCCGGCACGGCACGTTCTTCCAGATGCAGGGCAACTTCTCCTTCGGCGACTACTTCAAGGCCGAGGCCATCCGCTTCGCGTGGGAGCTCGTCACCGGGAGCCAGGACGGCGGGTTCCTGGGGTTCGACCCGAACCGCATCTGGGTGACGGTGCTGCACTCCGACGACGAGGCGGCCGGGCTGTGGGCGAGCATCGCCGGCCTGCCGCCGGAACGGATCCAGCGCCGCGGGCTGCTCGACAACTACTGGAACATGGGCGTGCCGGGTCCGGGCGGGCCCTGCAGCGAGATCTACTACGACCGCGGGCCGGCGTACGGGGCCGAGGGCGGGCCGGTCGTCGACGAGGACCGCTTCCTGGAGATCTGGAACCTCGTGTTCATGCAGGAGGAGCTGTCGGTCGTCCGCGCCAAGGACGACTTCGACGTGCTCGCCGACCTGCCGCGCAAGAACATCGACACCGGCATGGGTCTCGAGCGCGTGGCCACCCTGCTGCAGGGCGTCGACAACCTGTACGAGATCGACGAGGTCGTCGGCGTGCTGAACCGCGCCGCCGAGCTCTCGGGCAAGGCGTACGGGGCCGAGGGCGGCCACGAGGACGACGTCCGGATGCGCGTCGTCGCCGACCACGTCCGCTCCGGGCTGATGCTCATGGCCGACGGCGTCACGCCCGGCAACGAGGCGCGCGGCTACGTGCTGCGCCGGCTGCTGCGCCGCGTCGTCCGCTCGATGCGCCTGCTCGGCGTCACCGACCCGGTGCTGCCCGAGCTGCTGCCGGTCAGCCGGGACGCGATGAAGGCGTCCTACCCCGAGGTCGAGCGGGACTGGGACCGGATCGCGGCGATCGCGTACGGCGAGGAGGAGGCCTTCCGGCGCACCCTCGTCGCCGGCACGCAGATCTTCGACGTCGCGGCCCGGGACACCCGCTCCGGCGGGGGCACCACGCTGAGCGGCGACCGCGCGTTCCAGCTGCACGACACCTACGGCTTCCCGATCGACCTCACCCTCGAGATGGCGTCGGAGCAGGGCCTGAGCGTGGACGCGGACGGCTTCCGCGCGCTCATGGCGGAGCAGAAGGCGCGGGCCAAGGCCGACTCGAAGAGCAAGAAGGCGGGCGCGCAGGCGACCGACGTCTACCGCGAGCTGCGGGCGACCGGCGTCACCCCGTTCACCGGCTACAGCGAGCTGGCCAACGAGACGAGCGTGCGCGGCCTGGTGGTCGACGGCGAGCTGGTCGCGGGCGCCGCCGAGGGCGACGTCGTCGAGGTCGTCCTCGAGCGCACCCCCTTCTACGCCGAGTCCGGCGGGCAGGACTCCGACGCGGGCACGATCACCGGCGACGGGTTCGAGCTCGAGGTGCTCGACGTGCAGCGCCCGGTCAAGGGCCTGGTCGTGCACCGGGTGCGCGTCGCGCGCGGCGAGCTGCAGTCCGGGACCGACGTGCTCGCGCAGGTCGACGGCGAGTGGCGCCTCGGCGCCTGCCAGGCGCACTCCGGCACCCACGTGGTGCACGCGGCGCTGCGCCAGGTGCTCGGCCCGACCGCCCTGCAGAGTGGCTCGTACAACAAGCCCGGCTACCTGCGGCTCGACTTCGCCTGGCAGGGCGGGTTGTCGGCGGCGACGCGCTCGGACGTGGAGGAGGCGGCCAACCGTGCGCTGCGGGCCGACCTCGACGTGACCGCCACGTACATGCCGCTGGCCCAGGCCCGCGACCTCGGGGCGCTGGCGCTCTTCGGCGAGACGTACGACGAGGAGGTCCGCGTCGTCGAGATGGGCGGGCGCTGGTCGCGCGAGCTCTGTGGCGGCACGCACGTGCAGCACTCCTCGCAGATCGGTCTCGTCACGCTCACGACCGAGTCGTCGGTGGGGTCCGGGGTCCGTCGCGTCGAGGCGTTCGTCGGCATCGAGGCGTTCCGCTACCTCGCGGCCGAGCGCACCCTGGTGCACGGTCTCACCGACGCGCTCAAGGTGCAGCCCGACCAGCTGACCGACCGGGTCCAGCGCCTGGTCGCGCAGCTCAAGGACGCCGAGCGCCAGATCGCCGAGCTGCGCAGCCGTGAGGTGCTGGCCGCGGCCGGGACGATCGCCGCGGGTGGGCACGAGATGTGGGGCGTGCAGTACATCAGCCACGCCGCGCCCGGCCTGGCCGGGAACGACCTCCGCTCGCTCGCCCTCGAGGTGCGCAATCGGGTGTCCGACCGGCCCGCGGTCGTCGCCGTGGTCGGCGGCAGCGCGGACAAGCCGAGCGTCGTCGTCGTGACGACCGAGGGTGCCCGCAACCGTCGGCTCTCCGCCGGCGACCTCGTCCGCGTGGCGAGCGAGACCCTCGGCGGACGCGGCGGCGGCAAGCCCGACATCGCCCAGGGCGGCGGCAGCGACGGCAGCAAGTCCGCCGACGCGCTGGTGGCGGTCGAGCACGCCATCGGGCACACGCTCCTGTCCGCGTGAGCTTCCGGCGCGGCGTACGACTGGGTCTCGACTGGGGGGACGCGCGGATCGGGGTCGCGCGCTGCGACCCCGACGGTGTGCTCGCCACGCCGTACGCCACGGTCAAGGCGGGGGAGACCGAGGTCGCGGACCTGCTCGCGATCCTGGTCGAGCTGGAGCCGATCGAGGTCGTCGTCGGGCTGCCGACGACCCTCGCGGGCACCGAGGGGCCGGCGACGCGCAAGGTCCGCGAACGGGCCGGACGCCTGGCCACGGCCACCGCCGTGCCGGTCCGGCTGGTCGACGAGCGCTTCACCACGGTCGAGGTGTCGCGCCGGATGCGCGAGAGCGGGCGCAAGACGCGGGACCAGCGCAGCGTCATCGACGCCGCCGCGGCCGCCGCGATCCTGGAGCACGCGCTGGGCGTCGAACGTTCCCGGGGTGAGCCACCCGGCGCGTTACTCTTGCCGGACGGCCCTGCCTGACCGAGCTGCCCGACCCCCGCGGCTCTGGACGGAACGCCTGCCCCACCTGCTTCACCCGCCGGGTCGAGGCGCGCCCCGACTCCGAGGAGGACGCAGACCGTGACGTCGATGCTCCCCGACACCAAGCCGAGCGCGGCCAAGGAGGCGATCCACCAGGGCAAGGGCTGCCTGGCGGTGCTGCTGGCCCTCGCCGTCCTCGTCGTCGGCGGCTACCTGGTCTACGACCAGGGCAAGGCGCTGATGAGCAACTTCGGCGAGACGCCGGACTACACCGGCAAGGGCGTCGCGCCCATCACGGTGACGATCCCGACCGGCGCCACGCTGGACGAGATCGGCGGCGTCCTCAAGCAGGCCGACGTGGTCAAGTCCGTCCAGGCCTGGGACAACGCGGTCGCCTCCGAGGAGCGCGCCACGAGCGTGCAGCCCGGGCGGTACGTGATGCGCACCCAGATGCCCGCGATCGACGCCCTCCGCCTGCTGATCAACCCCGGCGAGTCTCGCGTCCGCGCGCAGTTCACGATCCCGGAGGGGCTCCGCCTCACCCGCCAGGTCGACGCGCTGGCCAAGAACACCAAGATCAAGAAGTCGGCCTACGAGGCGGCGCTCAAGAAGCCGCAGAGCCTGGGCCTGCCGGCGTACGCGAAGAACCGGCCCGAGGGCTTCCTCTTCCCCGACACCTACGAGCTCACCGCGGACGCCACAGCGACCTCGACGCTCAAGCAGATGGTCGACCAGTACAAGGCGGTCACGAACGACATCGGGCTGAACGCGGCGGCGAAGAAGCTCAACCGCAGCCCGTACGAGGTCCTCATCGTCGCCAGCATCATCGAGCGCGAGGTCAACCAGGACCAGTACCGCGCGAAGGTCGCCCAGGTCCTCTACAACCGGCTCGACCAGGGCATCCCCCTGGGTCTGGACTCCACGATCATCTACGCGGAGAACCTCAGCACGAACACGACGACGCCGAAGGACCGGGCGAGCAAGTCGAAGTACAACACCTACCTGCGCAAGGGCCTCCCGCCCGGCCCGATCTCCGCCCCGGGCAAGGCCGCGCTGCAGGCGGCGGCGAACCCGGAGCCGGGCAAGTGGCTCTACTTCACGACCGTCGACTTCGACACGGGTGAGACGAAGTTCGCCGAGACCGACGCCGAGTTCCAGCAGATCGTGGCGCAGTTCCAGGCGTGGTGCCAGAGCCACCCCGGCCGCTGTGACAGCTGAGCCGGCCGCTCCGGCTGCAGCGGGCGACCACGCGGTCGAGCACCGGTGCGCGGTGCTCGGCTCGCCGGTCGCCCACTCGCTCTCGCCCGTCCTGCACGCGGCCGCGTACGCCGAGCTGGGCCTGACCGGCTGGTTGTACGGCCGGGCCGAGGTGCGGGGCGACGGGCTGGCCGCGTTCGTGGACGGGCTCGACGCCACCTGGCGCGGGCTCAGCCTGACCATGCCGCTCAAGGTGGCCGTCCTGGAGCTGCCCGGCCTCACGGTCGTCTCCGACGCCGCCCGCCTGACCGGCGCCGGCAACACGCTGCTCCTCGGGCCCGGGGTCCGCGAGGTCCACAACACCGACGTGGGCGGGCTGGTCGCGGCCGTCCGAGGGATGCTGCCCGGGCCGGTCCGGACCGTGACGGTGGTCGGGTCCGGCGCGACAGCCCGCTCCAGCGTGGCGTCCGCCGCCGAGCTCGGGGCGGCCCGGGTGCAGGTCCTGGCGCGCGACCGGAGCAAGGCCGAGGCCCTGCGGCCGCTCGCCGAGGCCGTCGGCGTCGACCTCGTCGCGCTGGCCTGGGGCACCACGCCGCCGGCGGCCGACCTGCTCGTCTCCACGGTCACCGCGGGCGCGGTCGACGACCGGGCCGACGAGCTCGCCGACAGCGCGGGCGTGGTGTTCGACGTGGTCTACGACCCCTGGCCCACCGCGCTGGCCGCCGCGGCCGCCCGCGCCGGAGCCCGCGTCGTCGACGGCCTGGACCTGCTGGTCGGGCAGGCCGTCCTGCAGGTCGGGCTGATGACCGGGCGCCGTCCCTCACCCGGTGTCCTCCGGGCCGCCGGCGACGCCGCGCTGGCCGCCGCGCACGTCTGAACGACGCCACCCCGATCTGAGCGGTCGGACCTCGGGCTGGTAGGCATGGCTCGCATGACAGTCACCGACGACGGTCGACGCGGCGGCTCCGCCGCCGACGCCTTCCCCACGCGAACGCTGCCGCGACCCGAGGTCCGTGACCTGCCGGACGCGCCCAAGGCCTACCGCCGGCTGATCGGGCCGGGCATCATCGCCGCCGGGGTCGGTCTGTCCTCCGGCGAGTTCGTCCTGTTCCCCTACATCGCCAGCCAGGTCGGGCTGGTCTTCGTCTGGGCCGCCCTGGTCGGCCTGGGCACCCAGTACTTCATCAACCTCGAGATCGAGCGCTACACGCTCGCGACGGGGGAGACCGCGCTGACGGGGTTCAGCCGCTACTGGCGGCACTGGGGCCTCGTCTTCGCGCTCCTCGCCTACTTCGCCAACCTCTGGCCCGGCTGGGCGACGAGCAGCGCGACGCTTGCGTCGTACGTGTTCGGGGGGAAGCCCACCTTCATCGCCATCGGGATGCTCGTCGTCATCGGGCTGGTCCTCACGCTGGCCCCGGTCGTCTACGTCGCCCTCGAGCGGGCGCAGATGCTCAAGGTGGCGGCGGTGATCCTGCTCTTCGTCATCGGGGCGATCGTCGCGGTCGGGGCCTCGGCCTGGTCCGACGTCCCCCAGATCGTGACCCGGGCCGACATCCCGTACGAGCAGCTCGGCTTCGCGACCCTGCTCGGCGCGCTCGCCTTCGCCGGGGCGGGCGGCGGCCAGAACCTGGTGCAGTCCAACTGGATCCGCGACAAGGGCTTCGGCATGGGGGAGTTCGTGCCCCGGCTCGTCAGTCCGGTGACCGGCCAGCCCGAGGCCACGCCGTCGCCCGGCTACATCTTCGAGCCGACCGAGCAGAACCTCTCCCGCTGGAAGGGCTGGTGGAAGTTCGCCAACCTCGAGCAGCTCTTCACCTTCGTGCTGATCACCTTCCTCACGATCATGTTCACCTCGCTGCTCGCCTACTCCACGGTCTACGGCCGCGACGACCTCGCCAACGGCATCGCCTTCGTGCGCACCGAGGGCGAGGTGCTGGCCGAGCGGGTCGGCTCGTGGTTCAAGTTCTTCTTCTGGATCGTCGGCTCCTTCTCGCTCTTCGGCGCCGCCCTGGGCATCGTCGACTACACCAGCCGGCTCGCCGCCGACGTCATCAAGACGAGCTACAAGCGCGACGCGAACGAGTCGAAGGTCTACGCCGGACTCGTCTGGGGCCTCGTCGGAATCGGGATCGTCGTGCTGGCGGCCGGCTTCGACCAGCCGATCGTGCTGCTGGTGATCGCGGCCGTCGTCGGCGGCTTCATGATGTTCATCTATTCCGGGCTGCTGATCCTGATCAACCGCAAGACCCTGCCGGCGGCGATCCGGGTCCGCGGGTTCCGCCTCGGGGCGCTGGTCTGGGCGGTCCTGCTCTTCGGGACGCTGTCGTTCCTGACGTTCCGCGACCAGCTGGGCAAGCTCTTCGGCTGAGCCGGCGCACAAGACGTCGGGCCTGCACCGACGTCACCGTGGAACACTGGCCCGCGTGCTTCGCTGGCTGACCGCAGGAGAGTCCCACGGACCAGCGCTGGTCGCGGTCCTCGAGGGCATGCCCGCCCACGTCGAGGTGACGACGGCCGACGTCGCCGACGCGCTCGCCCGGCGCCGGCTCGGCTTCGGCCGCGGTGCGCGGATGAAGTTCGAGGCCGACGCGGTCACGATCCTCGGCGGGGTGCGCCACGGCGAGACCCAGGGCGGACCCGTCGCGATCGAGGTCGGCAACACCGAGTGGCCCAAGTGGGAGACGGTCATGTCGGCCGACCCCGTCGAGGCCTCGGTGCTCGACGCGCAGGCGCGCAACGCCAAGCTCACCCGCCCCCGGCCCGGTCACGCCGACCTCGTCGGCATGCAGAAGTACGACTTCGACGAGGCCCGGCCCGTCCTCGAGCGCGCCAGCGCGCGGGAGACCGCGGCCCGGGTGGCGCTCGGCTGCGTAGCCCGCCGCTTCCTGGAGCAGGCGTACGGCGTGCAGGTGCTCAGCCACGTCGTCGAGCTGGGATCGGTCAAGGCCCCCGCCGGCGTCGTCCCGGGCCCGGACGACCTCGAGGCCATCGACGCCGACCCGGTGCGCTGCTACGACCGCGACGCGAGCGCCGCGATGATCGCCGAGGTGGAGAGCGCGCAGAAGGACGGCGACACCCTCGGTGGGGTCGTCGAGGTCGTCGTCTGGGGCCTGCCCCCGGGGCTCGGCTCGCACGTCCACGGCGACCGCCGCCTCGACGCGCGCCTCGCCGGCGCGATGATGGGGATCCAGGCGATCAAGGGCGTCGAGATCGGTGACGGCTTCGAGCTGGCCCGGACCCGCGGCAGCCTCGCGCACGACGAGATCACCTCCAACGGTGACGGCATCGCCCGGGTGTCCGGACGTTCTGGCGGGACCGAGGGCGGCATGAGCACCGGTGAGGTGCTGCGCGTCCGGGTCGCCATGAAGCCGATCGCCACCGTGCCGCGCGCGCTGCGGACCATCGACACCTCCACCGGCGAGGCCGCCGTCGCCCACCACCAGCGCTCCGACGTCTGCGCCGTGCCCGCGGCGGGGGTCGTCGCCGAGGCGATGGCGGCGCTGGTGCTGGCCGACGCGGCGCTGGAGAAGTTCGGCGGGGACTCCGTGGCCGAGACCCGGCGCAACTGGGAGTCCTACCTCGCCGACGTCGCGAGCCGGGGCCTCGCCCTGGCCGCCGGCGTCCGGTGACCACGCCGTGAGCGCTCGCCTGGTGCTGGTCGGCTCCCCGGGGTCGGGCAAGTCGACCGTCGGGGCGCTGCTCGCCGAGCGCTGGGGCGAGCCGTTCGCCGACGTCGACGCCGTGATCGAGGCCCGGGTGGGCAAGAGCGTGGCGGAGATCTTCGCCGACGACGGCGAGGCCGTCTTCCGCGCGTTCGAGGAGTCCACGACCGCGGAGCTGCTGGACGCGCCCGGCGTCCTCGCGCTCGGCGGCGGGGCGGTGCTCTCGCCCGCGACCCGCGCCGCCCTCGCCGGCCGACCCGTCGTCTGGCTCCGCGTGACCATCGCGCACGCGGCCGGGCGCGTCGGGCTGAACGAGGCCCGTCCGCTGCTGCTGGGGAACGTCCGCGGCCGCCTGGTCAAGCTGCTCAACGAGCGCACCCCGCTCTACGCCGAGGTCGCCCGGGCGAGCGTCGACACGGACGCGCAGACTCCCGAGCAGGTCGCGGACGCCGTCGAGGCGCTGGGCTGGGCGCGTGACTGACCCCGAGTCCGGCGGCGTGACCCTGATCGGTGTCGCGGCCGAGCGCCCGTACGACGTCGTCGTCGGTCGCGGCGTCCTCGCGCGGGTCGCCGACGTGCTCGGTGCGCCGCGGCGGGTGGCCGTGCTGCACCCAGCCGCCCTCATCGACGTCGCCGTTCGGGTCTCCGCGTCGCTCGAGCACGCCGGGCACGAGGTCGTGCGGATCGACGTGCCCGACGCCGAGGCGGCGAAGACGGTCGAGGTGGCCGCGCGCTGCTGGGCGGTGCTCGGGAACGCCGGCTTCACCCGCAGCGACGCGGTCGTCGGCGTCGGCGGCGGGTCGACGACCGACCTCGCGGGCTTCGTGGCCGCGACCTGGCTGCGCGGCGTGGCCCTGGTGACCGTGCCGACGAGCCTGCTGGCCATGGTCGACGCGGCCGTGGGCGGCAAGACCGGCATCAACACCGCCGAGGGCAAGAACCTGGTCGGCGTGTTCCACGAGCCGGTCGGCGTCGTCTGCGACCTCGACCTGCTGGCCACGCTCCCGCCGGTCGACCTGCGGGCCGGTCTCGGCGAGGTGGTCAAGTGCGGCTTCATCGCCGACCCCCGCATCCTGGAGCTGGTCGAGCAGGAGCCGGAGGCGGCCCTCGACCCCGCGTCGCCGGTGCTCCGCGAGCTCGTCGAGCGCTCGGTCCGGGTCAAGGCCCGCGTCGTCTCCGCCGACCTGCGCGAGGCGACGTCCGAGGGGCGTCAGGTCGGTCGGGAGCTGCTCAACTACGGCCACACGCTGGGCCACGCGGTCGAGCGCCGCGAACGCTTCCGCTGGCGCCACGGCGAGGCGGTCAGCGTCGGGATGGTGTTCGTGGCCGAGCTGGCCCGTGCCGCCGGCGTCCTCGACGACGCCGTCGCCGACCGGCACCGGGCCGTCCTCGGCTCGCTCGGCCTGCCCACCACGTACGCGCCGGACGCCCTCGAAGACCTCGTCGCCACGATGGGCCTGGACAAGAAGACCCGCGGGTCCACGTTGCGCTTCGTCGTCCTCAACGACCTGGCGAGCGCCGAGATCCTCTCGGCCCCGTCCGACGAGCTCCTGCGCACCGCGTTCGCGGCCCTCACACGGGTCTGACGGCTCAGGGGGCGTTGACGCCAGGCGCACCGGTGCCACAGTGGGGAGCATGAGCGCACCCGCGGGGCCGGCCGGCGTGTTCGACCGGGCGGCCGCGACCTACGACGCCGTCGGGGTTCCCTGGTTCGGCCCGATCGCCGCGGGCCTGGTGGCCGCGCTGGAGCCGCAGCCGGGCGAGCGGGTGCTGGACGTCGGCTGCGGGCGCGGGGCGGTGCTCGGCCGGGTCGCACCCCTCGTCGGCGCGCAGGGGCGGGCCGTGGGCCTGGACCTCGCGCCGGAGATGGTGCGCCGGACCGCCGCCGACCTCGCGGACCTCGAGTGGGTCGAGGTGCTCGTCGGGGACGCGCAGGCGCCCGACCTGCCGCCCCGCTCGTACGACGTCGTGGCCTCGTCGCTCGTGCTGTTCTTCCTCGACGACCCCGCCGCCGCGCTGCGTCGCTGGACGGAGCTGCTGGTCCCGGGCGGTCGGCTGGGGGTGACGACGTTCGGCGAGGAGGACCCGCGGTGGCGCAGCGTCGACGCGGTCTTCGGGCCCTATCTCCCCGCCCGGCTCAAGGACGCCCGCACCTCGGGCGCGACGGGGCCGTTCGACTCCGACGCCGGGATGGAGGCCCTCCTCGCCGAGGCCGGGCTGGTCGAGGTCCGCACCGTCCGCGCGACGGTGGAGGCGAGGTTCCGCGACGTGGAGCACCTGCTCGCGTTCACCTGGTCGCACGGGCAGCGCGCCATGTGGGAGGCCGTCCCCGAGACCGACCGCGACGCCGTCCGGACCCGGATCGTCGAGCGGGTGGCCGAGCTCGGGCTGGGGGCGCCGGGGTTCACGTTCACCCAGGACGTGCGCCACACGCTCGCGCGCCGACCCCTGTCGCCCGGCGGCTAGACTCACCCACTGCTCGGACGAAGTAGAAGTGAAGTCGAAGAGGGGTACGTAAGCGTGGCGTCCACGAACGATCTGAAGAACGGCATGGTCCTCGACCTGGACGGCCAGCTGTGGTCCGTGATCTGGTTCCAGCACCACAAGCCGGGCAAGGGCAACACCGTCGTCCGGACCAAGCTCAAGCACGTGCTGTCCGGCAAGGTCGTCGACCGCACCTTCAACTCCGACACCAAGGTCGACACGGCCAGCGTCGACCGCCGTGAGATGCAGTACCTCTACCACGACGGCGCGGGCTACGTGTTCATGGACACCAGCAGCTACGAGCAGCTGGTCATCCCCGACGACACCGTCGGCGACGCGAAGAACTACCTGCTCCCCGAGCACATGGCGACCGTGGCGATCCACGAGGAGACGCCGCTCTACCTCGACCTGCCGGCGTCGGTGGAGCTCGAGGTCACCTACACCGAGCCCGGCCTGCAGGGCGACCGGAGCACCGGCGGCACCAAGCCCGCCACCGTCGAGACCGGCCTCCAGATCCAGGTGCCGCTGTTCCTCACCACCGGTGAGCGGGTCAAGGTCGACACGCGCGACGGCAGCTATCTCGGCCGCGTCGGCTGAGGTGAGCGACTCCGCCCCCACGCCGTCGGCTCCTGCGGCCCCGCCCACCCCGGTCCGGGTCTCGGCCCGCTCCAAGGCGCGCAAGCGCGCGCTCGACATCCTCTTCGAGTCCGAGGTGCGCGGCACCGGCGTCCTGGAGACGCTCGCCGCCCGCGCGGCCGACGCCGACCCGCCGCTGCGCGACTACACGCGCACCCTCGTCGAGGGGGTCGCCGACCACCAGGAGGCGATCGACGCACGGATCTCCGCAGCCCTGGCCAAGGGCTGGACCCTGCCGCGCACGCCGCGGGTCGACCGCAGCGCGCTGCGGATCGCCGTGCTCGAGATCGACCACCTGGCGGTGCCTGACGCGGTCGCGGTCTCCGAGGCCGTCCGCCTCGTCTCGGAGCTGTCGACCGACGAGTCGCCGTCCTTCGTGGGCGGCGTGCTCGGCGCGATCGTCAACAGCAAGTCCGCCGGGCCCGGGGCGTCGGTCGCCTCGTAGGCCGGGGAGGAAGTTCCCGGGCATTACTGAGGAAAGTCAAAGAGTTCACTTCTCACCCCGACAGGTGATTGTCACCTGTCACACCCCACCCGTACGTTTCGGACCCTGAAGCCAGTCAACAGGCCCGGTACAGGGCCAGGGGAGTGACGTGCGAAGAGAAGCAAGAGCAGTGCTGGGCCTCGGCCTGGCGACGGGCCTGATCCTGACCGGAGCGGTCACCTCGGCGACCGCAGCGCCGCCCGTCGGGGCCCCGTCGGCAGCGCCCGCGGCCGCACCGAAGGCCAAGGGCTCGGACGCCCTGCCGAACCCGCTCGACGAGAAGCAGCAGGCCCTGCGCAAGCAGGCGCTGAACCTGGTCCTCACGGGGCAGGCCAAGGTCCAGAAGATCAACGGCTCCTACGTCGTCAAGGTCGGCCAGAAGCAGGCCGGGCTCAGCGCGAGCCAGCGGTCGCGCGTGGCCTCCGGCGGCGCGGTCGCACCCAAGATGGTCGACCAGTACGTGGAGCTGGGCCGGGAGAAGACCGACAAGATCTTCGTCGTCCTCACCGAGTTCGGGAACAAGCGCGACCCGCGCTTCCCCGACCGCGACACCGACCCGCTCACCGAGGGCCCGACGACCTTCGAGGGCCCGCTGCACAACGCGATCCCCGAGCCCGACCGCGCGACCAACAACAGCACCGTGTGGCAGAAGGACTACTCGCCCGCCTACTTCAAGAAGCTCTACTTCGGCGAGGGTGCGGGCGTCGAGTCGCTCAAGACCTACTACGAGAAGCAGTCCTCGGGCCGCTACTCGGTCGACGGCACCGTCACCGGCTGGGTCAAGGTGCCCTACAACGAGGCGCGCTACGGCCGCTCGACCGACGACCCCCAGGACGCGAACGGCGACGACCCCAACGTCTGCGCCAGCAACGTCTGCGACAACAGCTGGGCCCTGATCCGCGACGGCGTCAGCCAGTGGGTCACCGACCAGAAGCGCCTCTTCGGCCGCACCGACGCGCAGATCAAGCGTCAGCTGGCCGAGTTCGACCAGCAGGACCGCTACGACTACGACGGCGACGGCAACTTCAACGAGCCCGACGGCTACATCGACCACTTCCAGGTCGTGCACTCGGGCGGCGACGAGGCGGACGGCGACCCGATCCAGGGCGAGGACGCCATCTGGTCGCACCGCTGGTACGCGTACGGCACGGACGCCGGCACGACCGGCCCCTCGGCCAACAAGCTCGGCGGCACCGAGATCGGTGACTCCGGCCTGTGGGTCGGCGACTACACGATGCAGCCGGAGAACGGCGGGCTCTCGGTCTTCACGCACGAGTACGGGCACGACCTCGGCCTGCCTGACCTGTACGACACGGTGGGCGGCGACCAGCCGATGGAGTTCTGGAGCCTGATGGCCCAGAGCCGGCTGTCGGCCCCGGGCGACCAGGGCATCGGCACCCGCCCCGGCGACCTCGGCGCGTGGGAGAAGCTCCAGCTCGGCTGGCTCGACTACGAGGTGGGCGTCGCCGGTGAGCGTCGCAACTTCAACCTCGGCCCGCACGAGTACAACTCCGCCAAGGCCCAGGCCCTGGTGACGGTCCTGCCGCCGAAGAAGGTCACCACCGCACTTCCGACGCCTCCCGAGGGCACGCAGCAGTTCTGGAGCGCGCAGGGCGACAACCTCGACAACACCCTCAGCCGACGGGTGACCCTGCCCGCCGGCAAGGCGACGCTGACCTTCAAGGCCAGCTGGAACATCGAGACCGGATACGACTACGGCTACGTCCAGGTCGACGACGGGTCCGGCTGGAAGGCCGTCCCCGGCAGCATCACGGACCCCGCGGTCGGCAACGGGATCACCGGGCTGTCCAAGGGCTACGTCCCGGCGACGTTCGACATGTCGGCCTACGCCGGCAAGACGGTCGGGCTCCGCTTCCGCTACGCCAGCGACGGCGGTGTCCAGGGTGACGACGCGTCGAAGCCCGCCGGGCTCTTCGTCGACGACGTCAAGCTCGTCTCGGGCACGACGACCGTCCTCGCCGACGGCGCCGAGAAGGGGCTGGACGGCTGGACCGCCGACGGCTTCAGCGTCGTCGGGGCCACCACCAGCTCGGCGTTCCCGCAGTACTACATCGCCAGCAACCGCACCTACACCTCGTTCGACCAGTACCTGAAGACCGGTCCGTACGACTTCGGGTACGGCTCGACGCTGCCGGACAAGGTGGACCACTTCCCGTACCAGGACGGTCTGCAGGTGAGCTACTGGGACGGCAGCTACACCGACAACAACGTGTCGGCCCACCCGGGCAACGGAGAGATCCTCGTGGTCGACGCGCACCCGACGCCGATCAACCGGATCGACGGCAAGCCGTGGCGCGCTCGTGTGCAGATCTACGACGCGACGTTCGGGCTGCAGAAGGCCGACTCGTTCACGCTCCACGTGAACGGCCAGCCGAGCTACGTCCGCGGCCAGGACGCCGTGCCGACCTTCGACGACACGAAGTCCTACTTCCGGGCGGCGACCCCGCTGGCCGGGGTCCGCGTGGCCAACGCGGGGGTGACCCTGACGGTCCAGCAGCAGGAGGGCACGTCGCTGCGGGTCGGCCTCGGGACCAGCACGTCGGTCTCGTCCGACGCCACCCTGGCCGCCGCGCGCAAGGCGGTGACCAGCCGGAGCTGACAACGCTCTGAGCAGCACCAGGGAGTGGCCCCGCACCGGACCGGTGCGGGGCCACTCCCGTCTCACCGACGAGTGCTCAGCGGGCGTCGGCGAGCCCGTGCGTCCGCCGCACCAGGCGGACGACCTGGCTCGCGGTGGCCCGGAGCGCGGCAGCCGTGACGATCGGGTCCATCGCCTCGAGCGGGGTCCGGGGGACCGGGTGGACGCCGAACGCGGCGTCGACGCGCTCGCCGACCGCACCGAGGGGGTGCTCCACCCGGCCGGCGAGGACGACGACGGGGACGCCGCGGGCGCGGGCCAGGTCGGCCACGCCGACCGGTCCCTTGCCCAGCGCGGACTGGGCGTCGAAGGAACCTTCGCCCGTCAGCACGAGGTCGGCTCCCACCAGGGCGTCGTCCAGGCCGACGAGCTCGGCCACGCGGGCGAAGCCGGGCACCAGGGTGGCCCCGCAGGCCAGCAGCGCCGCACCGAGACCGCCGGCCGCACCCGACCCCGGCGTGCCCACCACGGCGCTGACCTGTTGTCCGGAGGCGGCGGCCAGCAGCGGCGCCCAGCGGGTCAGGTGCGCCTCGAGCGCCTCGACCTGCGTCGGGTCGGCCCCCTTCTGCGGCCCGAACATCCGCGCCGCACCGGTCGGGCCGAGCAGCGGGCTGGTGACGTCGGTGAGCACCTCGACCCGGCTCAGGTCGGGCAGGTCGTGGACGGCCACCACGTGCGGCAGCAGGTTCCCCGCGCCGGCCGACCCCTCAGGGACCAGCTCGAGCCGCGCGCCGAGCGCGGCGAGCAGCCCGGTGCCGCCGTCGGTGGTCGCGCTTCCGCCGAGCCCCACGAGCACTCGCGGGGCACCGGAGGCGAGGGCGGCGGCGACCTGGAGGCCGAGCCCGGACGAGGACGCCCGGTAGGGGACCGTGGCGTCGACCGCGCCCACGAGGTCGAGCCCGATGGTGCGGGCGGCCTCGACGACCGCGGTCCCGTCGTCGAGCACGGCGTAGCCGGTCCGCAGCGGTCGGCCGAACGGGTCGACCGCGTCGACGAACGTCTCGTGGCCACCGCCGACGAGCAGCGCGTCGACCAGGCCCTCGCCGCCGTCGGCGACCCCGACGACGACGACCTCGGCGTCCGGGACCGCGGCGCGCACCCCCTCCGCCACCGCCTCGCCGGCCTCGCGGCTGCTCAGCGACCCCTTGAACGAGTCGAACGCGGCGACGACCTTCACCCCGTCAGCCTCCCTCACGCGCCTCCGGACGCAGAACGGGGAGGATCCAGCACCTCAGCGGTGCAGGATCCTCCCCGTTCGTACGCGGGTACGGAGTCAGGCGTCCGTGCGGACCTTCTCCGCCACCTGGCCGGCCAGGTCCGACTCGACCTGACGGAGGGTGGCGATGCGCTCCTCGAGCTCGGCGACCTGGGCCTCGGCGTCGGCGAGGACGCGCTCCGCCTCGGTCCGGGCCACGTGCGTGACCTTGTCGGCCGTCTGCTGGCTGTCGAGCAGGAGGCGGTACTCGTACGAGCGGAGGCTGTCGCCGCCCTCCCCGTCGAGCCCCAGCGAGGGCTGGACCTCCGGGTCGGTGAGGCGGCCGCGGATCTGGTCGAGCTGGCCGCGGAACTCCGCGGTCACCGCATCGATCCGCTTCTCCAGGCCGTCGACCAGGCTCACGAGCTCGGCCTGCGTCCGGTCGGACCCTGCCCGGTACGTCCGCGCCCGGTCCTGCGCGGCGGTCAGGACGTCGAGCGCCGCGACGGCCTGCCGGGTCACCGGGTCGTCCCAGGTCTCGACCTCGGTCTGCTCCGCCTTCGGGCCCTCCAGGCCACGCGCCTCGCGGCCCGTGTCCTCGGCCAGCGCCGCGGTGCCGTCGCCGGCCGCGGCGGGCTGCATCTCGATGGTGTTGCGCAGCGGCACCTCCTTCACCAGGAAGACGGTGACCAGCGTCAGGACGGCGGCGGCCGCGGCGATGAGGAACAGCTCGCCGAACGAGTCGCCGTACGCGGCCCGGACGACGGCCTCGACCGGGGCCGGGAGGTCGTTCAGGTCGAGCGACCCGTCGCCGGCGCCGGCGCCGCTGACGCCGATGGCGCTCAGGCCGGTCGCGGTCCGCCGGGCCACCTGGGTGGCGAGGATGGCGCCGAGGACGGCGACCCCCACCGCGCCGGCGAGCGAGCGGAAGAACGAGACCGCGGCCGAGGTGGCCCCGACCTGCGTCACGTCGACGGTGTTCTGCACGGCCAGGACGATGTTCTGAACCAGGGCACCGATGCCGACACCCATGATCGACATGAAGATCGCGATGTGCCAGTACGGGGTCGTGTGGCTGATCGTGCCCATCAGGAGCAGGCCGGCGAGCAGCGCGATCACGCCGACGACCATGAGCGGCTTCCACCGACCGGTGCGGCTGACCAGCTGGCCGCCGAGGGTCGAGACCAGCAGCTGGCTGATGATCAGCGGGATGGTCATCAGGCCCGCGCGGGTCGGGCTGTTGCCGCCGCCGAGCTGGAAGAACTGCGTGAGGAACGTGCTGCTGCCGAACATCGCCATGCCCACGCCGAGGCTGGCCAGGATCATCAGGATCGTGGTCCGGTTGTTGAGGATCCGGAGCGGCACCATCGGCTCGCTGACCCGGAGCTCGACGAGCACGAGGGCGACCACCGCGGCGAGGAACCCGACGAGGTAGGCGCCGGACTGCCAGGAGATCCAGGCGTAGTCGTTGCCGGCGAAGGTGATCCACAGCATCGGGAGCGCGGCGACGACGGCGACGAGGAGCGCGCCGACGTAGTCGATCTTGACGTGGCGACGGACGGTCGGGAGCTTCAGCGTGAGCTGCAGGACGACGAGCGAGATGACCGCCAGCGGCACGCAGACGAAGAAGCACCAGCGCCAGCCGACCGTGTCGGTCAGCACGCCGCCCAGCAGCGGGCCCGACACGGTGCTCACCGCGAGCACGGCACCCATGTAGCCGCTGTAGCGACCGCGCTGGCGCGGCGGGATGATCGAGCCCATGATCGCCTGGATGACGGCGATCATGCCGCCGAGGGCCAGGCCCTGCAGGGCGCGGAAGACCATCATCGGCGGGACCGTCTGGGACAGCCCGGCGCCGACGGAGCCGATCACGAACAGCACGATCGACAGCTGGATGAGGAACTTCTTGTTGAAGAGGTCCGACAGCTTGCCCCAGATCGGGGTGGTGACGGTCAGGGCCAGCAGCGAGGCCGTGATGACCCACGTGTACTGACGCTGCGTGCCGTGCAGGTCGGACATGATCGTCGGCAGCGCGGTGGAGACGATCGTGGTGCTGATCATGGCGGTGAACAGCGCGGCGAGCAGGCCCGCCATCACCTCGAGGATCTCGCGGTGGCTGTAGACCTTGGCCGCCCCGACCGGCGCGGGTGCGCTGGTCGAGGTGGTGGGGGAGGGCGCCGCGGCGCTGCTCCTCGTGGTGACGCTCATGCTGCTTCTCCTGCGGGTGCGGATTCGACCTGGTCGAGCAAGGTGATGGCGGTGGTCCCGGCGAGCACCTTGGGGGGTGTCAGCGGGTGGGCTGTCGGGGCGGCGGCGAGGCTGAGGTCCAGGCGGCTCAGCACCTGGGTGGCCAGGGCGGCCTCCTCGTCGTCCCAGTCCGGCAGCGCGGCGACGACGCGCTGGAGGGTGTAGCGGCGGTGCTCGGCAAGCCGCTCGCGGCCGAGGTCGGTGATGCCGATCCGGCTGGCGCGGGCGTCGTCGGGGTCGGTGTGGCGCTCGACCAGGCCGTCGGCCTCGAGGGCGGCGACGGCGCGGGAGGCGACCGAGGGGGCCACCATCAGGTGGGCGGCCAGGTCACCGGGGCGCTGGTCGGCGGCGGATACGGCCTTGAGGATGCCGGAAAGGGTGCCGGTCATCGTCTGGCCGTGGTCCTTGGCGGCGACGTAGCGGACCGTACGGACGACCGAGTCCAGGGCGGTCAGGAGCTGGGCCGCGCGGCGTTCGGAGAGACTCACTTCAAAACTTCCTTTAGTTGCTGTACGCAAGCATACGTCACAACTTATGGACCCTAAGCAATATTCCGAGCGCTGGGCGGTGTGCCGACCGTCACCTCTGCTCCTCCGTCCGGACCCTCCCGGTCCCGCCGCCTCTCCGCGACGCGGCAGCCGCGGACCGTGCGCACAGCCGCGTACGCCGCGACCTGCGCGGGTGTGCCGGAGGTGCGCGGCGAGGGTCCCGGAGCGGCCCGCGAGCGGCTGCGGACGAGTCGAGCGCGGGGGCGGCGCGCTGGTATCTTGACGTGACACCACCCTTTAAGACCTGTCCCGTGAGGCAGGAAAGGACGGTTGATGACCTCGACCCACGGCCCCACCCCTTCGACCCCCAGGCCCTCGGCCTCCAGCCCCCCACCCGGGGCTGCGCGGAGCTCGTCGAGGCGTCCGGCCCCCGTTCCCGCGCTCCTCGTCCTCGAGGACGGCGCGACGTTCACCGGTTCCGCGTTCGGTGCGGTGGGGGAGACCTTCGGCGAGGCGGTGTTCTCCACGGCCATGTCGGGCTACCAGGAGACGCTGACCGACCCCAGCTACCACCGCCAGGTCGTCGTCGCGACGGCCCCGCACATCGGCAACACCGGCTGGAACGACGAGGACGACGAGTCCTCCCGCATCTGGGTCGCCGGCTACGTCGTGCGCGACGCCGCCCGCGTCTCCTCGAGCTGGCGGTCGCGTCGCAGCCTGTCCGACGAGCTGGCCGCCCAGGGGATCGTCGGCATGGCCGACGTCGACACCCGGGCCCTCACCCGGCACCTGCGCGAGCGCGGAGCGATGCGGGTCGGCGTCTCCAGCGTCGAGACCGACCCGGCCGCCCTGCTGGCCCGGGTCCGTTCCGCGCCCGAGATGAGCGGCGCCCACTTGGCCGACGAGGTCAGCACGGACGAGGCGTACGTCGTGCCCGCGCAGGGCGAGACCCGCTTCCGCGTCGCGGCGGTCGACCTCGGCATCAAGTCCATGACGCCCTTCCGCCTCGCGGAACGCGGCATCGAGGTCCACGTCCTGCCGGCGACGTCGACCTGGGAGCAGGTCCAGGCGGTGCGCCCGGACGGCGTCTTCTTCTCCAACGGCCCCGGCGACCCGAGCGCGACCGAGGACGTCGTCGCGCTGCTGCGCTCGGTCCTCGAGGCGGAGGTGCCCTACTTCGGGATCTGCTTCGGCAACCAGCTCTTCGGGCGCGCGCTCGGCTTCGGCACGTACAAGCTCGGCTACGGCCACCGCGGGATCAACCAGCCCGTCATGGACCTCTCCACCCGCCGGGTCGAGATCACCGCGCACAACCACGGGTTCGCCGTGGACGCCCCGCTCACGGGCCGCACCGAGACGCCGTACGGCTGGGCCCGGGTCAGCCACGTCGGGCTCAACGACGACGTCGTCGAGGGTCTGGCGCTCGAGGACGAGAACGGCGCGCTGCTGTCCTTCTCGGTGCAGTACCACCCGGAGGCCGCGGCCGGTCCGCACGACGCCTCCTACCTCTTCGACCGCTTCGTCGAGCTCATGTCCGCCCGTTCGCAGACCCCCGAACACCCCAAGGGAGCGGTCGCCTGATGCCCCGCCGTACCGACATCAGCTCGATCCTCGTCATCGGGTCCGGACCGATCGTCATCGGCCAGGCCTGCGAGTTCGACTACTCCGGCACCCAGGCCTGCCGCGTCCTGCGGGCCGAGGGGTTCCGGGTGATCCTCGTGAACTCCAACCCGGCGACGATCATGACCGACCCCGAGTTCGCCGACGCGACCTACGTCGAGCCGATCACGCCCGAGTTCGTGGAGCAGGTCATCGCCCTCGAGCGGCCGGACGCGCTCCTGGCCACGCTCGGCGGGCAGACCGCCCTCAACGCCGCGATCGCCCTCCACGAGAACGGCGTCCTGGCCAAGTACGACGTCGAGCTCATCGGCGCGTCGGTCGAGGCCATCCAGCGCGGCGAGAACCGCGAGCAGTTCAAGGCGATCGTCGAGGGCCTCGCCCCGCCGACCGACCCGACCGACCCGGGCTTCGGGGTGGCCCGCAGCTACGTCTGCCACACGATCGACGACGTTCTCGGTGCGGCCGGCGAGCTCGGCTACCCGCTCGTCGTGCGGCCGAGCTTCACCATGGGCGGTGTCGGCTCGGGCTTCGCCCACGACGAGGCGGACCTGCGGCGCATCGCCGGCGCCGGCCTCGCGGCGAGCCCGACCACCGAGGTCCTCATCGAGGAGTCGATCCTCGGGTGGAAGGAGTACGAGCTCGAGGTCATGCGCGACCGCGCGGACAACGTGGTGATCGTCTGCTCCATCGAGAACTTCGACCCGATGGGCGTGCACACCGGCGACTCGATCACCGTGGCGCCGGCCATGACGCTGACCGACCGCGAGTACCAGCGGATGCGCGACCTCTCCATCGGCATCATCCGCGCCGTGGGCGTCGACACCGGCGGCTGCAACATCCAGTTCGCCGTGGACCCGGCCACCGGGCGCATGATCGTCATCGAGATGAACCCGCGCGTCTCGCGGAGCTCGGCGCTCGCGTCGAAGGCGACGGGCTTCCCGATCGCCAAGATCGCGGCCAAGGTCGCCATCGGCTACACCCTCGACGAGATCCCGAACGACATCACCGGCGTCACCCCGGCGAGCTTCGAGCCGACGCTCGACTACGTCGTGGTCAAGATCCCGCGGTTCGCGTTCGAGAAGTTCCCGCTCGCCGACACCACGCTCACCACCCACATGAAGAGCGTCGGCGAGGCCATGGCCATCGGCCGCAACTTCACCGAGGCCCTCGGCAAGGCTCTGCGGTCGCTCGAGGACCCCAAGGCGCCGTTCCTGTTCACCACGCCCGGCGCCTCGGCGGACGAGCTGCTCGCGATCGCCGCCCGCCCGCACGACGGGCGTCTCGGCGTGGTCATGCAGGCCATCCGGGCCGGCGCGACGCCCGAGCAGGTGAACGCGTCCACCCACATCGACCCGTGGTTCGTCGACCAGCTCTTTCTCGTCTCCGAGATCGCCGACGAGGTGCGCGACGCCCCCGAGCTCTCCGTCGACGTGCTTCGTACGGCCAAGCGCCACGGCCTGTCGGACGCCCAGGTCGCCCGCCTGCGGAACCTCTCCGAGGACGTCGTCCGCGGTGTCCGCTGGGCTCTCGGCGTGCGGCCGGTCTACAAGACCGTCGACACCTGCGCCGCCGAGTTCGCGGCGCGGACGCCGTACCACTACAGCTCGTACGACGTCGAGACCGAGGTCGTCCCCCGGACCCGGCCGGCGGTGCTGATCCTGGGCTCGGGCCCGAACCGCATCGGCCAGGGCATCGAGTTCGACTACTCGTGCGTGCACGCCGCGCTGGCGCTCTCCGGTGCGCCCGACAACGACGGCCTCGGCTACGAGACCGTCATGGTCAACTGCAACCCGGAGACGGTCTCGACCGACTACGACACCGCGGACCGGCTCTACTTCGAGCCGCTGACCTGCGAGGACGTCCTCGAGGTCGTGCACGCCGAGCAGCAGGCAGGCCCCGTCGCCGGCGTCATCGTCCAGCTCGGCGGGCAGACCCCGCTGCGGCTCGCTCAAGCGCTCAAGGACGCGGGCGTCCCGATCGTCGGCACCAGCCCCGAGGCAATCCACCTCGCCGAGGAGCGTGGCGCCTTCGGCGAGGTGCTCGACGCGGCCGGGCTCCCGTCGCCGAAGCACGGGCTGGCCCGCAGCTTCGCCGAGGCCAGCGCCATCGCCGCGGACATCGGCTACCCGGTGCTGGTGCGCCCGTCCTACGTGCTGGGCGGCCGCGGCATGGAGATCGTCTACGACGAGCCGACCCTGGCCTCCTACATCGACCGCGCGACGGAGGTGTCGCCCGCGCACCCGGTGCTGGTCGACCGCTTCCTCGACGACGCCGTCGAGATCGACGTCGACGCGCTCTACGACGGGACCGACCTCTACCTCGGCGGCGTCATGGAGCACATCGAGGAGGCCGGCGTGCACTCCGGCGACTCGGCGTGCGCGCTGCCGCCGATCACCCTCGGCAGCGAGGTGATCGACCGGATCCGCACCTCGACCGAGGCCATCGCCCGCGGGGTCGGCGTCCGCGGCCTGATCAACATCCAGTTCGCGCTGGCGGGGGACACCCTGTTCGTGCTCGAGGCCAACCCGCGGGCCAGCCGTACGGTGCCCTTCGTCTCCAAGGCCACGAACACGCCGCTGGCCAAGGCCGCTGCCCGCGTGATGCTCGGGACCCCGATCGCCGGGCTGCGGCGCGAGGGCCTGCTGCGCGCCGTCGGCGACGGCACCGACGAGCGTCCCGGCGCCCCGATGGCGGTGAAGGAGGCGGTCATGCCGTTCAACCGGTTCCGCACCGTCGAGGGCACGTCCGTCGACACGATCCTCGGCCCGGAGATGCGCTCGACGGGCGAGGTGATGGGCCTCGACGTCGGCTTCGGCACGGCGTTCGCCAAGAGCCAGGCCGCCGCGTTCGGCTCGCTGCCCACCGGCGGCACGGTCTTCGTCTCGGTCGCCAACCGCGACAAGCGCTCGATCATCTTCCCGGTCAAGCGGCTGGCCGACCTCGGCTTCCGGATCCTCGCCACCGCCGGCACCGCGTCGATGCTGCACCGCAACGGCGTCGAGGCGGAGAGCGTCCGCAAGTTCAGCCAGGGCCCCGGCCCGGCCGGCGAGCCCACCGTGGTCCAGCTGATCCTCGACGGGGGGATCGACCTGATCTTCAACACCCCGGCCGGGCTCAGCCCGGACGGGCGACCCCGCTTCGACGGGTACGAGATCCGTACGGCCGCGGTCCTGCGGAACATCCCGTGCATCACCACCGTGCAGGGACTCGCGGCGGCGGTCCAGGGCATCGAGGCCGTCCGCGCGGGCCACATCGGGGTCCGGTCGCTGCAGTCCTGGGCCCGCGGCACCGAGGAGCTCGAGCGGGCGGCGGACCAGGCCGCGACAGCGGCACCCTCGCTGGCCGGGGCCGACCGCTGAGCGTGCGCGGCGCGGCGCTCGGGCCGGGCTACGAGCGGGTGCTGCGGCCGGTGATGTTCCGCGCGTACGCGGGGGACCCCGAGCGCGTGCACCACACGACGCTGCGCTCGCTCGAGGTGCTGGAGCGCCGCCCGGCGGCGCTGGCGGCCCTGCGGCTACTGACTCGCGGTCCGCGGCGGCCGGTCGAGGCCTTCGGGCTGACCTTCCCCGGGGTCGTCGGGCTCGCGGCTGGCATGGACAAGGACGGGGTCGCCCCGCACGCCTGGGCCGCGCTCGGCTTCTCCCACGTGGAGCTCGGCACGGTGACCGCGTCCGCGCAGCCGGGCAACCCGCGCCCGCGGCTGTTCCGGCTGCCGGCCAGCGGGGGCCTGGTCAACCGGATGGGCTTCAACAACGCCGGGGCACCGGCCCTCGCCGCCCGGCTCGAGGCCGCCGGCGTCCGCCGGGGGGCAGCGGCGCCGGGCATCCCGGTCGGGGTGTCGCTCGGCAAGACCAAGACCACGGCGCTCGCCGACGCGGCGCAGGACTACCTCACCTCGTTCGCCGCCGTCGCCCCGCACGCCGACTACGTCGCGGTGAACGTCTCCAGCCCGAACACCCCCGGCCTGCGGACCCTCCAGGAGGCCGGGGTGCTGCGCGACCTCGTCGCGGCTCTCGTGGCGGCGGCCCGGGTGCAGGACCCGGTTCGGCCGGTCCCCGTGCTGGTCAAGGTGGCCCCGGACCTGTCCTTCGACGCCCTCGAGGACGTCCTGGGCGTCTGCCTCGAGAGCGGCGCCGCCGGCCTGGTCGCCACGAACACGACGCTCACCCGCGAGGGCCTGGCCGACTCGGACCGGTGGCGGGCGTCCGAGGCGGGCGGGCTGTCGGGGTCCCCGCTGACGGCCCGGGCCCGCGAGGTCGTCGCCTTCCTCGCCGGCCGGACCGAGCTCCCCGTGATCGGGGTCGGCGGCCTCCGGACGGCGGACGACGCCCGCGCGCTGCTCGACGCCGGCTCCCGGCTGCTGCAGGTCTACACGGGCTTCGTCTACCGCGGCCCGGCGCTGCTCCGCGAGATCGAGGAGGTCCACGCATGAGGGAGTCCTACGGGGTTCGGCTGGCCCGCGTCGTGGCCGAGCGCGGCCCGCTGTGCGTCGGCATCGACCCGCACCCGGGGGTGCTGCGCGCCTGGGGCCTGGACGCCGACGTCGCCGGCCTCGAGCGGTGCGCCCGCGGCATGGTCGAGGCCCTGGCCGGGACGGTCGCCGTGCTCAAGCCGCAGTCCGCGTTCTTCGAGGCGTACGGCTCGGCCGGCGTGGCCGTCCTCGAGCGCACGCTCGCCGACGTCGCGCAGGCCGGCGCCCTGTCCCTGCTGGACGTCAAGCGCGGCGACATCGGCTCGACCATGGACGCGTACGCCGCGGCCTACCTCACCGACGGCTCGCCGCTGGCGGCCGACGCCGTCACCCTGTCGCCGTACCTCGGCTTCGGCTCGCTCGACGGCGCGATCACCGCCGCGCAGGCCCACGGCCGGGGCGTCTACGTGCTCGCCCTGACCAGCAACCCCGAGGGTCGGCAGGTGCAGCACGCGACCGCGTCCGACGGCCGGAGCGTCGGGCAGGTCGTCGTCGACGAGGCCGCCCGTCGCAACGCCGGCCCGGGACCGGGCGACGTGGGTGTCGTCGTCGGCGCGACCATCGGGCGTACGGGCACCCGCTTCGATGCGCTGAACGGCTCGATCCTCGCGCCCGGGCTGGGTGCGCAGGGCGCGACGGCCGGCGACCTGACGGACGTCTTCGGCGCCGCGCTGCCCCTCGTGCTGCCCACGACGAGCCGTGAGGTGATGGGGGCCGGACCCGACCCGGACCGGCTGCGCGACGCGGCCGCCGCCGTGGTGGCGTCGGTCACCGGCGTGCTCGGCCCGCGTTGAGGCCGGTCGCCGGAGCGGTGCGCGGGCTGAGATAGGTTCTGATCCGCTGGGCCGCAGGCGCGCGCCCGCAGACCGTGGTGAGCCCGACGAGGACGTGAAGGACGCTGGTGAGCATCCCCCCGCTGAGCGACGAGCAGCGCCAGCAGGCGCGGCACGCGGCCACCGAGGCCCGCCGCCGCCGAGCCGAGGCGAAGCAGGCGCTGCGTACCGGCGAGCAGACCCTCGCGCAGGTCCTCGCCGCCGCCGAGCAGGACGACGTCATCGCCCACACCAAGGTCGTCGACGTCCTGAAGGCTCTCCCGCGCGTGGGCGCCGTCCGCGCCGCCAAGGTCATGGAACGTCTCGAGATCGCGCCGAACCGCCGGCTCCGCGGGCTGGGCAAGCACCAGACGGCCGCCCTGGTCAGCGAGTTCGCCCGCTCCGACGCGCCCGCTTCAACAGCCGTCCCGCCGGCTGCCGAGTGAGCCGCGCCGACCTGACCGTCCTGTCCGGCCCGACCGCCGTCGGCAAGGGCACGGTCACCGCGGCGCTCGCCGCGCAGCACCCCGAGATCTTCGTGTCCGTGTCGGCGACGACCCGGGCGCCGCGCCCCGGTGAGGTCGACGGGAAGCACTACCTCTTCGTCTCCGACGCCGAGTTCGACAGGATGGTCGCGCAGCACCTGCTGCTCGAGTGGGCGGTCGTGCACGGCACCCACCGCTACGGCACCCCGCGCGCGCCGGTCGTCGCGGCGACCGAGGCGGGCCGGCCGGCGCTGCTGGAGATCGACCTGCAGGGTGCCCGCCAGGTCCGGCCGTCGTGGCCCGAGGCCCGGTTCGTCTTCCTCGCCCCGCCCAGCTGGGAGGAGCTCCAGCGTCGTCTGGTCGGCCGCGGCACCGAGACGGCCGCCCAGCGCGAGCGGCGGCTGCAGACCGCCCAGGCCGAGATGGACGCGGTGTCGGAGTTCGACGCGACGGTGGTCAACGTGAGCGTCGAGCAGGCGGTCGCGGACTTGGTAGAGTTGATAGGTCTGTGAACGAGCAGACGCTCAGCAGGCAGCACGACTGATCTCCGGCCGGAGCCGGTCCTCACGAGGGACGGACTTCTTCACGGGACGGCGCAGCCTGCGCAACCGACGAGAAGGACTCCTGTGCCCCAGAACACGTCAGCCGCCGAAGGCATCACCAACCCCCCGATCGACGAGCTCCTGACGCAGTCGGACAGCAAGTACCGCCTCGTCCTGTTCGCCGCCAAGCGTGCGCGTCAGATCAACGCCTACTACTCCCAGCTCGGCGAGGGCCTGCTCGACCACGTCGGTCCGCTGGTCGAGACCGCCGTCCAGGAGAAGCCGCTCTCGATCGCGCTGCGCGAGCTCAACGAGGGCAAGCTCCGCGCCATCGACATCGACCCGGACGCCGAGGCCGAGCCGACCGCGACCGACCCCTTCGCCTCCGCCTGATCTACCGACCCGTCTGAGCCCGCGCCCATGAAGGTGGTCCTCGGGGTCGCGGGCGGCATCGCGGCCTACAAGGCCTGCGAGCTGCTCCGCCGGCTGCGCGACGACGGTCACGACGTGACCGTCGTCCCCACCGAGGCGGCGCTCACCTTCGTCGGCCGGGCGACCTGGGAGGCCCTCTCGGGCCGCCCGGTCAGCACAGAGGTCTGGACCGACGCGTACGAGGTCCCGCACGTCCGTCTCGGACGTGAGGCCGACCTCGTCCTCGTCGCCCCGGCGACCGCCGACCTGCTCGCCCGGGCCGCGTCCGGCCGGGCCGACGACCTGCTCACCAACGTCCTGCTCACCGCGACCTGCCCGGTCGTGCTGGCGCCGGCCATGCACACCGAGATGTGGCTGCACGCGGCCACCCGCGCGAACGTCGCCACGTTGCGCTCGCGCGGCACGGTCGTCGTCGACCCCGCCGTCGGTCGTCTGACCGGCGCCGACTCGGGTCCGGGCCGCCTGCCGGAGCCGGCCGAGATCCTGGCTGTCGCCCGCACGGTCCTCGCCGCCCCCGACCTCGTGCCCGCGCTCGCCGCGCAGGACCTCGCCGGCCTGCGCGTCGCGGTCAGCGTCGGTGGCACCCGCGAGCACCTCGACCCGGTGCGGTTCCTGGGCAACTCGTCGTCGGGGCGGATGGGCTGGGCCCTCGCCCGGGCCGCCCGCCTGCGCGGCGCCTCCGTGCACGCCGTGGTCGCGCACACCGAGGTCGACGGACCGTCGGGGATCGAGGTCGAGCGAGTCGGCAGCACCGCCGAGCTCGGCGCCGCGATGCGCCGGGCGTCCCGCGACGCCGACGTCGTCGTCATGGCGGCAGCACCCGCCGACTTCACTCCGGCCACGGCCAGCGACGTGAAGATCAAGAAGACCGGGGACGCCGGCACCACGCTCACCCTCGTGCAGACGCCCGACGTGCTGCGCAGCCTCGTCGAGGCGCGCGAGGACCCTCGCCAGGTCGTGGTCGGCTTCGCGGCCGAGACGGCGGCCGACCAGGCCGCCCTGGTGGAGCTGGGCCGGGGCAAGCTCGCCCGCAAGGGCTGCGACCTGCTCGTGCTCAACGCCGTCGGGCGCGACCTCGTCTTCGGCAGCCCGGACAACGAGATCACGCTGCTCGCCTGCGACGGGGGCGCGACCACCGTCGACGGCCCGTACGCCGGCACGAAGGACGTGCTGGCTCACCGGATCCTGGACGCGGCGGTTGCGGCACCCCGCCGTGGGTAACGTGTCGGGGTGACCGGCCGACTCTTCACCTCGGAGTCCGTGACCGAGGGCCACCCGGACAAGATCGCCGACCAGATCAGCGACTCCGTCCTCGACGCCATCCTCGCGGAGGACCCCCACGGCCGGATCGCGGTCGAGACGCTCGTGACCACCGGGCTCGTCGTCGTGGCGGGCGAGGTGACCACGAACGCGTACGTGGAGATCCCCTCGATCGTGCGGTCCCGCATCCTCGAGATCGGCTACGACTCCTCGACCAAGGGCTTCGACGGCGCCTCGTGCGGCGTCCAGGTCGCGATCGGGCAGCAGTCGCCCGACATCGCAGGGGGCGTGGACTCGTCCCTCGAGGCCCGGTCGGGTCAGTCGGTCGACCTGCTCGACGCGCAGGGGGCCGGCGACCAGGGCCTGATGTTCGGGTACGCGTCCGACGAGACGCCCAACCTGATGCCGCTGCCGATCGACCTGGCCCACCGCCTCGCCGAGCAGCTCTCGGCCGTGCGCAAGGACGGCCGCATCCCGTACCTGCGCCCCGACGGCAAGACCCAGGTGACCGTCGAGTACGACGGCGACCGACCGGTCCGCGTCGACACCGTCGTCCTGTCCAGCCAGCACGCGGCCGACATCGACCTCGACGCCCTGCTCACCCCCGACGTGCGCAAGCACGTCGTCGACCCCGTGCTCGAGCGCTTCGAGATCGACAGCCGCGGCTACCGCCTGCTCGTCAACCCCACCGGGCGGTTCGAGGTGGGCGGGCCGATGGGCGACGCAGGCCTCACCGGCCGCAAGATCATCGTCGACACGTACGGCGGCATGGCCCGCCACGGCGGAGGCGCGTTCTCGGGCAAGGACCCGTCGAAGGTCGACCGTTCCGCGGCGTACGCGATGCGCTGGGTGGCCAAGAACGTTGTCGCCGCCGGCCTCGCCCACCGCTGCGAGGTGCAGGTCGCGTACGCGATCGGGCGCGCGCACCCGGTCGGCTTCTACGTCGAGACGTTCGGCACCGAGGAGGTCCCGGTGGCGCAGATCCAGGATGCGGTGCTCTCGGTCTTCGACCTGCGGCCCGCCGCGATCATCGCCGACCTCGACCTGCTGCGCCCCGTCTACGCACCCACCGCGGCGTACGGGCACTTCGGCCGCGACCTCCCGGGCATGACCTGGGAGCGCACCGACCGCGCCGACGCCCTGGCCGCCGCCGTCCGCGGCTGAGCCGTGGGGGGCCGACCCCCCACACCCCCGCGTGGGTTCCACTCGCTGGCGCTGGCGGAAGCCCCCGCTCGCGAGGACCGATCGCTCCTAGGGTGACGGCGTGATCGTCGGCTTCGACTACTGGAACGTCCTCAGCCACTACCCGCGGCAGGTCGCGCACCTGATGGCGATCCACGAGGCGGCGGGCGACGAGGTGCACGTGATCTCGGCGATCGGCCGGGGCCGGATCGGCACCGTCGAGGCAGAGGTCCGCGAGGTCACCGACGTACCGGTCGTGCACGAGGTCGTCTTCTCCCACACCCGCGAGTCGCCCGAGCTCAAGCTCGCGAAGTGCGTCGAGCTCGGCATCGAGATCTTCTACGACGACCGCGAGGACGTGTGCCGCCTGCTGTCGGAGAACGGCATCCTCGCGCTCCGCGTCCCGCGCGGCGGCCAGGCCGGCGACGAGGCGGCCGAGCGGGTCTGAGGCGGCACACCTTCCTCTCCCCGGCACACCCTGTTCGCCTCGGCGCACCCTGCAGGGTGTGCCGTCGGGAGCAGGGTGTGCCCGGGTGACCAAGGTGTGCCTGAGCGAGCCGGCTGTGCTGAGCTGGGGTCGACACGGGTGGGAGTCTTGCCGGGCGTACGCCGCTAGTGGCTCGTGTCGGAGGTGTCGACGGGCTCGCGGTGGTCGAGCTGGAGCTGCCCGTGCGGCCGCCGGCGCCGGGCCCGCCGGAGCGCGCCACGGGCCGACTGGGCGATCGCCGTGCCGACGAGCAGGCCGAGGGCGAGGGCGCTGACGACGGTGACCACGCCGACGACGGTCGCGGTCGCGCCGCCCGGGTCGAGGGCGAGCTGCGTGGCCGACAGCACACCGAGGCTGCCGGGCACGAGGAGCCAGAAGGACGGCAGGAAGACGACGAGCCGGGGGAGGTCCGGCACGAAGGCCTCCACGAGGTACGACCCGGTGCTGGCGGCGACCGCCCCGAGGAAGCTCCCGAGCACGGGCCCGGAGTAGTGCTGGCCGAGCGCCTGGGCGCCGAAGGCGAGCACGAGGACCAGCAGGATCCAGGGCAGCAGGCGTACGGGCGGCGACTCCAGCAGGCCGATGCCGAGGCAGATCAGGACGAGCCCGACGGGCGCGGCCCACCAGCCCAGCTCGGCGACGCGGACGTTCCGCAGGGCCTCGGCCGGCAGGTCGAAGAGCCGGCTCGCGCTGACGACGCCGAGGGTGAAGAGCAGCACCTGGACGAGGCCGAAGGTGAGGCGCGACGAACCGGCGATCATGTCCCCGGCGGCCAGCTCGGACATCGCCGTGACGATCAGGGCGCCGGGCAGCAGGACCGCCAGCGGGGGCAGCAGCGTCCGCAGCGGTCCCTCGACGAGGCCGAGGTCCGCGGCGGCGAAGACGAGGCAGGCCACGACGAACGCGGCCACCACCGGCAGCAGGGTCGACAGCAGCCGGAAGCGCTGCGCCAGGCGGAAGAGCCCGACGACCACGACCGAGGCGACGCCCGCGAGGGCCACGTTCCGCCAGCCGGGCTGAAGGATCAGGGCGATGCCGACGGCGGTGGACACCCAGCCCAGGTTCGCCAGCCAGACGGGGTAGCGCGGCGGCTGGCTCCGCAGCGCGAGCAGGAGCCCGAGCGCGGTCGGACCGTCCACCCCGCCGCGCAGCAGGTCGCGCCGGATCCCACGGACCTGGGCCGACTGGTCCAGGCGGAGCGAACCGGTGACGCCCTCGTACGTGGCGGGTGCACCGCTCGCCAGCGCGAGCGTGACGCCGGTGGGCCCGGCCGCGATCTGGGCGTCGGGGTGGCCGAGCGCGAGGGCGACCTCGGCCAGCTCGTCCTCGACCTCGTTGATCGGCTGGCCGGTCGCCACCATCGCCGTGCCGAGGTGCACGAGCAGCGTCCGGACCTCCTGCGCCGCCCGCTCGTCCACAGGCCCACCCTCTCATCGCCCGGAACGTCGGACCGGTCTGCCTAGGATCACCTGTGCCCGCGCCCGACCCAGCCCCCGAGACGCCACCGGCGCTGCCGGTGGCGCGGGTCGCGGTCGACGTGCCGCTGGCCCACCTCGACCGGCTCTT
The DNA here is from genome assembly GCF_014193425.1 of Microlunatus antarcticus. Taxonomy (NCBI): domain Bacteria; kingdom Bacillati; phylum Actinomycetota; class Actinomycetes; order Propionibacteriales; family Propionibacteriaceae; genus Microlunatus; species Microlunatus antarcticus. Next base: position 2,369,208 of record NZ_JACHZG010000001.1, on the reverse strand, counting down.
CGACTACCGCGTCACCGCCGATCAGGACGAGGCAGCGGTCGCCGGGTCCCGGGTCCGGGTGCGCTTCGCCGGACGCCTGCGCGACGGGTTCGTGCTCGAGCGGGTCGCCGTCTCCGACACCGACCGGACGCTCGCCCCGCTGCACAAGGTCGTGTCCGCCGAGCCCGTCCTCACCCCGGCGGGCGCCGCACTCGTCCGCGGGGTGGCGGACCACTACGCGGGGACGTTCGCCGACGTCGTCCGGCTGGCGGTCCCGCCCCGGCACGCCGCGTCGGAGAAGGCGGCGGCGCTCAAGCCCGACGCCGACGAGCCGCCCTGGCCCGAGCCCGTACCCGGACCGCTGGGGGCCTACCGCGACGGGGCGGCGTACGCGACCGCGCTGCGGGCTGGACGCTCGCCGCGGGCGCTGTGGCAGGTCACCCCGAGCGCGGCGCCCGAGGCCGACTGGGCCGCGGGCTTCGCCGAGGCCGCCCGGGCCTGCGTCGAGGGTGGCCGCAGCGCGGTGCTGCTCGCGCCCGACCAGCGCGACGTCGCCCGGCTCGAGGCCGCCTGCGTCGCGGTGCTCGGACGGGCTCGGGTGGTGGCGCTGGTCGCGGAGACCGGTCCGGCCGCCCGGTACCGCGCGTTCCTGGCCGCCCTGCACGGCCGGGCCCGCGTCGTGGTGGGCAACCGCGCCGCGGCGTACGCCCCGGTCCGCGACCTCGGCCTCGTCGCGCTGTGGGACGACGGCGACGACCTGTGGGCCGAGCCCCGCGCGCCCTACCCCCACACCCGCGAGGTGCTGGCGGTCCGGGCGGCGCAGAGCGGTGCGGCGGCGCTCTTCGCCTCGTACGCGCGCACGGCCGAGCTCCAGGCCTACCTCGAGCGGGGGTGGTTACGCCCGATCGCGCAGGACCGGGTCGCCGTGCGCCACGCCGCGCCGCGGGTGCGGGTGAACGGGGACGACGACCGCGCGCTGGCCCGCGACCCCGCGGCCCGGGCCGCCCGGCTGCCGCACGAGGTCTTCGAGCTGGTCCGGGCCGCGCTGCCCGCCGGACCCGTCCTGGTCCAGGTGCCGCGGGCCGGCGGGCGGCTGGCGCTGGTCTGCCAGGACTGCCGCGAGCCCGTGCGCTGCCGCTTCTGCCAGGGCCCGACCACGCTCGGCTCCGGGCTGGGCCACGAGCAGCTGACGTGCCGCTGGTGCGGGCGGCCCCAGGTCGACTGGGAGTGCCCGATCTGCGGCGGGCGGCACGTGCGCTCGCCCGTCGTCGGCGCCTCCCGCACGGCGGCCGAGCTCGGCCGGGCCTTCCCCGGCGTCGTCGTGCTGCAGTCCAACGGCGAGGCGCGCCTCGAGGACTTGCCCGCCACCGGGGCCATCGTCGTCACCACGCCGGGTGCCGAGCCCCCCGCGCAGGGCGGCTACGCCGCGGCGATCCTGCTCGACACGGCGCTGCTGCTCCTGCGGCCCGACCTGCGGGCGTCGGAGGAGGCGCTGCGGCGCTGGTTCGCCGTCGTCGCGCTGGTCCGCGGCGGCGCCGACGGCGGGTCCGTCTTGGCCGTGGGGGACAGCACCGGCCGCGCGCTGCAGGCGCTCGTCCGGGTCGACCCGGCCGGGTTCGCGGTCCGCGAGCTCGCCGACCGCGCCGACGCGCACTTCCCGCCGGCGGCGAAGGTCGTGACCATCGACGGGTCGGCGCCGGTGCTGCAGGAGTACGTCGGCCTCGTCCACACCCCGACCGGCACCGAGACGCTCGGCCCGGTCCCGCTCCCGGCGCGCGAGCAGCTGCCCGGCAGCGACGGCGAACCGCTGCTCCGCCTCACCCTCCGCGCCCCCGTCCGCGAGGGGAACGCGCTCGTCCGTGCGGCCAAGGAGGTCGCCGGCGTCCGCAGCGCGCGCAAGAGCGAGGGCGCCGTCCGCGTCCGCGTCGACCCGATCACGCTGGGCTAGACCCGAAGCCGCAAAGCCGCGTACCCCGGGCACAGCCGCGTACCTCGCACTCAGCCGCGCAAGCTGGGGCCTCGGCGGGTGAGTGGACGGTGCGCGGCTGTTCGCCAGGCGCGACCGGGGGCCGTCTCGCGGGCAGGGTGGCGCGACACCCGCTCGGTAGAGTTCAGAGGTGCGCATCGTCTTCTGCGGGACCCCGGAGGTCGCGGTGCCGGCTCTCGACGCCCTCGTGGCCTCCGACCACGAGGTGGTCGCGGTCGTCACGCGCCCGGACGCGCCGAGCGGGCGGGGCAAGCGGCTGACCGCCAGCCCCGTCGCCCTTCGGGCGGAAGAGCTCGAGCTCGAGGTGCTCAAGCCGCAGCGCCCGCGCGACGAGGACTTCGTCGCCCGGCTCACCGAGATCGCGCCCGACTGCTGCCCGGTCGTCGCGTACGGGGCCCTGCTCCCGCAGCGCGTGCTCGACATCCCGCGGCACGGCTTCGTGAACCTGCACTTCTCCGTCCTGCCGCGCTGGCGCGGGGCCGCCCCGGTCCAGCACGCGGTGCTGGCCGGCGACACCGAGACGGGCGCGACGACCTTCCGGCTCGTGCTCGAGATGGACGCGGGTCCCACGTACGGGGTGATCACCGAGCCGATCGGGCCCGCCGACACGTCCGGCGACCTGCTCACCCGCCTCTCGTACGCCGGCAGCGCGCTGCTGGTCGAGACCCTCGACGCCGTCGAGGCCGGGGTCGAGCCGGTCGTGCAGCCGGCTGAGGGCGTGACGCTGGCGCCCAAGATCAGCGTCGAGCACGCCAGGATCGACTGGACCCGGTCCGCCGACGAGATCGACCGGCTGGTCCGGGGCTGCCAGCCCAACCCGGGCGCGTGGACGACGTTCCGCGGCGAACGGTTCAAGATCAGCTCCGCGGCCCCCGACCCTGCGCCCGAGGGGGTCGCCGTCCCCGCTCCCGGCGTGCTGCTCGTGGGTCGGCGCGACGTCCACGTCGGCACGGCTGCCGGGCTGCTCCGGCTCGGCCAGGTGCAGGCGCAGGGCAAGCGGCCGATGGACGCCGCGGACTGGGCCCGTGGCCTCGGTGGCGCCGTCGACCTCCGGCTCGGCGACTGAGTGCCGACCCGCTCGCCGGACCGCTCCCGCCGGGTCGCCTTCGACGCGCTGCGCCTGGTGACGGGCGCGGACGCGTACGCCAACCTCGTCCTGCCCGGGATGCTGGCCGACCGGGGGATCACCGGGCGTGACGCCGGCTTCGCCACCGAGCTGCTGAACGGCACCTGCCGCTGGCTCGGCACCTACGACGCGATCCTCGCGGCCGCCTCCGGCCGGGCGCTCTCGACGCTGCAGCCCGCGGTCGTCGACCTGCTGCGGCTCGGGGCCCACCAGGTCCTCGGCATGCGCGTCGGCACGCACGCGGCGGTGAGCGAGACCGTCGACCTCGCCGCCGCGACCGTGGGCCGCCGGGTGACCGGCCTGGTCAACGCGGTCCTGCGCAAGGTGGCCGCGCACGACCGCGAGACGTGGGTCGAGCGGCTCGGCGCCGAACTCGACGCCGGCGACCGGCTCGCGCTGGAGCACGCCCACCCTCGCTGGGTCGTCGACGCCTACGCCGACCTGCTGCCGGCCGACGAGCTCGTCCCCGCGCTGGCCGCGGACAACGTCAGTCCGGAGGTCTCGCTCGTCGTGCGGCCGGGCCTGGTCGAGGTGGCCGAGCTCGCCGCCGAGGCCGGGGGAGCCGAGCGGGCGCGCTGGTCTCCGTACGCGGTCCGCGGCCCGGGCGGCAACCCGGCCGACCTCCCGCTGGTCCGCACGGGTCGGGCGGGCGTGCAGGACGAGGGCTCGCAGCTCGTGGCCTGGGGCGCGACCCGGCCGCCGGCGGCCCCGGGCTGGTGGCTCGACCTCTCCGCCGGCCCCGGCGGCAAGACCGCGCTGCTCACCGGGCTCGCGGTCGCCGACGGCAGCCGCGTGCTGGCCGGCGAGCTCGCGCCGCACCGCGCCGCGCTGGTCGCCTCCGCGGTCCGGGCGTACCCGCTCGACGAGCGGCCCGTCGTGGTCGTCACCGACGCGACGCGCCCGCCCTGGCGTCCCGGGGTGTTCACGCGCGTGCTGGCCGACGTCCCGTGCACCGGCCTGGGCGCGCTGCGCCGCCGGCCCGAGGCCCGCTGGCGGCGGCAGCCGGCCGACGTCGAGGCCCTGCACCCGCTGCAGCTCGCCCTGCTCTCCTCAGCCCTGGACGCCGCGGCGCCGGGCGGGCTGGTCGCGTACGTCACCTGCTCGCCCCATCGGCGCGAGACCGCGGACGTGGTCCACGAGACGCTGGCGGGCCGGGACGACGTCGACGTGGTCCCCTTCGCCGACGTGCTTCCCGAGCTCGCGGGCGACCAGGTCGGGGCGGCGGCGTCGACCGACGGCGACTTCCTGCAGCTGTGGCCCCACCGTCACGGCACGGACGCGATGTTCGCGGCGTACCTGCGCCGCCGCTGACCGCACGCCTCAGCCCGATCGCTAAGGTCGAGCCGTGCCCAGACCGACCCGCGTCATGCCCAGCCTCCTGTCGGCCGACTTCGCCAACCTGCAGCGCGACATCGAGCGGATCCCGAGCGCCGACGCCCTGCACGTGGACGTCATGGACAACCACTTCGTGCCCAACCTGACCCTCGGGCTGCCCGTCGTCGAGGCGATCCGCGCGGTCACGCCGACGATGCTCGACCTCCACCTGATGATCGAGGACCCCGACCGCTGGGCCCCGGCCTACGCCGAGGCCGGGGCCGAGTCGGTGACGTTCCACGCCGAGGCGGCGGCAGCACCCGTACGCCTCTCCCGCGAGCTGCGCGCCCGGGGCGCCCGGGCCGGTCTCGCCCTGCGCCCGGCCACGCCGGTCGAGCCGTACGCGGACCTGCTCGACGAGGTCGACATGCTGCTGCTGATGACGGTGGAGCCGGGCTTCGGCGGGCAGAAGTTCCTCGACCTGTGCCTGCCGAAGATCCGACGCGCCCGCGCCCTGATCGGCGCCCACGGCGGCGACATCTGGCTCCAGGTCGACGGCGGCGTCTCGCTCGAGACCGTGGAGCGGTGCGTCGAGGCCGGCGCGGACGCCCTGGTCGCCGGATCGGCCGTGTTCGGGGCCGACGACCCCGACGCGATGGTCGCCCGGCTCCGCGCCCTGGGCGACGCGGCGCAGGACGACGAGTCCGGGGACGACCCCGCGCGCTAGGCGCGGGGCCGCCCGCACCCTAGGCCTTGGCGGGCTGCTGCTCGGCCGGCTTCGCCGGCCCGCCGCGAGGGGCGCGTGGCTTCTTCGGCTGGTCCTTCCCCGGCGAGCTGCTGATCAGCGCGCTGACCCAGCCGGCGGGCTGGGAGTTGTCGAGCAGCGTCGACTTGAGGAAGAGCGTCGCCGGGATGGCGAGCAGCGCGCCCAGCGGGCCGAGCACGAACGCCCAGAAGATCAGCGAGATGAAGGCGACGGTGCCGGAGATGCCCACCGCGTCGCCGGTGAACCGCGGCTGGATGATCGTCTGCACGATGACGTTCAGCGCGGCGTAGACCGCGACCACGGCGATGGCGCTGCCGACCCCGCCGTCGAGCAGGGCGATCAGCGCGGGCGGGATGACCCCGATGACGAAGCCGATGTTGGGGATGTAGTTGGTGACGAAGGCCAGCACGCCCCAGGTGAAGGCCAGCGGCACCCCGATGATGAAGAGCCCGATCGTGTCGAGCACGGCGACGGCGAGACCGAAGACGGTCGTGACGATCCAGTACTTGCGCACGCGCACACCGAAGTTCTGCAGCCCGACGGCGATGTGCGGCCGCGTGCGGGAGATGATGTCGAGCCGCTGACCGATGTCGGCCTGGTCGAAGGCCATGAAGATCACGACCGCGACGATCAGCACGAGCAGCGAGCCGAAGCCGGTGATCCCGCTCAGGAGCGTCTGCGCCGGCGCGGCCAGGCTGCTGAGCTGGAACGAGCTGGCCAGCTGCTGGATCTGCTCCTGGCCGTAGCCGAGCCGGTTCGCCAGGGCGAGCAGCGACTGGAAGATCCGGTTGAAGGCGTTCGCGTAGTCCGGCAGCTTCTCCACCAGCTTGAAGATCGACCACACGACCGAGCCGAGGATCACGAGCAGCAGCAGGTAGATCGCCAGCAGGCTGACCAGGCTGGCCAGGGCGGAGGGCCACCGGTGCTTGATCAGGAACCGGCGCAGGGGCGCGACGGTGATCACCAGGGTCAGGACCAGGAAGACCGGCCCGACGATGTTCGCGGTGCTCTTCAGCCCGACGCCGATGATCACGAGCGCGGCGACGAGCAGCAGCCCGAAGAACGGCGGGCCCTGCGGCTGGCCGGCGATCGGGGGTGTGTCCGGTTCGGCCTGGGCCGGGGTTCTGTCCTGGACGGGGGTCTTCCGGGGCATGGTGCTCCTCGTGGTGGGGGCGCCGCTCGCCTCGGCGAGCGGGCTAGTTGCCCCTGCGGCGGCGCAGGTAGCGCTCGAACTCGGCGGCGATGGCGTCGCCGCTGGCCTCGGGCAGCTCGGTGGCGTCCTGCTGCTCCTCGAGGGTGGACACGTACTCCGCGACCTCCGTGTCGTCCGCGGCCAGCTCGTCGACGCCGCGCTCCCAGGCCCGGGAGAGCTCGGGGAGGTCGCCCTGGTCCAGGGCGGTGTCGACCAGCTCCTCGAGCGACGACAGCAGCGCCAGCGTCGCCTTCGGGCAGGGCGGGTGGGAGACGTAGTGCGGGACCGCGGCCCAGAGCGAGAGCACCTCGAGGCCGCCGCGGGTCAGGGTGTCGGCGAGGACGCCGACGATGCCGGTCGGTCCCTCGTACGTCGACGGCGCGAGCCCGAGCGTGGTCATCAGCTCGCGGTCGTACGTCGACGTCGACACCGGGATCGGCCGGGTGTGCGGGGTGTCCGCGAGCAGCGCGCCGAGCACGTGCACGCGCCGGGCGTTCGCCGACTGCAGCGCCGAGGCGATGGTCGTCGTGAACTGGCGCCAGCGCAGGTTGGGCTCGAGACCCTGGACCAGCACGAGGTCACGCCCGCCGGCGAGCTTGCCGACGCGGATCTCGGTGGTGGGCCAGGTGAGGACGCGCTCGTCCTCGTCGGTGAGGCTGACCATCGGGCGGTTGACCTGGTAGTCGTAGAAGTCGTCCGGGTCGAGCGCGAAGGCGAGCTCGGCGCCGTACGCCTCGCCCAGGTGGTCGACCACGCCGGTGGCGGCGTTGCCCGCGTCGTTCCAGCCGCCGAAGGCGACGACGACCACCGGGTCGTGCAGGTCGCGGAGGTCTCGGCCGGGACCCTCGAACCCGCCGGTGGCGTTCGGCATGGGCTCACTGTAGCCACCGCCCGGCGCGCCGTAGGGTGAGCGAACCGGGTCGAGACGATGATGTTTACGCCGTAAGGGTGGGTAAGCCCCCCTGCGAACGAGCCCCACCACTCAGGAAGAACCACATGGCAGCCCCATCGACCGCCGAGACCGACCGCGTGCCCGGCGAACAGGCCGAGAAGCCCCAGGAGATCCCCGCCCAGGGGTGGCTCCAGATCGTCAAGCGCGGCTGGGCCGAGGCCAAGACCGACAACGTGCCGCTCATGGCGGCCGGGATGGCGTACTACGCCTTCCTCGCGATCTTCCCCGCGATCATCGCGGCCGTCCTGCTCTTCAGCTTCTTCGCCGACCCGGGGACGATCACGACCCAGCTCGACGCGCTCGGTTCGGCGATCCCGAGCGACATCAAGGACATCATCACCGCCCAGATCGCGACCGCGTCGGGCAACGGCAAGGTCGGGATCGGCGCCGTCGTCGCCATCCTGCTGGCCCTGTTCAGCGCGTCCGGCGGCATGGGGAACCTCATGACCGCGGTCAACCTCTGCTACGACGAGGAGGAGACCCGCGGCCTGGTCAAGAAGCGCCTGGTCGCCCTGGCGCTGACCCTCGGCGCCATCGTCTTCTTCCTGGTCGTCGTCGGCCTCGTCGCCGTGCTGCCGATCGTGCTCGGCTTCCTCGGGACCAGCACGCTCGTCACGGTCGGCATCCAGGTCGTCCGGTGGGTGCTGATCGTCGTCGTGATCAGTGCGGCGCTCGCCGTCCTCTACCGCGTCGCGCCCGACCGGGACGCGCCCAAGCTGCGCTGGGTCTCGGTCGGCGCCGCCATCGCGACGCTGCTCTGGATCGTCGCCTCGGTCGGCTTCTCGGTGTACGTCTCGCTCGCCGCGAACTACGCCAAGACGTACGGGACCATCGCCGGCATCGTCATCCTGCTGCTCTGGCTCTTCATCACCGCGTACGCGATCCTGCTGGGCGCGGAGATCAACGCCGAGTCCGAGCAGCAGACGATCAAGGACACGACCAAGGGCGCCGCGATGCCCATCGGCGACCGCAACGCCGTCAAGGCCGACTCGGTGCCCGAGGGCGGGTCCGACCACGCTTCCGACTCCTCCTCCGGCTCCGGCAGGACCAGCACCACCGCGACCACGAACCGCTCCAGCAAGGACAGCGCCATGACCGAGAACACCCCGTCCACCACCACGCCGGTGGCGCACGTCGACCCGGCCGACGCCTCCGTCGGCGACCTCATCCGCAACATGTCCGCCGACCTCAGCACCCTGGTCCGCGACGAGATCCGCCTCGCCCAGGCCGAGGTCGGCGAGAAGGCCAAGAAGGCCGGCATCGGGATCGGCGCCTTCGGTGGCGCCGGGGTCGTCGCCCTGTACGGGCTGGGCGTCCTGATCTCGGCCGCGGTGCTGGCGCTCGCCGGCCCGCTGCCGAACTGGTTGGCCGCGCTGATCGTCGCCGTGGTTCTCTTCATCGTCGCCGGGATCGCCGCGCTCGTCGGCAAGAAGAAGCTGAGCCAGGCGGCGCCCCCCGTTCCCACCCAGGCCATCGCGAGCGTCAAGACCGACGTGGCCGAGATCAAGGAGTCGATCAAGCGATGAGCGACAGCACCCCCAGCACGGACGAGAAGCAGCCGGCCGAGAAGCAGACGGCCGACGAGATCCAGGCCAACATCGAGGCCACCCGCGACCGCCTGGCCGCCAACGTCGACGCGCTGAGCGAGAAGCTCGACGTGAAGGCGCACGCCCAGGAGGCCGTGCACGACGCGGGCGCGAAGGTCCAGGACGCCGTCGCCGACGCGCGCGAGTCGGTGGCCTCGGCCGCCGGTTCGGCCGCGGCGCAGTCCCGTACGCTCGTGGACAAGTTCAGGGCGCTCCCGCTGGCCGCCCAGGCCGCCATCGGCGCCGGGGCAGCGGCGCTGGTCGTCACGTTGATCGTCCGTAGCGCTCGCTCGTGAGCCGGACGAAGAAGGAGGCACGTACATGGTGAACGCAGCACGGCTGGCCTACCGCCCCGTGGGGCTCATCTCCGGCCTCGCGGCCGGCGCGGTGGCCGGCGCGATCTTCAAGCAGGTCTGGAAGCGCGTCGCCCGTCAGGACGACGCCCCCGACGCCCTGCAGGCCGAGTACACCCTGGCCCGCGTGGTCATCGCGGCGACCATCCAGGGCGCGATCTTCGCGGCCGTCAAGGCGCTCGTCGACCGCCTCGGCGCCCAGGGGTTCCAGAAGCTGACGGGGGAGTGGCCGGGGGACTAGCAGCTCCTCGTCGTGCTCGGGTCCGGCCCGGCTTTGCTGCCGGCTGGCCCGCGTACGGCGGCGCTTCGCAACCATCCGCCCGGGATGGCCTTCGGGCCTCCCGGGCTTTGGCGTCCCGGGCTCCCGCCAGACCCACCCAGGCTCAGCGCCGCCGTACGCGGGCCAGCCTTCAGGGTGCGGGGCGGCCCGCTTCTCGCCGACTCGCTTCGGGGGGTGCGGTAGGGGGTGGGTCAGGCGGCGGTGTCGTCGCGGGTGGCGCGGCGGTCGTCCTGGCCGTTCCAGCGGCCCTCGCGGACGAGGCGGCGCTCGTGGGCGGTGAGGCCGCCGAAGATGCCGAACTCGGGGCTCGTGCGGAGGGCCCAGGCGCGGCAGGTGGTCATCACGGGGCAGCGGGCGCAGACCTGCTTGGCCTGGTTGCTGAGCGCGTGGTGGGTGGCCTGGTCACCGAGGGGGAAGAAGATGTCGAGGTTCTCGCCGACGCAGGCGGCCTCGGCCCGCCAGTCCGCGTGCCAGCTCTCGCCACCGCCGGCCGGGATGCGGCCGCGGCGGGGCTCGTCGGGGTTGAGCGGGGAGACGGACTTCACGAAGTCAGAGGTACCCGTGTCCTGCGGTGCGAAACACGCCGCTCGGGGTAGGAGAACCGTGGTCCACCCAGGGTTCGCGGGCAGGGGTCCTGGAGCGCCGGTGTGGAATAGTGGTGGAGGTCCGGCGCGGGTTCTTGCGCTGGTCAGAAGGTGTTCGCGGAGCCGGTCAGGGGCGCCGCGCCGAGAGGGTGAAGGTCGGGGAATGACAGGCAACGCGAGCTACCGGTTGAAGGACACCGCGGTGCTGTCCGTGTGCGCCGTCGAGGCGCCCGAGGTGGTGACGTCGGCGGAGCTCGACGAGCGCTTGATGCGGACGTACGAGCGCACGGGGATGAAGCCGGGCATGGTCGAGCAGCTCGCCGGGGTGACCGAGCGGCGCTGGTGGCCCGAGGACGTGACGTTCGTCGACGCGGCCGCGATGGCCGGGGCGAAGGCGCTGGCCGAGGCCGGGGTCGACCCGTCGCAGGTCGGGCTGCTGATCAACACCTCCGTGTGCCGGACCGGCATCGAGCCGGCGAACGCGGTCGGCGTGCACGACCAGCTCGGCCTCTCGACGAGCTGCCTCAACTTCGACGTCACGAACGCCTGCCTCGGCTTCCTCAACGGCATCCAGCTCGCGGGCTCGCTCATCGACGCCGGGCAGGTCGACTACGCGCTGCTCGTCGACGCCGAGGGCATGCGTGGCCTGCAGGGCGACACCGTCGAGCGCCTCGCCGGGGACGACGCCACCGCCGAGGACCTCAAGCTGCAGTTCGCGACGCTGACGCTCGGCTCCGGTGCGGCCGCCATGGTGCTCGGCCGGGCGAGCGAGCACTCCGAGGGCCACCGGGTGACCGGCGGCGTCAGCCGTTCGGGCAGCCAGCACAAGGACCTCTGCATCGGCAGCATGTCGCTGATGACCACCGACTCCCGCGCGCTCTTCAACGCCGGCATCGAGCTCGCCGGGCAGACCTGGCACGACGCGATCGCCGAGGGCTGGGACTGGGCGGACGCCGACTGGTTCGTCGCGCACCAGACCTCCGTGGTCCACCTCAAGGCGCTGGCCCAGGTCATCGGTGCGGAGGTCGAGCAGCTGCCGATGACCGTGCCGACGTTCGGCAACCTGGCCTCGGCCGCGGTGCCCTTCACGCTCGCCAAGCAGGTCCCGCTGCTCAAGCCGGGCCAGCAGGTGGTGCTGCTCGGCATCGGGTCGGGCCTCAACACGTCCTTCGCCGAGATCATCTGGTGACCTCGCCCCAGAGCGACTCGCTCGACGGGCTGCCGGGCCTGGACCCGGCCTGGTCGCGCTTCCTCACGGTCGAGGACGCCGCCGGGCAGCCGCGGCGCTGGCACGTCCTCGACAACGGCGTCGAGCCGACCGAGGGCACGCTGCTCTGCGTCCACGGCAACCCGACCTGGTCCTACCTGTGGCGCCGGTTCCTGGCCGAGGCACGGCCGGGCTGGCGCGTGGTCGCGGTCGACCAGCTGGGCATGGGCTGGTCGACCCGGCAGGTGCCGACCCGCCGTCTGGCGGGTCGCGTCGACGACCTGGGCCGGGTGACCGAGGCCCTCGGCGTACGGGGTCCCGTCGTCGTCGCCGCGCACGACTGGGGCGGCCTCGTCTCCACGGGTTGGGCCCTCGAGCACCGCGACCTCGTCGTCGGGCTGGTGCTCACCAACACCGCGCTGTTCCAGCCGCTGGACCAGCCCTTCTCCGCCCTCATCCGGCTCGCCCGGACACCCGCGCTCAACCGGCTCCTCTGCGTCACCACGCCGACCTTCGTCCGCGGCGCGGCCGCGCTGTCCCGCCCGCCGCTCGACCTCGGGGTGCGCCGCGCGCTGGCCGGCCCGTACGCCGACGCCTCCGAGCGTGCGGCGATCGGGGACTTCGTGGCCGACGTCCCGCTCGAGACCGAGCACCCGAGCCGCGCGGACATGGAGCGGATCGCCGAGGGCGCCCGCGGCCTCGACGTCCCCGTGCTGCTCCTGTGGGGGGCGCGCGACCCCGTGTTCACCGACCTGCACCTCGCCGACCTGCGCGACCGCTTCCCGCACGCCGACGTGCACCGCTTCGGCCGGGCGTCGCACCTCGTCACCGAGGACGTCCCGGAGACCGCGGGCATCGCGTGGGAGTGGATCGCCGAGAACATCCACCCCGCCGGTGACGACGTGGACGACGACGCGCGACCGCCGCAGCGGATCGAGCCGGGCTTCCTCTGGGCGCCGCTGACGGCACGTTCCGAGGACCCGGCGCCCGCCGTCGTCGAGCTGCACGACGGGAAGGTCAGCTCGACCAGCTTCGCCGAGCTGGAACGGGGCATCGCCGACCTCGCCCTCGGGCTCGCCGACGCCGGGGTCCGCGCCGGTGACCGGGTCGCCGTCCTCGTGACCCCGGGCGCCGCGCTGACCACCGCCGTGTTCGCCTGCTGGCGGGTCGGCGCCGTCATCGTCGTCGCCGACGCGGGTCTCGGCCTGCGCGGCCTGGCCCACGCCCTGCGCAGTGCCCGGCCCGATCACGTCATCGGCATCCCCAAGGCCCTCGTCGCCCTGGACGTGCTGCGCGTGCCGGGTCGTCGGTTCGTCAGCGGGACGCTCCCAGGGCCTGTGGCCCGGGCGCTGCACCACCCGCCGTCGATCGCCGCCCTGACGGCGCGCGGTGCGGAGCTGCGTACGGCCGGGACGACCCTGCCGCCGCTGCCCGAGCTCGACGCCGACGCGGCGGTGCTCTTCACCTCCGGCGCGACCGGCCCGGCCAAGGGCGTCGTCTACCGCGGCACCCAGCTGCGCGGCCAGGTCGACCGGCTGGCCGGGATCTACGGGCTCGACCCGAGTGACGCGTGGGTGGCGGCGTTCGCGCCGTTCGCCCTCTACGGCCCGGCTCTCGGCACCGCCGCCGCCGTGCCCGACATGGACGTCACCGCCCCGGCCACGCTGACCGCCGCGGCGCTCGGCGACGCCGCGGCCGCCGTCGACGCACGCATCGTCTTCGCCTCGCCGGCCGCCCTGCGGAACGTGGTCGCGACCGCCGACGGGCTGACCGAGCGGCACCGCACGGCCCTCGGCCGGGTCCGGGTGCTCATGTCGGCTGGCGCGCCCGTGCCGGTCGGGCTGCTGCGGCGCGTGCAGGAGCTGGTGCCCGCCGCCGAGCTGCACACCCCGTACGGGATGACCGAGGTCCTGCCCGTCGCCGACATCACGCTGGCCGGGATCGAGGCCGCCGGCCCGGGCGACGGCGTCTGCGTCGGTCGGCCCGTCGAGGGCGTCCAGATCGCCCTCGCGCCGCTCGACGCGGAGGGCCGGGCGACCGGCGCGCTGACCGACGCGGTCGGCGTGACCGGCGAGATCCTCGTGGCCGCGGACCACCGCAAGCAGCGCTACGACCGCCTCTGGGCGACCGAGCGCGCGAGCAGCCGCGACCCGGGCCACCACCGCACCGGCGACGTCGGCCACCTCGACGCCAAGGGTCGGCTGTGGGTCGAGGGTCGGCTCGTGCACGTGCTGTCGACCGCGCAGGGCCCGCTCACCCCGGTCGGGGTCGAGCAGCGGGTCGAGACCCTGCCCGACGTCGTCGCCGCCGCCGTGGTCGGGGTCGGCCCGGCCGGCACCCAGCAGGTCGTCGTCGTGGTCGTTCCGGTCGCGGGGGCGTCGCGGAAACGCCCGCTCGCCGACGCCGACCTGACCTCCGTCGTGAGGCAGGTCGCCGGCGTCGACGTGGCCGCCGTGCTGGCGGTCCCGAAGCTGCCGACCGACATCCGGCACAACTCCAAGATCGACCGGGCCGCGGTCTCCGCCTGGGCTTCGCGGGTGCTGACCGGCGTACGCCCGGGGAAGCTCGCGTGAAGGTCCTCGTCACCGGGGCCAGCGGCATGCTCGGCGGCGCGGTCGCGCGGGCCCTCGTGGCGCGCGGGGACGACGTCACCGTGATGCAGCGGCGTCCGTCGACGCTCGGGCTGCGCGAGGCGCTGGGCGACGTCGCCGACGCCGACGCCGTCCGGGCGGCGGTCGCCGGCCAGGACGGGGTCGTCCACCTCGCGGCCAAGGTCGACATCACCGGTCCCGAGGCCGACTACGTCCGGGCCAACGTCGTCGGCACCCGGAACGTCCTCGCCGCCTGCACCGCGCTCGGCGTCCAGCGCCTGGTCCAGGTCTCCTCGCCGTCGGTCAGCCACACCGGTTCCTCGCTGGTCGGGGCGCCCGCCGGGCCGGCCGACCCGCAGCACGCGCGCGGCCCGTACGCTCGGACCAAGGCGCAGTCGGAGGTCGAGGCGCTGGCCGCGGACCAGACCGGGGAGGTTCCGCTGGCCGTGGTCGCCGTACGCCCGCACATCGTCTGGGGACCCGGCGACACCCAGCTCGTGGAACGCATCGTCGAACGCGGCCGCGCCGGCCGGCTCCCGCTGCTCGGCACCGGCGCCGCGCTGATCGACACCACGTACGTCGACAACGCCGCCGCCGCGCTCGTCGCCGCGCTGGACCGCGCCCCGGAGGTGCACGGCGAGGCCTTCGTGGTCAGCAACGGCGAGCCGCGTCCGGTCGGGGAGATCTTCGGCGACTTCTGCGCCGCGGCCGGCGTCCCGCGCCCCTCGCGCCACGTCCCCGCCCGCCTCGCCGTCGCCGCCGGCGGGGTCGTCGAGCGGGTCTGGGGCCTCCGCCACCCGGACGGCAGCGCCCAGCCGCCGATGACGCGGTTCCTGGCCGAGCAGCTGTCGACCGCCCACTGGTTCGACCAGCGCCGCACGCGCGAGGCCCTCGCCTGGACCCCGGCCGTCAGCATCGCGGAAGGCCTCGAGCGCCTCGCCGCCCACTACCGGGGAACTTCTGACCGCGACTGACCGGTCAGAACTTCCCCGCTACCGCCAGCTGCTGCTCGGACAGCGTCGACACGGGACGAACGGTCCGGGCCAGCCCCGCTGACCGAGCAGCTGAGCGACCTCCCAGGCCACGTCGCACGGGCTGCCGGCCACGTCGCCGAAGCCGTAGCGCACGGTCGAGAGCCGAGCGAGGAGCGCGGCGTTGTCCCGCCGCATGTCACGGAACTTCCCCTCGCCCTCGTGGCCCTTGCGCCCGTCGAGCTCGACGATGAACGCGTAGGCCTCGTACAGCACGTCCCTCAGGGCGGGGCGGTCGGCACTCGGTCGTTGCCGAGCTCCTGGTGGCAGACCGTGCGGCCGCTCCACGTCGCGGAGGTAGCGCAGCTCCAGCGGTGACTCGGCACCGACGTCGACGTCCGCGAGAAGCTCGGTGAGCAGCACCCGGCGGGTGTGTCGGCCTCGTCCGGACAAGGCCCGCAGCACCTGCTGCGGTGTGACGAGCCGCCGTTGGGCGGCTCGGGTGACCAGGTCCTCGATCGTGCGAGCCGACGCCGACTCGCAGAGGTCGAGGACGGTGTCCGCCAGCAGGGTCCTCGGCGGGGACCCAGTGGTCCGGGCGCTCCGTGCTCCCGGACGTTCTCTGACGAAGACCCAGTGCGGCCGGCGTCGCAGGATCACGTCGTGCGGCACGAAGACGTGGACCGGGTCGGGAGCCTCGTCGACCAGCTTCTGGGCGTAGGCCGCAGCGCTCCCGCCGAGGCGGGCGTCCTCGCCGCCCAGCAGCACACCTGCCCACGCCAGGCTCGGCCAGGAGACGGTTGCGTTGTGGGTGACGTAGAGCCCGGGAGCCAGGCGCTGCCACCGTCCCTGCGTCACCAGCCGGGCCAGGGTGTGCCGCGAGAGGTCCAGACCCAGGGCCTGCTCGCGGGTCACCACGTCCTCCTGGGCGGCGGCGAGCCGCATCAGGGCCCGACCGGGCTCTCCTCGCTCCTGCACCAGCCCATGCTGGAGGTGGTTCGACCTCGCAGAACCGGTTCTCCACAGGCCAGTTCGCCCGACGTCGACAACGGGAAAGTCTTGACCGCGTAGTCGCGGTCGGAACTTCCCCAGTGTCAGCGGGAGAGGCGCAGGCGGTCCCACCAGAGGGCCGCGCGGGCGGCGTTCGCGCCGCAGGCGCCGTGGACGCTGCCGCCCGGGTGCGCCGAGGCGGAGGCGAGGTAGAGCCCCTTGACGGGGGTCTCGCTCCGCCCCGTGCCCGCGAACGGGCGGAACACGAGCTGCTGGTCGACCGCGGAGCTGCCGCCGTTGAGCGAGCCGCCGACCAGGTTGGCGTCGCGGTGCTCGAGGTCGCCGGGGGTGAGGATGCGCCGCGACCGCACCCGGGAGCCGAAGCCGGGCGCGAACACCTCGAGCCGGGCCTGCAGCCGGTCGGCGAAGCGTTCCGCCTCGCTCGGGTCCCAGCTCCCCGTGAGCCCGTCCTCGCCCGCGTCGCCGAGCACCTCCTGGGGGACGTGCGTGTACGCCCACAGCGCCTCGGTGCCGGCGGGGGAGCGCGACGGGTCGGTCGTGGTCATCTGCCCGACCAGCAGGTACGGGTCCGCCGGCACGTAGCCCGAGTCGAGCTGCGAGGTGTAGGTCGCCATCGCGCCCACGGAGTCGGCGAGGTGCACGGTCCCGGGGGCGTACGCGGGGGTCCCGGACCACGGAACCGGCCCGTCGAGGGCGTAGTCGACCTTGAACGTCGCGGGGTCGCGCCGGAACCCGTCCATCTTGCGCAACGTCTTCGCCGGCAGGTCGTCGGCCGCGACGAGGCCGCCGTAGAGCTGCTCGGCGCCGACGTCGGCCAGCACCGAGCGGCGTACGCGCACCTCGCCGTCCGCGGTCTGCACCGCGACCGCGCGACCGCCCGCGACCCGGATGCCGGTCACCGGCGTCGAGGTGGCGACCGTCCCGCCGGCGGCGACGAACCGGTCCTTCATCGCCTGCGCGAGCGCCCCCGCCCCGCCGGTCGGCGCCGGGAACCCGACCGTCTGGCCGAGCATGGTCAGCAGCAGCCCGATGAAGCCCGAGCCCGCGGCGTCGACCGGGATGTCGGCGTGGCAGGCGTTGCCCGCGACCAGGAGCGACGGGCCGTCGCCGCCGAAGCGACGTTCGACCAGGTGCGACGCGGGGACGAGCAGCTCGCGGAGGTAGCCGAGGCCGCCCACCTTCGGCAGCTGCGAGAGCAGCCGGAGCCCGCCGCGCACCGGCGGGATCGGCGTCAGCAGGGTCTCCATGAGCCCGCGCTCGACGGTCCGCCAGGACGCCACCAGCTCGTGCCAGGCGTCGCCGTCCCCGGGGTGCGCGGCCTCGAAGAGACCGGCGGTCACGTCCTCGTCGCGGTGCAGCAGCGCCCAGGAACCGTCGCGCCGGGGGTGCCCGAGCACCGCGGGCGCGTGCGACCACTCAAGGCCGAACCGCTCCAGCCCGAGCGAGGTGATCGCGGGGGAGACCGCCGCCATCGGGTAGAACGCGCTGAACGTGTCGCTGACGAACTCCGGGTCGACCTCCCGGTCGCTCCGCACCGCCCCGCCCACGTCCGGCTGGGCCTCCAGGAGCAGCACGTCCCACCCGGCGTCGGCCAGCCGGTTCGCGCCGACGAGGCCGTTCGGGCCGGCTCCTACGACGACGGCATCGACCTCGGTTGGCAGCGGCACGTGCCCAGTGTCTCCTCTCCTCCCAGCCGCGCCGCCGGACCGTGCCGCGCCGCGCGCCGGATTGGTGTCATAGCCAGGGCCCAGGAATGATGGAAGCGCCATGACACCCACGCCCCCGCACGTCCCCGCCCGGCCGGCCGCCCTCCTGTGGGACTTCGACGGGACGCTCGCCGACACCGAGCCGCTGTGGATCGCCGCCGAGTACGACCTCATCGGCCGCCTCGGCGGGGAGTGGTCCGACGAGCACGCCCACCAGCTCGTCGGCAACTCGCTGATCGACTCGGGCAGCTACATCCTCAACGCGATCGGCCGCCACGACCTGACGGCGGAGTGGGTCGTCGACCAGCTCGTCTCCCGGGTCATCGAGGACCTGCGGACGGGGGACATCCCCTGGCGCCCGGGCGCCCTCGACCTGCTCGAGGCCAGCCGGCAGGCGGGGATCCCCTGCGCCCTCGTGTCCGCGTCCTACCGGGTGCAGCTCGACGCGGCCATCGGCGCGCTGCCCGCCGGGTCCTTCACCACCTCGGTGGCCGGCGACGAGGTCGAGCGCGGCAAGCCGCACCCGGAGCCGTACGAGCGCGCCTGCGCCGAGCTGGGCGTCGACGCCCGCGACTGCATCGTCTTCGAGGACAGCGAGACGGGTGCCCGGTCCGGGAACGCCGCCGGTGCCCTGGTCGTGGCCATCCCCAACCGGGTGCCGATCCCCGACGCACCCCGGCGCGTCCAGGTCGCCTCGCTCGCCGACGTGGACCTCGACGGGCTCGCCCGGCTGCTGGACGAGGCCGATGCGCACGTCTGAGTCCCGGCCGGCCCGCGGCCGGCGCCTGCTCGCCGCGACCCTGGGCGCCGCCGTGCTGGCGCTCGCCGGCTGCCACAACCCCGCCGCTCCGCCGCCCGACCCGAGCACGCCGGGGGCGCCGCCGCGGCCGTTCACCGTGATGTCGACCGACGAGGTCACGGTCACCGACCCGGCCGCCGTCACCGACCAGGCGTCGAGCATGTTCACGCTGAACGTCTTCCAGCGCCTCATGACCTCCGCCCCCGGCGACGACGTGCTCAAGCCCGACGCCGCGCGCGACTGCATCTTCACCGCGACCACGACGTACACCTGCACGCTGCAGAAGGACCTGACCTTCGCCGGCGGTGACCCGCTGACGTCCTCCGACGTGAAGTTCAGCATCGAGCGCGCGCTGCGGCTCGACGTGGCCGGCAGCTCCACCTCTCTGCTGTCCACGCTGCGCCGCATCGAGACCCCGGACGACCTGACCGTCCGCTTCGTGCTGAGCCGCGAGGACACCCAGTTCGGCTGGGCGCTCGCCTCCCCGGCGGCCTCGATCGTCGACGAGCAGGTGTACGACGCCGACAAGGTCCGCAGCCCCAAGGACCCGGCCGTCGGCTCGGGCCCGTTCGTCGTCACCGCCGACGACGAGAGCGGCTCGAGCAAGAGCATCGTGTTCAACCGGTTTCCCGCCTACAAGGGCTTCAGCCCGGCCCAGATGGACACGCTCACGTACAAGACGGTGGCGGACTCCGCGACGATCGAGGACGCGATGGAGAAGGGCGAGGTCGACGTGGTGTCCCGCGGCCTGAACTCCGCGGCCGTCACCCGGCTCAGCCAGCAGGTCGGCGGGAGTCCCGACCGGGTCACCGCGAGCGGCTTCAGCCAGAAGACCCTCGCCGGTGCCCGGGTGGAGCAGCTCGTGTGGTCACCCAGCTCCCCGGCGCGGGCGAACAAGGGTCTGCGCACGGCCATCACGCTCGCGCTGCAGGGCGACCGCACGCTCGACTCCGTCGTCCCGAACGGGGTCGTCGGCCACGTCGCCTCCTTCCCGCAGGGCGGGAAGACGAGGCCCAAGGTCACCTGGAAGAACCGCATCAACCTCACGCTGGCGTACGACGAGACCGCCCCCAACTCCGGCGACCTCGCCGACCAGGTGCGCAACCGGCTCGAGGACACCGGCGGCCTCAGCGTGCGGCTGGCCCCGGGCTCGGCCGACGCCGACCTCGTCCTGGTCGACCGCAAGGCCTGGACCTCGACCGCGCTGTCGTGGCTGCAGCCGTACGTGGACGACCCGCTGCCGGCGTCGACGCCGACCGTCGACGCCACCACGACGGCCTTCCGCGCCAGCACCGACGACGCGAGCTCGCTGCGGCTGCTGTCGACGATCCAGCGCCAGGCGGTCAGCGACGCGGTGCTGCTGCCCATCACCCAGTCCGACGAGACCGTCTGGGTGCGGGCCGGCGCGGACGTCGCCGACGGCTCGTACGGCCCCGGCTGGCAGCTCGGCCTGTTCGGGATGACGGCATGACCGCCGACGAGCGTCCGGTCGAGGCCGTTCCGTCGGTCCCGTCGGGCGTGCGCATCGGCCCGCTGCAGGCCGGGGAGCGGGTGACCCTGACCGACAACAAGAACCGGCGCCACTCGGTGCTCCTGGCCGTGGGCGGCACGTTCCACACGACCAAGGGCGGGGTCAGCCACGACGAGCTGATCGGCGGCCCGGAGGGCGTCGTCGTGTCCTCGGTCGGCGGGACGGCCTACCTCGCGCTGCGGCCGCTGCTGAACGAGTACACCGTCACGATGCCGCGCCAGGCCGCCGTGATCTACCCCAAGGACGCGGCGCAGATCCTGATGGCCTGCGACGTCTTCCCCGGAGCCCGGGTCGTGGAGGCGGGGGCCGGTTCCGGCGCCCTGACCTGCAGCCTGCTGCGCGCCGTCGGGCCGACCGGGCGGGTGCGCTCGTACGAGCGGCGCGACGAGTTCGCCGCGCAGGCGCGGAAGAACGTCGAGAACTTCTTCGGCACCGCCCCGGCCACCTGGGACCTGACCGTGGGAGACCTCGTCGAGAGCCTCGACGACGAGCCGATCGACCGCGTGGTGCTGGACATGCTCGCCCCCTGGGAGTGCGTCGAGGCCCTCGCGGAACGTCTGGTGCCCGGCGGCGTGCTGCTCGCCTACGTGGCCACGACGACCCAGCTCGCCCGGACGGTCGAGACGCTGCGGGTGCACGGCGGCTTCACCGAGCCGGAGGCGAGCGAGACGCTGCTGCGCGCCTGGCACGCCGAGGGCCTCGCCGTACGCCCCCGCCACGACATGGTCGGCCACACGGGCTTCCTGGTCAGCGCCCGGCGGATGGCGCCGGGCTTCACGGCCCCGGCCCGCAAGCGCCGCCCGGCCCCCGGGGCCTATGGCGAGGATTACACCGGCCCGCGTGCCGCGACCCCAGAGGCGGGCGAGACGCGCGGGTAGGTTCTCTGCAAGGAGGTGCGCGATGACCGGTCCCAGCTTCAACTCCAGCTCAGACAGCGCTCCGAACGAGGAGCGCGAGTACCTGCTCGTCCAGATCGGGGCGCTCCGCGAGGAGCTCTCCCGGTTGCGCGAGCGCGTGTCGGCCCACCCGCACGACCTCGCGGTCCTGGAGCGTCGGCTGACCGACGCCCGGGCGGAGGCGCGCACCACGACCGCGAACAACGAGCGCCTGGCGGCGACGTTGCGCGAGGCGCGGGACCAGATCGTCACGCTCAAGGGCGAGGTCGACCGGCTGGCGCAGCCCCCGGCGAGCTTCGGCGTCTTCATCGCCGCGGCCGAGGAGCGCACCGCCGACATCTTCACGTCCGGGCGCAAGATGCGCGTGAGCGTCAGCCCGGACGTCGACCTCGAGGGACTGACCCCGGGCCGCGAGGTCATGGTCAACGAGGCCATGAACGTCGTGAAGGCCCTGGAGTTCGACGAGGTCGGCGAGGTCGCCACGCTCAAGGAGCGGCTCGAGGACGGCACCCGCGCGCTCATCGTCGGGCACGGGGACGAGGAGAGCGTCGTCCGCCTCACCACCGCGCTGCAGGAGGGTCCGCTGCGCGCCGGCGACTCGCTGCTGATCGACCGTCGCGTGCACTTCGCGTACGAGCGCGTCCCCAAGCTCGAGGTCGAGGAGCTGGTCCTCGAAGAGGTTCCCGACATCGACTACTCGGTGATCGGCGGTCTCGGCTCCCAGATCGAGGCGATCCGTGACGCCGTGGAGCTGCCGTTCCTGCACAAGGACCTGTTCCTGGAGCACGAGCTCAAGGCGCCGAAGGGGATCCTGCTCTACGGTCCGCCCGGCTGCGGCAAGACGTTGATCGCCAAGGCGGTCGCGAACTCGCTGGCCAAGCGCGTGACGGAGAAGACCGGCGTCGAGGGGCGCAGCTTCTTCCTCAACATCAAGGGCCCCGAGCTGCTGAACAAGTACGTCGGCGAGACCGAGCGCCACATCCGGCTCGTGTTCCAGCGGGCGCGCGAGAAGGCCTCCGACGGCATGCCGGTGATCGTCTTCTTCGACGAGATGGACTCCCTGTTCCGCACCCGCGGGTCGGGCGTGTCCTCCGACGTTGAGAACACGATCGTCCCGCAGCTGCTCAGCGAGATCGACGGCGTCGAGGGCCTCGAGAACGTGATCATCATCGGCGCCTCGAACCGCGAGGACATGATCGACCCGGCGATCCTGCGGCCCGGCCGCCTGGACGTCAAGATCAAGATCGAGCGGCCCGACGCCGAGGCGGCGCGCGACATCTTCAGCAAGTACCTGACCCAGGGGCTCCCGCTGCACAGCGAGGACCTCGCCGAGTTCGCTGGCGACCGTGCGGCCACGGTCAAGGGCATGATCGAGCGCACCGTCGAGCGGATGTACGAGGACACCGAGGAAAACCAGTTCCTCGAGGTCACGTACGCGGGCGGCGACAAGGAGATCCTCTACTTCCGGGACTTCAACTCCGGCGCGATGGTGCAGAACATCGTCGACCGGGCGAAGAAGATGGCGATCAAGGACCTGCTCGACACGGGCGTGAAGGGCATCCGGATCGGCCACCTGCTGCAGGCCTGCGTCGACGAGTTCGCCGAGAACGAGGACCTGCCCAACACGACGAACCCCGACGACTGGGCCAAGATCAGCGGCAAGAAGGGCGAGCGCATCGTCTTCATCCGCACCCTGATCAGCTCGAAGAAGGGCACCCAGCCCGGCCGTTCCATCGACACCGTCTCCAACACCGGGCAGTACCTCTAGCCCAACCCGGGGTCGTAGGTCTGGCCCCACGAGTCACAGGACTTTCACGTTCACGTGAAAAACTGGCGCTGACCGCGGCGGATCTGCCGTGGTGAGCGCCAGTTTCTCGTGGTCACCTTCGTCGGCTGGTGGCGGCGCAGGCCGCAGCCGCCTCAGGCCTGGCTGCTTGCGTACCGTTGCTGGACGTTCGCGCAGGCCTCGCACGTGTCGGCGGGGATCACGCCGAGGCGCATCAGGTGGCCGAAGAGCCAGCAGCCGGCGCAGAAGCCGAGCACCGACTCGAGCAGGGCGAAGAGCAGCAGCACGGCGACCAGGAGCGTGGGCAGCAGGAGCGCGCCGAACCGGTACGCCGCCACGGCCGCCACCGTCGTGAGCACGAGGCCGATGCTCTGGGCGAAGCGCTTGGGCGGGCCCGGCACGAACTTCGGCATCCCCAGCCGCGGGGCGACGACCTGGGTGGCGAGACGACCCAGCAGGCTGAACCGCGGCCCGGCCGCCGTCCGCGCCGCGAAGCCGACGGCCAGCAGCACGACCAACCAGGTCCAGCCGGTGGCCAGCGCGAGCCCCGCCAGCACGGCCACGCCCGCCGCGACCGTACGGGCGGCGTGCTCGTCGACCGGGTTCGGGAAGCTGAACAGCTCGCGCGTCGTCACCTGAGCCCGAACCGGGCCCGTGCGACGCCTATTCCCGGGCCAACCCGTCGACGAACTCGAGCAGGGCGGCGTTGAACGCGTCCGGCTGGTCGAAGCTCACGGTGTGGCCCGCGTCCTCGATCACGACCGCGCGCCCCAGCGGCTGGTCGACGACGGCCGCGGCCGCGTGCTCGCACGGCCGCACCTGGCTCTGGCGGCCGGCGACCATGAGGACCGGGCACGTCGCCCGGGCCACGACGTCGCGGTAGTCCTGCATCGCGTGGTCCTGCAGCAGCGCCAGCGTCTGGGGCGCGGTGCCGTCGCGGAACGCGGGCGGGCCGCCCAGCCGGCCCACGAGCCGGCCCATCTCCGTCGCCGACGCGTCGAGGGCCCGCCCGCGCCCGGTCTGCGGGACGCCGTCCGCGAAGAGGGTGCCAGCGTTCTCGGGCACGAGCCCGTAGAAGCCGTACGGCCAGCCGGCGTCGTTGATCATCTTTGGCGTCTGGTCGACGACGACGATCCCGCCCAGGGACGCCGTGCCCTGCTGGTCGGCGTACGCCCAGATCACGTTCCCGCCCATCGAGGCGCCGACGAGCACGGCGCCGGTGAGGTCGAGGTGCTCCAGCAGCTCGGCCAGGTCGCGGCCGTGCCGGGCCATCCGCTGCCCGAAGGCCGGGGTGTCGGACTCGCCGTGCGACCGCCGGTCGAACGCGACGACGCGGTGGCGGGCCTCGAGCAGGGCGTCCTCGGTGAGCGCCCACGCGGTGGCGGGTGCGGTGTAGCCGTGCACCAGGACGACCGGGCGACCGCTGCCCGCGTCCGTGTAGTGCAGGCCGACTCCGTCCGACGTCTGGAAGCGGGCCACGTCAGACCTCCTGCTCGGGCTCGGCGACGACCTTGCCCGGGTTGAGGATGCCGGCCGGGTCGAGCGCGACACGGATCGCGTGGTGCATCGCGATCACGGCCGGGGCCACCTCGGCCACGAGCCCGCCCCGCTTGAGCAGCCCGACCCCGTGCTCGCCGGTGACCGTGCCGCCGAGGGCGAGGGCGGTCGCGTGGATCTCCTCGAACGCGGCCTGCGCCCGGGCGCGTGCGGCCTCGTCGCCGGGCGGGGTGATGAGCAGCGGGTGCAGGTTGCCGTCGCCGGCGTGGGCGAGGTTGGCGATGTGGACGTCGTACCGGGCGGCCACGTCCTCGATGCTGGCCAGCATCGCCGGCACGGCGCCGAGGGGGACGCAGACGTCCTCGGTCAGCACGGGTCCGAGACGTTCGAGCGCCGGGTAGGCGAGTCGGCGGGCGGCGAAGAGCGCCTCGGCCTCCTGCGGGTCCTCCGAGCGGGCCGACCAGACGGCGCCGCCCTCGTCGAAGGCGGCACGGATGGTCTCGGCCTCCGCGTCACCGGCCACGCCGGGGGAGTCGACCCGGGCGAGCAGGATCGCCGCGGCGTCGGCCTCGAGGCCCAGGTGCTTCCAGTCGTCCACCGCGCGCAGGCAGTGCCGGTCGAGCAGCTCGAGCGCGGACGGGACGACGCCGCTGCGGGTGACGGCGGCCACCGCCTCGCCGGCGCTCACGAGCGAGGCGAAGTGGCCGACGACGGTCTGCTCCGGTGGCCGGGCGGGTCGCAGCCGCACGGTGATCTCGGTGACGACGCCGAGCGTGCCCTCCGAGCCGACCAGCAGCGCGGTGAGGTCGTAGCCGGCCACGCCCTTGGCCGTCTTCCGTCCTACGCGGACCAGCTCGCCGGTCCCGGTCACGACCTGCAGCCCGAGCACGTAGTCCCCGGTCACGCCGTACTTGACGCAGCACACGCCGCCGGCGTTCGTGGCGACGTTCCCGCCGAGGGTGGACCACGGCGAGCTGGCTGGGTCCGGGGGATACCAGAGGCCCTGCTCGGCGACGGCGGCGCGGAGGTCGTCGTTGATCACGCCGGGCTGGACGACCGCGTACCGCTCGACCGTGTTGATCTCGAGCACGGCGTCCATGGCCTCGAGGCTCACGACCACCGACGCGGCCGTCGCGTTCGCGCCGCCCGAGAGACCGGTGCCGGCACCACGCGGGACGAGCGGGACGCCGTGCTCGAGGCAGACCCGCACCACGGCCTGCACCTGCTCGGCGGTGCGGGGCCGCACGACGGCGAGCGCGGGGGCGTACGGGGCCCACTCCGCCTCGTCGTGGCTGTAGCGCTCGACCGACGCCGGCGTGGTCACCAGCGCACCCTCGGGCAGGACGGCGGCAAGAGCCCGGCGGACGCGGTCGGCGCGGTCGGGGTGCTCGTCGGCGGCACGGAGGTCCCGGTCTTCGCCCGGCAGGGTGATCACCGACCCATCGTGCACCGCCGACGACCGGTCGCCGCCGAGGGTCAACGGACCGCCTTGATGGGGATCACCGCGAGGGCGCCGAGCAGGACGAAGACGATCCCGGCCACGAACACCACCGGGTAGCCGCCCGTGAGCGAGACCAGCCCGGCCGCGATGGACGGGCTGAGGGCCTGCGGCAGCGTCGTGGCGAGGCCGAGGATCGCGAGGTCGCGGCCCGCCGAGCTGGCCGACGAGGTCATCGACGAGGGCAGCACCTCGGTCATCAGCGCGAGGTCGATCGAGATGTAGGCGCCGAAGCCGAGCCCGAGCAGGAAGCTGTAGACGAGGATCCCGGTGGTGGTCGGGAACGCGAGCGGCACGGCCAGGCCGAGGGCCATGACGACCGAGGCCCAGACGATGAAGGGCTTGCGCCGACCGATCCGGTCCGACAGCACGCCGCTGGTGAGGGCCGAGAGCAGCACGCCGCCCAGCAGCACGACGCCGATCTTGGCCGCGAACGCGTTGGACGCCTCGTCGCTGAGCCCGATGTAGTCCCGGAGGATGTAGAGGCTGTAGGTCTGGGCGCCGTAGAAGCCGATGACCATGAGGAACCGCGCCGCGAAGGCCCAGCCGAAGTCCGGGTGCTGGCGCGGGTCGACCCAGAAGCCGCGCAGGAACGCACCGATCCCGACCCGGGCGGCGACCACGTCGTCGCGGCTCGAACGGTCGCGGTTGAGCACGACGAAGCCCGCGACCACGACGAGGACGAGGCTGCCGAGGAGGACGTACGGCAGCATCCCGCGGCCCGCGAGCGACCCGGCGACCACGGTGCCGACGGCGTTGCCCACGGTGATGCCGACGCCGATGAGCCCGGAGACGCCACCGCGCTGCTGCGCCGGGTAGCGGTCCGGCACGAGCGCGGTCGCCGCGGCCTGCAGGGCGTTGACGCCGAGCTGGACGACGAGCCAGACGATCGCGATGGTGACGACCGAGCCGGCCAGCGGCAGCCCGACCATGAACCCGCTGGCAAGGAGCGCCCCGGCGACCATCCACGGCGTACGGCGGCCGAAGCGTGAGCGGGTCGCGTCGGAGAGCGCACCGGCGACGGGCTGGGCGAAGACGTTCGCGAGGAACGCCACCGTCGTCACGATCGCCAGGTTGGCGACCTTGCGGTCCGGGTCGATCTCGGAGACGAGGTTGGGGATGAGGATGCCCAGCCCGCCCGAGTTGATGGCGAGGATCGCCACGTAGACCAGGGCGAGCCCGATCGAGAGCCGGCGGAGCTTAAGCGGGCCGCCGGCGGCCGGGACGACCTCGACGACCGCGGCGGGACCGGTCGACGCGGGGGGCGGCGGGACGGCGCCCGTGTCGTACGTGGGGGTGTGGACGTCGCTCACTGAGGTGCTCCTGGGCTGATGGCGTCGCTGCCGGCGGGGACGTCCCATCGTCGACCGACGACCGTCCGGAGGGCAATGGCGGAACCGTCCTACGCTGAGCCCGACCGATGGAGGGATCGCCCATGACCACCAGATGGGTGAAGCTGCTCGCGGCGCAGGCCGGTCTGGCCGAGCTCGAGGCGCACCGGCGCGACCTGCTTGCCGCCGGCGCCGCCCGGGAACGGGTGGACGCGGAGGCGCGGGCCGCGGTCGAGGTCAGCGACCTGCTCCGCCAGCGGCAGCAGCGGGTCGTGGAGCTGGCCGCCCTCAACGACATCGCCAGCCGGCTGGCCGCGGTTCCCGACCCGGCCGACCTGCTCGTCGAGGTGGTCGACCAGGCTCGGCGGCTCCTCGGCGTCGACCTCACCTACCTGGCGCTGCTGGACGACGGCGACCTGGAGATCGAGGTGGCCAGCGGGGCCCGCTCGCCCCACCTGGTCGGCACCCGGCTGCGCGCGTGGGCCGGTCTGGTGGGGACGGTCGTCACCTCGCGCGAGCCACGCTGGACGCCGGACTACCGCTCCGACACCACGCTCGTCCACGAGTCCAGCGCCGACCGTGCCGCCGAGGCCGAGGCGATCCGTGGGCTGCTGGGCGTGCCGCTGGCCGTCCGCGGTCGCGTCCTCGGCGTGCTGCTGGCGGCCAAGCGGGAGGAGCGGCGGTTCGCCCGCGAGGAGGTCAGCCTGCTCGAGGGTCTCGCGGCGCACGCGGCCGTCGCGCTCGACAACGCCCGGTCCGCGGGCGAGCTGCGCGACGCACGCGACGCTCTCGAGTCGACGCTGCGCCTGGACGGCGAGCTCACCCGGGTGGTGCTCGCCGGGGGCGACCCCGCGACGCTCGTCGAGCGGGTGCAGGCGATGAGCGAGGTCCCGCTGCGGTGGACGGACAGCCCGGACGACGTCGAGACCGAGGCCGGGCTCGCGGGTGCCGGGCGCCTCGTGCAGCCCGTCGTCGCCGGCGGGGAGGTCCTCGGCGCGCTCGTCCTGGACCCCACCGGAGCGGGGTCCGGCACGGTGCCGGACGCCGCGCGTCTGCTCGCCGAACGCGCCGCGCCGCTCATCGCCCTCACCCTCGTCGGGGCCCGGGCGACGGCGCGGGCCGCGCAGCTGGGGCGCGACATCGCGACCATCGACCTGCTCAGCCGGGTCGAGCCCGACCCGGCCGCCGACCGCCGCCGGTGGCGCGGGGCCGGCCTCGACCCCCGCCGCGAGCACCTGGTCGTCGTCGCCGAGGGCGACCCGGCCCATTCGCGGCGGTTCGTGGCCGGGCTCGGCCTCGACCAGCGGACCGCGAGCGCGGTACACCGGGACCAGGTCGTGCTCGTCGTGCCGGCCGACGTCGAGCTGCGGTCCCGCTGGGTCGGGCCCGACGCGCCGACCGCGGGGCTGGCGGGGCCGGTCCACGAGCCGGGGGACCTGCGCGCGGCGTACGCCTCGGCGAGCCGGACGGCGCGGGCCCTCGTGGCGCTCGGACGGCAGGGTGCGCTCGGCGCCGCGGACGAGCTGGGCGTCTTCGCCGTGCTGCTCAGCCGGACGGGCCGGCGCGAGCTGGCCGACCAGGTGCGCCGCGAGCTCGGCGCCGTGCTGCGGGAGGAGGAGGTGCGCGGGGTTCCGCTGCTGGTGACGCTGGAGACGTTCCTCGAGCAGGGCCGGCGCCCGACGGCCACCGCGGGCGCGCTGCGGGTGCACGTGAACACCGTCTACCAGCGCCTCGCGACCCTCGACCGGCTGCTCGGACCCGGCTGGCGCGACCGCGCCCTGGAGCTGCAGGTCGTCCTGCGGCTCCACCGGGCCGCGCAGGGCTGGGACGACGGCTGAGAGGCGCGCCGGGGACGTCCGGGCATGACGAGAGCCAAGGCTCGCCTGCTCGGGGGTTCAGGTGGACCTTGGCTCTCGACGGCTACATCGCCCCTGCTCCGGCGATCGTTACCGGTCCCCCGGTGCGACGTGCGTCACACCGGAAGTGCGAGCGTCAGGCCTTGTCCTTGACCACGAACACGGGGATGTCGGCCTGCAGGATGAGGGTCTGGGTGACGCTGCCGAGGAAGAACTTGCCCACGGGCGACCGGCGCCGGGCGCCGATGACCAGGATGTCGGCGTCGACGTCGTCGACGAGGCTGAGGATGGCGCTGGCGACGTTCTCCTCGCCGGTCGCCAGGTGCAGCTCCCAGGTGACGTCGAGCCCGGCCTCGGCCAGGGCGCGTTCCACCTCGTCGGAGATCCCGGAACGGTTGGCGGCGGCGATGTCGAGGTCGAGCGACTCGACGACGTGCAGGACCGCGAGGTCGGTCTGGCGCATCGAGGCCTCGCGCGCCGCCTCCGCGAGCGCGATGCGGCTGGTCGACGAGACCTGGTGGGCGACGGCGACGGTCACGGGCTGACCTCCGGTTCGGGGCTTCGGGGTCGGGACCGCTCAGCCGGACGGGTTTGTCCGGTCAATGTAGCGAAGCGGGCCGGGGAATCACACCCCGACGTGCGTCCGGTTCTCACGCCTCGACCGGGTCAGCAGCGCCGCCACCCCGCGCCAGCCCAGCAGGAACACGGCCAGCACGATCGTGGTGGTCACGACGAACGAGGTCTGCACGCCGTCACCGAGCGCGCTCCGCACGAGCATCCCGACGACGACCGTCGGCACCCACACCAGGACCCCGGCCAGCAGGCTGCGCGGCCGGAGCCGGGTCGCGGGGACGAGGGCGACGAGCACCCAGCCGACGAGCCAGCCGACCATGAACGGGCCGGCGGTCCGGGCCAGACCGGCGCCGAGGTCCTCGCCGTGGCTCACGCGTCCGACGGCGGCGAAGACGACCACGAGGACGAGGTCGACGAGGGCGACCCAGGCGGCGGGCGCGACGCGGCTGTTCTTCATGACCGGGTCCTCATGACCGGGTCTTCGTGAGCTGGGCCTTCATGCGTCGAGATTACGCTGGCGCCATGCCCGAGCCCGTACGTCGACAGGTCGTCATGGGTATCGAGACCGAGTACGGGATCAGCTCGTCGCCCACGCGGGCCGGCGAGGAGGAGCTGCACCCGATGCAGCTGTCCAACCACGTCGTCAAGGCGTACGGCGCCGGTGGTGGCGGCGCGGCGACCGACGGCCGCCCGGCGGGCTGGGACTACGAGACCGAGACCCCGCTGCGCGACATCCGCGGCTACGAGGTGGCGCGTTCCAGCGCGCACCCCGACCAGCTGACCGACAGCGACCTCGGCATGGCCAACGTCATCCTCACCAACGGGGCGCGGCTCTACGTCGACCACGCGCACCCCGAGTACTCCAGCCCCGAGGTGACGACGGCGCTCGACGTCGTCCGCTACGACAAGGCCGGCGACAAGGTGATGGCGATCGCCGCCCAGCGCGCCTCGCTCTACGCGGGCCGCCAGATCCGCCTCTACAAGAACAACACCGACGGCAAGGGCGCGTCGTACGGGACCCACGAGAACTTCCTGCTCCAGCGGAGCACGCCCTTCGACCGGGTCGTCACGCAGTTCACCGCGTTCCTGGTCACGCGCCAGGTGTTCACCGGTGCGGGCCGGGTCGGCATCGGGCAGGCGAGCCAGACGTCGGGTTTCCAGATCAGTCAGCGCGCCGACTTCTTCGAGGCCGAGGTCGGGCTGGAGACCACGCTCAACCGGCCGATCATCAACACGCGCGACGAGCCGCACGCCGACGCGGCCAAGCACCGTCGGCTGCACGTGATCACCGGCGACGCGAACCTGTCGGAGACGTCGACCTGGCTCAAGGTCGGCACCGCCGCGTGGGTGCTGCGCGTGGTCGAGTCCGGGACGCTCGGCACGGACCTGCGCCTCGCCGCCCCGGTGAGCGCGATGCGGGCGGTCAGCCACGACCTGACCTGCCGGGCCCCGCTCGAGCTGGCCGACGGGCGCCGGATGACGGCGGTCGAGATCCAGCGCGTCTACCTGGACCGCTGCCGGGCGCTGCTGGCCTCCGCGGCGGCGGACGAGCTGCCCGCCGTGGCGCGCACCGAGGCCGAGGCGCTCTTCGCGGCCTGGCAGGAGACCCTGGACCAGCTCGCGACCGACGTGACGCTGCTCGCCGACCGGCTCGACTGGGTGGCCAAGCTGGCGCTGATGGAGTCCTACCGGGCGCGCGACGGCCTGGGCTGGGGCGCGCCCAAGCTCGCGGCGATCGACCTGCAGTACGCCGACGTCGACCCGGCCCGCAGCCTCTACGCCGCTCTCGCGGCCAAGGGCCGGATCCGGCGTCTGGTCACCGACGACGAGATCGAGCACGCCCGGACCCACCCGCCGCGGGACACCCGCGCGTACTTCCGCGGACGGGTGATGGAGATGTTCGGCCCCTCCGTCGTCGCGGCGTCGTGGGACTCGGTGATCTTCGACGTCCCCGACCGGCCGGCCCTGCAGCGCGTCCCCCTGCTCGACCCGCTGCGCGGCACCGCCGAGCAGGTGGGCGACATGCTCGACGCCTGCACCGACGTGAGCGACCTGTTCGCGGCCCTGGGTCGCTGACCCCGTACGGCGCTCGTACCACGGGTCGCACGAGTCCCTCGTTTTTCACGTTCACGTGAAAAACTTCAGCCGACCACACCAGATCTGCCGTGGTCAGCAGCAGTTTCTCGTGCAGAGCCGACCACGGCTCAGGACCGGCCGACGGGCCCCGCGCGGGACAGCCAGGAACTGTCTGCCCCGCTGACTAGGCTGGCCGCAGCCCATCAGAGGAGTGCTCATGCCCGAGTCCGAGCAGACTCACCGCCGTACGCGGAAGTCCGACGACGAGGAGACGGTCGAGGAGCTGCCCGCCGTCGACACCGCGCACAAGGCCGAGCTCGACTCCGACGTCGACTCGCTCCTCGACGCGATCGACGACGTCCTCGAGGTCAACGCCGAGGAGTTCGTCCGCTCGTTCGTGCAGAAGGGCGGCCAGTGAGCGACAGCTCCACCGTCCACGGCCGCGGAGGCCTGCCGGCCGCCTACCTGCGGGCCGGCACCTCGTCCTTCGTCGAGCTGGCGACGGCCGTCGCGCCGGAGGTCCTGCCGACGTCCCGCTCGGGCGGGCCGGGCGTCACGGCCGTCCCGCTCGGTGACCTGGCGCCGCACGGCACCACCATCGTCGCGGCGACCTTCCCGGGCGGTGTGGTCATGGCCGGTGACCGGCGCGCCACGATGGGCAACATGATCGCCCAGCGCGACATCGAGAAGGTCTTCCCGGCCGACGAGTACTCGCTGGTCGGCATCGCCGGCGCGGCCGGCCTGGCCGTCGAGATGGTCGGGCTGTTCCAGGTCGAGCTCGAGCACTACGAGAAGATCGAGGGCGCCCCGCTGTCCCTCGTCGGCAAGGCCAACCGCCTCGCGACGATGATCCGCGGCAACCTCCCGCTCGCCATGCAGGGCCTCGCCGTCGTGCCGCTCTTCGCCGGGTGGGACGAGGCCGCGGCGATGGGCCGCATCTTCTCCTACGACGCGACCGGCGGCCGCTACGAGGAGCACTCCTTCTTCTCGGTCGGCTCCGGCTCGGTCTTCGCCCGCGGGTCGCTGAAGAAGCTCTACTCGCCCGACCTGGCCGTCGCGGACACGACGATGGCCGTGCTCCAGGCGCTGTACGACGCGGCGGACGACGACTCGGCGACCGGCGGTCCCGACCTGGCCCGCCGCATCTTCCCCGTCGTCATGATCGCTGGGCCCGACGGCGTGCAGCGCGTCGGCGACGACCAGATCGGCGCGATGGTCGACCGGCTGGTCGCCGCGCGCCGGATCCGACCCGACGGACCGGGGGCCCACGTTGTCTGACCTCGACCCGTCCAGCTGGGAGGCACCGCGTGTCTAGCCCGTTCTACGTCGCCCCCGAGCAGCAGATGAAGGACCGGGCCGACTTCGCGCGCAAGGGCATCGGCCGCGGCCGCGCGGTCGTGGTCCTGCACTACGCCGACGGCATCGTCTTCGTCGCCGAGAACCGCTCGCAGGCGCTGCACAAGGTCGGCGAGATCTACGACCGGATCGGCTTTGCCGCGGTCGGGCGCTACAACGAGTTCGACACGCTGCGGCAGGCGGGCATCCGCTACGCCGACCTGCGCGGCTACAGCTACGACCGCACCGACGTCACCGCCCGCGGTCTGGCCAACGCGTACGCGCAGCTGCTCGGCGGCATCTTCTCCTCCGGCGGGGAGAAGCCGTACGAGGTGGAGATCATCGTGGCCGAGCTCGGGGCGACGGCGCCCGACGACCAGATCTACCGGCTGACCTACGACGGGTCGATCGGCGACGAGGAGCACTACGCCGTCATGGGCGGCTCGGCCGAGGCGATCGCCGAGGTCGTCCGCTCCGGGTACGCCGACGCGCTCGACCTCGCGGCGGCCGTCCAGCTCGCCGTCCGGGCGCTCGGCTCCGACGGCGGGCCCGGCGCGCCGGTCCGTCCGCTGGGCGTCGAGGCCCTCGAGGTCGCCGTGCTCGACCGCACCCGGGCCCTGCCGCGCAAGTTCCGCCGCGTGGCCGGTCCCCGGCTCGCAGCCGTGCTGGGTGGCCGGCCCGCACCCGCCGCGGCCGACGCGGGCGCGGCCACGGGTCAGGCCACCGCCTCGACCACCTCGCCCGCCGCCCCCGAGGTGGCGCTGCCCGAGCCGCCGACCTCCGGGGCATGAGCACGCCGGCCGGCCCGCCGGTCACCGTGATCGTCGGGGCCGGCCTGGTGGGTGCCTCCATCGGGCACGCCCTGAGCGGCGTGGGGTGGCGGGTGCACCTGGTCGACGCGGTGCCCAGCCACGCCGCGGTGGCCGCCGGGCTCGGCGCGGGCACGGCCGAACCGGCCGACCCGGCCGAGGTGGGCCTCGTCGTCGTGGCCGTGCCGCCGCGCGCGATCGCCGACGTGGTGGGGGAGAGCCTCCAGACCTACCCGGGCGCGACGGTGACCGACGTCGGGTCGGTCAAGGCCGGGGTGCTCGACGCCCTCTGGGACCGTCCCGTCGACCTGACCCGCTACGTCGGGTCGCACCCCATGGCCGGCTCGCACCATTCCGGGCCGGTGACCGCCGACGGCGAGCTCTTCGTCGACCGGACCTGGGTGGTCACGCCGCACCGCAAGAGCTCCGACGCCGCCACGGCCCGTGTGGTCGAGCTCGTCCGCGCCTGCCGCGCCCGGCTCGTCACCCTCGACGTCGACGACCACGACGCCGCCGTCGCCCGCGTCTCGCACCTGCCGCACCTCGTGTCCGTGCTGATGGCGGGCCATCTGACCAACGTCCCCGACGAGGACCTCGTCCTCGCCGGGCAGGGCCTGCGCGACGTGACCCGCATCGCCGGCGGCGACCCGGGCTTGTGGCAGCAGATCGTGCGGGCCAACTCCACCGCCGTGCTCCGCGAGCTGCGTCAGGTCGCGGTCTCGCTCGACCGCCTCATCACCGCGGTGGAGACCCCGGCCGACACCGCGCTGGGCCTCGAGCTCGAGCGCGGCGTCGAGGGGACGCACCGCATCCCGGGCAAGCACGGGGCCGCACCGGTGCCGTACGAGCAGGTCGTCGTCGCCATCCCCGACGAGCCCGGCGCGCTGGCGCGGTTGTTCGGCGACGTGGAGGCTGCGGGCGTCAACGTCGAGGACGTCGCGATCGAGCACGACGCGAGTCGGCAGGTCGGTTACCTCACGCTGTCGGTCCGGCCCGAACGGGCCGAGGGCCTCGCCGTCGCCATGCGCGACGGCGGCTGGACGGTCGTCTGACCCGGACGACGCCGGGTCGGTCCGCTTCCGCTGGATAAGGTGACGAGATGTCCGACTCCCCGAGCCCGTCCGGGACCCCCGGCCACCCCGTCCTCAGCAGCACCCCTCTGGTGGTCGCGATCGACGGGCCCAGCGGGTCCGGCAAGTCCAGCACCTCGCGCGGGGTGGCAGCCCGGCTCGGGCTCGCCTACCTCGACACGGGCGCCATGTACCGGGCGGCCACCTGGCTCGCCGTGCACGAGGGTGTCGACCTCGCCGACGTCGACGCGGTCGCCGACCTCGTCGCCCGGGCGCAGCTCGTGCTCGAGCTCGCCCCCGAGCACCACAGCGTCACGATCGACGGTCACGACGT
Organism: Microlunatus antarcticus; assembly: GCF_014193425.1. Classification (NCBI taxonomy): domain Bacteria; kingdom Bacillati; phylum Actinomycetota; class Actinomycetes; order Propionibacteriales; family Propionibacteriaceae; genus Microlunatus; species Microlunatus antarcticus. The sequence continues at coordinate 2,334,212 of NZ_JACHZG010000001.1, read as the reverse complement.
CACCACGGCGATCCGCGACCCCGACGTCTCGGCCGCCGTCAGCGCGGTCGCCACGAACCTGGCCGTCCGGGCCGACCTCGTCGCCCGGCAGAAGCAGGTCATCGCCGAGGCCACCGGCGGGATCGTGGCCGAGGGCCGCGACATCACCACCGTGGTGGCGCCCGAGGCACCCGTCCGCGTCCTGCTCGTGGCCGACGCGTCGGCCCGCGTGGCCCGCCGCCACGCCGAGCTCGGCGAGCACGTCGACGCCGAGGCGGTGCACGACCAGGTGGTCCGCCGCGACCGCGACGACTCGACCGTGGCCGCGTTCCACGACGCGGCCCCCGGCGTCACCGTCCTGGACTCGACCGAGCTCACGCTCGAGCAGGTCGTCGACGCCATCTGCGCGCTCGTGCCGGCCGCGTACGACCCCGCCGTCGCCCGCTAGAGCGCGAGATCGGGCGACGTCGCCCGCTCCGACTACCCTGGAGGATCGTGCGTCGCCCCGGTAAGGGGTGGCGAAACACCTCAGCCCCACCGGAGCACCCATGACCGAGACCGCGGTTCCCGCCGTCCCCACCCCCACCCGCACCCTTCCCGTCGTCGCGGTGGTCGGCCGCCCGAACGTCGGCAAGTCCACGCTGGTCAACCGCATCCTCGGCCGGCGCGAGGCCGTCGTCCAGGACGTCCCCGGCGTCACGCGCGACCGGGTCTCGTACGACGCCGACTGGAACGGCCGCTCGTTCGTCCTCGTCGACACCGGCGGCTGGGCCCCCGACGCCAAGGGCCTCGCGCAGCAGATCGCCGAGCAGGCCGAGATGGCCATCGCCATGGCCGACGCCGTCCTGCTCGTGGTCGACGGCACCGTCGGCACCCTCGACAGCGACCAGGCCGTCGTGCGGGTGTTGCGCAAGAGCAAGAAGCCGGTCGTCCTCGCCGTCAACAAGGTCGACGACCAGCGCACCGAGGCCGAGGCGTCGAGCATGTGGAACCTGGGGCTCGGCGAGCCGTACCCGGTGTCCGCGCTGCACGGCCGGGGGAGCGGCGACCTGCTCGACGCCATCCTCGACACGCTGCCGCCCGCACCCCCGATCGACTACGAGGCCGAGCGCGGCCCCCGCCGCATCGCCATCGTCGGCAAGCCCAACGTCGGCAAGTCCAGCCTGCTGAACAAGCTCGCCAAGCAGCAGCGCGTCGTCGTGGACAACGTCGCCGGCACCACCGTGGACCCGGTGGACGAGCTCGTCGAGGTCGACGGCCAGACGTACACCTTCATCGACACGGCCGGCATCCGCCGCCGGGTCAAGGAGGCGTCGGGCCACGAGTACTACGCCAGCCTGCGCACGCAGGGCGCCATCGAGCGCGCCGAGGTGTGCGTCGCGGTCCTCGACGCCAGCCAGCCGCTGACCGAGCAGGACGTCCGCATCATGACGTCGGTCGAGGAGACCGGCCGAGCGCTGGTCATCGCCTACAACAAGTGGGACCTGACCGACGAGGAGCGCCGCAAGTACCTGAGCCGCGAGGTCGAGCAGGAGGTCGCACCCTTCGCCTGGGCCTCGCACGTGAACATCTCGGCCATGACCGGTCGGCACGTCGACCGGCTCGGCCCGGCGCTGCAGGAGGCGCTGGCCAGCTGGGAGACCCGGATCTCCACCGGCAAGCTCAACGCGTTCCTCGGTCGGATCGTCGCGGCGCACCCGCACCCGGTCCGCAGCGGCAAGCAGCCGCGGATCCTCTTCGGGACGCAGGCCCAGACCAGCCCGCCGACGTTCGTGCTCTTCACCTCGGGCCAGCTCGAGCCCGGCTACCTCCGCTTCGTCGAGCGTCGGCTCCGGGAGGAGTTCGGCTTCGTCGGCACCCCGGTGCACGTCGAGGTCCGCGCGCGGGAGAAGCGCGGCAAGCGCTGACCCACCCGTACGCGGTGTCGGTCGGGCGGAAGCCCGCCCGACCGATGCCTCGTGCATGAACGGTTGAAAGTTTTTCGACATCCGGCGTGACGGTTGGCCGGGCGGCGGCGTCCTCCTTCATGTAAGTCCACACAAACTCTTGAAGGAGTTCGCATGTCGCAGTCCGTCGTTCCCAGCACCGGCGAAGAGCGTCGCCAGGCCGAGGCCCAGGCGGCCAAGAACGCCGAGCGTCACGAGCCCAAGGAGCTCGACGCCCTCCACACCGAGCACGGCGACACCACGATCGCCGACGGCGTGGTCGCCAAGATCGCCGGCATCGCCGCGCGCGAGGTGTCCGGCGTGTACGCGATGGGCAACGCCGCGCGCCGCGCCATCGGCAACCTGGCCCAGCGCCTCCCCGGCAGCACCCAGCCCAGCGTCTCGGGCGGCGTGTCCGTCGAGAAGGGCGAGCGCGAGACCGCCATCGAGATCACCGTCGTCGTCGACTACGGCGTCTCGATCGTCACGGTGAGCGACCAGATCCGCGAGAACGTCATCGCCGCCGTCGAGTACGGCACCGGCCTCGACGTCGTCTCGGTCGACGTCAGCGTCACCGACGTCCACCTGCCCGACGAGGACGACGACACGACCTCCGGCACCTCGAGCGACTCGCTCCGCTGACCCCCGACCGGAGCCCGGGCCGACCCACGCGGGTCGGCCCGGGTCACCCGGTCATCGCTCACTCCCACCAGAGGAACCTCCTGATGTCACGCACCACCATCGCCCTGTTCGTGGGCCTGATCCTCGGTCTGACCGCCGCCTTCGGGACGTTCGGCTCGTTCGTGATCGTCCTGGTCTTCGGGGCCCTCGGCCTCGTCATCGGCCTCGTCCTCGACGGCCGTCTGGACCTCGCCGGCCTGCTCGGCCGCACCACCGAGAAGCGATGAGCACCGGGCTCGCCCCGGCCCCGAGCTCTGCCGTCACCCCGCGTCGCAGCGCGACGCACCGTGAGCAGCCGGCCCGCCGCGGCCGGCTGGTGATCGCCGACTCGGTGGTCGAGAAGATCGCCGGCCAGGCCGCTGCCGAGATCGGCACCGTCCACGGCCGTACGGGCGGTGTCCTCGGTCTCGGGGCCCACGACGACCGTTCCGCCCGCCCGGACGTCGACGTCGACGTGCGCGGCAGCTTCGCCGACGTGTCCGTCAAGGTCGGCGTCGCCTACCCCGGCTCCATCCGCAAGACCACCAGCCAGCTGCGCGAGCACGTGACCCGTCGCGTGCGTGAGCTGACCGGGGTCGAGGTCCACCGCCTCGACGTCGAGGTCACGTTCCTGAGCGTCGCCGGCGCCGACACCGCCACCCGGAAGGACCAGCTCCGATGAGCCGCAGCGACTCCCGGTCGGCCGGCCTGCGCCGCCGCCACAGCCGTACGGTCCCCGCCAGCATCGTCGCCGTCGTGCTCCTCGCCGTCGGCGTCCTCGCGGTCGTCGCCGCGGTGTCCCGGCTCTCCTCCGGCCGGTGGGCCGGCCAGGTCAGCGGACCCGCCTCCGCGGTCGCCGGCCTGACCTGGGGCTCGGCCGCCGTCCTCGTCGCCTCCGGCGTCGCGGTCGTGCTCGGTCTGGTGCTCCTGGTCGCCGGGATCAAGCCCGGTGCCTACACCTCGACCCGCCTCGACACGAGCCGGGGAGCCGGTGTCGTGGCCGAGCGTGACTTCGTCATCTCGAACCGCGCCCTCGCCCGCCTGGCCGCGGGCCGCGCGGACCTCGTCGACGGGGTCGAGAAGGTGTCCGCCTCGGTCTCCGGGAGCCGGATCCACCTCGACGTCGTCACCGCCTCCGAGCAGCGCGACCGCGTCCGCTCGAAGGTCGTCGCCCTGGTGACGGAGGCCGTCTCGGCCGCCAGCGTCTCCCCGCAGCCGCGTGTCACCGCCACCGTCCGCACCAAGGAGCTGTGATGCGTCAGCACGCCTCGGGCCTCAACCGCACCTGGCTCAGCGTCATCGGGATCCTCCTGGTCCTGGCCGGCGCCGCCGGCTTCGTCATCGGTCTCGGCCAGCTCGCCCCGCTCGGGCGCGCCGCCGGGCTCGACCTGAGCCGGCCCACGCCGGACTCCCGGGTCGCCGGTTCCGCGGCCACCTCCGCCTTCGGCCTCACGTGGGTCGTGCTCGTCGTCGCCGTCCTGGGCGTCGTCCTGGCCCTGCTCGGTCTCCTGTGGCTGGCCGCCCAGGTCCCGCGGACCAACGCCGCCCGTCCGCTGCGCCTCGAGGACAACGCGGAGCACGGCCTGACCCGCTGCGCCCCGGACGTGGTCACCGACGCCGTGGAGGCCCAGATCGCCGACCTGCCCGGTGTGGAGTCGGTCTCCGCCGTGCTCCGCGGCGACGCGGCCCGGCCCGACCTCACCGTCAAGGTGACGGCGGGGGACCGCAGCGACATCGGCCGGCTGCTCCACGACATCGAGGCCGGCCCCGTGCGTGACCTCGGGGACGCGCTCGACACGCAGGTGCGACGGCTCGGGGTCCAGGTCGAGGTGGACGCGTCGCGCAAGCGCCGCGACCGCATCACGCTCTGACCGGTCGTCCGTCAGACTCAGAGCTCGAACACCCTCAGCAGAAGGAGCACCACATGAGCATCGACGACACGGCGGACGACGCCGCGCGCCAGACCAAGGACGTGGCGGACGACGCCGCGGACAAGGCGAAGGACGTCGCGGACGACGCCTCGGACAAGGTCAAGGACCTGGCCGACGACGCGTCCGACAAGGCCAAGGACGTCGCCGACAAGGTCGGCGACACGGCCGACCAGGCGCGACGTTCCGCGTCGCGCGTGGCCGACGACGCCACCGACAAGGCCAAGGAGGCGGCCGGTCACGTCTCCGACCGCGTCCAGGGCGCCGTCGACGAGGTGCAGGAGGGCCACGGCGTGGTCAACCGCCTGCACCGCCTCGGCTTCCGCAGCGAGTACGCCTACGTCGGGGCCTTCGCCTCGATCGGGCTGTCGCTGACGACCTGGTTCATCAGCCGGAACAAGACCGGTGACGACAAGGGCCAGTCCGACCGCTGGGGCATCTTCATCGGTCACTGGGCCCCGACCTTCATGGCGCTCGGCGTGGCGCTGAAGCTCGAAGAGAAGCGCTAGCCCGCACGACCCCGCCCCCGCCCGCCGCGCCCCACGCCGCGGGTGGGGGCGGCCCTTCCGTACCCCTCCTGAGGAGAACCTGCCGTGACCCAGACCACCAGTCCCGTACGCCTCGTCGGCGACCCCGCGCCCGCCTCCGGTGCGCCCACGTCGCCCGCCGCGCGCGTCCAGGACAGCGCCACGCGCGCCGCGACCCAGGTCGAGGGTGTCCACGCGCTGGGCAGCCCCGGAGGTCGCGCCCTGGTCCGTGCGCTCGGCCGGGTCCCCGGCGGCCGCCCCTTCTACGGCAGCGGCGTGAGCGTCGAGGTCGGCCCGCAGGCCGTGGCGCTCGACGTGAGCCTGGTCCTGGAGTACGGCGCCCAGGCCGTCGACGTCGCGAACCGGGTCCGTTCCGCGGTCGACGCCGCCGTCGCGCAGGAGACCGGGCTCGACGTGGTCGAGGTCAACGTCACCGTCGCCGACGTGCACCACCCCGCGGACGACGTGGCGCCGGAGCCGGAGCCGGAGCCGGAGCCGTCGCCCGAGCAGGCCGAGGAGGACCCGCTCGACGCGCTGCCCGTCGACCTGGAGAAGGCCGACCCGGCCTCGTGGTCCGACGCACCGACGACGGACACCGCCAAGACCGACGCGACTGCCGACAGCGACGCGTCCGCTCCCACGCAGCAGGACGACGACGCCCGCACCGTGGTGGTCGTCGAGTCCGGCGACGCCGGCCGGTCGAGCTCGGACGGCCCTCAGGTCGTGACGGCCGACGAGGTCGTCATCGCCGACCGCGTCGTGGTCGTCGGTGACGCCGACGCGGAACCGTCCTCGAAGTGAGGGTCCAGGTCTCGCACGGGCGGGTGAGCTCGGGCAAGCCGCGCAGCGTCCGCGTCGCCCTCGTGGTGGCCGCCGCCGTGGTCGTGCTGGTCCTCGCCGCGGTGGTGCTCCCCGTGTGGGGGCTCATCGGCAGCGCCGACGCCTCGACGGCCGGCGCGCTCGACGTCCCGGTGGGGCGGATCGCGGTCGTCATGGTCCTCGGCGTGCTGGTCGTCGTCGCCCTGGCCGTCGGCCTGCTCGTCACCACCCGGCCGACCGTCGCCTGGGTGCTGACCGCCGTCATCACGGTCGTCGCCCTCCTCACCGCGCTCTACCCGCTGCTGGCCACGGCCCAGGCCGCCGTCGACCAGGGCAAGGCCTTCATCCCCTGGCTCACGAACCTGGTCGTCCAGCTCCGCGGCTGAGCGTCAGGTCCGGGCGACGGCCCCGACGGGTCGGCGGGGGCTGGGTCGGGCCGCGCGCTCGGGCCACCCCACCCGGAACGCGACCAGCGGCCGCGCGCCCGGCGGGAGCAGCGCGGCGAGGCGGGGACCGAAGGTGGGAGCCCGCCCGGCCACGCGCTCGGCGTCGATGCGCTCGGTGACCTGGTTCATGTGCTGCAGCCCGATCCCCCGCGTGGTCGCGGTGAGGTGGGTCCGCTGGAGCAGCCGACCGGCCCGGAGCTGCGTGGCGCGGTCGTCGGGCTCGGCCGAGACGACGACGCCGTACGCGGTCGCGGTCGCCGTGTGCACGTCGCGGGTCTGCTTCACCCAGAACGCGTCGCCCCCGCTCCGCGAGGACGCGGGCAGCAGCTTGACGACGCCGAGGACCAGCGGCCCGAGGCCCTGCGCGTCGAGCGTCAGCCCGTCCCGGTGCTCCTGGACCGCGTCGTCGTCGCCGCGGAACCACGCGAACCCGTCGCGGGACTGGGTCTCGTCGTCGACGACCGCCTGGGCCGCGTCGACCATGAGCCCGCCGAGGCTCGCCCTCGCCCCCTCCTCGACGACCCACACCACCTCGACCCCGGGCAGCCCGGTCGGGTCGACGAGACCGGCGAGGGCGGCGGCGTCGAGGGGCTCGTCCGTGTACGGGCCGCGGTTCGTGTGACGGGTGCCCACGGCGTCGTGCCGGGGATCGTGCTGCGCCGGAGCGGGGACGAGGTCGACGCGGGCGACCCGCGCGGCGTCCGGCCCGTCCGGCAGCAGCGTCAGCCGGGGCTCGAGCCCACGCGCCCGGCAGCCGAGGACGAGGTTCTCGAGCGCGCACCCCAGGCCGACGTGCTGCTCGCGCCGGTAGGGGTCGACGCTGCCGAGGTGCCGTCCGGGGTCGACCCCGACGTCGATCGTGGTCGCGCCGACCTCGAAGAGCCAGGGCTGGGTGTTGTGGGGGTTCGCGGCCAGCACCGCGGCGGCGACCGCACCCAGCGGGCCCGGCGTGGAGTCCCAGTGGCGCCAGGGGTCGTACGCCTGCCCGTGCCCCGGGCGGAGCGCCGCCGTGTCGACCACGCGGTAGCCCCCGGCGCCGGCGCCGACCACGAGGACCGTCGCGCCCGCGGCACCGAAGCCGCGCAGCACCCGGCGGCGGGAGACCGTCGGGTGGACCGGCACGCTCACCGGGGCTCCACGCGCGTGATCTCGGCCCGGAAGAACTCGCCCGCGTCCTGCCGGTCCGTGCCGTGCCACCATCCCGCCCGCACCGCCGACGGTGTGGTGACACCGTCGGCGGCGCGGTCGGCGTCCACGCTGACGCCGAAGGGATGGAGCGCGAACGGCTTTCCGTCGGGGTTGCCCCACCGCTGCATGACCAGGTCGACCAGGTGGCCGTCGGCCCCGAGGTGCAGCTCGACCCGCTGCTGCTCCGCCCCGCGGCCCGAGGTCGCGACCGCGGTGTCAGCACCTCCGGCCGTCCAGGTGACGCTCGCGAAGGCGGTGGGGACGAGGACGATCTCCGACGCCAGCCGGCCGGCCGCGCTGCGCGTGACGTCGGCGCCGGACGCGTCGGCGACGGGCACCAGGTCCAGCAACCGCCAGCGCATCTCGCCGCTGCCGCCGCTGAGCCGGTCGTAGCCGACCACGGGCACGCCCAGGACCCGTGCCACCGCCGCCCAGATGTAGCCGCGACCGGGCGCCACGACCTGGTCGGCGCTGAAGCGACGCCACGAGCCCAGCCCGATCCGGCCCACCATCGAGACCTGCACCGACTGCCACAGCGGCGTCCCGGGGGCGATCGCGTGGGTCAGGTAGCGCCGCGCCGGCTCCGGCAGGTGGGCGACCATCCCGGCGTCGAACGGCGGGGGGTCGAGGGTCGGCTCGGAGAGTCGGACCCAGTCCTCCCGCACGCGACGGGCGGCCCGGGGGACCGGACGCTCCGCGAGCAGGGCGCTAGTCGGCATACGGGGCCCTCACGGCGCGACCGCTGATGCTGTGCTCGGCGATGCGGAGGACGAGGTTGCGCGTGCCGGTCGCCCACGGGACCATCCCCTCCTGGCCCCAGAGGGTGGCGAGATCGTCCGCCCGGGTGACGGGCTCGGCCCGGCCGCGGACCAGCACGCTCCACCCGGCACCGGCGACGGGGTCGATCTCGTCGATCTCGAAGGCCACCATCGTGGGGCGCCGGAGCTGGGCCAGCGCGCCGTACGGCGACGTGCGGAACGCGACCTCGCCCAGGTGCAGGGCGTAGCTGACCGGCAGGAGCTGGGGCCCGTCGCCGGCGTTCCAGGCGATCCGGCCCTGGTGGTGGGAGGCCAGCAGTGCGCGGCACCGTTCCTCGTCGAGGACGTGTAAGTGACCGGAGGTCCGTTCGTCGGAGAGCGTCATGCTCAGCGGACGACGGCGACCGTGCAGCCCGCGTGCGCGGTGACGTGCTGGCTGACCGAGCCCAGCAGCAGGCCCGCGAACCCTCCGTGCCCCCGGGTGCCGACCACCAGCAGGTCGGCCTCCTGCGAGGCGTCGATCAGGGCCTTGGCGGGCGAGCCCTCGACGACGTCGGAGCGGATGAAGACCTCCGGGGCGTCGCCGAGCGTCGTCCGGAGGGCCTCGCGCAGTGCTCCCTCGGCGTCCTTGCGCCACTCGTCCTCCGCCCGCCACGGCGGCTGGCCGTAGCCGATCGACACCGGCGGCGCCGGGACGCTGTAGGCCATCACGACGTACAGCTCGGCGCTGTGGTCGAGGGCCTCGTCGGCCGCCCAGCGCAGGGCCCGGCTGCTCCCGGGCGACCTGTCGATCCCGACCACCACTCGTGTCCACGTCATCGGTCTCTCCTCAGAGCTGGTTCTCGCCGTCGTGGCCCGACGCGAGCACGACGGAACCCGCCACCGGGGTGACGAGCGCCATCAGTCCCGTGTCGCGCCACCGCACGCGGTAGGGCGGCTGGCCGTCGGCCCCGCGGACCTCGAGGATCTCGGCGTTGCGCGTACGGCTGGTGTCGTCGCTCGCCGCGACGAGCTCGTCACCCGGAACGGCCTGCATGGCTCCAGCGTCGCCGGACGCACGCGCCGGAGCCAGAGACCAAGGTCCCGGCGGGCGCGCCCTACTGTGGTCGGCGATGGCAGAACCCGACGAGCGAGCGGGACGCGGACCCACCCAGGACGGGCTCCGCGCGCTGCTGGCCGCCAACCGGTCCATCGTCGAGGAGCTGGCGCTCCCAGCCGTGCTGCGGCGTGTGGTCGCAGCCGCCCAGGTCGTGGCGGGGGCCCGGTACGCCGCGCTCGGCGTGATCGGCCCGGACGGGCGGCTCGAGGAGTTCGTCCACACGGGCATGAGCCCGGAGACCGTCGCGCAGATCGGCGAGCTGCCGCAGGGCCTGGGCATCCTGGGCGCCCTGATCGAGACGCCGGTGGCGGCCCGCCGTACGCGCATCGAGAGCGACCGCCTCTCGGTGGGGTTCCCCGCCGGCCACCCCCCGATGACGACGTTCCTGGGGGTGCCGGTGCGGTCGCGGGACGTGGTGTTCGGCAACCTCTACCTCACCGACCGGACGGACGGGCGGCCGTTCTCCGCGGAGGACGAGGAGCTCGTGCTGGCGCTGGCGGCCACCGCCGGGATCGCGATCGAGAACGCCCGGCTCTACTCCGACACGCGCCGCCGGCAGGACTGGCTCGCGGCGGCCGCGGAGATCACCCGCGGCCTGCTCAACCCGAGCAGCGACGCGACGCTGGTGCTCCAGCGCATCGCGGACACGGTGGCGCGGCTCGCCGAGGCCGACGTCGCCGCCGTCGTGCTGCCCACCGACGACGACCCCGAGAGCCTGGAGATCGCCGTCGTCGCCGGGCGCGACGCCGAGGGTCTGCTGGCCCTGCGCTACCCGCGCACGGGCACCCTCGACTGGATGGCCATGGAGGAGGGCGTGGGCGTGCTGCTGGACTCCGTGTCCGAGCAGAACCTGCACGTCCACCTGACCGAGGCGATGTCCGTCGGCCCGGTGATGGCCCTGCCGCTGATCGGCGAGTGGGGGGCGCGCGGCGTGATCGTGGTCGGCCGCATCGAGGAACGTCCCCGCTTCACCGAGGCCGAGCTCGACCTGGCCGGCGGCTTCGCGGCACAGGCCGCGCTGGCGCTCGAGCTGGCGGACGCGCGCGCCGACCAGCAGCGGCTGACCGTCCTCGAGGACCGCAACCGCATCGCCCGCGACCTGCACGACCACGTCATCCAGCGTCTGTACGCGAGCGGCCTCAGCCTGCAGGGCGCGCTCGCGACGCCGCAGGCCGAGCCGGTGCGGGGCGTCCTCGCGCGGACGGTGACCGACCTCGGCGACACCATCCGCCAGATCCGGACGTCGATCTTCGCCCTCACCGACTCCGACCCGGACCGCCCCGGCCCGCGGACCGCCGTCCTCGACGTGGTGCGGCGGGCCGGGGCCGGGCTGCGGACGAGCCCGCGCGTCCTGTTCCTCGGGCCGGTCGACACCCTGGTCGACGACGTCCTGCTCGCCGACCTGACCGCCGTCGTCAGCGAGGCCCTGACGAACGTCGTCCGCCACGCCGACGCCGAGCTGGTCGAGGTGGACGTGCAGGTGGTCGGCGACCGGGTCCGGGTCGTGGTGAGCGACGACGGTGCCGGCCTCGGCGACCAGCCCTGGGGACGTGGGTTGGGGAACCTCCACCGGCGCGCGCTCGAGGCGGGCGGCAGCCTCGGGCTCACGCCGCGCGACGGGGGTGGGCTGCGGCTGGAGTGGGAGGCTCCGCTGGCGGTCGGGGACCGACGGTCCTAGCCGGTGGTCTTCCGCGGGAGCCAGGCGACGATGCCGAGGAGCGAGAAGACGAGCACCAGCTGCCCGAGGCCCGTCACCAGGTAGATCATCTGGGCCCAACCGAGGACGTGGAGGTAGCCGACCTCGGCGACGATCCAGATCACCATCCCGAAGCCGGCCACCGCCGACCACACGAGGGCCGACGTACGGCGTCGCAGCAGCAGGACCGCCGCGGCGGTCTGGGTGCCGCCGACCACGAGGGCGAGGATCAGACCGGGCAGCAGGAACGTCGAGAACGGGCTGTCCGTCAGCAGCGACAGCGGCATCGACAAGCCGTGCGCGACCACCATGCCGATCCCGCCACCCACGGCCGAGACCGCGTTGAAGACGGAGGCGACCACCAGCGTGCGTCGGGCCGCCGTGCGGACCCGGTCGGCGCGGGAGGGATCAGTCGACGCGATGGCGCACGACCACGACCGGGCAGTGCGCGTGCGCGGCGACGTGGGCGCTGACCGAGCCCAGGAGCAGCCCGGCGAAGCCGTCGTGGCCGCGCGAGCCCACCACGAGCAGGTCGGCGCCGGCCGAGGCGTCGGTGAGGACGGCGGCGGGGTGACCCGGTCGAGCCGTCCGCGTGACGGTCATCGTCTTCTCCACGTGCACCGCGGCGAGGGTGTCCTCGAGGAGGGCGCGGGCCCGCGCGTCCCAGTCGATGTCGTCGGCGACCCATTCGGCGTACTGGCTGGGGAAGTGCCAGCTGGTCAGCACCTCCAGGTCGGCGCCGGTGAGCGTGGCCTGGCCGACCGCCCAGCGGACGGCGCCGGTCGAGGCGTCCGACCCGTCCACGCCGACGACGATGCGACCTCGGGTGTCGGTCATGGCTGCTCCTCCACGGGTTCGACGACCGTGCGGTCGTCGTGGTCCCACGGTGGCCTGTCGGCCGGGGCGCGGCCAGTGACCTTCGTCCTCCCGGCGCGACCCGGGACGTTCGGCTCTGGCCCGGGGCGCACTGTCGGGCGACGGTGGGCCCATGGACAAGTGGGAACGGGTCGTGGTCGGGGTGGACGGGTCGGAGGGGAGCCGGCTCGCGCTGCGGGCGGCGCTCGAGCAGGCGCGCGAGCACGACGCGACCCTCACCGTCGTGACCAGCTGGACCGAGCAGGTGGTGGCGGGGGCCCCGGGCTACGTCGCGTACGGGCTGGTCAGCGAGGCCGACCTCAGCGCCGTCGCCAAGCAGCAGCAGGCCGACGCGCTGACCTCGGTGCTGGGTGACGAGCCGACGCCGCGGCTCGACCAGCAGGTCGTCGAGGGCCACGCCGCGCGGGAGCTGGTGGCGGCGGCTCACGGCGCCGACCTGGTCGTGGTCGGGAGCCGCGGGCACGGCGGCTTCGTCGGCCTGCTCCTCGGGTCGGTGAGCCAGTACGTCGCGGCTCACGCGCCGTGCCCGGTCCTGGTCGTCCGCTGAGCCGGACGGGCCGGTCGAGGCCCATCCGCTGACGCTGCTGCGCCACGAGCACCGAGCGAGAGGGACCCCGTCACCGCGGACGGTCCGCGACGCCGACCTGCTCGAGCCTCCCGCAGACCTCGTCCACCGCCAGGCCGACCAGCCGGCCGGGACGGTCCGGGGGTCGGTGGCCGGCGGGCCCGGTGTCCCAGACGGCACCGGGACCGAGCACCCGGGCGAGACCGGCGACGTCGACCCGTCGGGCGCTCCGCTCCCCGGTCCGGGTGATCACGTCGAAGGTGACCCGGCGCCCGCGCGCGTACTGCGCCGCCTCGTTGTACGGCGGCACCTCCACGACCAGCTCGTCGTCCCGGACGACGTAGGAGAGGACCACGTGCCGCGGTCCGCGACCGGACAGGTAGGTCAGCCGGCCTCTGGTCTGCTGACGCAGGTGCGACCAGCACTCCTGCACGCTCAGCGCGCGCGTCTCGACGGCGGGACGGGCGGGCGGGGTGGTCGTCTGCTCCACGTCCTGCGTCATACCTCGATGGTGACCGCCCGCGGCCCGGACCGGAAGAGGCGAAGGAAGCGGAGGTCGGGACCAAGGTCACGGCCGACGGTCACCGCGAGCCTCGACTGGGCCACGAGCTTCAGCAGCATCGCGGTGGTGGAGGTGCTGACCAGCCCCGTGGTGATCGAGAGGTCCATGATCCAGAGGTCCTGCAGGGGCCGCGGCACGGAGGTGCCGTGCACACCGTCGTTGGCGACCGATCCGCCCGGGCGGACGATCGCGAGGCACGCGGCGAAGGTGGCCGGCACGCCGACCGCCTCGATGGCGACGTCCACGCCGAGCCCGTCGGTGAGAGCGAGCACCTGCTCGACCCAGTCCTCGTCCCCGCTGGTCACCGTGTCCGTCGCGCCGAACGACGCGGCCTGCTCGAGCCGGTTGGCGTCGAGGTCGACGACGGCGTCCACGTCACCGGGCTCGACCCGGCCGTAGCGGACCCCGATCTCGAACCCGGTGGGCAGGATGTCGGAGAGCATCACCGCCCCCTCGTCGCTCACGCCGTCGGGGACCTTGTCCAGCGAGTCGTCGGCGAAGGGCACCGGACGAGCTCGGCCTACGTCCCGTCGATCAGGTGGCCGAGGATCGAGCCGATCCCGCTCGCCCCCTCCTCGGCCAGGCCGTACGCGTACAGGCCCTGGTGGCAGTAGGAGCACGACCCGCAGGCGCTGATGCACGAGATGATCACCCGGTCGCCGACCGCCACGGTCGAGACGGCGGAGCCGACCTCGGCGACCGTGCCGACACCCTCGTGCCCGAGCAGACGCCCGAGGGGTTCCAGCGCGGCCGGCGGCGGCACGGCGAACGGTCGGTCAGACCGGGGGCTTCGCGGAACGGCGGACCTTCGAGCCGAAGACGGCGGCCTGCGTACGGCGCTGCATGCCGAGCTTCATCAGGATCCCCGTGACGTAGTTCTTGACGGTCTTCTCGGCGAGGCCGAGCTGCTCGCCGATCTGCCGGTTCGTCTGGCCCTCGGCGATCAGGGCGAGCACGTCCTGCTCGCGCGGGGTGAGGCCGGCGACCATCGGGTCGTCCTGCGGCGGCTGCAGTAGACGTTCCATGAGCTTGCTCGTCAGGGCGGGGTCGAGCAGCGACCGGCCTCGGGCGACGTGGCGGATGTCCTCGACCAGGCTCGACCCGACGATGTCCTTCAGCAGGTAGCCGGACGCACCAGCCAGGACGGCGGCGTACAGGGCCTCGTCGTCGTCGTACGACGTCAGGATCAGGCAGCGCACGCCCGGGTGGTCGGACCGGATCGTGCGGCAGACCTCGATGCCGCTGCCGTCGGGCAGCCGCGCGTCGAGCACGGCCACGTCGGGGAGCACGGCGGGGATCCGGCGCAGCGCCTGGCCGGCGGTGGCGGCCTCGCCCACGACCTCAAGGTCCGGGGCGGAGCCGAGGAGGTCGACCAGCCCGCGGCGGACGAGCTCGTGGTCGTCCAGGATGAACACGCGGGTGGTGGCGGCACGGGGCGGCCCGTCGACGGTCGTCATGCCGTCCTCCCGTCCTCGGGTGGCGGCCTCAGGCGTCGACGTGCGTGATCGTCCGTCCGCTGAAGCTGCTCGGAACGAACCGTAGATCACGCAGGTGGCCGCCGGTCCAAGGCATGGCCGCCCGCTGGAGGTCGTGGACCAGGGCCAGGTCCGCGGCGTCCAGCGTCTGCACCCGCCCCTGCATCAGAACGCTCCAGGCGAGACCCGCGCCGGGGGTGAAGCTGTCGACCTGGAAGGCCACCTCGCGTCCCCCCTCGGCCAGCTGGTCCACGAGGCTGCCGGGCCGGGTGCGGAGGTAGAGCACACCGCCCGCGGCGCGGTAGCTCAGCGGGACGATCTGCACGCCGCCGCTGGAGACGTAGCCGAGCCGTCCGACGGTCGCCAGCTCCAGGAGCTCGCGGCACCGCTCGGCCGAGAGCTCGCGTACGTCGGCGTCGATCTCTGCGGGAGCGAGCGCGCTCATCGGGTCCACCTCTTCGTGCGTGCTTCGGCTGGGTCACGGCCAGTGTGGGCGGGCCCGACCCCGCCCCGCAGAGGCCGAGGACCCCCACGGGGGTGACGTAGGTCCCGGTACCGGTGCCGTTCGGCTCTGCCCACCGGGCCGCCGACGACCCAGCCTGGAGGGAGCGCGCGGTCGACCGGGCTCGGCCGGCCGCGAGCGGGGGCCACGACGAGGAGACACGGATGCGGATGGTCGGACGAGCGGGTCCCCGGCACGTGGTCGTCGGTGTCGACGGGTCGCCGGAGAGCGTGGAGGCCACCCGCTACGCCGCGCACGAGGCCGCGCTGCGCGGCCTGGAGCTGATGGTCGGGCACGCGTACCGACCCGGAGCGAGCCCGGACGGCCAGGACGCCCACGAGCGTCGATCGACCGGCCAGGCGCTCGTCGACGAGGTGCTCTCCCACGTCGCCGTCGCCCCCACCACGGTCGTGCACACGGTGGTCGAGGGCACGTCGACCACGGGGCTGCTGACGGCGCTGGCGGCCGAGGCGACCCTGCTGGTCCTCGGCCGGCACCACTTCGACGTGGCCGACGGCGACCTGGCGGGCTCGGTGGCCTCCGAGGTCGCGGCCGGTGCCCGCTGCACGGTGGTCGTGGTGCCGGCGGGGTGGAAGAGCACCGTCACCCGCAGCGCCCACCTGGGCCTGCGCCCGGTCGTCGTAGGGATGAGCGAGACGACGTCGGCGACCTCCGTCCTGCAGCTCGCCTTCGACGAGGCCGAGCTGCGGCGCGCGAGCGTGCTCGTTCTGCACGCGTCCACCCCCGTGGAGGCGCGCACCCTGCGCCGGGCGGCGACCCGGCGGACGGCGGCCGAGCTCGTGGCGGGGCAGAGCCAGGACCACCCCGACGTCGCCGTCGACTACCGCTTCGTCGCCGTCCAGACCGTGCCCGCCCTGGTCGACGTGTCGGCGCGGGCGAGTCTGCTGGTCCTCGGTCGACCCCCGGTCCACCACGGTCGGCGGCCCTGGCGCCACTCCGTCGCCCGCGCGATGCTCCACCAGTCCCGCTGCCCGCTGGTCATCGTGCCGCCCGGTCCGGAGCCCACCCGCTCCGACGGGCGCTCGGCGACCGGTGCGCCCGTCCTCGTCCCCTGACGCGTCTGCCCAACCCCAGTGACCCACCAGCGGAGGAGTGACCCATGGAACCGACCTACGAGCGGACCGTCGTCGTGGGGGTGGACGGGTCGCCCGACTCCCTGGTCGCCGCCCGCTACGCCCTCCGTACGGCGGCCCTGCGCGGCCTCGACGTGGAGCTGGTCTACAGCTATCCGATGCCGCTGGTCGACGTCCCGCTGAGCGGGTCCTTCGTCGACGACTTCGAGCAGGCGGGGCGGGACCTCCTCACCGGTGCGGTCGACGCCCTGGACGTCCCGCCGGCGGTCGCCCTGCGCACCCGGTTCGCCGAGACGCTGCCGGCGCTCCTCATGCAGGAGCTGAGCCGCTCCGCCCCGCTGGTGGTGGTCGGGCAGCACGCCACCGCCTGGTTCGACCGGCTCGGGCGGGGGAGCGTGGCGTCACCGGTGGCCCACCACTCCGGCTGCCCGGTCGTCGTGGTGCCCCCGGCGTGGCGCCAGGTCGAGCACGAACGGCGCCCGGTGGTGGTGGCGCTCGACGGGGAGGCGGTCTCGCTGGCCACCCTGGACTTCGCGCTCGACGAGGCCACGTTCCTCGGCACGGAGGTCGTCGCCCTGCACAGCGTCCCGGGCGGCACGCACGGCCAGACCGAGTCGGCCGCGCGGAACGTCGTCGAGCTGCTCGCCCGCGCACAGGTCCGTCACCCGAGCACGCCGGCGCGCGTCGTCACGGTCCGGGGCGTCACGCAGCGGGTGCTGCTGACCGCCGCCGAGAGCGCCGCGGTGCTCGTGCTCGGTCCACCGCACACCGACGGCCTGGCCGCCTGGACCCGCTCGGTCGCGCGACGCGTGATGGGCGGGGTCGGCTGCCCCCTGGTCGTCGTGCCGCGACGTCGTCACCACCACGTCCCGCCCGCCTCCGCGCTGCCCGAGCTCCTGAGGGTGTCGTGAGCGCCGGGCCGCGTCTCGCCGACCCGGTGCGCTGAGGCGGCGCTCAGGTCCCGGGGTCGTCGTCGGGGGCGACCGTCAGGACCGGGCAGCGGGCCACGTCGATCGCGTCCACCACGGGCCCGTGGGCACCGCGCCCCGGGCGCACCACCACCATCAGGGCCGCGCCGTCGGACGCGGCCTCGAGGTCGGCGACGCTGCACTCGCGCCCGTCGAGCACCGTGACGGCTGTGCCCCGCAGCCGGGCCTCCGTGGCGCCCAAGACCAGCGCCGGCCCGGCGTCGTGCCCGGGGTCGAGGACGACCAGGACGCCGACGCCCGCTCCGGCACGGTCGCGCGATCGCACCACCAGCGTCGGGCACCAGGCGCTCGCGGAGACCGCGTCGATGGTGAGACCGACCGGGTCGTCCGGACCGTCCGGGCGCTGCAGCACGAGCAGCACCGCCGTACGGGCGTGGGTGGTGAGGAGGTCGACCGCCGTGCGCGGCGAGCTCTCGGTCCAGATCGCGAGGTCACGCCCGAGCGCGGTCACCGCGAGGTCGCGGGCCGCGCCGCCGACGAGGCGGCGGCCGCGCTGCTGGCGCCACTCCATGCCGCTCGGGGCGAGGTGGTCCTCCTGCCCGGCGGGTCGGCTGCCGTGCACGAGCCGGAGGCCCAGCCGGCGCAGCCTGGCCTCCTCCGCCCCGAGCCGTACGGCGCTCCGGCAGCCGTCGAGCCCGTGACCCGCGATGCCGACGACCACCTCCGCCGTCCGCGCGCGGGGACGACGGTCGGGGAGCACAGCACCAGCCTCGGTCTGAGGCGGCGAGTGCCCCAGAGGCGAAAGGCGTCGGTCGCGGGACGAAAGACCCGGACACCCCTCCACGAAAGCCGGTCATGAGCCACTCCTCGCTGCCGCCCACCACGCACACGCTCGAGATGGCGCAGGTCGCCGAGCTCGACGGGCGTCTCGCCGACCACGCCTCGGCGCCGGTCACGGCCGCCGACCTCGGCATGACGGAGGCGCCGCTGCGCGGAGCCCGGTCCGTCGGTCTGGCCGCTGACGCCGTCCTCGTCCACGTGTCGTGGCGGGGGTCGCCCGAGTTCCCCGACGTCTACGGCCACTTCGGGCACGCCCCGCGCGGGCAGCTCCAGGCCCTGCTGCACACCGCCGCCCTCGAGCTGCTCGCGCGGCGACTCGGCGTCCGTCAGCGGTGGGGGGTCGAGCCCCCGCCGAAGAACCACGTCGCGCCCTGACGACGCGGACCGCCGGCTCGGCGGCGCAGACCGTCGTAGGCTGGCGCGTTCCCGCGCGCAGGTTCGCGGGGCGTAGACGAGAGCAGGAGATGAGTCGACCCGAGGACACGTCGGCGGCGGGCCCCCGTGGCCCGCTCGAGCGGGACGACCTGGCCGCGCCCCCGGAGCTGACCCACTGGTACTCCCCGCTCGGCCGTCGGGCCGCGGCCGTCGCGACCGCGGTGGGTCATCGGATCGGTGCCGAGCCGGCCCTCGTGGCCGTCCTCGGGGTGGGGATCGCCGTGGCCTTCGTCATGGCGTTCCTCGTCGCGCGGGTGTACGACGCCGTGACCGAGGACGACGGGATCGCCAGCCTGGACGTGCCGGTGCTCGACGCGGCCATGCGGCTGCGGACGCCGTTTCTCGACGACTTCTCGGCCGGCGTCGCGTACGTCTTCGGTCCCGTCGGGATGCCGTGCATCGCCGTCGCGGCCATCCTCGTCCTCGCCCTGCGTCGCCGCTCCCGTACGGAGCTGATCCTGGTCGCGGGCGCCGGGATCGGCTCGCTGCTGATGACCGTCGCCGGCAAGGACATCATCGGCCGGTCCCGTCCGCCGCTGTCCGACGCCATCCCGCCGTTCGAGTACTCGCCGTCCTTCCCCAGCGGTCACGCGCTGAACGCCACCGTGATCGCCGGCGTGGTCGGCTACCTGATCTGGCTGCACCGGCGCACGCTCGCCGCCAAGGTGCTCTGCGTCGTCGTGCCCGTGGTGATCGCCGTCGTCGTCGGCCTGACCCGGGTCGTCCTCGCCGCGCACTGGCTCACCGACGTCGTCGCCGCCTGGCTCCTCGGCGCCGCCTGGCTCGCGCTCGTCATCACCGCGCACCGCCTCTACCTCACCGCCCGCAAGCGCGGCGCGCCGGAGCGAGCGGTCACGAAGGGTTCTTCAGCCGACGCCCCGTAACCGCCGACCTCGGCCGGGGTGAGGTTTCAGGCCAAGGGCGCAGCAACACGGGGAGGGAATGCTCGTCGAGTGTGCGCTCCCGCACCTACGGGCGGCGCGGCGAGGTGCATGAGCGCACACTCGCGGAATCCCGCGACTTCTGGCACCCGGGGTCACACTCGGGGGCTTGGCGCGAGACTTCTGGCGCCAGCGGTCACACCTGCTCTCGAGCGGTACGCCTTCCCGGTCGCAGGCTCCCCTGGAGCGGGATGAGGTACCGCTCGCGGGCGGAAGGCGGGCTCGAGGACCGCCCGCTGCCTCGTTGCTGCGTCTCCGCTTGTCGAGGGAAGCGTGCTCCGGCTCAGCCCCGGCCGGCGTCCACGTACGCCTGGGCGAGCTCCTCGCTCATCTGCTGCCCGTAGCGCGTCCACCACGCGTCGGCCTCGACGCCCCAGGCGCTGACGGGCTTGCGGCCCTGCATGATGTCGATCTCCAGCGCGGTGAAGCGGGTCTGGGACTGGGCGAAGCGGTCCGCCGCCGTACGCGAGTAGAGGTAGACCGCGTCGTTGCTCAGCGCGTTCGGGACGAGGGCCCGCAGCAGCTCGTCGCAGGTCCGGGCCGCGTCGGCGTTGCCGGGGATGAAGTTCACCTGGGGTGCGTCGACCAGGTACTTCAGCCCGAGCTGGCTGGCCGCGCTGCCGCTCTTGGTCGGAACGATGTTGCCGTCCTTGATCGCGTAGTCCGGCCCCTCGACGCCGTACTTCGACGTCAGGTACTCCGCGCTGCCGAACGGGGCCGCGAGGTAGTCGGCCACCTTGAGCAGCGTCGTCACCCGGTCGGCGGCGTCCTTGGAGATGGCGGAGAAGCCGAACGAGGGAAAGCTCAGCCACATCGAGCCCTGCCCGCCGCCGTCGAAGGCGGGTATGGCCAAGCCGTCGACGGCGAAGCCCTCCACCCCGCTCGCGCTGGCGTAGTACGACGGCCAGGCCGTGAACGCGTCGGCGGTGAAGTACGCCTTGCCCGTGCCGAACCAGGCCTTGGGACTGGCCGACGCGGTGAACGCGTCCGGGTTCACCAGGCCGGCGGCGAAGAGGCTGCGGGCGGCCTCCAGCGCCTGCTCCTGCCCAGGGTCGGTCCACCAGCTCTGCATCGTCCGGCCGTCGTAGCGCCAGAAGTTGGGGACGTCGAGCATGTTGCGGAGGTACTGCAGCGCGGGTGACGTCAGAGCCCACGTCCCGTTGCGCGGGTCGTTGACCTCGGCGCACAGCGCGCGGAAGTCGGCGAAGCTCTGGGGGTCGCCGGTGATGCCCTTGGCCTTCAGCAGGTCGTCGCGGCGGTAGATGATGCCCGACGACACCGCGCCGCGTGGCGAGGGCAGGCCGTAGAGGCGCCCGTTGAAGCGGCCGACGTCCCAGCAGGCGGTCGGGATGTTCGCGAGGTTGGGGTAGTCCAGGATCGCGTCGCCGGCCAGGTGGTCCGACAGGTCGAGCGCCTTCGCCGCCATCAGCTCGGGCGTACGCGGGAAGTCCGGGGTGGGGCTGGCGAAGAACATGTCCGGCAGGGCGTCGCCAGCGATCGTGGTCGCGTACTTGACCCCGAAGTCGGCCTGCGGCACGAGCTGGATCTGCAGCGGACTGCCGAGCTGGGTGTTGAGGTTGGACCAGACCGAGTTGCGGTCGACCGACGGCGCGATGGCGGAGTAGGTCTCGGTCAGGACGGTGACCGGGCGGCCGTCTCCAGGGACCTCGCGCACGGAGCGGACCGGGTCGGCCGGATAGCTGAAGTAGGAGCTGGGGATGACCCCGTCGGCCGTGCCGGCGATGTCGGGCTTCGGCAGGCCGGGCAGCGGACGGTAGGTGGGGTCGGCGGCTCGCGGACCGAGGTCCTGCGCCCCCGGGGGTTGGCCGCAGCCGGCGAGCTGGGACAGCCCGAGGGTGAGACCGGCGGCCCCGGTCAGACCGAGGAACCGGCGGCGGTCCAGCCGGGCGCTCACGACGTCACCCCTTCACGGCGCCGGTGATGACGCCCTTGGTGAAGTGCCGCTGCAGGAAGGGGTAGACGATCAGGATCGGCACGACGGCGATGAGGAGCATCGCCATCTGCAGCGCCGGCTGCGCCGGCAGGGCCCCGGCGCCCGAGGCGGCCAGGTCGCCCGCGGAGATCTGGGTGTTGTTGATGACGTACGTCCGCAGGACCAGCGGCAGCGGCCAGCGGCCCTGGTCGTTCAGGTAGATGAGTGCGTTGAAGAACGCGTTCCAGTAGCCGACGCCGTAAAAGAGCCCGATCACCGCGAGCACCGCCTTGGACAGCGGTGTGACGATGCGGGTGAAGATCTGCCACTCGCCCGCGCCGTCGATGCGGGCGCTCTCCAGCAGCTCGGCCGGGATGCTGACGAAGAACGAGCGCAGGACGATGACGTTGAAGCCGCCGACCAGGCCCGGGAGGATCAGGGCGGCGTACGTGTCGATCAGCCCGAAGCCGCGCACCGTCAGGTAGACGGGGAGCAGGCCGGGGCTGAAGAGCAGGCTGAAGAGGACGATCAGCAGGGCCGGCCGGGAGCCGAAGCTGCCGGGTCGGCTCAGCCCGTACGCCAGCATCGCCGTGACCAGCAGGCTCAGCACCGTCCCGATCAGGGTCACGCCGACGCTCACCAGCAGCGCCTTGCTCACCACCCCTCCGCTCAGCACCGTGCGGTAGGCGTCGAGGCTCACCGCGTCGGGCCACAGGACGAAGCCGCCCTTGGCGTCCAGGTGCTCCTTGCTCGAGAGGCTCGTCGAGAGGATCCCCAGGAAGGGCACGACGACCGCGAGGACGGCGAAGCCGAGCACGACGACCTTGAGCACCGACTCCGGGACCCCGGGACGGCTCAGCGTGGGGTTGCGCCGCCGCCGGTCGCGCTGGGCCGGCGGCTCCGAGACGACGGCGGCCTCGACGCGGGCAGGTTCGGTGACGGTCATGCGCGGTAGACCCCGTCCTCGCCGAAGACGTGGGCGAGCTTGTTGGCCCCGACCACGAGGACCGTGGCGATCACGCCCTTGACCAGGCCGACGGCGGCGGACGTGCCCCAGTCGCTGCCGAGGATGCCGTAGTTGAACACGTAGGTGTCGATCACCTCGCTGGCCTCGGAGCCGACCGCCTTCTGCTGCAGGATGATCTGCTCGAAGCCGACGTTCAGCGAGTCACCGAGGCGCAGGATCAGCAGCAGGATGATCACGCC
The DNA here is from genome assembly GCF_014193425.1 of Microlunatus antarcticus. NCBI lineage: Bacteria > Bacillati > Actinomycetota > Actinomycetes > Propionibacteriales > Propionibacteriaceae > Microlunatus > Microlunatus antarcticus. The sequence continues at coordinate 2,311,829 of NZ_JACHZG010000001.1, read as the reverse complement.
GCGCAGGGCCGGCAGGGTCACGTTCACCAGCTGCTGCGCGCGGCTGGCGCCGTCGATGGCCGAGGCCTCGTAGAGCGACTGGTCGACCTGCGACAGCGCGGCGAGGAAGAGGATCGTGGCCCAGCCCGAGTCCTTCCACACCACCTGGCTGGTGAGCAGCGAGATGAAGAGGTCCGGGTTGCCGACGATGTCGAGTGTCGCCGCGCCGTGGCTGCGCAGGAACGTGTTGAGCAGCCCGCTCCCACCGAGCAGCTGCTGGAAGATCGCCACGACGACGACCCAGGAGAGGAAGTGCGGCAGGTAGAGGACGTTCTGGACGATCCGCCGCATGCGGTCCGAGAGCAGGCTGTTGATCATCAGCGCCAGCACGATCGGGGCGGGGAAGACGAAGATCACCTGGACCAACGTCAGGATCAGCGTGTTCTTGACCGCGTTGACGAACGCGGGATCTCCGTTGAAGAGGATGGCGAACTTCTCGAAGCCGACCCACTGGCTGTTGATGATCCCCAGGAACGGCTGGTAGTCCTCGAACGCGATCACGTTGCCGAGCAGCGGCAGGTAGTGGAAGCCGACGAGAGCGACGAGGCCGGGGATCGTCATCGCCAGCAGCACCCGGTCTCGGCGCAGCCGGGCGCGCCAACCCTGCCGCGGTCGCTGGACCACCGTGCTCGCCACGTACGTGCTCCCTCACCTCGTCGTTCGGGAGGAGCATCGAATCACAGCTCCCGCCCCGACGCTCGAGGGGCGCGCGAGGGGGCTCGCCTGAGGAGCGGTCGCTGCCGGTTGCTGCACCAGTTCGCCGGACGCAGACTGGGACGCGGGTCAGCAGTGCGTGACCGTCTCCTGCTCAGCGATGACGCACGCGATGCCTGTCCGATCCCGACACGCCCGAAGGGACACGAGGTGCTGAAGCTCTTGGCCTGCGGCGGCGCCGTCGCCCTCGTCCTCGTGCTGACGGGATGTGCGGAACCAGACGTTCCTCTCCCACCGCCCGTCCCACCGACCGTGCAGGCGGTGCCGATGTCGGTGACCCTCCACCACTGCGGGCTGAACCCGATCAGCTATCGCGACCAGACGTGGGAAGCGGGCCCGGCGACGCTGTTCGACAACACGAACAAGCCGTACGAGTGGCGGGGTCGCGGCACCGTCACCGAGATCAGCTCCACCCGGCTGCTCTACCGCGACGACTCCGGCATCGAGGTGACGTTCCTGCCGGACGCGCAGGTCCCGCCGAAGAGAGCCTGCGCCTGACCTTCTGGGCACGACGCTGAATCAGCGGTCCGCCGACCGAGGGTCCTGCCAGTCCGGCTGCGCACTCCCGCTGGTGAGGTGTTGCGTGCTTCGGGCAGCGGAGCACCAAGGGCGACGATACGGTTCGGTCGTCGAGCCCGCGGTGGTTCGAGTGGCCACGAGGGGACGCCATGAGCAGGATCCGAGCCATTGCTGTGCTGGCCCTCGCGCTCGCCATGGGTGTGCCCTTGCTCTCCGCCGTCGAGTCACCGCCCGCCGCTGCGGCTCCGCCGACCCCGCCCCGCCTGATCGTCGGCATGAATGCGGTGACACCCGCGTTCGAGGCGCATGCCGACCCCCGCCCCCAGACCTGGGACGCGTCAGCCAACGGGACCCCTACCGTGCGGGGCGTCGCTGCCACCTGGGCGGGTGGCCGGTTCCAGGTGAGCGTCGGGTCGAACACGGCGTCTCCGGTGCACCCCGGCCTGTCGGCGGCGCCGCAGCTCGGCCAGGACAACCCCGACACCGAGCTCGGCGGGTACGCGCAGCTCGACGACACGAGCTACGCCAGCTTCGACGGCAGGGCTGACTTCGTCGACCTCGCTGCGGACGAGCAGGGCAACCTCACCCGCTTCGACCTCGTCTTCTCCTACACCGAGCAGCGAGCGGTCGGGGCCGTGTTCGGCGAGATCCGGATGAACGAGCCGGAACAGCTGGCGACCCTGTCGCCGACCGCTCAGCACCTCGTCTGGCCGAAGGTCGGGCTCGAGGACGACCCGGTCCTGGCGACTGATTCCTTCCGGAACACCTCCGGCGCACCACTTCCGCTCGGACCCGCCAAGGTCGTCGGTGCCTTGCGTGACTACAGGCTGCGCGACGACTCCTGCAGCGGGCACGTCCTGCCGGCGGGCGGATCGTGCTCGATCACCGTCGCCTACCGCCCGACCAGAGGCGGCCCCCGCCTGGCCACGCTGGAGGTCCCCACGCCGACCGACGCCCTCGCCGTGCACCTGTCGAGCTCGGCGATGCTCGGACGCTCCAGCCTCAGCACCCAGGGTCTGGAGTACGTCGACTACGGCAAGAAGTGGTCGTTCTCCCCGATCGTGGTCTACAGCCATGGCTCCTACGGCCACCACGAGGACCCCGACCGCGGGTACACCTTCGTCCCTGACGAGCTCAGCCCCCAGATCAAGGCCTCACCCCGCTCCGACTTCACGCTCCAGCTCACGAAGAAGCACGGCACGATCAAGCGCGGCACCCACAAGACTGAGCTGTTCGCGCGTGAGTACGGGCTGGACTACCACCGCAACACCCAGTACTGCGACAGCCTCGGCGGGACGCTCAAGGTCCGTCACTTCGTCGTGGACGCCGAGGGCCAGCCGACCTGGATCGACGTCGACTTCGCCCAGACGTGCACGAGAGCGCACATCGAACCCGTCGAGCTCCAGAAGGGCACGATCCACGGCCGGCTGCGCTACCAGGACCGGAAGGACACCAGCGCCCCCCGCCGGCCGAGCAAGCTCCGTCTCGAGGGCGGACAGCTGCGCTGGAAGCGCTCCTCCAACAAGGACCTCGCCACGACGATCGTCCGCGCCGACCTCGGCGAACGGTTCGACCCGACGCGCGGGATCGCCGTGAGCGACGGCCGACGTCAGTCGGCCGCGCTTCCGCGGCTCCAGCCCGGCCAGACCTACACCGTGGCCGCGTTCTCGGTGGACAAGACCGGCAACGTGAGCCGCCCGACCACACTGCGGGTCACGACGTAGGCCGGTCACGGCGTGAGGCCTGCTTCATGACGTCCTGCCGTTCCACGAAGCCGGGGCTCAGCCCTCTTGCTCCTCCCGCAGCGAGCCCCAGGCGTGCCAGCGCTCGACCTGCAGGTGGACGGCGACCCGTGGGTGCTCTCGATCGGGATACGGAGAGCCGGTGTAGTGGGTGGGCAGCTTGTCGATCTGCTGCAGCCCGACGTCGTCGGTGATCGCCCCGACCTGGCCCTGCAGGCTGACGTGGGTGTACCAGTCGTCCGCGGCCAGCACGGTCAGGGAGACGCGGGGGTCGCGGCGCAGGTGCTTCAACCGGGCGCGGGTGGCGTCCAGGCCGAGCAGGACGCGACCGTCCTCCTCGAGCAGGTACCAGGTGGCGACGGTGACGGGACGCCCGTCCGCCGCGAGCGTGGCCATCACGGCTGGGTTCGGCTGACGCAGGAGGTCGAGAACCCGAGGAGGCATCGGCAGGTCGGACATGTCCGCACGCTACTCGTCGACCGTTGTGGTGGACGCGCGCGCCGTGGGCCGTCCGCAGACTTCCGTAGGACGATGTGACCATGCGGACGGAAGAGTCGATCGGCGGCGTACCTGTCACGGAGGAGCAGCTCACTTCCTGGTCTGACGAGGCCGAGGCCGGCTACGACGCTCAAGAGCTGAAGATGCGTGGCGAGGGCAGACCTGGCCGAGGGGCCGAGCCGTCTCAGGTCGTCGCGATTCGGCTCACGGCGGCGGAGCTCACTGCCCTCGATGCTCGAGCTGCCCGCGAGGGCACCTCACGCTCAGAGGTCATCCGTCAAGCGCTGGACGTCGATCACGGCGCCGGTTGACCGCCTGTCCGGACAGAACTACATTTCCCGCGTGGCTGCCTGGGGAGAAGACGGTGTCGTCGTGGTGACCGGTGCGGCCGGTGGTGTCGGACGGGCGGTTGCCGCCTGGCAGGCGGAGCGGGGAGCCCGGGTGTTCTCCCTCGACCGGCGTCGACCGGACGACGTCGTCGGAACGTTCGTCGAGGTCGACGTGCTCTCCGAGGCGTCGATCGAGGCGGCCGTAGCGCAGGTGACCGAGAGTGCTGGGCGGATCGACGGGCTCGTGGCAGCCGCCGGGCTGTCGGAGGAACCGACGCCGGCCGAGGACATGGAGCTCGCGGTCTGGCAGCGGACGATCGGCGTCAACCTGACCGGGGCGTTCCTCACCTGCCAGCGAGTCGGCCGCGTGATGCTCGAGCAGCAGGCCGGGCGCATCGTCACGATCGCCTCGATGTCGGGCGCTCACGTCGTCAACGTCCCGCAGCAGCAGGTCGCGTACAACGCGTCCAAGGGTGGGCTGGTGGCGATGACCAAGTCGCTCGCGTACGAGTGGGCGTCGCGCGGCGTCCGCGTCAACGCGCTCTCGCCGGGCTACGTCGACACGCCGCTGCTGGGGAGCAAGGGTGCGCTCCACGACGTATGGAAGGCCGCGACGCCGCTGCACCGCTTCGCCACGCCGGACGAGGTCGCCGCCGCGGCCGCCTGGCTGCTGAGCGACGAGGCCGCGTTCTGCTGCGGGACCGAGCTGCTGATGGACGGCGGCTACACGCTCGCCTGACCGGTCACGTGCATCAGCGGCGGGCGTGACTCCGCCGGCGGGGTGCGCTTGAGCGTGACCTCGAAGCGGCTGCGGTCGCCTCGGTGGTAGGCGACGAAGACCTCCACCGGTCGCTCGCCCGCGTACGAGGTGCTGCGCAGCACGAGGACGGCAGCGCCCGGACTGATGCCGAGCAGGCCGGCCAGGGTGTCGCTCGCGACCTCCGCCTCGACCCGGCGGCGACCGTGCGTCAGCTCGACGCCGTACTTCTGCTCGAGCAGGGCGTAGAGCGAGTGCTGCGTGAGGTCGTCGTCGAGGAGGCCGGGCGCGACGTCGTACGGGAGGTACGTCGTGGCCAGGACCCAGGGCTCGTCGTCGACGAGCCGGAGCCGTTCGAGCACGATGGTCCGCGCCCCGACGGGGAGCTCGAGCAGGCCGGCGATCTGCTCGTCCGCGGGCGCGACCTCGAGGCGGCGGACGACGCTGCGCAGCTGGTCGCCGCGCGCCGCCACGTCCTCGTAGAGGCCGGTCAGCGACTGGACGAGGTGCTCGCTCGTGCGTTCCGGGGCGACAAACGTGCCGCGCCCCTTGACCCGCTGGATGACCCCCTCGGTCTCGAGCTCGGCGAGGGCCTGGCGGACCACCGTCCGCGACACGTCGTAGGTCGCGCAGAGCTCGTGGTCGCCCGGCAGCCGGTCGCCGGCAGCGAGCTGGCGGTCACGCAGATCCGTCAGCACCAGCTGCTTGAGCTGGTAGTAGAACGGCAGCGGTGAGCTCCTGTCGATGCCTCGGGCCACGGCGTCAGGCTAGCGGTTGACCTCTTGTACGTACAGGACTACCTTCTCGTCCATGCCGCCCGCCACGACGACCGGCCCGGCCGTCGTGCTGGTCACCAGCCGTTCCTTCTCGAGCGGCGACCTCGACCTCGCCGGCGAGGTGACCGCCGCAGGCGCGACCATCGTCACGGGCCCGTCCGACCACGACCTCGAGACGCTCCGCCCGCTGCTCGCCACCGCGACGGCCTGGATCGCCGGCACGGGCCCGGTCACGGCGGCCCACCTGGACGCGGCGCCGGACCTGCGGGTCGTGGCCCGCTACGGCGTCGGCACCGAGGCGGTCGACCTGGCGGCCGCCGCGGAACGCGGTGTCCTCGTCACCAACACCCCCGGGGCCAACAGCGGCGCCGTCGCCGACCTCGCCGTGGCGCTCGTGCTCGCCGCGCTGCGCGACGTCGTCCCGGGAGACCGTGGCGTCCGCGCCGGGCGCTGGGACGTCCGCCGTGCGCGTGAGCTGGGCGGGCTCACCGTCGGCATCGTCGGCCTGGGCCGGATCGGCCGCGGCGTCGCCGCTCGGCTGGCCGGGTTCGGCAGCCCGCTGCTCGGGTGCGACCCGTGGGTCCCGCCGGCCGAGCTGGAGCGGCTCGGGATCGAGGGCGTCGACCTCGACGACCTCGCCCGGCGCAGCGACGTCGTCTCCCTCCACGCCCCCGGCGACGCCGTGCTCGTCGACGCCGCGTTCCTCGAGATCACCCGGCCCGGGCTGGTCCTCGTCAACACCGCCCGGGCCGCCCTGGTCGACGAGGCCGCGGTGGCCGACGCCCTGCGCGCCGGACGGCTGGGGGCGTACGCGAGCGACGTCCTGGCCAGCGAGGCCGGCGACCACGCGAGCCCGCTGCTGGCCGAGGACCTGGCCGACCAGACCCTGTTCACCCCGCACGCGGGGGCGCAGACCGTCGAGGCCGTGGACCAGATGGGGCGCGGGGCGGTCGACGCCGTCCTCGCCTGCCTGCGCGGCGAGCAGCCCCCGAACCTCGTCCGCCCGCCGGCGGCACCTGAAGGAGACGCATGACGACCCCGATCGACGCGGCCGACCCGCTCGGCGCGCTCCGGCGGGCGACGGTCGTCGCCGTGCTGCGCGCCCCGGACGCCACGACGGCGATCCACGCCGTCGACGCCCTCGTGGCCGGTGGGGTCACCGGCATCGAGGTCACCTACAGCACCCCGGACGCGGTCGCGGTGATCCGCGAGGTCCGCGACCGGTACGGCGACGACGTCTACCTGGGCGCGGGGACTGTGCTGGAGCCGGCGCAGGCGCGGGCGGCGGTCGACGCGGGGGCCGAGTTCCTGGTCAGCCCCGGCACGGAGGCGACTCTGGCCGCCGCCATGCTCGACACCGGCGTGACCGTCCTGTCCGGCGCCCTCAGCCCCAGCGAGGTGATGGCGACGCTGGCCCTCGGCGTCCACGTCGTCAAGCTCTTCCCCGCCTCGCTCGGCGGGCCGGCGTTCCTGCGGGCGCTGCGCGGACCGTTCCCGCACGTCGACTTCGTGCCCACGGGCGGGGTCAACGCCGACAACCTCGGCGAATGGCTGACCGCCGGTGCCGTGGCGGTCGGGGCCGGTGGCGAGCTGTGCTCGGCCAAGGCGATGGCCGCCGGGGACTGGGCGGCGATCACGGCCACAGCGGGGACGTTCTCCCGGGCGGCGCAGCGGGCGCGGCAGGCCACGGCGTGAGCCGCGGCGCGACCTCGTACATGGGGTTCGTCGGGGTCAGCACCGGCGGTTCGTCGATCCGGCAGGTGTTCCCGGCGTGGGCGGACGCCTTGGGCCTGCCCACCCGCACCCTCGTCGGCCACGACGTCCCGCTCGACTCCCCGCCGGAGACCTACCGCGCGGTGGTCGAGGCCATCCGTGACGACCCCCAGCACTGGGGGGCCCTCGTCACCACCCACAAGATGGCCGTGCACGCCGCCGCTCGTGACCTCTTCGACGACTGCGACGAGCTGGCGGAGACGTTCGGCGAGATCTCCTGCATCGCCAAGCGCGGCGACCGTCTCGTCGGCAGCGCCAAGGACCCGGTGACCGCGCGCCTCGCGCTCGAGGAGATCGTCGAGCCCGACCACTTCGGCCGTACAGGGGGAGCCGCCCTGGTCCTGGGGTCGGGCGGCGCGGGTACAGCGCTCAGCCATCAGCTCGGTGTACGCGGCGACCGGCCGACGGAGATCATCTGCACGGCGCTCGACCAGGGGCCGCTCGACCATGCCCGCGGCATCCACGAGCGGGCCGGGCCGCCGGAGGGTCTGGTCCGCTACGTCCGGACTGCCGGCGCCGCCGACGTCGACGCGCTCGTCGGGGCGCTGCCCCCGGGCAGCCTCGTGGTGAACGCCACGGGGATGGGCAAGGACCGGCCCGGCTCCCCGGTCTCGGCCGACGTCCGCTTCCCCGAACGCGGTGTCGTCTGGGAGTTCAACTACCGCGGGACGCTCGACCTCTACCACCAGGCGCTGGCCCAGCAGGCGGAACGGCAGCTGCACGTCGAGGACGGCTGGCGCTACTTCGTGCACGGCTGGACGCAGGCCGTGGCCGAGGTCTTCGACGTGGCCATGCCGGCCGGGGCCGTCGACGAGCTCGGCCGGATCGCCACGCGGTTCCGCTGATGGTGACGACGGCGCTCGGCCCCGTCGCGGCCGGCGGGCTCGGGCGGGCGAACTACCACGAGCACCTCTTCCAGGTCAGCCCGCTGCTGGTCGGCGACGAGCTGGACGACGAGGCCCTGAGCGGGACCGAGGCGGCCTCCCTGCGGGACTCGGGCTTCGCGTCGATGGTGGACGCCACCCCGATCGGGCTCGGCCGGCAACCCGAGGCGGTCGCACGGATCAGCGCCGCGACCGGCCTGCACGTCGTCGTGACGACCGGCGCGCACCGCGAGCCGCACTACGGCGCCGGGCACTGGCTGCTCGAGCGGTCCGCAAAGGAGCTGACGGACCTCTTCGTCCGCGACGTGCGCGACGGCCTGCCGGTCGACGACCGGCCGATTCGTACGGCGCCCGCGGTCGGCCCCGACGGCGAGCCCGTCCGGGCGGGCGTCGTCAAGGCCGGGATCGGCTACTGGAGCGTCACGGCGTCCGAGCACCGGGTGCTGGAGGCTGTCGCCGCGACCTGGCGGGCGACGGGCGCGGCCGTGATGGTCCACCTCGAGCACGGCAGCGCGGCGTTCGAGGTGCTGGAGGAGCTGGGCGCCCACGGCGTGCCAGCGTCGGCAGTGGCCCTCGCGCACGTCGACCGCAACCCCGACCCCGGGCTCCACGCCGAGCTCGCGGCCGCGGGGGCGTACCTCGGCTACGACGGCTTCGCCCGGACGCAGCGCTGGCCCGACTCCGTGCTGCTCGACTGCCTCGAGCAGGCGGCCGCGCGCGGAGCAGGCGATCGCGTCCTGCTCGGCGGCGACGTCGCTCGCCGGACCCGCTACCGCGCGTACGGCGGGATGCCGGGCCTGGCCTACCTGGGGGAGCGGGTGCTGCCGCGCTGGGAGCGGACGGCCGACCCCGCCCTGGTCCGTTCCGTGCTGGTCACCAACCCCGCCCGCTGGCTGAGCGGGCACGACGACGAAGGAGACGCCCGATGAGCACAGGCCCGACGAGCGCAGGAGTGCCGACCGCGGGACCGGTGCCACCGGTGCTGCTGGCCCTCAGGCCCGAGATCGGCGAGCTGGGCGGCAGCAACGCCCGCTACGAGAAGTTCCTCACCGACCTCGAGGGGCTCTACCGCGACGCGGACGCGTACCGCGAGCAGCTCGCCGGAGACGACGGGCGCCCCGTCTACTGGGTCGAGAGCAGCCAGACAGAGGACGGGCCGGGCGGCTTGATCACCGGGATCAGCGTGCTGGAGCCCGGCGTCGTCGGCACCGAGTATGCCATGACCCGCGGCCACCTGCACGCGATCTCCGACCGGTCCGAGCTCTACGTCGGCCTGTCCGGGCACGGCGTGATGATCTTGGACGCTGTCGAGGGCGACAGCCGCGTCGTGGAGATCGGGCCGGGGCAGGCCGTCTACGTCCCCGGGCACTGGGTGCACCGCAGCGTCAACACCGGGACGGAGCGCCTCTCGACCCTCTTCTGCTACGCCGGCGACGCCGGGCAGGACTACGGGATCATCGAGCGGGCGGGCGGGATGAAGTCGCTCGTCGTGGTCGACGGGGACGGCTGGTCCGTCCAGCCGAACCCCGACCACCGCGGCTACGAGCTCGCCGAGCGCGCATGATCATCTCGCACGACCTGGGGACGACCGGCGACAAGGCCACCCTGGTCAGCGACGACGGCGAGGTGCTGGCCGCGGTCACCTCCACCTACGGCACCGACTTCGGCCCGCGCGGCAAGGCGGAGCAGGACGCGGAGGACTGGTGGGTCGCGCTGTGCGGGGCCACGCAGGAGCTACTTCGTCGGGCGGACGTCCGCCCCGAGGACGTCGAGGTGGTGTCCTTCTCGGGTCAGATGATGGGCGCGGTGCTGATCGACCGGTCCGGGGCGCCGGTCCGCCCGGCGATCATCTGGGCCGACACCCGGTCGGTCGCCCAGACCGCCCAGCTGGTCGAGCGCGTCGGCATGGCCGAGGGCTACAAGATCACCGGGCACCGGCTCAACCCCACGTACTCGCTGTCCAAGATCATGTGGGTCCGCGACCAGGAGCCGGAGGTGTTCGGTCGCGCGACGGACGTGGTGCTGGCCAAGGACTTCGTCGCCTACCGGCTCACCGGGGTGCTGGCCACCGACCCCTCCGACGCGTCGAGCACGAACGCGTACGACCAGGCCGCGGAGGAGTGGTCGGCGCCGCTGATCGAGGCCGCCGACCTGCCGCGCTCGCTCTTCCCCGACATCGTCGCGTCCACCGCCGTGATCGGGACGGTCACGTCCGAGGCCGCCCGCGCCACCGGGCTGCTGGCCGGGACTCCGGTGGTCATGGGCGGCGGCGACGGACCGATGGGGGCTCTCGGCGCCGGCGTCATCGCGCCCGAGTCCGGGGCGTACGCGTACCTCGGCTCGTCCTCGTGGGTCTCGGTCGCGGCCGACGCGCCCCTGCACGACCCGCTGATGCGGAGCATGACCTTCAACCACGTCGTGCCCGGGCGCTACGTCCCCACGGCCACGATGCAGGCCGGCGGTGCGTCGCTGGAGTGGGTCGTCGACGTGCTCGCGCCGGGGCAGGACGACCGCTACGTCCGGCTGCTCGGCGAGGCGGCGGACGTCCAGGGCAGCGAGGACGGGCTGTTCTTCCTGCCCCACCTGCTCGGGGAACGTTCCCCCTACTGGAACCCGGCCGCACGGGCCGTGTTCGCGGGGCTCGGGCGCCACCACGGACCGGCCCACCTCACGCGGGCGGTGCTCGAGGGGGTCGCGTTCAACCTGTACACGGGGCTGCTCGCGTTCGTGGAGAACGGCACCCCGATCGACGCGGTGGACGCGATCGGCGGCGCGGCGAACTCACCCCTGCTGCTGCAGATCTTCGCCGACGTCTGGGGCGTGCCGGTCACGCGGCGCAACCTGGTCGACGAGGCCACCGCGGTCGGCGCGGCCATCGTCGGCGGGGTCGGTGTGGGCATCTTCGACGACTTCGACGTGGCGAGCCGGTTCTCCGCCGAGCTGTCCTCGCAGACCCCCGACCCCGACCGGCACACGCGCTACGGCCGGGAGTACGCGACCTTCATGGACGCGTACGCCCGGCTCGAGCCCTGGTTCGACCGGCTCTGAGCGGTCGGCCAGGACTCGGAGGCGTCGGGACTACTGGGCCTCGACGTCGGAGAAGAGCCCCGTGAACGTCGTCTGCGTGGCCCCGAGCTGGCCGAAGACCTCGCCGGCCGCGGGTGTCGTGACCGCCGCGGACGCGTCGTCGTAGCTCTCGAAGTAGAGGTCCAGCGTGCGGTGGGCCGGCGTCGGCGTGCCGTCCTCCTTCGGCCACACCTTGGCCGACTCGAGGCGCTGGAGCTTGGGCAGCGTCCGGGCCGCCGCGACGATCCCCTCGTACGCCTGCTCGAAGGCCGCCGGGTCGGTGGGGTTGTCGATGATGAGCGTGATCTTGGTGGTCATGTCGCGTCCTTCGGGTTCGTCCGTCGCCGCCGGGAGCACGAGACCGCGCCCCCGGTAGCCATCATCGTCCGGCCCGCGCCGAGCGCTGCAGGCGGAGGCCCGAGACGAGGAAGAAGAGGCCGCGCAGCGTGGCGTAACCGGCGAGGCTGGTGAGCGACGCGGTCGACGACGTCGACTGCAGGACGAAGCCGGTGCCCGCGAGCACGGAGATGCCGCCGCTGATGATCATCGGCCACTGCCCACCGAGGGCCCGGCGCCCGACCGCGACGACCAGCTGCACGATCCCGGCGGTGATCGCCCACACGCCCCAGACGGCGAGGACCGCCGGGAGGCCGGAGGTGACGGCGAAGCCGAGGCCGATCACCGTGAGGAGGCTCAGCGCCATGTTCACGAGCAGGGCGGGTGCGGGCCGCGTGGCGCGAGAGGCCCGGTGGTCGACGACGGCCGCCGCCAGGTCGACCAGCGGGTAGAGCAGCAGCAGGGCGACGGCGACCGGGGTCAGCGTGGTGGCGAGCAGGACCACGAGCAGCGCCCACACGATCGCGAAGCCGAACCGGGCGAGGTAGAGCCGCCGCAGGGTCAGGGAGCGGGGTGTGGAGGTGGTGCGGGCGTCGAGCGTGGTCATGAGGGGTCCGTCCCGATGAGCAGGGCCGTGGTGGCCCCGCGTACGAGATCGAGACTAGCATCAGAAGTTCCACGTGGAACTTTTTGGTGGCCCGAGTTGAGGGCCGCCGGCGGAGCGATCATGATGCGTCCATGCCGAGCGAGAGCGACGCGCCCACCGACCGGGCCACCGGACCCGGGTCGCGGGGGCCGTACCCCAAGGGCGTACGGCGCCGTCAGGAGATCCTCGACCGGACGATCGAGGTCTTCGCCGACGTCGGGTTCGAGGGCGCGAGCCTGCGGGCCGTCGGCGAGGCGATCGGTGTGAGCCACGCGGCGCTGCGGCGCTACTTCGACACCCGCGAGGAGCTCTTCCTCGAGGTGCTGCGGGAGAAGGACCGGCAGGCGATGGCCGAGGCGCGGGGCCGCGACCACGACGACCACGACGACGGCAGCGACGTCCTCGGCCTGGCTCGGAGCCTCGACGCCTACGCCTCGCAGGTGCCGGGGCTGATGGCCCTGCGGCACAGCATGGTCGCGCGCGCCCTCGAGGCGGGCAACGAGCACTCGCGCGCCTTCTTCCTGGAGCGTTACGCCGCGCTGCGCGGCGAGGTGCTGAGCACCCTGACCCTGGCGCGTGCCGCGGGCGTCGTGCGCGACGACCTCCCCCTCGAGGCGGCGGCCACCCTCGTCATCGCGACGCTCGACGGACTCTCCACGCAGTGGCTCCTCGACCCCGGGCTCGACATCCGCCCGAGCATGGTGCTGCTCGAGCAGCTCCTCACGCCCCCGCAGCCGCACGTCGGCTGACGGCGGCTGCGGCGGCGCGAGGCTCAGGCGAACCGGCGCCAGGCGACCTCGGGCGCGGCGTAGAACGTCGTCCCGGCCGCCCGCCAGCGGGGAGCCTGGGCGGCGAGCTGGACGAGGTACGGCTCCAGCGCGTGGGTGCGTTCCGGCGACCAGCCGAGCTGCGCGATGCCGGCGAGCCGGGGGAACGCCATGTACTGCGCAGCCGAGACGTTCGTGATCGTCTCGGTCCAGACCGGCGCGAGCACGCCGGCCACCGCGGACGCCGGGACGCCCGGCACGAGGGTCGCCGGGTCCCAGTCGTACGAGGCGGGCACGGGGACGATCCCGGCCCAGTCCTGGCCGAGCGGGGTCGTGGGCGCGTACTTCATGTCGAGGTAGGCGTGGTCCGCGGGCGCCATCACGAGCTTCTCGCCCTCGCGGACGGCCTCCTGCGCGAGCTCGATGTCGGCCTCGGAGCCGGCGGTGCCCCAGTAGGCGGCGACGCTGCCCTTCTTCGGGTCGGCGGCGGCGGTCTGGTGCCAGCCCCACATCGTCTTGCCGTGGCTCCGGACGTCCTTCTGCGCCGCGTCGACGATCTTCGTGTAGTCGGCGGGCGTCGTGCTGGCCGCCTCGTCGCCGCCGATGCTGATCCAGCGACCGGGGGTCAGGTCCGCGATCTCGCCGATCACGTCGTCGAGGAAGCGGTAGGTGACGGCCTTGCTCGCGCAGAGCGAGCTGAAGCCGACGTCGGTGCCGGTGTAGCGATCAGGTGCCTTGCCGTCGCAGTTGAGCTCGGCGTAGCTGGCGAGCGCGGCGTTCGTGTGCCCGGGGACGTCGATCTGCGGAACGAGCGTGATGTGGCGCGCGGTGGCGTACGCGACGATCGTCCTGTAGTCGGCCTGCGTGTACGAGCCGCCCGGCGTGCCGCCGGTCTCGAGCGCGCCGCCGTACGAGGCGAGGCGCGGCCAGGACCGGATCTGCAGCCGCCAGCCCTGGTCGTCGGACAGGTGCAGCACGAAGGTGTTGAGCTTGAGCGGGACCATCGCGTCGAGGTAGTGCTCGACCTCGGCGACGCTCATGAAGTGCCGGGCCACGTCGAGCATCGCCCCGCGGACCGCGTAGCGGGGGTGGTCGGTGATCTTCACCTGGGCCACCGACCAGGCCGTGCCGGTGATCTTGTCGTGCCGCTCGACGGCCGAGGGCATCAGCTGGCGCAGGGTCTGCACGCCGTGGAACAGGCCGGTGTCGGTGCGCGCGGTGATCGTCGCGGCGGTCCCGTCGACGTCGAGGGTGTAGCCCTCCTTACCGAGCCGCTTCGGGCCGCCGACCCGCAGCACGACCCGGTGGGCCGCCGTCGAGCCGTGGACGACCTTCCAGTCGTAGCCGGTCGGCGTCCGGAGGAATGTCGCCAGCCCGGCCGCCACGGTCTCGGTGCTCGGACGCGGGTGCTTCCCGACGTCGATGACGCTCGTGGCGTCGAAGGTGAGCGTGCCGCTCCGGGTGACGAGCGAGCTCGGCGTCGGCAGGATGCGCTGCTCCGGTGTGGCGATCGCGTTCCCGTCGCGGCCCGGGTCCTCGGCGCGTGGCGTGAAGGACGGTGGCGCGGCGGCCGTGGTCGGGTTTCCGGTGGCGTAGGCCACCGGGGCGGTCAGCGCGAGGCTGCCGGCCAGGACGGCGGAGGCGACGAGCGTCGTACGGAGTCGGGTGCGCATCGGTGGGCCCTTCAGTGGGTGGCGGTGGGGACGTTCCAGCCGCCGACGGTGACCACGGGGTGGTCGCCGTGCAGCTGCCGGCGGGCGTACGTTGCGGTGATCGTCTGGCTCTCGCCCGGCGCCAGGCTGGTGTCGTTCGCGCTCCAGGTCGCGGTGCGCACCTGGTCGTCGCCCCCGCGCCGGTGGCCGCTCGCCGTGCCGCGCCGGACGTCGGCCCGGAGGAAGAACGCGGTGGCGGAGGACGTGTTGGTGACCGTGACCGCCGTCGTGGCGGTGCCGCCGTGCCGGGTCGTCCGGGTCGTGACGGAGACCGTGGCCCGGGCCAGCCCGTGCAGCCCGGTGAGGTCGCCGTACTGCGTCATCGTCGCCTGCGGGTTGCCGAGCGTCTTGCCCCAGTCGACGACGTCGGCCTGCGTGGAGTACCAGTACGTGTTGCGGTCGACGACCGTGGACCCGCGGCGCAGGACGAGCTCGACGAGGTAGGTCGACGCCTTCGCCGGCGTCGTGGTGGTGGCCGGCACGCTCAGCGGCAGGACCCCGTTGCGGACCTGCTGGCCGGCCAGGCCGAGAGCGCCGCTGCGCCGGGCGTCGAGGACGGTGCCGTCGGTGCCCACGACCTTCGCGTCGACGGTGAGGTCCGACGCCGCCTGCCCCGTGAGGTTGTCGACCGAGACGGTCTTCGTGCTCGGGTCGAACAGCGCGTGCAGGGGACGGTTCGCCTCCTGCGCGCCGAAGAAGCTGCCGGCCTGGTCGTAGTCGGCGTTGTAGAGCGCCCACAGCAGGGTCGGCCAGCCCTTGTTGGCCATCCAGTAGATCGTCCCCGTGGAGGGCGTCCTCGGGTCGGCCGAGTGGAGGATGAACGCCTCGAACTGGGCCCGGACGTTCTCGTAGTTGGCCAGCTGCGCCTCACGCACGTAGCCGTCCAGGTCGGACCAGGAGCCGTAGCGCTTCGTGAGCGCGGTGTCGAAGTTGTCCAGCGTGCCGAAGGCGTAGCCGGTCGTGCCCGTCTCGGCGTTGGCGTGGTACTGGTTCGCCTTCGGGTCCTGCCAGAGCTTGCGCTGGTCGGCCGGGGAGAGGAAGCGGTTCATCGAGTCGCGGGTCGGGACCGTGTGCCCGGCGCTCTCCTCGCTGTCCAGCGCCCAGGCGCCACCGGCGTTGGTCAGGCTCGAGTCGTCGGCGTAGGACGAGTGCTCGCGGTCGTACCAGTAGGACGGCGGGACCCAGTCGTACGGGCCCTCCTTCTCCCCGGCGAGCCCGAGCTGCGGCGACGACTTGTACTCCGCCGACGCGAGCGTCGGGACGTCGAAGTCCTCGGCCGCGAAGGCCTTCAGCGTGACCGCCTCCTGCGGCGCGGTCGGGTTGTTGTCGCTCCACTGGAACGTGAAGACCGACGGGTGGTCGCGCAGGCTGCGGGCCACCCCGTACGCCGACGCCGTCAGCACCCCGAGGTCGTGGCTGCTGGTGGGGGTGTCGGTCGGCAGCTCCCAGGCGTCGCAGCACGAGTAGCCCGAGGCGACGAGGATGCCAGCGTCGTCCATCTGGTCGTAGAAGTCCTGCGGCATGAAGTGGCCTTCGACGCGGACCGTGTTCAGCCCGGCGCTCTTCAGGAGCCGGATCTGCTGGGCCGTGTCGGCGGCGGAGTAGCGCAGGAAGAGGTCGGGGTCGAAGCCGCCGCCGCGCAGGACCAGCGGTTGCCCGTTGATCGTGTACTGCCGCACCCCGCCCGGGGCCAGGGGTCCGGCGCCGACGAGGGCGCTGCTGGTCGTCCGGACGCCGAAGTGGCTGGTCGTGCTGTTGACCAGCGAGCCCTGCGTCGCCAGGGCGGTGACCAGCGTGTAGAGCGGCTGGGCGCCCATCCGGTACGGCCACCAGACCTGCGGGTGCCGGATCGTCAGGGCGGGGTCGTCCGCGGGCGTGATCGACACCTGCGTGGTCCCGGCCCCGACGTCGACCTGCTTGGTCACGTAGACGGGGGCCACCGCGTCGTCGGGGGCGACGACGAGCGCCGCGACGCTGGCGTGCTGCATCCGGCCGGTCACGTTCGTGACCTTCGCGGAGACGGTGAGGCGCGTGCTCGACAGGTCGGCCGACGTGTCCTGGACGACGTGGCTGTCGCTCAGCTCGACGCCCGCCGAGCTCTGCAGCTGGACCGGGAACTGGATTCCGGTGTTCTGGTCCGGCGGGATCTGGGTCCAGTCGATGTTGGAGACGGTGAAGTACTTGAGCGGGTCGTTCGGGTAGACCTTGATCGCCACCGTGTTGGCGCCCTTCGCCCGCAGCAGCCGGCTGACGTCCAGCCGGTGCTGGGTGTACGCCCCGGTGATCGTGCTGCGCGTGGCGACGCGGGTCCCGTTGACCCAGACGTCGGCCTCGCCGACCACGCCGTTGGTGATCAGCTCGGCGTGGTCGCCGTGCTTCGGGGTGGCGAAGGTCGTGCGGTACCACCACGGCACCGCGAACCGCTTCACCGTCTCCGGCCCGGTCTCCTGGGTGCCGAAGCACTTCTTGAGGTTGTCGGAGTAGAAGACCTTCGGGCAGGCACCGTTCTGCAGCAGCGCGTTGATCTCGGTGCCCGGGGCGCCGCCGTCGTCCGGCTTCACCGGCAGCCACCGCTTGGTCGAGTGACCGGTCTGCGAGACCGCGTTCCCGGAGCCGTGCTCGGTAGCCGTGCTGACGACGCGCCAGCCCTGTCGGCCCAGCGTCGTCGTCCCGAGGTCGGCGGGCGCGTCGGTGCGCAGGAGCCGGCTCAGGTCGCCCTGCGCCAGGGCTGGGGCTGAGGCGGGAGCGCTGGGCGTCGTCGGCGATGCCGACGGAGCCGCCGCGGGGGCGGGCGTGGGCGTGTCGGCGCTCGCCGCGCCGCCGCCCAGCCACGTCGTGGCGAGGACCAGCGCCGAGGCGGCGCTCACGACGGCGAGCCGGCGGGACGTGATCATGCGAGCTCCTGGGTGGGGAGGCGGTGCTGCGGCGGGGGCGTACGGGTCTGGTGGTCCTGGAGCGCGTCGGCCGCCAGGTGGAGGGCCCCGACGAGCGGGGCGTCGAAGGTGTGCCGCGCGGCAACGACGGTCGGGGCGACGGGGGCGCCGCGCTCGACCGCACGCCGGAGCCGGGGCAGGAGCGCGTCGGCCGCGTTCATCAGACCGCCCGCGACCACGACGACGTCGGGGTCGAGCAGGCAGCAGGCGTTGACGAGCGCCACGTCGAGAGCGGCGAGCGCGGGCTCGAGCGCCGACCGCACCGACGCGTCGTCGGCCCGCAGCGCCTCGACCACCGTGGTCGGTCGACCCGCTGCCCGCGTGGTGGCCTCGTCGAGCACGCGGCCGCCGACCAGCTCCTCGAGGGGCGCCCGGTCGTCGCCCGCGCCGGCCTGGCCGGGCGCCGTGTGCTGGTAGGCCACCTCGCCCGACGCGCCGTGGGCGCCGGTCAGCACGACGCCGTCGACCACCACCGCCATGGCGATGCCGGTCCCGAGGTTGACGTAGAGCCCGGTGGTCGCGTCCCGGAGGCCGCCCGAGCGGTGCTCGGCCAGCGCGCCGGCCTTCACGTCGTTGCCGACGACCACGTCGACGTCGTCGCCGATCAGGGCGCCGAGACCGGAACGGACCGACGCCGCGAAGTGCAGGTCCTCCCAGCCGCCGATGGTCGGCGCCAGCAGCACCCGGTCGGTCTTGGGCACGCCGGGGCTCACCGCGCCGACGGCGATGACCCGGACACCGTGGGCCTCGACCAACGACCGCGCGAGCGCGCAGGCCCGGCGGACGACCTGCTCGGCGCCCTCGTCGGCGCGGGTCTCGATCTGGCCCCGGGCGACCACCTCGAGCTCGGGCGTGGCCAGCGCGACGCCGACCTTGGTCCCGCCGACGTCGACGCCGAGCAGGACCGGACGGGCCTGGGTCACGCGGTCACCGCGGCCGGCTGCACCGACTCCGGTCCGCCCTGGTCCTGCGCCTCGAGGTAGGCCTCGTGGATCTCCACCGGGGCGAAGGGCCACGAGCGCCGCACCTTGGCCCAGATCAGGAAGGCCACCAGCCCGGCGACGATCCAGCCGATCGAGAGCAGGATCGACAGGGTCGTGGCGGAGACGTACACGTAGACCCAGCCGACCAGGGCCACGATGCTGGGGATCGGGTAGAGCCACTGCTTGTACGGCCGGTGCAGGGTCGGCTGGCGGCGTCGGAGCACGGTCAGCGCGGCGATCTGGGCGATCGACTGCACCAGCACCGCCACGGCCGTCAGCATGTTGATCACGGTCGAGAGGTCGAGCAGCGAGCCCAGCGCGGTGACGACGCCCATGAAGATCAGGGCGACGTACGGGAAGCCGCCCTTGGGCGCGAGCCGGGCGAAGACCGGGAAGAACACCTTGTCGCGCGCCGCGTTGTAGGGCACCCGCGAGCCGCCGAGGAGACCGGCGAAGACCGAGCCGAACGCGGTGATGATGATCAGCACGGTGACGACCGCCGCGGCCGTGTGGCCCCAGTTCGTGGTGACGGCGAGGCTCGCGACCGAGGTGGACTGGGCGACCTGCTGCCACGGCACCGCGCCCATGACGCCGACGTTCAGCGCGAGGTAGATGACCATCATCGCGAGGATCGAGAAGACGATCGAGCGCGGCATGGAGCGGCCCGGGTTCTTCAGCTCGTCGCCCATGTAGGCCGTCGTGTTGTAGCCGAGGTAGTCGTACACCGCGATCAGCAGGCCGGCGCCGAGGCCGGTGAAGAACTTGCCGTCCAGGTGGAACGCGCCGGCCGGGAAGTCGAAGGCGAGCTGCGGGCTGAAGTGGGAGTAGCAGGCCGCGATCGTCAGCACGACGGTGACGAGCATGACCACCCACAGCACGGTGGTGAGGACGCGGATCGACTCGATCTTGCGGAACAGCGCGATCATGACCAGGACGACGACGCCGACGCCGATCGCGTGGATCTCGAGCCAGCTCATGTCCGGGAAGAAGAACCCGAGGTACTGCACCAGGCCGATCACGCCGGTCGACATGATCAACGGGATGCTGATCACCGCGGTCCAGGCGAAGAGGAACGGCATGAGCTTGCCCGTGCGGTACTGGAACGCCTCGCGCAGGTAGAGGTACGTGCCGCCCGCGCCGGGCATGGCGGCGCCGAGCTCGGCCCAGACCAGCCCGTCGGTCAGCGCCAGCAGCGCGCCGACGATCCAGCCGAGGATGGCCTGGGGCCCACCCATGGTCGCGACCATGAGCGGGATCGTGACGAACGGCCCGATGCCGCACATCTGGGTCATGTTGATGGCCGTGGCCGTCACCGTCCCGACGGTGCGGCGGAACTGCCCGGTGGACGCGGTGGGAGCGGCGGTCGTGCTGGCGGGCATCGGGTTCTCCTGCGGTGGTCCGGTGTTGTCCGCGACATTAGTAAGACTGTCTTCTTAAGCGCAAGAGGCAGGCGGGGCTGACATGATGTTTCGGTGCCAGGACGTTCCGCGCTGAGCGCCGCCGTGTCCTCGACGGGCAGCGTCCGGGTGGCCAACGAGCGGGCCGTGTACGACGTCCTGTGCCGTGGGGGCGGGCTCTCCGCCCCGGAGCTGGGGGAGGTGACCGGCCTCTCCAAGCCCACCGTGGGCCTCGCCCTGGCCGAGCTCGAGCAGCTCGGGCTGGTCGAGCAGGCGGGTCGGCGGCGGGGGAGCACCGGTCGCGCACCGCGCCTCTACCAGCTCCGGCCGTCGGCGGCAGGAGCCCTGGCCATCGACGTCGGCCGCTCCTGGGTACGTGGGGCGCGGGTCGACCTGGCGGGGCAGGTCCAGCAGCGGGCCGAGCTCCGGGCGGACGGACGTTCCGCGGACGCCCTGGTCGACCAGGTCCTCCGGCTCGCCGGGGACCTCGGCGCCGCCGACCACCACGTCAGCCACACCGTGCTCGGCAGCCCCGGCGTCTACGACCGGGCGGCCGACGTCATCCGCCTGGCCCCGAACCTGCCCGGCTGGGAGACCAGCTCGGTGCTGAGCCGGCTGCGCGCCGGGCTCCCCGGTGACCTGGTGGTGGAGAACGACATCAACCTGGCGGCGCTGGCCGAGCTCGACGACCTCGCCCGGCTCGACGACCCGGTGGACACCTTCGTCCTCGTGTCCGTCGGCACCGGCCTGGGCATGGGCATCGTCAGCGGCGGCCGGCTCCTGCGCGGCGCCCGCGGCGCGGCCGGCGAGATCTCCTACCTGCCCGCGGACCCGTCCTCGGCCGTCACCTCGACCCGGCTGGAGGAGCTCACGGGCTCGGCCTCGATCGTCCGTGCCGCCCGGGAGGCCGGGCTGGACCTGCCGAGCGCCGAGGCGGTGTTCGACGCCGCCCGCCACGGGTCGGCCCCGGCCCAGGACGTCGTCGCGGGCGAGGCCGAGCGGCTGTCGCTCGCGCTGGCCGCCGTCGTGGCTGTCCTCGACCCGCCGCTGATCGTCCTGGGCGGGGGCGTCGGGCGCAACGGCGACCTCCTGCTCGGCCCGGTCCGGACGGACCTCGGGCGCCGCCTGCCGCTCGCGCCGCCCGAGATCCGGATCTCCCGGCTCGGGACCGACGCGCCGCTGCAGGGCGCGGTCGCCGACGGGCTCGCCCGCGCCCGGCACACGGCGTTCGCCGTCGCCACCAGCGCCTAGGCCGGACCCGCTCCCGTCAGCCCGCCGCCGCTGAACCAGGGCCTCGGCTCGTCCACCACGTGCGGGGCGACGAAGTCGGCGACCTCCTCCGGCCGCGCCCAGCCCACCGCGTTGGCGAGGACCCGCTTGACGTCGGGGTGGTGGTAGACGGGGTAGTCCTGGTCGCCGGGGGAGAAGTAGAAGACCTTCCCCTTGCCGCGCCGCCAGCAGCACCCGGAGCGGAACACCTCGCCGCCCGAGAAGGTCGACAGGAACACCTGCTCGTCCGGTGCCGGGATGTCGAAGTACTCGCCGTACGTCTCCTGCTCCTCGATGACGATCGGCATCGGCACGCCCTGCGTGATCGGGTGCGACGGCGACACGTTCCAGACCAGCTCGGCGTCGGCCGAGTTCCGCCAGGCCAGCGAGCACGTCGTGCCCATCAGCCGGGTGAAGATCTTGGAGAAGTGCGCCGAGTGCAGGACGAGCAGGCCCATCCCGCCGAGCACCCGCTGCCGTACGCGCTCCACGACCACGTCGTCGACGTCGGCGTGGGCCACGTGGCCCCACCAGGTCAGCACGTCGGTGCTCCCGAGGACCTCGTCGCTCAGCCCGTGCTCGGGCTGGTCGAGCGTCGCCGTCCGGGTGGTGACGGCGTCGCCCAGCAGCTCCACGAGCCCGGCGGCGATCGCGCCGTGCATCCCGTCGGGGTAGCGCTCGGCCATCGCCGCACGGTCGCGCGCGGAGTGCTCGTGGACGTTCTCGCCCCAGACGGTGACGCGGACCGGTACCGCCCCGCTCACGGGCGCAGCACCTTCGCCACGCGCGGCAGCACGTCCCCGGTCGGTCCGCTCAGGCCGCACTCCATCGCCAGCCAGCCGTCGTAGCCGATGCGGTCGAGCGCCTCCAGCGTGGCGGGCCAGTCGTAGTGGCCCGCACCCGGCTCGAGCCGGTTGCTGTCCCCGAGCTGGACGTGCTGGATGTGGGCTCCGGCCTGCTCGATCGCCTGCGCGCAGTCGACCTCCTCGATCGACATGTGGTAGGTGTCGGCGATGACGGCGACCCCGGGAGAGCCGACCTCTTCGACGACCGACACCGCGTCGGCGAGCGTGTTGACCAGGTAGTCCTCGTACCGGTTCAGCGGCTCGAGGAACAAGGTCGCCCCGACGCTCACGGCGTGCGCACCGACCTCGGTCAGCGCCTCGACGAGCAGCCGGCGCGACTCCGCCTGGCTGCGCGGCGGGTCGAACGGCGGCAGCTTGGTCGAGAAGGCGCCGAACGCGTTCGGGCTCACGATGCCCAGCCCGCCGGCCACGACGATGGTGCTGAGCAGGTCCTTGAGGTCCGCGATGGCCGTCTGGCGGGCCTCGGGGGCGAACGAGCCGAGGAACGTCGGCGTGTGCATCACCGCGGAGCACATCACCACCCCGGCGTCGCGGGCCCGGCGCAGCTCGTCAGCCCGGCCGGCGAAGATCCCGCCGCCCTGGCCCGACAGCTCGATGCCGTCGAAGCCGCAGTCCAGCGTGAACTGGAACTTCTCCATCAGGGTGTCGCCCGGCAGGGTCGACTCCTGGGCCGCGATCCGGTAGCTCATGCCGACGCCCCCGTCCCGGCCTGCGCCGTGCTCTGGGAGGCCTCGTCGTCGAAGGTCAGCACGACCTGCAGCGCGTCCTGCGGGTTGTGGTCGAGGAGCTGGAAGGCCTCGGGCGCCTGCTCGATCGGCATCGTGTGCGTGATCAGGTCGGTCAGCCGCAGGCGGCCGCGGGTGGCCAGGTCGATGGCCGTGCTGGCGAGGCGGTACTCGTTCCAGCGGTGCTGCAGCGCCGGCGCGACGCCGGAGATCTGCGAGCAGATCACCTGCACGCGGTTGTGGTGGAACTCCTCGCCCAGCCGCAGCCCGGCCCCGTCGCCCTGCATGAAGCCGGCGGCGCAGACGCGGGAGCTGTAGGCCACGGACCGGATGGCCTCGTGCAGCGCGCGGTAGTTGCCGGTGATCTCGAGGCAGACGTCGGCGCCGCGGCCGTCGGTGAGGTCGCGGATCCGCTCGGCCACGCTCCCCTCGCCCGCGTCGAGCACCTCGTCGGCGCCGAGCTCGGTGGCCAGGGCCCGGCGGCCGGCGATGTTGTCGACCCCGATCACCCGCGCGCCGTTGAGCCGGGCGAGCTGGGCCGCGATCTGCCCGGGCACCCCGAGCCCGAAGACGGCGACCGTCTCCCCGACGTGGATGTCGGCGTCCAGGGTGACGTTGAGCCCGATCGCGGCGATCTGGGAGAAGATCCCGATCCGCGGGTCGGCGACCGGCGACAGGATCCGGCGGCTCGCACGCTCGGCCTTCTGCGTGGTGAAGGCGCGGTGGCCCCAGGTGCCGTACACGCGGTCGCCGAGGGCGATGTCCTCGGCGTCGGCCCCGACCTCGACGACCTCGCCGACCTCCTCGTAGCCCCAGCCGTCGACCGGGTACTCGAAGCTGGTCGAGCCGTCGACGAACAGCCGACGCTCCTCGTCCCACTTCTTGGTGAGGTACGGGTTGCTGCCGCGGTAGGCGGTGAGCTCGGTGCCGGCGGAGATGCCGGAGAACAAGGTCTTCAGGCGGACCTCGTCCGCACCGAGGGGCGGCAGCTCCTCCTCGATGACCTCGGCCACGTGGGGTGAGGTGAAGCGGACGACTGAGGGCATGGTGGAGCTCGCTTTCGGGCTGGGTGCGGTGTGGTGCAGGGAGAGGGAGGGTGGAACGGACGGTGCGGGGGCCTAGCCCTTGACCGCGCCGGAGATGAAGCCGGCGGTGACCTGCTTCTGCAGGACGACGAAGAGCACGATGATCGGAAGGATCGTGATCAAGGTGCCTGCGGCGAGCGGTCCGATGTCGATCGACCGGCCGCCCATGAAGTTGTAGAGGCCGGCGGTCAGGGGTCGGTAGGTGCCGCCGGGAAGGTAGAGGAGCGGGACCAGGAAGTTGTTCCAGGTGGAGATGAAGGTGAAGACCGCCAGCGCGCCGATCCCGGAGGTGACCAGCGGGAGCATCACCCGGGTGAAGATCCGCCACTCCGAGCAGCCGTCGATGCGCGCCGCCTGCTCGAGCTCCTCGGGCAGGTCGGAGAAGAACGCGCGCATGAAGAACGTGCCGAACGAGATGCCCGTCGAGGTCAGCACGAGGATCGCGCCGGCCAGGGTGTCCAGCAGGTGCATCGACCGGAGCTGGAAGTACAGCGGGATCATGAACGTGAAGAACGGCACGAGCAGGCCCAGCACGACCAGGTAGAACAGCAGCGACCGCCCCGGGAACGGCAGCCGGGCGAAGGTGTAGCCCGCCATCGTGGAGATCACGATGATCAGCACGGTGCTCGGCACCGACAGCAGGATGCTGTTCAGGAGGTAGTCGTCGAAGCCGCCGGCCGTCCACGCCCGCACGATGTTGGCCGGCGAGAACGAGGTGAACAGCCCGAACGGGTTGGTCTTCACGTCGCTGTCGGTCTTCAGCGTGGTGGAGACGACCATGAGCACCGGGATGATCGTCAGGAACGACAGCACGATCAGCACCAGGTGCCGGACGGCCAGCGTCGCCCTGCGTCGGGGGGAGACCCGGTTCTTCACCGGGGCCGCCGAGCGCTCCTGCGTGGGCTCCGCGTACGTCGGACGGGGTTGGGTCGAGGTGGCCACGTCAGGCTCCGGTTCCCTGGAGCGACACGCGTCGCTGCAGGCGGTTGAGGGCGATCGCGAACGGCACGGACAGCACCGTGATCAGCAGCGCCAGGGACGTTCCGTAGCCGATCCGGCTGAGCTGGAAGGCCTGCTCGTACGCGTACGTGCCGATCACGTCGGTGGCGCCGGCGGGACCGCCGCCGGTCATGATGAAGATGATGTCGAAGACGCTGAAGCCGCCGAGCAGCGTCAGGGTCAGCACCATCAGGAACACCGGCATGATCTGCGGCAGGATGATGTACCAGAGCTGCGCCGGTCCGCCGGCCCCGTCGATCCGGCTTGCGTCCACCATCTCGACGTCGACGTTCCGCAGGGCCGCCACGAAGATCACGATGGCGAACCCGGTGCCGCCCCAGATCGCGGTGACGAGGATCGCGTAGAGGGCCCACTCGGGGTCTCCCAGCCAGCCGCGCTGCAGGCTGTCGAGGCCGATCGCTCCGAGGCCCCGGTTCAGCAGGCCCTGGACCGGGTCGTAGATCCAGCCCCAGACGATGCCGATCGCCACCCCCGGCAGCACGTACGGCAGGAAGAAGCACAGCCGGTAGACCAGGCTGCCCCGCCGTACGCCCCACAGCAGCAGCGCGATCAGCAGACCGAGGACCAGCGGGACGACGGTGCCGACGACGATCCAGATGGCGTTGTTGCCCAGCGCGTGCCAGACGAGGTCGTCGGTGAACATCTCGCGGAAGTTCGCGAGCCCGATGAACGGCGGGCTGGCGCTGATGCCGTCGAAGTCGACCACCGAGTAGACCAGCGCGTTCGCCAGCGGCACCAGGAAGAACACGATGATCAGCACGACCACCGGGAGGACCAGGAGGATGCCCAGCCGGCGCTGGGCCCGCCGGGTGACCAGCGGCGCCAGGCTCGCCGTGGCCATCA
Organism: Microlunatus antarcticus; assembly: GCF_014193425.1. NCBI lineage: Bacteria > Bacillati > Actinomycetota > Actinomycetes > Propionibacteriales > Propionibacteriaceae > Microlunatus > Microlunatus antarcticus. The sequence continues at coordinate 2,286,150 of NZ_JACHZG010000001.1, read as the reverse complement.
GGCGGCGGGCTTCTTGTAGCTCTTCTGCAGCTGGGCGGCGACCTTCTCGGGGGTGCTCTGGCCGCTCAGGATGCCCTGGACGCCCTTCCACATCGCGTTGTTGAACGCGTCGTTGGTCAGCACGTCGATGTTGTAGCCGAAGTCCCCGGTGCCGTCCGCGATCTTGGCGGTGTCGTTCAGGACCTGGGTGAAGAGCGGCGAGGCCTCGATCCCGGTGGTGTCGACGGGGTACGCGGGGATGTCCTGCAGCTTCTCCACCGCCCACTTCCCGTGCGCCGGGCTCATCTGGTAGTTCAGGAACTGCTCGGCCGCGTCGACCTTCTGGCTCGTCGCGGAGACGAAGGTGCCGGACCCGAGGCCGCCGCTGAAGATGCCCTTGCCGGTGCTCGAGGGGAAGGGGATGAAGCCCACCTGGAACTTGGCCTGCCGCTCGATCTCCTGCGCCAGCCAGCTGCCGGTGGGGTTCATGGCCGCCTTGCCCGAGTAGAAGAGGGCGTTGGCGTTGTCGTAGCCGACGGCGGTCGGGGACGGGGTGAGCAGCTTCTGGTCGTACATGTCGCCCCACACCTTGAGGGCGTTGACGACGGACGGGTCGTCCCAGGGGGTCTCCCCGGAGAGCAGCTTGTCCATCCCCGCACTGCCGACCTCGCTGGACAGCGCCATGCTCAGCAGGTGGCCGCCCTCCCAGCCCTCCTTGTCGGCCAGGGTCATCGGGATGACGCCCGAGTCCTTGATCTTGGTCGACGCGGCCATCAGGTCGCCGAGGTTCTGCGGCTCCGCCAGACCGAGCTTGGCGAACATGTCCTTGTTGTAGAAGACCCCGACCTCCTCCAGCTGGCTGGGGATGCCGACGATCTTGCCGTCGAAGGTCACCCGCTGCTTGGCGAAGTCGTAGACGGGCCAGTCGTACTTGGCGTACGCGTCGGTCAGGTCGTGGATGAGCCCGGCCTTGGCCAGCGCCCCGGCGAACCCGGGGCCGGTGTCGTAGCCGAAGACGTCCGGGCCCTTGCCCGACCGCAGCTGCGTCTGCAGGATCGTCTTGACGTTCTCGCTCGGGACCACGTCCAGCTTGACCGTGATGCCGTTGCTGCCGGCCTCGAAGGTCTTGATGTCGGCCTTGATGTTGGCCAGGTCCTCCGGGCTCTCCGGCTGCCCGATCAGGTAGCGGATCTCGACCGGGCCGCTGGACTGCTGCGGCGCGCTCGACTGCTCGGCGCCCGTCGTGCCGCCGAAGCAGGCGGCGAGGCTCAGGACCAGTGCGCTCGCACCGAGCGCGGTCAGGGGTGTGCGTGTCCTCACGAATGACTCCCTTGTCACGGATGGACGTCCTCGTGGCCACCCCGCGACCGAAGGAGCAGCGGGTCTTGCCGAGAACGACTTCTAACGTTAGAACTGTGATCCAGACCGGAGCCGGATGTCAAGATGCCGGGCGACGACACGCAGAAGGAGCGGTGATCTCATGAGCGTCCCCGACACCGTCCGACCCGCGCGGATCAAGGACGTCGCCGCCCTGGCGGGCGTCTCGCTGAAGACCGTGACGAACGTGGTCCACCAGCGCCCCAACGTTGCGGCCGAGACCCGGCGCCGGGTGCTCGAGGCCATCGACGAGCTGGACTACCGGCCCTCGATGATCGGGCGCCAGCTGCAGAGCGGGCGGAGCAACATCTTGACCCTCGCCGTGCCGCGGATCGACGAGCCCTACCTCGGCTCGCTGGCCCACGCGCTCATCGCCGCCGCCACGCCGCGCGGCTACACCGTGCTGATCGACGAGACGGGCGGGCGTCCGGAGCGCGAGCGGCAGGCGTCGGAGGGCTACCCCGGCCACGGGATCGACGGCGTGATCTTCTCCGCGATCGCCCTCGACCCGCAGCACCTCGCCGCGGTCAGCACGCGCAGCCCCCTCGTGCTGCTGGGGGAGCGGGTGCCGGGCAGCTCGGCCGACTACGTCGCGATCGACAACGAGCAGTCGGCCCGCGAGGTGGTCGCACACCTGCTGGGCCTCGGGCGACGCCGGATCGCCTTCCTCGGCGACCAGCCCGGGCGGCCCACCACCGTCGGGGCCGCGCGACGTCGTGGGTACGACCGCGAGCTCGGCGAAGCGGGCATCGCGCTCTCGCCCGACCGGGTCGTCGGGGCGGACCGCTTCACCCGCCAGGAGGGGGAGGAGCTGGCGGCGACGCTCTGGCGGGGGGACCACACGATCGATGCCCTGGTCTGCGCCAGCGACCTGCTCGCCGTGGGGGCGATGCGCGCGCTGCGGCGGCTCGGCGTCACCGTGCCCGACGACGTCGCCGTCACGGGCTGGGACGACACGATCGACGGCTGCTACAGCTCGCCGAGCCTGACCACGGTCGCCACCGACCTCCCGGTGCTGGCCGAGCGGACCCTGGACGCGCTGTCGCGCCGGGTCGACGGCGACCGTTCCGAGGGCGCCACGTTCGTGGTGCCCCACCGCCTCGTCGTACGGGAGTCGAGCACGTCGGTCGGCTGACGGCCAGACCCACCCCCGCCCTCTGTCGTAGGCTCGGCGCTTTGCCGCTGGGCGACGAGCCGGGCGATGGAGGGGGAGCGCGATGGCCGAGCCGGGCACGTTCCTCGCCGACCGCTACCGGCTCGTGCGCGAGGTCGGCCGCGGCGGCATGGGCGTCGTCTGGGAGGCGTGGGACGAGCGCCTGGAACGTCCCGTCGCGATCAAGGAGCTCAAGCCGCAGCCCGGCCTGAGCTCCGAGGAGGCCGAGCTCGCGAAGAACCGGGCGATGCGCGAGGCCCGGATCACCGCCCGGCTGCACCACCGCAACGCGGTCCCCGTCTTCGACGTCGTCGAGCACGCGGGCCAGCCCTGCCTCGTCATGCAGTTCCTGCCGTCGGTCCCGCTCTCGGCCGTGCTCCGCGAGAGCGGGCCGCTGGGCGTGCACGAGGCGGCCAAGGTCGGCGCCCAGGTGGCGTCCGCGCTGGCCGCCGCGCACGAGCTCGGGATCGTGCACCGCGACGTCAAGCCGGGCAACATCCTGATCACCGACGACGGCACCGCGCTGATCAGCGACTTCGGGATCTCCCGCGCGCTCGGCGACGCGACCCTCACCTCGACCGGGCTGGTCCACGGCACGCCCGCCTACCTCGCCCCCGAGGTCGCGCGGGGCGCCGAGTCCAGCCACGCCTCGGACGTCTTCTCCCTCGGCGCCACGCTCTACGCGTGCCTGGAGGGCGGCCCGCCCTTCGGCACCGACTCGAACTCGATCGCGCTGCTCTACAAGGTGGCGTCCGGGGAGTTCGCTCCGCCGGAGCGGGCCGGTGTCCTGGCCCCGGTCCTGACGGAGATGCTGCGGCCCGACCCTGCCGTACGCCCGACGATGCGGGAGGTCGGGGGGCAGCTCGCCGCCGCCGAGGCCGGCGACGCGATCCCGGCCGCGACGCTGCTGATCCCGGTGGAGCCGCCGTTCGCCGACGAGGTCCCGTCCTTCGAGGCCCCCGCGGTCGTGACCGGGACGACCCAGGTCCGTCCGTCCGTGGGCCCGCCAGTCGGTCCGCCGCAGGACCCGCCCCCGGGACGTCGCCGTCGGCGCGGGGCCTGGGTCGCGGTCGCCGCCCTGCTGGTCGTGCTGGTCGTCCTCGGCACGGCCGCAGCCCTGGGCCGGCTGGGGTCCGACGCGGCCGGGCCGGGCCCGACCACGTCACGTTCCGCGTCGAGCACCCCGTCGAGGTCGGCCTCGGGAACCGCGTCGAGCTCGGCCTCGAGCACGGAGAGCGCGGAGGGCGACGACTCCGAGTCGCCCGAGCCGACGCCCTCCGCAACGACGCAGACACCGTCGGCGAGCCCCTCAGCGAGCCCGACGGCGACCGCCAGCGATGGTCAGCCGACGGCGGCCGAGCTCGAGGACGCGATCACCGGCTACTACGCGCTGGTGCCGGACGACACGGACGCGGCCTGGGCGCGGCTGACCTCTGACTACCAGCGCGGCACCTCCGGCGGGCGGCAGTCGTACGAGCGCTTCTGGGACCAGGTCGAGCGCGTGTCGGTCGCGAAGGTCGAGGCTCAGCCGCCGTCGCGGGTGGAGGCCACCGTCACCTACCGGCGTGACAGCGGTACCGCGGTCGAGCGCACCTCGTTCCGCCTGGTCCGCGAGGACGGCGTCCTCAAGATCGCCGCGTCGTCGGTCCTGGGCAGCGGCTGACCGCTGGAGCGTCCGGGTTCCGGACGAGACACGGGGGATTACGGTGCGTGGCAGACTCTCGCCGCGTGCCCCCGACGCCCAGCTTCCAGGAGGCACGCTTGCTGACGCTCGAACTCCCGTCCAGACCCACCGGCTCGGTCCGGGCCCGGGTCGCGGGCTGGGCCCTGCACGTCTACACCGCGAGCGGCAGCGTGCTGGCCCTGCTCGCCGTCCTCGCCGCCGTGGACGGTCGGGTGGACGAGGCCCTCTGGGTCCTGCTGGCCGCTCTCGTCGTCGACGGGACGGACGGCATGCTCGCCCGTCGGCTGCGAGTCTCGGAGACCATCCCCGGCTTCGACGGCGCCCGGCTCGACGACATCGTCGACTACCTCACGTACGTGTTCGCCCCCGTCGTGCTGCTGCTCTGCACCGGACGCCTGCCGGGCGGGACCTGGGGGCTCGTCCTCGCGGCGCTGCCGCTGCTGGCGTCGTGCATCCAGTTCTGCCGCAAGGACGCCAAGACCGAGGACCACTACTTCCTCGGGTTCCCCAGCTACTGGAACGTCGTCGCGTTCTACGCCGTCGTCCTCGACCTGAGCCCCGCTGTCGTGGCGGTGGTCCTGGTGACCTGCTCGGTCCTGGTGTTCGTGCCGATCAAGTACCTCTACCCCTCGCGCGCCCGGCGCTTCCGCCTGCTCAACCTCGGCCTGGCCGGGCTCTGGCTGGTCCTCTACGCGGTGATCCTGGCCGGCATGCCCGACCCGAGCCGCGTGGCGCTGGTCCTCTCGCTCGCGTACCTCGCCTACTACCTGCTGGCCAGCGTCCTGCTCACGGTGCTCCAACGCCTGCGACGGGTGCGACTCCTCGCGAGCTAGTGCCGTACTAGAGTCGCGAGCGATGTTCGCCGCAGTGCTGGCCCTGGCCGCCGCCGTCGTCTTCGGCACGGCGACGGCGCTGCAGCACCACGCGGCGAGCGGGATCTCTCGCGCGGACCCGACCGCCGGCCACCTGTTCTCCCGGCTGCTGCGCCGGCCCGGCTGGGTCGCCGGTCTCGCGCTCAGCGGCGTCGCGTTCGCCCTCCACGTGGCCGCGCTGCACGAGGGGCCTCTGGCCCTCGTCCAACCGGTCGTCGTCACCACCACGGTCTTCGCCGTCTTCGTCCGGGCGGCCCTGGACCGTGCCCTCCCGGACCGGACCGAGGTCCTGTGGGGCCTGTGCGCGTGCGTCGGTCTCACGCTCTTCGTCGTGGTCGCCCGGACCCGGCCCCCCAGCTTCCGCGGGGACGAGCGGATGGCCGGGGTGTTCGTCGCGGTCGCCGTCGCGGCGGCCGTCCTGATCGTCGTGGTGGCGCACCGGACCCACGCCCCCGTACGCCGCGGGTTCCTGCTCTCGGTCGCTGCGGGGATCCTCTATGGGACGACTGCGGGGCTGGTCAAGGTGGCGACCTCGTTCGCCCGGCCAGGGCCGGGGCCGGGGGGGCCTGGGCCGGGTCCGGGTCCCGACCTGCTCCTGCACCACTGGGCGGTGTGGCTGGTCGCGCCGGCCGGCCTCAGTGCGTTCTTCCTGAGCCAGCGAGCCTTCCAGGCCACTCGGCTGTCCGTCACCGCCCCCGTGCTGAACATCGTCGACGTGCTGGTGGCCGTGGCCTTCGGCACCGTCGTCTTCGGCGACCGGTTGTTCCTGTCGCCGGGGCAGCTGGTCGCGGAGCTGGTCGGGGTGACCATGATCGGGCTCGGCATCTGGCGGCTCGTCCGCGAGGACGAGCGGCTCCACGAGGACCACGTCGAGCAGAGCCCGGCCGTCCGGTCGGGCTGAGCTCAGGCAGGTCGAGGTCGGCGGCCAAGGATCAGCGGACGAACTTCAGCCCCGTGACGCTCTTGGTCGTGACCTTCTTGCCGGTGCTCGGCGTGTAGATCTCGCTGTAGATCCGGCCGGTGTCGGTGTGGATCGAGAGCCGGCGGAAGGGGTTGCCGGTCCGGCTGTGGAAGCACTGCAGGTAGGACACGATGCGGTTGCCGTGCGTGCCCTTGTCGAGCCGCATCTTGTCCTTGCCCGTGTGGCCGGACAGGACGATCTTGATGTTGGGGTAGACCCTGATCAGGTGGTCGAACAGGTACTTGGGCGACGTCGACCCGTAGCCGCCGTTGTTCGAAAGGATCTTCCCCTTCTTCGTCAGGTACGAGTGGGTCACGACGATGACGTTCTTGTCCGGGTTGGCCGCGACCACCCGCCGCGCCCAGTCGACGACACCGGGTCGCGGCCACAGCTCGAGGTTGAGGACGAGCCAGTCCACGTCTCCGGCCCGGAACGTGTGGTACGCGTTGTCGATCTTGCCGGGCTCGTACTCGCCGCGCAGCAGGCTGAAGCGGCTGGCCGGGAAGTAGCGGTTGAAGACCGTCGTGTCGCGGACCGTCGTCCGGGCGCTGAGGCCGGAGCAGGCCGAGCCGCCGGGGCAGACCGCCTGGGTGTCGTGGTTGCCGACTGCGGCGACGAACGGCACGGCGCGGACGAGCGGCGCCAGCTGGTCGGCCGACCGCGCGTACTGCGCGTGGTCGGGAGTGTCCCAGTCCGCGATGTCCCCGACGCTGACGGCCAGGCGGATGTCCCAGCTCTTCTGCCGGTCGGCGATGTACTGCGCCCGCTGAGGCAGCCGCGCGTCGCTGTCGGTGTGGACCTCCTCCTGGGTGTCGGGGAGGACCGCCACCCGGAAGACCTTGTCGGCATCGTCGGCCGGCAGCGCACCGGCTACGGGCCCGCTCGCGACCGGCCTCGCCCGTCCGGGCGGGTCCGCTGCGTAGAGGAGTGGGCCCTGGGCGGTCCAGCCGGCCCGGGCGAGCGCGTCGACGCCGGCCCCTCCGACGGCGAGCTGGTGGCTGCCCGACTTCTGGAGCTGGTAGATCGCGACCGTGCAGCCGGGCGCGGGGGAGGCCGAGCCGTAGATCGTCTCGCCGTCGGACCGGTAGCCGGCCGCCTCGGCAGCCCCCTTGGCCTTGGCGTCCGCCACGTAGCGGTAGTCGGTTCCTGAGCGGTAGCGGACGACGGCCACCCGGCCCGATCCGGGCTGCGAAGCCGTGAGGGCGACGAGCCCGCGGTTCTGGGCGCCGGACTGCTGGGACGCAGCGGCGGACGCGCTGGCCGAGGCGGTGATCAGGGTGGACCTCGTGTTGTTCACGAGGTGCAGCGGGACCGTGTTGCCGGTGCACGTGGCGGTGGCGGCCGCCGCACCCCCGGGGCTCGGCAGCATCGCCATCAGCACACCGGCCACGGCCAGGGACCAGATCTTCTTCGGCACGGAGCCTCCTCCTCACGGCCGCACGGAGGGTGCAGCACCTCGTCGTGCCGTGCAGATTCGACCTGGGGGAGGGGTGCTTCGGTCCGGCGTACCTGATCTTCGTCGCAGGAGGAGGGTGAGTTTGTCCCCTTCGGGAGTGACGTCCGACTCGTCTCTGTGAGCGGTGGGACTGCAGTGACGCAGGTGTCGGAGGTGGCATCTCGCACGCTCTCCCGGCTCAGCGTGGAGGTCCCCGATGGCCAGAGGTTCCGGGTCTGGACGGTGCTGAGCTGGCGAGCGGGCGTGGCCGAGGAGTCGGCGTACATCGGCTCGCACTGGCCTCGCCGGGGCTAGGTTGAGCGGGTGCAGCGACGCCAACTGCTCGTGTCGGCCGCCGCCCTTGTCGGCGGGGCGGCGCTGCTGGGCGGCGTGACCGGTTGTGGATCCTCCGGCGACCTGGTGCGCGCCGAGGTCACCAGAGCCGCCCCGGAGCCGGAGCGCGCCGCCGGCACCGTCGACGCCGTCGGACGTTTCAGCCTCGACCTTCTCGCGCACCTCGACACGAACGCGAACGTGGTCTGCTCGCCGCTCTCTGTCCTGGTGGCACTGGCGATGGTGCGCAACGGGGCGGCCGGCGCGACCGCCGCCGAGTTGGACCGCGCCCTCCGGTTCCCGGCGCTGGACGACCTCAACGCCGGCATGAACCTGATCGACCAGACGCTGGCGAAGCGCTCCGGGAAGCGCGGAGCGGGGGACCGCAAGGGCAAGGTCGAGCTCGACCTCGCCAACGCCGTCTGGGGACAGCAGGGCTACACCTGGCAGGAGCGGTTCCTGCAGACCCTGGCGGCCGACTACGGGACCGGGGTGCACCCCACCGACTTCAGCGGCGACGCGGCGGGGGCGCGCAAGGCGGTCAACGCCTGGGTGGCCGACCGCACGCACGGCAAGATCACCGACATCGCGACGCCCGACGTGATCGACGCCGACACCGTGCTCGCGCTGGCGAACGCGTTTCACGCCCGGGCGCCGTGGACCGAACCCTTCGTGGTCGCGGGCGACCGCCCGTTCCTGGTCGGCGGTGACCAGGTGCCCGTGCCCATGATCAGGAGCGGGGCCTCGCCGTACTACGTCTCAGGTCCTGGGTGGGAGGGCGCTCGGATCCCGTTGCTGGGAGAGGAGCTGGCACTCACCGTCGTGCTCCCGGACGGGGACGTCGGGGCCCTTGTCACCGGCCTGCGGGCCTCCGGGTTGAGCGGGCTGCTCGACACCGAGTCCGACGACCTCGTCGACCTCACCCTGCCGACCTTCACGGTCCGGTCGACCATCGACCTGAAGCCGCCGCTGACCGACCTCGGCCTCGAGACCGCCTTCACCGATGCCGCCGAGTTCCCCGGCCTGACGACGAGCGACCAGCTCAAGCTCCAGGCGGCGAAGCACATGGGCTACCTGGCGCTGGACGAGAACGGGATCGAAGCGGCCGCAGCCACGGTGGTTACGGTCGAGGGCGTCAGCGGCTCGGCCGGGCCCGGTCATGAGCTCGTCGTCGACCGGCCGTTCTTCTTCGTGCTGCACGACGTCGCGCTGGCCCTGCCGCTGCTGGGGGGAGTGGTCGTCGACCCACGCTGACCGCGCCCGTGTGGTGGACCCGCTCTGCGGCTGCCCGTCCTGGCACGTTGATGGCCAGCATCAGAGGGACGGAGCGCGCGCCACCGTCACGATCACGGCCAGGACCGCCGCCACCACGCCGTCGAGCGCGAGCGGCACCATGCCGACCCAGTACGCCGGGGCCGGGGCGAGCCGGTAGAAGACGAGGTAGCAGGCGAGCCCGACCAGGGTCGCGACCGCTGTCGCGAGGATCCAGGCGGACGCCGCCGGCGCCGCCAGCACCCCGGCCGTCCGCAGTGTGACGCCGGCCGCGAGCTGCATGGTCGTCCAGACGATGATCAGCGGGAGCTCGGTGGTGAGCTGCCGGTGGGCGACGCTCGACGTGACGTGCACCAGCAGCGCGCCGACCAGCACGCCGCCGACGACCGTCGCCCCCAGCGCCAGCCAGGACGCCCGCGGCAGAAGAGCTGCGATGGCGACCGCCAGCAGGGCCAGACCGCCGACGCCGCCGAGCACCGCTCCCGCCAGGAAGGGCCCGCCACCGCCCGGAGTCCGACCCGACGGCCTGAACGTGATCGTCCACCAGACGAGGTAGCTCAGGCTGCAGAGGACGAGCAGGGCCTCCCCGATCACGATCAGCAGCGGGCCGCCCGCCAACGACTGCCCTCTGAGCACCGCTCTACCCTAGCGAGTTCGGCTCACCGCGAGCGGTCGTCGACCTAGGGCCCCACCCGGGCTCGGGCGGATGACAAGCAACGCAGTGCTATGGAAAGTCGTGAGCCCCTTGACAGGCCTCGTGCGTCGATGGAACGTCGACAGCTGGCGTCGACGAAGCGCCAGGACTGGAGCGGACATGACCGACAACCTGATCACCCGACGCAACGCCCTCACCGGTGGAGGAGCGCTCGCGGCCGGCGCGGTGCTTGCAAGCGTCGGTGCGCCGCTTGCGTCCGCCGCGTCGTCGTTCGCCTCACCGGCCTTCCCTGGGATGGTGCTTGACCAGCTCGTCGGGCAGCTCGTTATCTATTCGTACCCCGGCCTCACGCCCCCGGACGCGCTGCTCAAGCTGATCCGGGCCGGCCGCGTCGGCGGGATCATCTTCTTCGGCGAGAACATCACCTCCACCGAGCAGATCGCGGGCGTGGTCGCGCAGCTTCGACGAGCCCACGCCACGAGCGGGGTGCGGGAGCCGCTGCTGCTGATGACCGACCAGGAGGGCGGTGTCGTCCGTCGCCTCAAGGACCAGGAGCCGTTCCTCACCGCGAAGCAGATCGGCCAACAGCCCGACCCGAAGGCGGCTGCGACCGCGGCCGGGATCGGCGCGGCGGCGGGGCTGAAGGCGGCCGGGATGAACCTCAACCTCGCCCCCGTGGTCGACGTCTACCGCGAGGAGGGCAACTTCGACGACCAGTTCGGCCGGTCCTTCTCCTCGGACCCGGAGGTCGCGGGCGACCTCGGGATGCGCTTCGCCGTCGCGCAGCAGGCCGCGGGTATTGCCGCGACGGCCAAGCACTTCCCGGGGCTGGGCGCGGCACCCGCGGGCGCGAACACCGACCTGACCGCGGTGACGCTGTCGCAGCCCCGCAAGGAGCTGCGGGCGGTCGACGAAGCAGCCTTCGTGCCGTCGATCCGCGCAGGCATCGACCTCGTCATGGCGTCCTGGGCGATCTACCCCGCGCTGGACGCCGAGCGTCCCGCCGGGCTGTCGCGCCGGGTGATCAAGAACGAGCTCCGTGGGCGGCTCGGCTTCCGCGGGGTGACCATCACCGACGCGCTCGAGGCGGGCTCGCTCGACGCGTACGGCTCGGACGCGCAGGTCGGGGTCCTCGCGGCCCGGGCCGGGATGGACGTGCTGCTCTGCTCCTCCCGCGACGTCGCCCAGGGCGAGGCGGTGGCGGCGGCGCTCAGGGACGCCCTGCTGCGCCGCCGGCTTGATGCGCCCGCGTTCCTCGCCTCGCTCCTGCGCGTACGCCGGCTCCGGAGCAGCCTCCACTGACGGGGCCGCGCGCTGCGGCTGATCCGTCGAGTTGAACGTGACCGGGTGCTGCCATGTCGAATCGGTGTAGTCGGAACAGGCAGGGTCGAGCTCATGCGCGCCGCCGGTGGCGAGCGCAAGGAGCAACAACCGCTCAGATGGCACCTGCGCCAGACGAGCGGCGTCGTCGAGAATCGCCGGCGCCCGGTCGAGGTCGAGATAGTCGTGTGGTTCGAGCAACGGAAAGAGAGCTCGTTCGCGCAGCGGCGCGAGCCGCGTTCGACGAGGTCGAGTGGCTGGGGCGTCGTGTCCACACTTGTCCTATGACGTCATACGACACCCGCCTCGACGGGAAGGTCGCCGTGGTGACCGGCGGCACCCGTGGCATCGGTCTGGCCGCGGCGCGGGGGCTCGGTGCGCTCGGCGCGACCGTGGTCCTCGTCGGCCGTGACGAGCAAGCGGCGGCCGACGTCGCCGCCACCCTTGTCGAGGCGGGCTTGGACGCCGTCGGTTTCGGCTGCGACGTCGGTGACGCCGAGTCGGTGGCCGCGCTGCCGGAGCGGCTCGGCCCCCTGGCGGCCGCCGACGTGCTCGTCTGCGCCGCCGGTGTGATGAGTGAGCGCACGGCCAAGACGCTCCGCACGAGCGAGGAGGAGTGGCGCCGGGTGATGGCCGTGGACCTCGACGGGGTCTGGCGGACGATGACCGCGTTCGTGCCGGGCATGGTCGAGCGCCGCAGCGGCCGGGTGGTCGCGGTCAGCGCCTGCCTGGGCCGGATGAGCGGCCCCGGTACGGCAGGAGGCCTGGCGCCGTACCGCGTGGCCAAGGCGGGTGTGAACGCGCTCGTGCGCAACCTGGCCCACGAGCAGGGCCTGGGCCGTCGCGGGGTGCTCGTCGACGCCACCTGCCCCGGCCACTGCCGCACCGACATGGGCGGCCCCGACGCCCCCCGCTCTGCTGAGGAGGGCGCCGAGACCGCTGTGTGGCTGGCCGCCCGCGCCGCCGGTGGAGCCGAGACCGGGTTGCTGTGGGAGGACCGCCAGGTCGTGCCGTGGTGACCGGCTACCTGGCTCGCGACGCCGCCTGCTCGTAGGCGACCTCGAGGGGTTCTGAAGCTCGCCAGGAGAAGCATCTGGGACCGGCAAGGCCTGAAGGAACACGCGGAGGTCGTCTGCCCGTTCCTGGTCACAGCGCTCTTGGGCGGAGGAGACGAACGGGCAGCGCAGTCGTCGGGCAGGCGTTACGTTCAGGCCACCCCCGATCTGAAAGGCCACCTCGTGCGCCCTCTTCTCCCTGTTCTCGCTGCCGGTACGGTCGCCGCCGCCGCGCTGCTCGTCCCCAGCGCCGCATCCGCCGACACCCACGTGGCCTGGCCGCCGGCGAGCCCGCACCACGCGCAGTCCCGCATCGTCGACTCGGGCAACGACATCACCTGGAGAGTCGACGGCCACAAGGTCACGCTGACATCGGCCACCGAGGTCGAGGTGCCGATCACGTACACGTGCGGCACCAAGGCTGCCCCCGAGGACCGCCAGTACGGACCCGGCGTCTTCCAGACCACGTTCGCGCAGCCGACCGCCGCGGCCTTCAACCTGGGCGACCCGTCCGCTGACCCGACCTTCACCTGCGACGGCCACAAGCACCTCATCAAGGTCTCGGTCGGCAGCGTAGGAGGGCCGATCAGCCCGACCCCCCCGCCGACAGGCTCCGGTCTCGGCGGCTTCGAGCGCGGCAACATCGAGGTCGGCCTCTACCGGATCAGCAACAACGAAGCACCGGCGACGTTCCAGCACGCGATCGTCGGCCACGACAACCTCAACGACAAGCGCGCCAAGGTGACCGTGGCCATCAACGCCACCCCCGAGTCGACCAAGGCCGGCAAGAAGATCACTGTCAAGGGCACCGTGAAGCGCAACGGCCACGCCTACAAGGGCAAGGAGGCCACGCTCTACTTCCAGAGCAAGACCGGCACCCCAGCCCAGCCGGTCGGCACCGACGAGGCCAGCAGCAAGGGCAACCTGTCGACCAAGATCACCGTGACCGGACCGGGCACCTACTTCTGGGTGACCGACTCGACCAGCAAGACCCAGGCGGGCGCCTCGTTCGGCGACTACGCCGCCGCCGGCACCCACTGACGCGACGACACCGCGGAGGTCCTCGTCCAGCGGCGACGACCTCCGCGCTGTCACTGAAGGTCGACGCAGCGTGTGAAGGCCGGCTTGTGCGTGCTCGGCTTACGGCTCGATCCGCACGACGGTGCGTGCTGCGGACTGCATGCAGCGCACGACGGTCGGGTTACGGCGAGAGTTGGTTGCTCTCGGTGATCCGCGAGGATGCGGAGATGGGAGAGTCGAACGAGGAATCACGACGCGCGGCGGTGCTGCTCACCGGTCCGCGAGGGCGTGAGGTGTGTGCTGCGGTAGCACGCGTGGTCGAGCCGCGACTGGTGATGCCTCACGAGATGACGGACGAGGCCGGCAAGGCTCTGCTGATCGAGCAGCTGGCGGAGATCGACACTCGGAAGATCGCCGCGCTCGACGACCCGCTCGAGCTGGTGGACGCGCTCGGCACCTCGGTGGACTCCGCTCGCTACTGGCAAGATCCGTTCGAGCACGACGCGGCGCTCGCCGACCCTCAGGTGGCAGCTCACCTCGATCCGATCGCGCGAGCCGTCTCGGTCGCCCCCGCAGCGCAGTGGTGGTGGTCGCCCGTCGACCTCACGCGACAGTCGGTGGTGCGCTGGTCGGGCCGGGGTGGCGCCCGTACGGGAGCACCTCCGCTGCGCGGCGCCACGTCCCGGCTCGAGCTGTGGCGCGCCGATGCTCTCGACGACGAAGCGAGTGCCACCGCTGAGCGGCCCGAAGACCCTGCCGCCGCGTACAGCGGGTACTGGTGGTCGACCCCCACCCACGCCGGACTCGTCACGACCAGCCGTCAGCTCGGTCGGCTCCCCGCCGTCCAGGTCGCCCTCGTCGAGGACTCCATGGGCTGGGAACGGGCCCGTGTGGCGCGTGTCGACGTGGCAGCAGATGCTCGCGTGCTCGAGATCGCAAGGCGTCGGACTGGGTCGACCTGGTCACGAGGTATCCCCTCGACGTCGAGCGGTCCCGACGCCACGACTGGTACCGCACCACCGGCAGCACCGGTCCGTGGCAGATCCCCGACTGGCTGGCCGTCAGCCGCGACCACGACGCCGTCCACCTCACCGCCACCGGCTACCTGGCCACCGCAGGTCGTGCTCTACCGACCAGGTACGGGTGGACCGTCCTCGCCGGCTTCGACCCCGACCTCACCTTCTGGCTCACCGATGTTGTGCACTCAATCGCGACACCCGAGAGATGGACCAGGAAGACGTCCGACGGGGGCGACCACGCATGGGTTCGCGAGACTTCAGTCTGAATGATCGGCTCGAGACGATGCCCACCCTCTTCCGCGGCCGGAGGACAGTCTTGGCCCGGCTACGGTGACCGCGTGCCGCACTACGACGTCGCGTCCTGGAATCATGCGCTCGAGCGGCACGTCGCCTCGTACTTCGGAACACACTCCATCAGCCAGGAACGATGGCCTCTCGGGCCCGTCGAGCGGCGCATACCCGGGTTCTTCGTCTACAAGGTCGGCCCGGGACCCCGCTTCTCGGGGTGGACCTTTCTCACCGCGGGGTGCTGGGGCGCGACTGCGGAGGCCGGCCATGGCCTGGAATTCGTGCTCTCGACCAACGCCGACGATCTGCGGCACGTGGAGGTCCTGACGATGCTGGCGTACTACCACGCCGGCCCGCCGGACCAACGCCTCGATCTGGGCCACACGGTGCCCATCGGCGAAGCCTGGACACCTGGCTCAGCCTGCGAGTACGAGCTGATCGGATTGCCCTACGCCTACGGTCCTGACCTCGAGGTCTGCGCTTGGCTGAACGGGCACATCCAGGTGCTGGCGGTCCAGCCCATCACGACAGCCGAGCGGGAGTTCAAGGTCGAGCACGGTGCCGAGGCGCTCGAAGACCGCCTCGAGGAGGCGGCTGTCGAGTTTGCTAACCCGATGCGGCGATCGGCCGTCTGACCTCTTGAGGGAAGTGGCGACCGATCGACGGAGAGGCATGCGGCGTTCGCCGGCCGTACGACGGTCGGCTTTGCGTGCAGTGGGTCGGGTTCTTGCTGAAGCGACGTCCTAGTCCTCGCCGAGCTCGCTCGAGCGCTCACCGTGACTCTCGGTCAGGTCTGCGGAATCAGCTGCTTCCCTGCGGTCGGCTGCGGAAGTCGCGAGCGCCGACGAGCGGCTGGTCTTGGCGATGCAGCCGGCGGGCTGCTTCTTCTTGGCGCCCACGCAGCCGACGGACTTCACGGTGAGCTCGTGCGAGTAAGCGACCATCACGTCCGAGGCCGCGAACGCGGCCGTGACGTCGGTGCTGACGCGTGACACGAGCAGGATGTTCGCGCTCTTGAACGAGCCCGTCGTCTGGTTCGTCGCGCCGCTCGCCGCCCAGCGGACGTCGCCGTTCTCCGCGATCGTGGCCTTTCGGTGGTTGTACGCGGTCGCCTTCCAGCTGGCGTCGAAGGTGGGGACGCCAGCGGCGACGAGGCGGCGGATCTGCTTCATCTGGGAGGCGGACTTCAGCTCGCCGCGGCTGAACAGCTTCCAGTCGACGACGGCACGGGTCTGGCAGCCGGCCTTGTGCAGGCGGATGACCTCGTCGGTCGGGGCGTCGATGGTCACCTGGTTCATGTCGTGCTCGACGCGGCACCCCGGCGCCGGTTCCTTGATCGCCTTGAGCAGGTCGAGGGCTGCGTTCTTCTTGGTCGGAGCGACGTGGAAGGTCTGCCGACCGTCGCACGTGGAGATCGGCTGCGGCGTGGTCTGGGCCTTGTCCTGGCGACCCAGGTCGACCCAGGCGGTCAGGGCCGTGTACGCGCAGCTGTCGGACAGCACGGTGAGCGAACCGAAGTGGACGAGGTCGCCGTTGGTGGTGGCGTTGTTCTCCGAGTGGATGATCACGTCCTGCTGGTCACCGGTCGAGCTGAACAGCCACTCCTTCATGTGCATCGTGCCCTCACCGCGGGTGTCGTAGCAGGAGTAGCGGCAGCTCTTGTACCAACCGTTGCCGTACTTCTTGACCGCGGCCTTGATGCGACGCAGCTGCTTGCTGTCCTTGATCAGCTCGCCGTCGTCGTCGACCCCGTGCCAGGTCAGGATGTGGAGGTCGGTCCCGCACTTCTCACGACCGACGAGAGCGTCGGCGTAGGCGTCGATCGACATCGAGTAGAACGTTGCGGTGATGCGCCCGGTGCAGGGGGTGGCGTTGATCGCCCGGACGATCAGCGCGGCCTGCTCGCAGCCCTCGAGCGTCTTGACGTGGCAGGCGGTGCCGGCGCCGTCGGGGGTGATGGGGAGGTAGCCGAGCGGGAGCGGACCCGGGGCGGTCGTGCTGGTGCCGATCGGGGAGCCGGGCCTGGCGTACGCCGGGGCCGCACCGGGCACGAGGCCGAGGAGCACGGCGATCGTCAGGGCGAGGAGCAGGAGGCGCGCCTGGAGCAGGGGACGCCGCGCTGGTCTCGCTGGCCGACGGTGCCCAGCGTGGGCGCCGGGCGTGGCCTGGCCGGTCAAGGAGCTGTCTGGGGTGTCGTCGCCACGGCTGCATCCTCCGCTATCCGGGGAGCTCAGGCGAACGGTTCGAGGCGAGAGATGAGGAGGACTAGACCTGGCACCTGATCCGGTCGAACCGTTCGCCGACCCGTCGGGCCGCTCCTCACGGAGCGGCCAAACATGTTGTGACCAGGCCATAAGCCGGTCGGGCTGACAGGATTTGAACCTGCGACCCCTTGACCCCCAGTCAAGTGCGCTACCAAGCTGCGCCACAGCCCGCAAAGCTCTGCCGAGGCAGAGCCGCAGTCGAGGACTCTACTACCTGACGACCGGCGACCTCGAACCGTCCGAACGTGAGACGCCTTCGCCCGCTGACAGCCGTGCCGTCCCCGGAGAACCACTCGTCCGCGCGACCTGGCCGCCAGGCCCGCGGAACGTCCCTACTCTGAGCCCATGATGTTCACGACCGCCTACACGAGCGTGATGGTGCGGCCGATGAGCGACCCCGAGCTGGCCGAGCTCCTGGCGACGAGCCGGGCGCGCAACGCGGAGCGGGGGATCACCGGCCTGCTGCTCTACCGTGCCGGCCGGGTGATGCAGATGCTCGAGGGCGAGCAGGACGAGGTGCACGCCCTCTACGACCGGATCCGGATGGACGTGCGCCACCAGGACGTCACGAACGTCTGGACCAGCAAGGCTACGGAACGTCGCTTCCCGAGCTGGACCATGGGGTTCGAGGACCTCGACCGCGATCCGGCGCTGAACGCCGTCGGGGCGGCGACCCGTGTCGACGAGCTGGCCGTGCAGTCGGGCGCGCCGATCACGCTGCCCGCCGGCACCGTCGAGCAGCAGGACTACCTGGAGCGGCGTCGGACCGCGCTGCGCCGCGCCCTCGTCAGCGGGGACCGTCTGGTCGGCGCGCTCGGAATCATCCTGAACGGGCACGAGGCCGAGGTCGTCGACGACGCGGACGGTCGCTCGCGGGTGCGGTGCCGGGAGTGCCGCGCGTACGGGTCGGCGGTGCTGGACGAGTACCCGTGCCCCACGGCCAAGAACGCGCTGTGGGCGCTCGAGGCGAGCGGCTCGCGCTGACGCGGCTGGGTAACACCGCCGGGTGATCTTCTGCACCGTGTACGTCAGCGTCGCGGCCGAGCCTTGGGACCAGGCCGACCTCACGGCCCTGCTCGCCCAGAGCCGGACGGCGAACGCCGCGGTCGACGTGACCGGGCTGCTGCTCTACCGCGACGACGTCTTCATGCAGGTGCTCGAGGGCGAGGAGGAGGTCGTCCGCGCCCTCTACCGCCGGATCGCCGCCGACCCGCGCCACCACGACGTCGCGAACATCTGGGTGGCGCATGCGCCCCGACGGCGGTTTCCCGACTGGAGCATGGGGTTCCGGCACCTCGAGCACGACGAGCTCGCGCTCGAGGGGCACCGTGACCTGCTGGCCAAGCCGCTCGAACTGGGGCGGCTCGGGCGCCGGGACGCCGTCGCGCGGGTCCTCGCGCACGTGGCGCCGTCCGGCCCAGACGGCGCGCCCGTGAGCTGACCGATGCTCGCCCGATCAGGCCGGTGAGACCTCGGCGGGCGACGTGGAAAGCGGGTGGATGTGCACCCCGCGGACCACGCGGTTGACCTCGCCGCCCGGGAACGGGACGTCCGGGTCGAGGCCGCGGCGGGCGGCCGACTCCAGCGCGAGCAGCTGCCCGACGAGCACCGTCGGCAGGGCGAGGAAGGCGTCGGGGACGGTCGGGTCCAGGTCGATGCGGACCACCTCGACGTCGGGTCCGAGGTCGTCGGCCAGGGCGGCGGCGGACACGGCCACGGTCTGCCCCGGCGGCAGCGCCGCGGCGAGCTCGGCGACGATGTCGAGGTCGTAGCGGCGGGCGTACGGGTCGCTCGAGACCAGCACGAGGGCCAGCGTCTCCGGCGTCAGCGCGGCCTTGGGTCCGTGGCGGTAGCCGAGCGACGACTCCGGCAGGCCGACCACCTGCCCGGCGGTGACCTCGGTCAGCTTGAGGGAGCACTCGCGGGCCAGCCCGGTCAGGGCGCCGCTGCCCAGGTAGACGACGCGCTCGTGCACGCGCCCCGCCAGCTCGGCCACGCGGTCCCGCTGCCGCAGGACGCTCTCGGCCGCCCGCGCCAGGGCTTCGACCCCGTCGTCCGCGCCGTCGGCCAGAGCATCGGGACCGAGCAGCTGCAGCACGGCCAGGACCATCGAGGTGAAGCTCGACGTCATGGCGAAGCTCTGGTCGTCGGCTGCCGCCGGCATCAGCACGACCCGGGAACGTGCCCGGTCGGCGTGCGCCCGTGCGAGCGCGCCGTCCGGGTTGCAGGTGAGCACCAGGTGCGAGACGTCGCCGAGGACCTGGTCGGCCAGGTCGCACGCGGCCAGGCTCTCGGGGCTGTTGCCGGACCGGGCGAACGAGACCAGCAGCGTCGGCACGCCCGGGAGGAGGATCTCGAGCGGATTGGACACGAGGTCGGTGGTCGCGACCGGCTCGACGCGTCGGCCGAGCACGCGGGTGAGGTGGGGCGCGGCGACCTGCCCGGCGTACGCACTCGTGCCGGCCCCGGTCAGCAGGATGCGGGCGTCGGGCCGGTCGAGCACCGGACGCAGGAACGGTGCGAGGTCGAGGTCGCGCAGGCTCGCCGCGAGGTCGCGCCAGACGGCGGGCTGCTGCAGGATCTCGCGCTCGAGGTGGGAGGTGCCGGACGCGGGGGAGGGGATCGGGCTCGAGGTGCTCACGGGTCGATCCTGCCGCCCGCTGCGACGGACGGGCGGCAGGGCCGACTGGCGGTCCTCTCCAGCCGGGCCTAGGAGGCCGCGGGCGTCGGGCCGAAGGCCTGGGTGTCGAAGTACGTCGCGAACCGCGTCACCTTCCCGGCGTCGTCGAAGTCGAGGAGGCTGACGCCGGCGTACGTGATCGGGGCGCCGCTCGCGAGCCGGCCGGTGCTGGTCCACTCGAGCACGCCGACCGGGCCGTCGACGACCCGGCTGAAGTCGGAGCGGATCTCGTCGAACATGCCGAGGTACTGCCGCCAGAAAGACCGGGCCCCGTCGATCCCGTCGAGCTCCTGCTGGGTCTCGGGCCGGTGGAGCTCGACGTCGTCGGCGAAGACCGTGAGGAACGTGTCGAGCCCACCACCGCCCTCGAGTGCGGTGAGGGCGGTGGCGAACTCGTCTGTGCGGTTGGTGACCATGCCTGACTGTTCGGGCGGAGGGCCGCCCGGCGAGGCACTCAGAAGTCGATGAAGCTGTACAGCGCCTTGTGGTTGGACCTGGTGCCGGCGACGGTGTACCCGACGGGGGAGGCGTGCACGCCGCCGTTGGCGAAGAGGTAGTCGATCTTGCTCGACCCGCTGGTGGCCCCGCTGCCGTAGCCCTGGAGGCCGTAGCCGCTCAACGTCGAGGCCGGGATCCCCGTCCGGTTGGCGTCCATCCCCACGACCCTCACGGTCGACGAGCCGAGCAGGCTGGTCGCGCTCGCCCCGAGGTGGATGCCCGTTCCGCCGATCCCGGCGTCGCCGTCCCCCGCGCACCCGTTCTGGCGGTTCTCCTCCGGGAGGTGCATCGTGGCCGCGAAGACGGTCGTACCCGTCGCCTTCACGGTGAACTTGGCCGCGATCGCGCTCGTCCGCTTCCACTTGTACGCGTCGGCGCCGGGTCCGTCGGCGTCCGCGCCCTTGTAGAGCACGCACCCCGCGCCGCCGGCGTAGGTCGCGCCGGGCTGGAGCCAGCCGGCGCTCCAGTAGTCCGCCTTCGCGGTCAGGCCGAGCCGGGCGCTGTTGTAGACGATGCCGTTGGTCTGCTTCTTCTTCAGGTCGCCGAGCGCGGAGGTGGCGCAGTGGTGCGAGCCGCCCCACGGCTCCGGGTCCTGCCACACCACGATCGCCTTGTAGGTCCCCGCCGCGTAGCCGAACTTGGCCGAGAGCTGGTCGGCGTACGCGTCGGCCTGACCCTGCCCGCGCACCTGCTGCAGGATCAGGAGGTCGGGGGCGACGACACCGCCGGTGCCGGGGCGACCGCTGTCGTCGACGAGCATCGAGGCCAGGTGCTCCGGACCCGAGACCCGGTCGCAGAGGTTGTCGCCGTCGCTCGAGTCCGTGCTGCTGTTCAGCACGAGGTTCTCCATGTTGTTGCTGTAGACCCGCAGCGTCCGGTCCGAGACTACCGGCGCGGCCGTGGCCGGCGCCCCCGTCAGCATGGTCGCGGACACCACGCCGACGAGCAGCGTCGTGATCATCAGGGTGCGGGTACGTCGTCGAGTCATGATCATCCTGTTCATCAGTCCCACCGGTCCTCGTTCAGGAACGTCGCGATCGCCCGGTAGGAGTTCGGGCCCATCTCGCCGTCGATCGGGCCGGTGTAGCCGTACGCCGCCGCCTGGCGCTGCCACGCCCGGTAGGTGTTGGCGCCAGGTGCCCCGTCGACCGGGCCGGTGTAGCCCCAGTGCGCGGCGAGGTCGCGCTGGAGCGCCTGGTACGTGTTCGTGCCCGGCTTGCCGTCGATCGGCCCGGTGTAGCCGTCGGAGATCGCGAGCCAGTGCTGCGCCCGCTGCCAGAACACGGTGCCCGGCACGCCGTCGCTCTGCGTGGACGTCTTCGGCAGCTTCGTGGTCGTCGGTGGCGGTGTCGTCGTCCCGCCACCGGCGGCGGTGAACGCGCTAGCGGACGCGCGGTCGCGGTCGAGCTCCTTGACCCCGTAGAGCGCGGCCTTGGAGGTGTACTGGTGGACCGCGTACGAGGGATAGGCCGAGGCGATGTCCGGCGGACCGGTGTACGTGCCGTTGTTCGGGCCGTAGACCGCGACCCAGAGCTTGGCCCCGGTGGCGATGGTCGAGGTCCACGGACCGCGTGTCCGGAGGTCGTTCGCACCGATGTAGAACCAGAGCACGGCGGTCGGCACGCGCCGCTTCACCTCGTCGAGGAAGGTCGTGATCTTGGCGTCGTCCCACAAGGTCTTCGACCCGTCGAGGAGCTCGTCGTCGACGGCGAGGACGTCGCCGGCCCGGTAGCCGTGCAGGTGGTCGACGAAGTAGTCCGCGGCGGCGGTCGGGGTCTGGAAGTCGCCGACCAGCCAGTAGTGGCCGACCTTCATGCCGGCCGAGCGGGCACTGTCGACCTGGCGCGCGTAGTAGGGGCTGACGTACGGGCTGCTGCTCAGCTGGGAGCCGCCGGCCTTGACGACGGCGAACTTCACGCCGGCCTGGGCCGCCGCGGCGAAGTCGAGGTTCGCCTGGCTCGTACCGACGTCGATGCCCTCGAGGGTGGCCTCGGCGGCCGGTGCCGGGGTGGTGCGCAGGGTCAGGGCAGCGCCCGCCAGCAGCAGCGCGACGAGCAGGACGACCAGCCGGCGGGGGAGCGCGACGGTCATGGTCAGTCCCACCGGTCGTCGTTGAGGAACGCGGCGAACCCGCGCCAGGAGTTGGCGCCCATGACGCCGTCCTGGGGACCGTCGTAGCCGTGCTCGGCGGCGAGGCGCTGGACGGCCTTCCAGGAGTTCGTCCCCATGACGCCGTCGATCACGCCCGTGTAGCCGTAGGCCCGCATGGCCGACTGCAGGGCCGCGTACGTGTTCTTGCCCGGCTCGCCGTCGATCGGGCCGGTGTAGCCCGCGGTGAGGCGCAACCAGTTCTGCATCCGCTTGTAGAAGATCGGGCCCGGCTGCCCGTCGTCCTCGGTCGACGTCTTCGGCAGCTTCGTCGAGCCGCCACCGGTGCTGACGTAGTTGAGCGCGTTCACGCGCGTGCCGTTCGGGTCGATCAGGTGCCAGTGGCAGTGCGGTCCGGTCGAGCTCCCCGCGCCGGGCGCGCCGGCCGCGCCGCCGGACCAGCCCACGACGTCCTTCTGCGCCACGGTCTTGCCGTTGGTCGTGAACCGGGACAGGTGCATGTACTGGCTCTTCCAGCCGCCGCCGAGGTTGATCGTCACGGTGTTGCCGCCGGTGCCGTTGTTCGCGATGTTCGTGATCGTGCCGGCGCCGCAGGCGGGCAGCGGCGTCCCGACGGGCATCGCGTAGTCGACCCCGCCGAGCGAGCCGTTGGCACGGTGCTGCGCCCACGTCTGGGTGACGGTCCGCCCCACGAAGGGGTTGTAGATGTTCGGTCCGGCCGCGAACGCGGCCAGCGGCGGCAACGTCACCCCGGCGGCCACGGCGAGACCGCCGATCGAGGCTCCGCGCAAAAGCGACCGCCGCGAGAACCTCGCGGCGCGGCCGTCGTCGGTCTCCTCGGCGGCGCAGCAGCACGGCTCCGTCTCGGACGTCGGGGGGAGCGGGGGCATCGTCGACACGTCGACCTCCTGGTCTCGGCCGTCCGGGGGCGGCCGCTGGCTGGTCCGACCACCGTCCCCCGCGGGGGTTCGTCTGCGCACCCCACGAAAGCGCGGACTTCGAGGCGGTCCTACATTGACGCCGTGACAGGGCTGCCGGTGCCGTGGCTCGACCTCACCGACGTGGCCGGCCGGCGGCCGCACCCCCCGACGTCGCTCGACCGCCGACGTCGCGCGCGGCGTGCGTCGCCCACCTCGACGGCGGTCCTGGTCGAGCAGGCCGCCGCGGTCGGGGTGGCCGCCCTCCGGCTCAGCCTGGTGGTGCAGATGGTTCCCGCCCTGGCGGCGGGTGTGCAGATCTCCGCCCGGCCGCACGCGTACGTGGTCCTCTGGTCGCTCGCCGTGGCCGTCGCCGTGCTCGGGGCCGGGGTCGTGGCCCTGCGTCGGCGACCGCTCCCCGCGCCGCTGGTCTACGCCGACGTGGCCGCCGCCGTGCTGCTGCTCACCCTGGCCGGGGGCACGATCCCGGTCGAGCACAGGATCGGCTCGTGGGTCGGCTGGACGGCGGGCTACGCCCTGACCGTCGCCTGCTGCTCGGGCACCCTGCGCTCGACGCGCGGCTGGCTGCTCAGCCTGGGCCTGGTCGTCGCCGGCTACGTGTTCTACGTCGGGCCGCTGGCGGCCGGCCCGGCGCTGCCGACCGTCATCGCGAACGCGCTCGGCTACGTCGTCCTCGCCTCCACCGTCCGGCTGATCGTCTGGTACCTGCGCAGGATCTCGCTCATCGCCGACCGCGCCCAGGCCGAGGTGGCCCGGCTGGCACGGTTGGAGGAGGAGCACCGCGCGCAGCTCGCGATGCACGACGCGACGGCGGTGATGCAGCTGCTGGCGGACCCGACCCTGCCCGCCGCGCTGCGGGCCCAGCTGCAGACGCAGGCCGTGGCCGAGGTCCGTCGCATGCGCAGCTACCTGCGGCACGAGACCGGCGTGACGGAGGCGCCGGGCTCGGCGCCCGGGCTGCGCGCCGTGGTCGCGGAGGCGTGCGACGGCTTCGCCGACCTCGGGCTCCAGGTCCGCACGGAGCTGCTCGACGACCAGCAGGTGGATCCCGCGACCGCGGCGGCGCTGGTGTCGGCCCTGAGGACCGTCCTGCACAACGTCCGGCGCCACGCGGACGCGACAGCGGTCGTGGTGCACGGCGACGTGGACGAGGCCCGGCGGTGGACGATCACGGTCAGCGACGACGGCTGCGGCTTCGACCTGCGGCTGACCCCGCTGGGGGTGGGTCTGCGCACCCAGGTGGTCGACGAGCTGGCGCAGCACGACGTCGACGTCCACCTCGACTCCGAACCCGGGCGCGGGACACGGGTCGAGCTCAGCGGGACGGCCGGGACGTGAGGCCGCGCGTCGTCCTCGTGGACGACATCGCCGCGCTCCGCGCCGCCCTCCCGGTGCTGCTGCCCGACCTCGACTTCGTCGGGGTGTACGCCGAGGCGGAGGACCTGCTCGCGGAACGTCCGCCCGCCGACCTGGTGCTGCTCGACCTCAAGCTGGCGAACACGAGCCAGCCGTCGGCCGCGCAGGGCCTCGAGGTCGTCCGGCTCGTGGTCGGGGCCGGCTACCGGGTCTGCCTGTACAGCCAGGAAGAGCGCCGCTTCGTGCTGGCCGCGTGCGTCGCCGCCGGCGCGTCCGGGCTCGTGGCCAAGTCCGACCCGCTCGAGGAGACCGCGCGGACCATCGACCGGGTCCTCGCCGGCGAGGTCGTGCTGCCGTCGTCGTTGGTCGGGCTGGCGGAGGTGCTCGTCCGGCGCGGCAACCTGCGGCTGCTGTCACCCCGGCAGCGCCAGCTCCTCGCCGGCCGGGCCCGCGGCAGGACGTACGCCGAGATCGGTGGGGAGCTGCACCTCTCGGAGTCGACGCTGCGCGGCTACTGGACCGACGTCTGCGCCGTGGTCGCCGACCATCTCAAGACGAGCTCCGCCGCCGACATCGAGCGCGCGATGGGGCTCGCCCCGGGTGACCTGCTGTGGCCCGGGGCGCCGGGAGCCTCGACCTGACCCTGTCGCAGCGCGACCCCTCGAGGGTCCGGGGCGTGAAGTCCGCGGATTCGTGGGGTGCGCGACGGACCGCAGCGGGGCAGCGTGAGGGGCACGAGCGTGACCCGCGCACCCCGAGCCGGGAGACCGTGGGCCGCAGCACCCCGAGAGGCCGACCCTGTGACGACGCAGCAGCTCAGCACCACCCCCGACGACCGGGGCATCTCGCGACGTGCCGTCCTCGGCGCGACCGGCGGGCTCGCGCTGGCCGCCGGGACCGGCCTCCTGGGCGTCCCTCGCCGCGCGGTGGCGGCGCCGAGCCGACGGGCTGCCCTGACCTCCGTGGGGTCGTGGGACCTGACGGCCACGTCCCATCCGTTCCTGGAGGACAAGCTCACCACCGACACCCACCACACGATGCAGTCGTTCTGCTTCGACCCGAACAACCAGTGGCTGTTCACGATCGCCCAGCCCAACGGCGGCACGGCGGGCCAGCTGTCCGTCACGCGGCTGAGCTACGGCGGCACGGTCTCCGGCCACATGAACCTCGGTGCGCTCGGCCACGGCGTGTCGATGGGGGCCGAGCGGTCCGGCACGTCGACCTTCCTGTGGACGGAGTACGACTACGACGCCTCGACCGATCGCGGTCGGGGGATCCAGCGCTTCCAGTTCGTCGACGGCGGCACGCCGCGGCCGACCTACCGGGGTAACCCCACCGCCGACGAGGGCGGGGTCAACGTCACCCCCTCGGTCGACCACTGGAACCGCCTGCTCGCGCTCAAGTACACGGTGGGTGGCTCGTCGCGGTTCCGGGTCTACGACCTGGACCGGGCCAGCGCCGGCGACTTCTCGCAGGTGCTCCTCCAGGTCACCCAGCCGGCGCTGGCGGGGACGTTCCAGGGCTGGACGATCTTCGGCAGCTACGTCTACCTGCTGCACGGTGACGCCTACAGCGGCACCAACCCGTCACCCGGCAACACCACGCTCAGCAAGCTCGACCTCTCGACGGGCGCGTACGCGCAGGGACCGGTGCACAGCAACGCGTTCGGGTCGATGACGTCGCGGGAGCCGGAGGGGATGGCGGGCTACGTCAAGGCCGACGGCGAGCACCGGCTCTACTTCGGGTTCGTCGGCCACAGCGGCACCAGGAGCGCCGGCCAGCCCGACGGGATCGACCGGCCCATCAGCATCGCCTACAAGAACGCCTTCTCCTGACGGGGGCTGGACGGCGGTGTCGCCGGGCCTGTCG
Organism: Microlunatus antarcticus; assembly: GCF_014193425.1. NCBI lineage: Bacteria > Bacillati > Actinomycetota > Actinomycetes > Propionibacteriales > Propionibacteriaceae > Microlunatus > Microlunatus antarcticus. Next base: position 2,260,013 of record NZ_JACHZG010000001.1, on the reverse strand, counting down.
AAGGGCTCGGCGCGGGTCCACGTCCGTCACCGGCAGCGGGTGGCAGCGCCCCGGACGGACGGCCCCCGCCCCGGCGTGTCCAGCTCTGCTCAGGAGACGAGGGTCTGGGTGCCGAGGACGATCGCGAGGGCGAGCCGTTCCGCGTCCTCGGTGCCCGGCTCGGCGGTGTAGACCATCAGGCGCAGGTCGTCGAGCGCGACGACGAGGGTGTCGCAGTCGAGCGTGATGCGGCCGACGGCCGGGTGCTCGATGATCTTGTGCCGCGTCATCTCCTGATCAAGATCGGGTTCGCTCGAGTCCCACAGCTCCACGAAGCGCGGGCTCAGCGCGGCGAGGTCGTGGACGAGCCGTCCGAGGGCCGGGTCGTCCGGGTAGCGCGACACGGTCAGGCGCAGGTCGGCGACCAGCTGGGCCTCCAGCCGGGCCTGCTCCGCGGGGGTGCTCACGGCTCGGCTCCCGGGCCCGACGAGATGGCGCCAGACCGCGTTGCGCTCGAGGCCCTGCCACGTGGACGTCTCGCCCATCAGCGCGTCGTACGGCGCGTTGGCCACGACCAGCGTCCAGCTCGCGTCGTACACGCAGACCGGGGTCCCGGCGAGCCGGTCGAGCACCCGCTGCACGCTCGGCGCGAGGTGCGACCGGACGACGCCCTGGCCCGGCGGCGCGTGGCCCGCGACGCGGAACAGCAGGTCGCGCTCGGCGTCGGACAGGCGCAGCGCGCGGGCCAGCGACTCCACCACCTGCGCCGACGGCGACGTGGCCCGCCCCTGCTCGAGCCGGGTGAGGTAGTCCGCGGAGATGGCGGCCAGGCCGGCGAGCTCCTCGCGGCGAAGCCCGGCGGCGCGACGGCGGCGACCCGGCGGGAGCCCGACCGCGTCGGGGGTGGCCCGGTCACGCCAGCGGCGGACCAGGTGCCCGAACTCCGACGACGTCACGCTCCCAGCGTGCACCCCCGCCGCCCGCCCTGTCCTGGCCCTGGTGGTCCTACGACAACCGGACGACTGGTCGACCCCGTACGCCCGCCGCAGCCTGGGTCCATGACCACCACACTGATCACCGGGGCCAGCCGCGGCCTCGGCCTCGAGACCGCCCGCCAGCTCCTCGCCGCCGGCCACACCGTCTACCTCGGCTCCCGGGACGAGGCGCGCGGACGCGCGCTGGCCGCGGAGCTCGGCGCGCGCTCCGTCCAGCTCGACGTCACCGACGACGCCTCCATCGCCCGCGCGTTCGCGCAGCTCGGGGCCGAGGGCGGCCTCGACGTCCTGGTGAACAACGCCGGGATCGCGAGGTATGCGCTCAACGGTCCCGATGCGCTCGCCGTCTTCGACACCAACGCCGTCGGCATCATCCGGGTCACCGAGGCCGCCCTGCCGCTGCTGCGGCGTTCCGCGAACCCGGTCGTCGTCAACGTCTCGAGCGCGCTCGGCTCGTTCGCGGCCAACCACGACCCCGCCCGGCCGGCCTCGCAGTTCGCCGCGATCGTCTACGGCGCGAGCAAGGCGGCGGTGTCGATGCTCACGGTCCAGTACGCGCGGGCCGTGCCGGAGGTCAGGTTCAACGCGGTGGAGCCCGGCTACACCGCCACCGAGCTCGGCGACGTCGACCACAGCGCCGGCCAGCCGGTCGAGGTCGGTGCCGCCGTCATCGCCCGCTGGGCGAGCATCAGCGCTGACGGGCCGACGGGGACGTTCCAGGAGCGCGAGGGCGTGCTCGGCTGGTGAGGTCTGGGTCGGGTTCCACAGGTCCCGGGAGCCCCAGGATTTTCACGTTCACGTGAAAAACTGACGCTGAGCACGGCAGATCTGCCGTGGCCAGCGCCAGTTTGTCGTGGTCAGCGGGACCCGGCCGGCAGCGACGCGCAGCCCCTCCGCCTCGTCGGACCGTCGGCTCTGTCAGCTCACCGGGCGATCGAGGCGGGCGGCGACGCGGTCGCGCGGAACGATCCGGCCCGAGCCAGCGGCGACGACCGCGGCCTCGACCGCCTCGTCGGTCTCGGCGTCGACGAAGCGCAGGTCGGAGCGACGCTCGGAGGGGTGGTGCCGGTCGGCCCAGCCGCCGAGGGCGAGCAGCACGGGCCCGAGGTCGCGGCCGGACTCGGTGAGCCGGTACTCCTCGCGGGCGCGGCCGCCGTCGGGCTTGTAGGAGGAACGTTCCAGGACGCCGCTCTCGACCAGCGACGCGAGCCGCGCCGTCAGGATCTCGCGGGGGATGCCGAGCGAGGCCTGGAACTGGCTGAACCGCGTCGACCCGAGCAGCGCGTCGCGGACGACCATCAGCGTCCACTTCTCGCCGAGCACGTCGAGCCCGCGGGCGATGGGGCAGCGTTCGTCGCCGCCGAGGATGCCGAGCATGGGACCAGCGTACCTGGGTCTGGTTGTTGGACCGAGCGTGCTAGGTTCGGATCCTGAACTCAACCACCCGGACCGTCTCGCGCGGTCCGGCCTCGACACAGGAGCACGACATGACCAACCTTCAGGGCGCGACCGTCCTCGTCACCGGCGCGAACGGCGGCCTCGGGGCCGAGTTCGTCCACCAGGCCCTGACCCGCGGGGCGGTGAAGGTGTACGCGACGGCCCGCACGCCGCGCACCTGGGACGACGCCCGCGTCGTTCCGCTCGCGCTCGACGTCACCGACGCGGCGAGCGTCGCGGCGGCCGCCGAGGCGGCGTGGGACACGACCGTCGTCGTCAACAACGCGGGCATCAGCGGGACGAGCAGCCTGCTCGACTCCGACGTCACAGACGTCGAGCACGTGTTCGCGACGAACGTCTTCGGCGCGCTCCGCGTCGCTAAGGCGTTCGCCCCGGTGCTGGCGCGCAACGGCGGCGGGGCGCTCGTCGACGTGCACTCGGTCCTCAGCTGGATCGGGCTGGCCGGCGGCTATTCCGCCTCGAAGGCCGCCTTCTGGTCGATCACCAACTCGCTGCGCCTCGAGCTCGCCCCCCAGGGCACGCAGGTGCTGGGCGCGCACCTCGGCTACACCGACACCCCGATGATCGCCGCGCTCGACGTGGCCAAGTCCGACCCGGCCCAGATCGTGGCCTCGATCTGGGACGCCGTCGAGGCGGGGCAGCACGAGGTCCTCGCCGACCAGATCAGCCGTGACGTCCGCGCCGCGCTCAGCAGCCCCGTCGAGGCGCTCTACCCGTCGCTCGCCTGAGACCGAGGGCGGCTCGAGACAGGACCACCTCAGGCGGGCAGGGGCTGGTCCTGCCAGGTGGGGCCCGGGGTGGTCGGACCGGCGGCGGTCCAGCGGAGCGGGTCGATGCAGAGCTCGCGGGCGCTGAGCGTCTCGTTCCAGGCGTGGTAGACGATCATGTCCGTCCCGCCGAACGTGGTGACGACGCTGTTGTGCCCAGGCCCGCGCACGTGGTCGGGGACCGAGGCGATCAGCCGGCCCGACCCGTCCGCGGGCTCGGTCCACGGCCCCAGCGCGGACGGGGCGCTCGCCCAGGCGACCGCGTACCCCTCGCCGAGGTAGGAGCCGCCGGAGTAGAAGCAGTAGTACGTGCCGTCGTGCTCGCGCACCGACGGCCCCTCGAGCGTGTGCCAGTCGTGGCGGCCGCCGTACATCTGGCGGTCGCGCGCGAAGATCTGCCAGTCGGCGCTGGGGGCGAGGACGGTCGTCGTCGGCCCCAGCGTCGTCATCCCCGACAGCTCGGCGACGGCCAGCTGGGTCCCGACCCGCGGCCCGTCGAGGACGTCGCGGGCGAAGAACAGGAACCAGCTGCCGTCGGCGTCGCGGAACGGGTGCGGGTCGATCGCGAACCGCTCGTCCGGCGTCAGGTCGAGACCGAGGTCGGTGAACGGTCCCTCGGCGGCGTCGGCCACGGCCACCCGGAGGTGGTGGCCGGCGTCCCCGTGCCCGACGGAGTAGTACATCCAGAACCGGCCGTCGGCCCGCGCGACCTCGGGCGCCCAGTAGTCGGCGCCGAGCGCAGGGTCCACGGGCTCGAGCGCGCCCCCGACGGAGGTCCAGCCGACGAGGTCGGTCGACTCCAGCACCCCGAACACGCGGCCCCCGACCGCCGCGCCCGTGCCGTACGCGACGTAGCGGTCCTCGAGCCGCAGCGCGAACGGGTCGGCGAAGTACCCCAGGTGCACCGGGTTGCGGTAGGTGCGTCGCGTGGTGCGGAGCGTGGTCACGTGCCCTCCTTGGGCGGTCGGGGTCCTGCGGTTGAGCGGATCAGCGGTAGAGACGGAAGTACGAGAACTCCGCGGTCGCCCCGACGCCGCCCTGCGAGACGAGCCCGACCTTGACGTCGGACCCGGCCGGGAGCGTCCAGACCCCGCCCTTGACCCACGTCTTGCCGTCACGGCTCGTCCAGCCGCGCAGCTCGTGCTCGCCGTTGGCCGGGTCGACCCGGTGCGTGATTCGCAGCCAGGTCGTCCGGGCCGGCGGGCCGACGATCGTGCCGCCGTTGACGACGCGGCCCGCGTACGGGGTCTCGTGGCCGAACTCGGTCTGCCGGGTGTTGAAGATCGCGACGTGGTCGAGGCGGACGAACTGGTCGTCGTCGACGTACGCGACCAGCCCGGCCTGCTGGTAGTTGCGGACGTCGTCGGTGCCGAGGTCGATCGTCAGCTTCGTCTCGATCGTCCACGGGCCCTCGCCGGGGGAGCGGAGCAGCACGCCGGCGTCGTTCCCGGTGCCGTTGAGGTCGCCCGCCTCGGTCGGCCAGGTCAGCCTGCCGCCGCCCAGCGTCGCCTTCGCGTCCTGGCGGACCCACGACCAGGCCGGGTCCAGCGTGGAGCCGGAGAACGTGTCGCTCGCCGAGCGGTCGAGCCGGTCCGGGACCGGCGTCGCCGCCAGCTTCGTGACCGGCTTCGCCGCCGGCAGAGCGCTCAAGTTGTCGACGTCCACACCGGCTCCCTCGGCCACCGCCCCGGCGCGGTCGACCTTCTTCGTGCTGCCGCGCAGGTCGAGGTCGGCGGTGCTGATCGGGTCACCGAGCCGGGCGTTCGAGATCTCGGCCGTCGCGCTGCCGTCGCGCACCTCGAGGGCGACGGCGTGCCAGGCGTCGGCGCTGAAGGAGTCGGGCAGGTCGGACGTGCTCGTGCGGGTCTTCTGCCCCGGCCGCTGCTGCTGCAGCCGGAGCGTGCCGGCCTGCGGGTCGACGCGAACCCGGACCGTCGACGACCCGGCGCGCAGGCTCAGCCCGTACGCCGTCCCCGAGGACCGCAGGTCGGCCTCGACGCGGGCGGAGCCGCCGACCTTCGCGGTCAGCAGCGACCCTGCCTTGTCGGCGGAGACGTAGCCGCCGGTCGGCGTGCTGGTCTCCTCGCTCCAGGTGCCCGTGGTCTGCCAGCGCGCCGGGACGCCGGAGTCGAACGCGGTCGACCAGCGACCGCCGGTCGCCGGGCCCTGCTGCTGGCCGGTGCTCGGTCCGCGACCGGCGCGGACGACCGGCCAGCCCTTGACCCAGTCCAGCCGGTCGATCAGCATCGGGCGCTGGTTGATGCCGTCGGTGCCGTTCAGGTACGGGTCGGCGCGGTCGAGGGCGTGATAGACGATCCAGTCCCGGCCGGCGAGGTCGGTGGCGACCGCGTTGTGGCCGGCGCCGATCCAGCGGTTGCCGTTCTGGTTGAGCACCGGTGTGCCGCCGGTCCGCGACGCCGTCAGCGAGACGCCCTGGGCGTCGACGTACGGGCCGGTGATCTTCTTGGAGCGCCCGACCTGGACGGAGTAGCCGGTGGTGGGCCCGGCGCAGCAGTTCGCGGTGGAGGCGAAGAGGTACCAGTAGCCGTCGCGGTGCACCGCGTACGCGCCCTCGAACTTGTTGTCGATCCCCACCTGCGTGGGCGTGCCGACGCGGGAGCGGCCGTTCGTGCCGAGCTGCTGCACGAAGACCCCGCCGTAGTAGGACCCGTAGAACAGGTACTGCTTGCCGCCGTCGGTGACCGTGCTCGGGTCGAAGTTCCACTTGAAGTCGTTCGGGTCCTGAGCCGCGTTGTCGCCGGGCCGCGGCTCGACGATCGGGGCGCCCGAGTCGGTCCAGGGACCGGCCGGGGTGGGCGCGGTGGCCATGCCGATGGCGTTGTCGTTCTCGCCGGCGAAGAGCGTGGTCTGCGTGACGACGTAGTAGAGCCGGTACTGCCCGTCGACGTAGCGGATGTCGGGCGCCCAGAGGCCGGCGTCGGCCGTCGCCCAGCTCGGCCGGTTGCTGCTGCTGAACGCCTCGCCCACGTACGTCCACGTGGCCAGGTCGTGCGAGCGCGCGATCGGGATCTGCGCCGGCTCGTCCGGGTCGTCCCCCTCGCGGAGCGGGTCCGAGGTGCCGTACGCGTACCACCAGCCGTCGAGGCCCCGGATGAGCGACGGGTCCGCGAACGTGTCGGCGAAGCTCTTGGACACCGGGTTCGTGAAGGTGGCGCGGTCGACGAGGGGCGGGGCGGCGAGGGCCGGGGTGGCCGCACCGGCCAGCAGGGGCACGACGGCGGCCGCCAGCACGGCCGTCGCTCGGGTCAGACGCTTCATCGCGGTCTCCGTCCGGGGGGACCGCGCCGAGGCGGGAGTGCCAGGCGGTCCGCGAGCACCGTAACCGTTTCTTCAGCGCTGTAAACAGCCGGGCCGGGTCCGACGGCTCAGACGGCCGTCGACTCGCGGATCTGGAGGGTGTGGCCGACCAGGACCTCCTCGGGCGCCACGCTGCGGTGCTCGAGGCGGCGGGCGAGGTGGTCGACGGCGCTGCGGGCGATGGCCTGCTTGTCGGGGGCGACGGTGGTGAGGGAGGGGAGGGCGTAGCGGCTCTCCTCGATGTCGTCGAAGCCGACGACGGCCACGTCCTGGGGCACGCGCAGCCCGGCGTCGGCGAGCCCGCGGATCGCGCCGAGGGCGAGCAGGTCGTTGAGGGCGAAGATCGCGTCGGGCGGCTCGGCCAGCTCGAGCAGCGGCCGTACGGCGTCGGCGCCGGGCTGGCGACGCCAGTTGAGGGCGGTGACGACCAGGGCCGGGTCGTAGCGGATGCCGGCCTCGGCGAGGGCGTCGCGGTAGCCGCGCAGGCGGAGGCGGGCGCTGTGGCCGAAGGGCGGGGGCTGCGCACCGATGACGGCGATGCGCCGGCGACCGGTGGCGATCAGGTGCCGCGTGGCCTCGGCGGCGGCGGCCTCGTTGTCGATGGCCACGTGGTCGGCGAGGTGGGAACCGAGGCGCTCGCCGAGCAGGACCACCGGTACCGAGCCGTAGCGCTCCACGTCGGCGTCGTCGAGCGCGAGCGGGTTGAGGATGACGCCGTCGATGAGGTGCTCGCGGATGCCGCCGACCGCGCTGCGCTCGCGGGCCCGCAGCGCCTGGTCCTGGATCTGCCCGGTCTCGTCGACCAGCACGGTCCAGCCGCGTTCCATCGCCGCCTGGACGACGTGGTGGGCGAGCTCGGCGAAGTACGGGGCGTCGAGCTCGGGCAGCGCCAGCGCGATGACGCCGGACCGCCCGTTCTTGAGGTTGCGGGCGATCACGTTCGGCCGGTAGCCCAGCAGGTCGATGGCCTCCTGCACCCGCGTCCGGGTCGCCGGGCGGACGTGGACGTAGTCGTTGACCACGTTCGAGACCGTCTTCGCCGAGACCCCGGCCAGCCGCGCCACGTCCTCCAGCCGGGCGGCGGGGCGGGTGGTGGTCACCGGCGAACGCTAGCAGCGCGTCGCACCCCCGGCCCTGCCGTTCCCCGGGTCGGTCGGGCTATGGTCGACCCAGCGTTTACAGCGCTGGAAACTGGCTAGTACTTCGGCACGCCTCCAGAAAGACAGGTTCTCGATGACGACAACCACCCCGCTCGACCCCGCCCTCTCGGCGATCGCGGCCGGTTTCAGCCGCCGCCGCTTCCTCGTGCTCGGCGGTGCGGGCCTCGCCCTGGCCGCGTGTGGCGGCGGCGGGAACGCCCCGGGCCAGCCCGCGGCGCCCGACACCGGCTCCGGCGGCGCCAGCTACGGCGGACCGGCCGTGACCCTCGCCTTCTGGAACGGCTTCACCGGTGGCGACGGCGACGTGATCAAGAAGATCGTGAGCGAGTTCAACGCGCAGGCGACCAACGTCAAGGTCGAGATGAACATCTACCAGTGGGCGGACTTCTTCACGAAGCTCCCGGCCGCGGTGAGCACCGGCAAGGGCCCGGACGTGGCCTGCATGCACATCGACGACATCCCGACCAACGCGGCGCGCAACATCATCACGCCGATCGACCAGGTCGCGGCCGCGCTCAACCTGCAGGAGTCCGACTTCTCCTCCGCGGTCTGGCAGGGCGGCACGTACAAGGGCCAGCGCTTCGGCATCCCGCTGGACATCCACCCGCTCGCGCTCTACTGGAACAAGGACGTGCTCACCAAGGCCGGGCTGGACGCGGAGAAGCCGCCGACCAACCGGGCCGACTACGAGTCGGTCCTCGCCGAGCTCAAGGGGAAGGGCACGCAGGGCTTCTGGGTCTCGCCCTTCCAGTTCACCGGCGCCTTCACGTACATGTCGCTGATGTGGCAGTTCGGCGGCGACGCGTTCGACGCCGGCGTCACCAAGGCGACGTTCGACTCGCCCGAGGCCGTCGAGGCGCTGACCTGGCTGACCAGCATGGCCGACCAGGGCTACAGCCCCAAGAACGTCGGGCAGGACGCGGACTACATCGCGTTCAAGAACAGCAAGAACGCGTTCAACTGGAACGGCATCTGGCAGATCAACGACCTCAAGGCGCAGGACAAGATCAAGTGGGGCGTCGGTCCCGTCCCGCAGATCGGGTCGCAGCAGGGCGTCTGGGGCAACAGCCACCAGTTCGTGCAGCTGCGCCAGACCAAGCCCGACCAGAACAAGGTCGACGCGACCCGCTACTTCATCAACTGGGTCAGCCAGAAGTCGGCCGAGTGGGCGACCAGCGGCAAGATCCCGGCCAAGCTGAGCGTGGCCGAGAGCCCCGAGTTCAAGGCGCTCAAGGAGGAGTACTCGCTGGCCCCCGAGGCCCAGTACGTGCACTTCCCGCCGGCGACCGCGGGCATCGGCGACGCGCTGACCGAGCTCTACACTGCGGTGAACAACGCGGTGCTGGGCAAGGCCACGCCGCAGCAGGCCCTGAGTGACGGCGCCAAGAAGGCGACCTCGATCCTGCAGGACAACCTCAAGAAGTACGGCGCGTAGCTCGTGGCCGTCACAGCCGAGACCCAGGTCGGGCCGGCGGCGGTTCCGCCCGTCGCCGCCCGGCCTCGGTCGCGCTCGACGCGCGCGGGTGGCCGGCGGTCCCGGCCGCTGACCGCGTACCTGTTCCTCGCGCCGTACCTGGTGCTGTTCGGGGCGTTCATCATCGCGCCGGCGGTGTACGGGATCTGGATCAGCCTGCACGACTACGACTTCGTGCTGCCCTACAAGCCGTGGGTGGGGCTGGCGAACTACGTCTCGCTCTTCACCCCCGGGTCGCGCGACTTCGGCGACTTCTGGCAGAGCATGGGCGCGACGGGCATCTTCACCGGCCTGAGCGTCCCGTGCCTGGTCGTCCTGCCGCTCGGCGTGGCCGTGCTGCTCAACCGGAAGTTCCCGGGGCGGACCTTCTTCCGCGCCGTGTTCTTCCTGCCGTACGTGCTCGGTGTCGCCGTGATCGGGCTGCTGTTCCGCTACATCCTCGACCCGAACGTCGGGGTCGTGAACTACTTCCTCGGGAGCAACGTCCCCTGGACGACGGACCTGCCGTGGGTGTGGGTCAGCCTCGTCGGGATGACGGTCTGGTGGACGCTCGGCTTCAACGCCACGATCTACCTCGCCGGCCTCACCGACATCCCGCGCGAGCTCTACGAGGCCGCCGAGATGGACGGGGCCAGCCGGAGCCAGCAGTTCTTCAACGTCACGCTGCCCGGGCTGCGGCCGGTGCTGGTCTTCGTGATCACCACGACGATCCTCGCCTCGGCCAACATGTTCGGCCAGCAGCTGCTGCTGACCAAGGGCGCGCCGGGGACCTCGACGCGCACCGCGATCGGCTACATCGCGACCGAGGGCCTCAGCAGCTTTCGCATGGGTGCCGCGTCGGCCATGAGCTACGTGCTCGCGATCTTCCTGCTGCTCATCAGCCTGATCAGCTTCCGCGTCTTCCGTGAACGGCAGGACCAGTCGTGAGCGCCACCACCGCCTCCAGCACCACCGCGCCCACCGTCCGTGGAGCGGGTGACGCCCTCGAGCCGACCCGCCGGGGCCACGGCCCGCGTTCCTCCCCGCTGAGCCGGGTCGCGTTCACGGTCCTGCTCGTCGTCCTGACCGCGGTCTTCGTCGGACCGCTGCTGTGGATGTTCCTGACGTCGTTCAAGACGCCGGACGGAGCGACGTCGATCCCGCCGTCGCTGTTCCCGAGCCCGGCCACGGCCGACGGCTACCGGCCGCTGCTCGACACGAGCAGCCAGACGCCGGTGATCCGCTGGTTCCTCAACAGCCTGCTCGCCGGGGTGGCGAACTCGGTGATCGTCACGGCGACCGCCGCGCTCGCCGCGTACGCGCTGGCCCGGCTGGACTTCCCGGGCAAGCGCGTCGTGTTCGGGGTGATCATCGCGACGCTCTTCGTCCCGGGCTTCGTGTTCCTGATCCCGAACTACCTGATCGTCAACTCGCTCGGCTGGCTCGACACCCTTTGGGCCGTCATCCTGCCGAGCGCGGGCGGTGCGTTCGGCGTCTTCTTCCTGCGGCAGTTCTTCTCGAGCCTGCCGATGGAGCTGGAGGAGGCCGCGGAGATCGACGGCGCCAACCGGTGGCAGACGTTCATCCGGGTCGTGCTGCCGCTGTCCAAGCCGGGCATCTCGACGCTGCTGGTGCTGTCGTTCCTCACCAACTACAACGACTTCCTCTGGCCGGTGTTCGTGCTCTTCAGCCCGTCCACGCTGACTCTGCCGGCCGGACTGTCGATCTTGCAGGGCGCCTTCACGATCAACTACCCGGTCGTCATGGCCGGCGCGGTGATCGCGAGCGTCCCGGCGATCGTGCTCTTCATCCTCGCGCAGCGGAACATCGTCGAGGGCGTCGCGCGCAGCGGGCTCAAGGGGTGATGCGGCGAGGCTGGCCGGCCGCGCTGGTGGCCGTCCTGCTGCTCGTCGCGGCCTGCTCCGGCGGGGCACCGTCCGGGCCGGCCGCATCGCCCACCGAGACGGCAGGAGCCGCCATGCTGAACAACCCCGTGCTCGGACAGGGTGCCGACCCGTTCGTGGTCTTCACCGACGGGCAGTACCACCAGGTCCTGTCGTCCGGCAACGATCTGGTGATGCGCCGTGCGACGTCGTTGGCGACGCTGTCCACCGCACCGGAGCAGACGATCTTCACCGGCGGCGCCGACGGCTCGCCGTGCTGCGAGTGGTGGGCGCCGGAGGTCCACCAGATCGGTGGGCGCTGGTACGTCTATGTCGCCGCGGACGACGGCGACAACGAGAACCACCGCACGTACGTCCTCTCCGCCGACACGATCACCGGCCCGTACGCGTTTGAGGGCCAGCTACAGCTGCCTGGCGACCGCTGGGCGATCGACGCGACCGTCTTCGCCGTCGGCGACGTCTCGTACGTGGCCTGGTCCGGCTGGCCCGGTGACAAGAACGGGGAGCAGGACCTCTACCTCGCGCAGCTCAGCAGCCCGACGAAGGTCGCGGGGAAGGCCGTCCGCATCTCCCGGCCCGAGCTTGCGTGGGAGACCCACGCCGGCGACGTCGGTGTGCTGGTCAACGAGGGGCCGGCCGCATTGGTCCGTGACCGGCGCGTGTTCCTGACCTACTCCGGCTCGGGCTGCTGGACGCCGGAGTACGCGCTGGGCATGCTGACCGCTGACGCGTCGGCGAACCTGCTCGACCCGGCGTCATGGACCAAGTCCCCGGAGCCCGTGTTCGCGCCCGCCGAGGGTAGCGGGCTGTATGGGACCGGGCACAACAACTTCTTCACCTCGCCCGACGGCACGCAGACGTGGCTCGTCTACCACGCGGTGACCACGCCCGAGGGCAGCTGCGGCGACGACCGCGAGGTGTACGCGCAGCCGATCACCTTCGCCGCCGACGGCACCCCGCAGCTCGGTACCCCCAGCGCCGGCGACGTTCCGCTGCCGTCGGGGGACCCGGGTCGGTAGGGCTCGGTCGGTCCGCGTCTTCAGACCGCGGCGGGTAGAAGTGAGTTCTCCGGGTCGAGCTCTGTCGCGTCTTCGGACCGTGGTCTGAAGACGCGGTCGGACCCGTGACCTGGGACGCCGTCTTCCCGCACCGGTCTGAAGACGCGTTCTTAGGTCGGTCACGGCTGACCGTCTTCGCGTACCGGTCTGAAGACGCGGCGAAAGCTCCGCCGCGGCGGAACGTCTGCCCGCACCGGTCTGAAGACGCGGAACCCCGTCAGCGCAGCACGCCCGCGTCGAGGTGGACGACGCGGTCGCAGCGGGCGGCGACGACCGGGTCGTGCGTGGCGAGCAGGACCGCCGTACCGGCGTTGGCGGCCGCGAGGATCGCGTCGAGGGTGGAGGCCCGGTGACCGACGTCCTGCTCAGCCGTGGGCTCGTCGGCGAGCAGGACGTCCGGGCGTACGGCGAGGGCGCGGGCCACGGCCGCGCGCTGCTGCTGGCCGCCGGACAGCTCCTCGACCAGGTGTTCGGCGCGGTCGGCGAGCCCGACCGACTCGAGCGCCTCGTACGCCCGAACGCGCGCCTGGGCGGCGGGGACGCGGGCGGCGAGCAGAGGGAGCTCGACGTTCTCCGCGGCGGTGAGCAGCGCGACGAGGCCGTAGCCCTGGAACACGACGCCCAGGCGCCGGCGCAGGGACGGTTCCTGGGCGAGCGGGCGTCCGTCGAGCAGGACGGTCCCGGACTGGGGGAGGACCAGCCCGGACAGGACGCTCAGCAGCACGGTCTTGCCGGAGCCGCTCGGGCCGGTGAGGGCCAGGCGTTCTCCGCCGTGGACGGTCAGGTCCACCCCGCGCAGGATCTCGACGCCTCCGCGGGAGACGCGGAGGTCCTGCCCGACCAGGGCGACGGGGGCCCGCTCGTCGCCGGTCACGCCAGCCGCCCGTCGAGGATCGTGTGCTCGACGTCGAGCCGGCGGCTGACCTCGTGGTCGTGCGTGACCACGACCAGGGCCGTGCCGCGCTCGTCGCGTGCCTGCAGCATCAGCTCGAGCACGATCTCGCCGGTCGCGCGGTCGAGCTGGCTGGTGGGTTCGTCGGCGAGCAGCAGCGGCGGGTTTCCGGCGAGCGCGACGGCCAGGGCGAGCCGCTGCTGCTGCCCGCCGGACAGGTGCCGTGCCGCCCGGTGGGCGACGGCGCCCAGGCCGACGGACTCGAGCAGGGTGCCGACCTCCGTCGCGCCGCCCGGTCCCGTGCCGCGCTGGGACCGTTGCGCGAAGGCGACGTTGGCCTGCGCGGTGGCGTACGGCAGCAGGTTGCGGCCCGGGGTCTGCAGGACCACGCCGAGCGAGGTGGCCCGGACGCGCAGCAGCCCGCGCTCGGACAGGGCGCCGAGGTCCTGGCCCGCGACCACGACGCGGCCCGACGTCGGGCGGACGAGGCCGGCGAGCAGCGTGAGGAGGGTCGACTTCCCCGCCCCGGACGGCCCGACGAGCGCGACGGCCTCGCCGGGACGCACCTCGAGGTCGACGCCGGCGAGCGCGGTCACCTCCGTCCCGCTGTCGTCGCGGTAGACGTGACCGACCTGCTCGCAGCGGACCACCGCCTCCGACGCGCTCACGCCGGTGCCTCGCGCAGCTGGTCGACGTGAGCGCTGCGCACCAGGCTCGCCGAGCTGATCACGACGGTCAGGGCCAGCACGAGGACCGCGACGCCGACGCTCAGCGCGACCGGCCCGACCTGGACGTCGTAGCGCAGGGGAGGGGCGGTCGGCGCGTCCGAGAACTCGGGGATCGCGGGGAGCGCGAGGGCCGCCGCTACCAGGCCCGACGCCGTGCCGACCACGGCGCCGAAGGCCACGAGCAGCCCCTGCTCCAGGTGCAGGGCGGCGAGCAGCGTGCGGCGTCGCAGGCCGAGGGCGAGCATGGCGGCGAGCTCGTACGTGCGCCGGCGACCGTTGAGGTGCAGCGTCAGGGCGGCGCCACCGCCGGCGAGCAGGGCCGCAAGGCTCGCGCCCGCGAGGAAGAGCAGCAGGGCCAGCTGCGGACCCTGGCGCCCGTAGACGCGGGTCAGCTCCGAGGCCGAGCTCGTGTCGAGGACGGTCACCCCGGCGGCCTCGAGCTCCTGCGGGACGCGCGCGACCGCCGCGGGCGCCACCCAGACGGTCTCGACGTCGCGGGCGACCGACCCCTCGGAGGCACGCCGTACGAGGTCACGGTCGACGACGACCGCGCGGTCGCCGCCGCCGGGGAGGGCCGCGGTCAGCGCGACCGGGTCGAGGGCGAGGGGCCGGGATCCCAGCCCGGCGCTCGTGGTCCTTGCCGCCTCGGCGACGCCCGACGCGACCAGGGCGGGCAGGGCCGCGGGGTGGTCGGCGACCTGCCAGGTGGGGGAGTCGGCCAGGCTCGCGTCGGCCTCCAGCGCGGTGCCCGTCGCGCTCGACGTCGCCGCCGCGGCTCCGGTCCGGACGGGACGCCAGCCCCCGGCCGTCCGGACGGCACCGGGCTTGTCCTGCCAGCCCGCGTCCCCGTGGACCTGCAGACCGGTGAGGACGACGGTGCCGCGGAAGGGGAACAGCGTCGTCCCGGGCCGCTGCAGCCCGACGCCGGCGAGCCGGCAGGTCTTGCCCGCGCACGGCAGGTCGGCCTCGAGCGTCCGACGCCCGACGCCGACGGGTCCGAGGACCACCCGCGTCGCGCCGCCGAGCGCGCTCGGCTGGACGACGTCCGCCACCAGGAGCGGAGCCGCCTCCGCAGTCATCGACGGCACGTCGACGTCGACGCGCAGCCGGTCGCCGGTCAGCAGCACGGGCGGCGCGTCGGTACTGGCCAGGCGTGACGTCAGGTCGGCGAGCGGGGCGGGTCCGAGGTCGGAGCGCCAGAACGCGATGCGGGCGAACCGCTCGGGCTGCACCCCCAGCAGCAGGACCGACGGGGTCCGGGTGAAGTCGGTCGCCGTGCTCACCGCGGTCACCTCGGCGCCGGTCGGGTCGATCCGGTCGACCACCGCGGCGAGGTCGGCGCCGGGCGGGACGTTCACGGTGAGCACCTCCGCCGCGCCGACCTCCGTCCACGCCCGGTCGTGCGCGTTCGCACGCGCGACCGACCACGCGTCGACGCCGAAGACCACCAGCCCGAACGCCACGGTCAGCAGCAGCGCGAGCCGCAGCGTGCTCGGGCGCCGGCCGAGCTGGCGCACCGCGAGCAGGCCCGCGACCCAGCCGCGGCGGCGGGTGGGCCCGTACGCGGCCCGGCACAGCCCCGGCAGCACCCGCGAGCCGACCAGGGCCGCCAGCAGGACGACCAGGCTGGGGGCGACGAGCGCGAGCGGTCCCGCCGGCACGTCCGCCGCGCCCGGCCCGACGAGGGCGACGAGGCCGACGACGGCCACCACCGCGACGGCCGCGTCGACGAGCCACGAGCGCGCCTTGACCCGCCGGGTCGCGCGACGCCACTGCTCGACGACGGGGCGACGCAGCGTCCGGGCCGTGGCGAGGACGGCGCCGACCACCGCTCCCGCCCCGGCTCCCAGGGCGGCCCAGCCCGCCGCCGCGGTGAGCACGACCGGGACGCCGGGCGCGAGCTGCCACCGGGCCAGCGCGACGGTCCACGCCCACGCGAGCAGGAAGCCGACCGGCACGGCGAGCACCACGAGCAGCAGGGTGTCGAGCAGCCCGAAGGCGACCGTCGCGCCGGTCCCGACCCCGCGCAGCTTGGCCAGCGCCACCTCGGGGCCGCGCGCCTCGGCGGCGTTGGCCACGACCAGGAACAGCACGAGCCAGCACAGGACCAGCAGCTGCGCCTCGACCACGAGGACGGGCAGCGTCAGCGCGTCGACGACTCCGATGGCCTGCCGCAGCACCACGGTCAGCGCGGTGTCGCCCTGCACGCCGGTGCTGTCGTCCGGGGTCGACCAGGTGTCGATCTCCTGCTGCAGCGCGGGGACGTCGGTCACGCGGATCCGGTCGAGGTCGAGCAGACGGTCGACGGACGCCGCGCCCGTGGCGCTCGGGCCGGCGGCCTCGACGGTCTCGCGCGTCGCCAGCACGGCGTCCAGGCTCGAGGCGTCGGGGCCGGCGTACGCGGGGCCGGCGCCGCCCGCGTACGCGACGAAGTACGGCCGGCCCGCCCAGTAGTCGCCCGACGGGTCGAGCGGGACGTACGTGCCGGCGAGCAGCACGCGCTGCGTGCCGAGCTGCAGCGTCTGGCCCGCCCGCCAGCCCTGGAGCTCGGCGGTCGAGACGGTCGCCATCACCGAGCCCGGCTGCTCGGGGCACGTCCCGGTCACCAGGCGGACGTGGGCGCAGGCGCCGTCGCGCGAGACCAGCGGTACGCGTTCGGCGAGTGGCCCCGCGTCACCGACGGTGACCGTGGTCTGCAGCGCGGCGACTGGCGCCCCGAGCAGGCGGGCGAGGACGGGCCGCTCCGCCACCTTCGCAGCGTCCGCGGTCACGACCCGGTCCACGGGTCCGTCCGTCATCGGGCCCTCGTAGCGGTCGGCCACCCCGCGGCCCGAGGCCGTGGACTGGGCGAGCGTGTCGCGCAGCACCGACTCCCCGGCCGCGCGCAGGAACAACGGCCCGGTGACGGCCGCGCCGACGACGAGCGCGGCGACGAGGAGGACGGCGAGCGACACCCAGCGCCGGAACCACAGCCCCTGCAGCACCAGGCCGAGGTCGCGCCGCGTCACCCGGCGATCCTAGGGACGCCCGGAGCGGGCCCGGTGGGGCGCGCGGCGCCTCGACTTCAGACCGAGGTCGGCCAGCGGGCCAGGTCGGCGGCGGCGGCGTACGTCTCGCGGAGGAACGCCAGCAGCGTGGCCTCGGGGTCGTCGGCCTCGCGCACGGTCCGGTAGGGCAGGACGAACTCGCCGAGGTCGGCGTCGAACTCCGCGCCGGGCGTGCTGAGCTCCCGCTCCCGGAACCCCTCCGGCTCGGGGTAGGCGTAGGAGTAGAAGACGCCCTCGTCGCGCCCGCCCGGCCAGTAGCCGCAGCTGGAGAGCTCCGCGTCGTACGCCTCCCGCATGACCCAGTCCGGGCAGTTCGGGATGCCGCCGGGGTGCACCGGGCCGGAGCGGCCGGAGAACCGGGTCACGGCCAGGTCGAACGCGCCCCAGAAGAAGTGGACGTTGCTCGCCTTGCCCCGGAACTCCCCGCGGAACCGCGCCATCACGGCGGCGGCCGACACCGTCGAGCGCCAGAAGGCGTTGACGGCCTCCGCGTCGTACGCGGCGTGGACGGTGTCCTCGGCGAACGGGATCACCTCGGGCAGCTCGACCGGGACCGGGTCGAGGGCGACGGTGACGCCGAGGTCGGCCAGGGCTGCGCGGTACGCGGCGTAGAAGTCGGCGACGCTGCGGGGCTCGAGCCGCAGCTCGCGCTGCTGCCCGTCGGTGGTCGTCAGGCGCAGCCGGTGGTCGACGAGGTCGAACGCCACCTCCAGCCCGCCGGCCTCGGTCGGCATCAGCCCGGTCGTCAGCCCCGTGGCGCCCAGCTGGAACGTGATGCCCCACCAGTGGTTCAGGGGCGGGGCCAGCGCGAGCTTGGTCTTGCCCACCACCTGGCTCCAGAGCTGGAGCGTGTCGCGGGTGTCCTGCCAGTCGGCGACCGGGAGCGCCGGCCACCTCGTCTCACGGTCGGCGGCCATGGGGCCAGCCTGTCAGCAGCACCCCCTGAGCCCGTCGAACGCCCCCTGAGCCCGTCGAAGGGGCGTTGCGCTCAGGCCGCGCTGCCGCGCATCTCGAGGGCGATCTGGGACGCGTCGAGGTTCTCGAGCGCCGCGGCGAGGAGGTCGGCGTCGAAGGTGCCGTGGTCGCGCGCGTCGAGCAGCGCCGTCCGCTGCGCCGCGAGGACCGCCAGCGCGTACGTCCGCGCCGCGCGGAACCCTTCCGGCGTCGCGTCGCGGGGTGCCGTCAGCGCGGGCACCGACTCGGTGCTGGACCGGAGGAGCTCGGCGATCCGCGCCTGCTCGGCCGCGGTCTGCTCGGCGTCCGTCGTGTCGACCTCCGGCGCGATCCGCCGGAGCAGCGGACCGATCGTCCCGCCCTGCAGGGCGAGGGACAGCGCGGCGACCGTGAAGGCGACGAGCACCAGGACCGAGCGCTGCGGCGTGTTCTCGGGCAGGGTCTGCGCCGCGGCCACGGTCACGGCTCCGCGCATGCCCGCCCAGACGACGGCCGTGCCCTCGCGCCAGCCGAGCGGTGCGCGCCGGAAGTACTCGAGGTCGGCGACCGCCTGCGTGACCCGGAACGCGAACCGGTCGAGGGTGCGCTGCGACGCCGTCCGACGGGCCCGCGGGTTGACCTCCCGGAACGTCTCCTGCCGGCCCTCGGGGGTCGTCATCCGTTGCTGCATGTCCTGCATGCGTTCCCGCATGGGGCCGATGCGGGAACCGCGCGCGTGCAGGACGCCCAGCAGCGGGGCGACGTACGCCGTCCGGACGAGGATGGTCAGGACCAGGGCGCCGGCGGCGACGAGCAGGGCGGTGCCGACGCCGCCGTGGTCGCGCTCGACGTTGGTCACGATGGCCTTGATCTGCACGCCCATGGTCAGGAAGACCGCGCCCTCGAGGAGCAGCTCGACCGTCCGCCAGTTCTGGCTGTCCGACAGCCGGCTCTGCGGCGAGAGCATGCGCGGCGCGAAGATCCCCGTGACGAGGCCGGCGACGACGGCCGCGACGAGCCCGGAGGCACCGAGCAGCTCGGCCGGCACGGAGGCGACGAAGGGGACCGCGAACGAGATGACGGTGTTCACCGCCGGGTCTTTGATCCGCTTGCGGACCAGGAGGTTCAGCGAGCCGGCCGCCCAGCCGACGACGGCCGCCACGGCCACGGAGTAGGCGAAGCTGCCCAGCGCACCCCAGAACGAGAAGGACAGGGCCGTCGCGGCGATCGCCGTCCGCAGCAGCACCAGCGCGGTGGCGTCGTTCAGCAGGCTCTCGCCGTCGAGCATGGCCACCACGCGCCGCGACACGGACGTCCGCTTGATGATCGACGTCGCGACCGCGTCGGTGGGGCTGACGATCGCCCCGAGGGCGACGCCCCAGGCGAAGCCGAGGCCGGGGACCACGAGGGAGAAGAACAGCCCGAGCAGCAGGGCGCTGCCGACCACCAGCACCACCGAGAGGCCGCTGATCGCGCCGAACTCGCGGCGGAAGTTCATCGCGGGCATGGACACCGCGGAGGAGTAGAGCAGCGGGGGCAGGACGCCCTCGAGGATCCACTCCGGCTCGATCCGCACGCCGGCGAAGACCGGCAGGAAGCTCGCGCCGACCCCGACGGCCACGAGCACGAGCGGCGCGGCGATCCCCAGCCGCGGACCGGCGACCGCAGAGGCCGCGATGACGACGAGCGCGGCCACCATCACGACGAGCAGCTCGGTCACGAGGACCCACCCTCTCAGGACCCGGGAGGCGACGGGGTGGGTTCCACCTCCGGATGCCGAGCCGTCACCTAGGCTCGCCCTGTGGTCTTCTCGCTGGTGTACTCGAGCACGACCGACCACGACTGGAGCCAGGACGAGCTCGTGGCGCTGCTCGAGTGGAGCCGCGGCTGGAACCACGACCACGGCGTCACCGGCCTGCTCCTCTACCGCGACTGCGCGTTCATGCAGTTCCTGGAGGGCGAGGAGCCGACCGTGAACGGTCTGTTCTCCCACATCAGCGTCGACCCGCGGCACCAGGACGTGGACCTGATGTGGACCAACCACACCGAGCACCGCCGCTTCGGCGAGTGGACCATGGGCTTCCGTGAGATGACCGAGCAGCCCGTCGCGGAGCTCGGCTACAACCGGCTGCTCAACGAGGTCCTGGACGCGGACGAGGACGCTGACGGGCACGGCAGGACGCTGGACGACTTCCTGTCCATGTTCCGCCCGTCCTGAGCGTGACGGCGTTCCGGGCCTGAGGACGCCCGCGGCCCGCCCCGGCTGTTGGCCGCACTTCTCCAGCACGCTCCGCTCGACCGCCGTGACGGCGCGGCTGGCCGGGTCCTCGGCATCGCCATCGCCATCTGCTTCGTCACCGGGCTGATGAGCCGACGATCTACCTCGAGGGCAGCCAGCCGCCGGAGAAGGCGACCCTGCTGCAGGACCACGGGCGAGACCTGACGCTCCTGCTCGGGATCGTGGCCGTCGTGACCCTGGCCCTGCACGCGGTGCGGGTCGCCCGCGACACCCGCGGCTCCCGGTCTGCTCCGCCGATCTCCCGATCCGACCCCTGGTCCGCCCGGCGGTGGTATGGTTGAGCCCTCAACTACTTCAGGAGATGCCGTGCCGACCACCAAGGTCACCATCGTCTACTACTCGCAGTCCGGAACGGTCGCCACGATGGCCTCCCGCCTGGCCCAGACCGCCGAGGCGCAGGGCGCCGAGGTGCGCCTGCGCTCCGTGGGCCGCGACAACGACGAGCCCGTCGAGGGCGAGCCCCAGCGCCCGACCCCGGACGACATCGTCTGGGCCGACGTGGTCCTGCTCGGTTCCCCCACCCGCTACGGCAACATCGCCGGCCGCCTCAAGGTCTTCCTCGACAGCCTCGGCGCGCAGTGGGGCACCGGTCAGCTCGCCGACAAGGTGTACGCCGGCTTCACCTCCAGCCAGACCCTGCACGGCGGCCAGGAGACGACGCTGCTCGCGCTCTACAACACCGTGATCCACTTCGGCGGCATCCTCGTGACCCCGGGCTACACCGACGGTTCCAAGTTCGTCGACGGCAACCCGTACGGCGCCAGCCACGTCACCGGTGCGGCGAACGACATCCCCGTCGGCGACGTCACCAACACCGCGCTCGACCACCTCGTCACGCGCGCGATCAGCATCAGCCGTCGCCTGAACGCCTGAGCCGAGCGCTCCACCCCGGCGTCGAGCCCTGACGTCCGTACGACCCCGGTCCACCGTCTCCTCGTGAGGCGGTGGACCGCGTCGTCTCCGGACCCGCTCCCGGGACGCCGTGGACGTCCGTTCCCGTAGCGTCAGGGTGTGCCGCTCACCCAGCTCGCCGGTCTTGCCGTCCGCACGTGGGGCGACGTCTCGCCCGAGCAGCCGACGGTCGTCGCCCTGCACGGGCTCACCAGCACCTCGGCGGTGTGGGCCGACCTCGCGGCCCGGCTGCCCACCGTGCCCGTGGTGGCGCCCGACCTGCCCGGGCGAGGCGGATCGGTCGACGTGCCGGTGGCCCCCGGGCTGGCCGGGCTGGCCGGGGCGGTGGTGCGGGCCGTCGACGCGCTGGGACTGCGCCGGGTGGTCGTGGTCGGTCACTCGATGGGTGCGTTCCTGGCCCCGCTGGTCGTGCAGCAGCTGGGCGAGCGCGTCGTGGCCGTCGTCCTGCTGGACGGCGGTGTGCCGCCCGAGCGGTCGGTCCTGCTGCGTCCCCTAGTCGTGCGCGCGTTGTTCACCCTCCAGATGCGGCGCACGGTGCGGACCTGGCCGGACGTCGACGCGTACACACGGGTCGCCGAGGGAGGCGCCGCCGCTCACCGGCCCGACCTGCACGCCGGGTTCCACGCCTGGTCCGAAGCCGTCCTCGAACCGCATGCCGGCGGGTTCCGGCCCCGGTTGGACGTCCGGCGGCTCGTCGCCGACGCGGTCGACACCCTGGGTCGGCCCGCGCACCTGCCGGAGCTGCGGGCGACGGCTGCCCCGGTCCACCTGATCGCCGCGGCCCGTGGGGCCGACGACACGCGGCCTGCGTTCCTCTCCGACGGCGCGATCGCCGCGGGCCAGGAGGTCCTGCCCGGTCTGACCTGGGAGCGTGCCCAGGCGAACCACGCCACCGTGCTGTTCGAGCCGGCGACGGCGTCGGTCGTCACGGACCTGCTCAGCCGGTGACGTCGGCTCCCGCGCGGGAGCAGTGGCGGGCTCGGGAGCCGAGCTCCATGACCTACGGTCACACGCTGCCGGGTGTTCTCGGAACATTCCCATCGAGCTCTCAGCATCCAGATCGTCGCGAAACAGGAGGATTCCGCTGCACGAGCCGATGGCGGCGGATCAGGGGGCGGGCGTGGAGTGGGGGTTCTACCTCGTGGGAGTGGTGCTGGCCGCAGGTCTCGGGTTCGCCGGGGGCCAGGTCGCGCTGCTGAGCGACCGGCGGCGACGGGCCACCGAGCCTGAGTCGCGTACGCCCGAGGCGAGGTTCCGCCTCGAGCACCTCGACGGCCTGACCTGGGCCCTGGTCAACGTCGGCGACGCCCCGGGCTCGCTCGTCCGGGTGCTGCCCTTCGTCGACGGGCTCGAGCAGTGGCCGCCGCAGCCGGTCGCCGGTCAGGTGGAGACGGCCACGTCCGAGCTGCTTCCCACCTTGGCCCCGCACGAGTCGATGAGCGTCTGGTTCAGCCGCCACGACCCGGGTCGGCAGGTCATCGTCAGCTGGACCGCCGAGAACAACGTCCGGATGGGTCCGGTCAGGCTGGACGTGCCGACGCCGAGGTGACGTCGAGCAGGACCCGGCGGCGGTTGTCGGTGTCGACCTGGTCGTGCGCCTGCGCTGCCGCCTCGAGCGGCAGCGGCGGGGCGACGTGGATCTCGAGGTCGCCGGCGGCCGCGGCGGCCGTGAGGTCTCTGGCCGCCTGCTGCTTGGCCTCGGGGGGGAAGTCGTCGCTGCCCAGCAACCTGATCGTCACGTTGTCGAAGAGCATCGGCCAGAAGTCGAACGAGGGCCGGTCGGACCGCGTGGCGTAGGCGGCGACGACCGCGCCGTTGCGGACCACGGCGGCGTCGAGGTCGACGTTGTCGGAGAACGCGACCTCGACGACCCGGTCGACGCCGTCCGGCGCCAAGGCGCGGATCGCCGCCACCGGGTCGGGTCCGTCGAGGGCGACGGCGTGCTCACGGAGGCGGTCGGGGAGCGCTGCGAGGTCGCCCGCCCGACGCACCGTCGACACGACGAGGGCCCCGTCGCGGACGGCGAGCTGCGCGGCCAGGGAGCTGACCGCGCCGAGGACGCCGTGCACGAGCACCGTCCGGCCGTGGACCGGTCCGTCGGCGAAGACCGCTCGGTGCGCGGTGACGCCGGGGATGCCGAGGCAGGCCCCGATCTCGTCGCTCACGAGGTCCGGGAGGCTGACGGCGCAGGCCGCCGGGACGACGGTCAGCCCGGCGGCCGTGCCCGACGCGCGGTAGGACTGCGCGCCGTAGACCCAGACCCGCTCGCCGACCCGGTCGGCGTCCACCCCGGCGCCGACGGCGTCGACCACGCCGGCGCCGTCGCTGTGCGGGACGACCCGGGGGTAGGGCATGGTCGAGCCGAGCCAGCCGCGCCGCTTCTTGGTGTCGCCCGGGCTGATCCCCGAGAGGGTCAGCCGGACCCGGACCTCGCCGGGCCCGGGCTCCGGGTCGGGCAGCTCCCCGACCTGCAGCACCTCGGCCGCTGGGCCCTGGCGGTCGTACCAGACTGCGCGCACCGTGCGCTCCTCTCGTCGGGCCCAGCCTGCCCGACCGCCGGTCACGCCCGGTCGGGACCCGCGCCCTCGAGCGGTCTGCCGGTTTCTCGCCGACCGTGGCCCGTGCTGTGGCGTGAGAGCACGATCGAGCCGTCGAGCGGCAGATGACCCAGCACCGCGCAGGCTCACAACAGGCTCACAGGCCGACGAGCGGGACGGCACAGAGCGCTGCTCGACGGTAGGCACGTGTCCAGCTCCCTCCTGCTCCGCGCCCTGCCCACCCGGCGTACCCGTACCGACCAGGTGCTCGAGACCGACGAGACCCGGCGCCGCCCGGGCTCGCGGTCCGTGCGCCGGTGGTTCCTCGGCGGCCCCGACGAGCCGCGCCTCGCGCGCCCGCTGCTCTGGCTCCTGCTGCTGGGGACCGCCGCCCTCTACCTGGTGAACCTGACCAGCTCGGGCTACGCCAACGAGTTCTACGCCGCCGCCGTGAAGTCGGGCACCGAGTCGCTGAAGGCGTGGCTGTTCGGCTCGCTCGACGCCGGGAGCTCGATCACGGTCGACAAGCCGCCCGCCTCGCTGTGGGTCATGGTGCTGTTCGCCCGCGTCCTCGGCTTCAGCTCGTTCTCCCTGCTGCTGCCGCAGGCCCTGATGGGCGTCGGGGCGGTCGCCGCCACGTACGCCACGGTCAAGCGCTGGGCCGGGTCGTACGCCGGCCTCGTCGCCGGGGCGCTGCTCGCCCTGACCCCGGTCGCCGCGCTGATGTTCCGCTTCGACAACCCCGACGCGATGCTCGTGCTGCTGATGACGCTCGCCGCGTACGCGGTCGTGCGGGCGGTCGACAGCCCCCGCGGGCGTGTGGCGCTGCGCTGGATGATCGTCGCCGGCGCACTGATCGGGCTCGCGTTCCTGACCAAGATGGCGCAGGGCCTGCTCGTGCTCCCCGCGTTCGGTCTGGTCCACCTGGTCGCCTCCCCGGAGCGGTTCCGCGCCCGGGTCGGCCACCTGACCGCCGCGGCCGGCGCCCTCGTGGTCTCGGCGGGCTGGTTCATCGCCCTGGTCGCGCTGTGGCCGGCGGCCTCGCGGCCCTACATCGGCGGCTCGACGAACAACTCGCTCTGGGAGCTGGCCATCGGCTACAACGGCCTCGGCCGCATCTTCGGGGCCAGCAGCGGCACCGGCGGTGGGGGCGGCGCGAGCTTCGGCGGCACGGCCGGGCTGACGCGGTTGTTCAACAGCGAGTTCGCCACCCAGATCTCCTGGCTGCTGCCCGCCGCGCTGGTTGCGCTGGTCGCGGGTCTCGTCGTCACCCGGCGCGCTCCGCGGACGGACCGGACCCGCGCAGCCCTGCTGCTCTGGGGCGGCTGGCTGCTCGTCACCGCCGTGGTCTTCTCCTGCATGTCCGGCACCATCCACCCGTACTACTCGGTCGCGCTCGCCCCGGCTCTCGCCGCGGTGATCGCGGTCGGCGGTCGGGCGCTGTGGCTGCGGCGCGACGGCCACGCCGCCCGGGTGACGCTCGCCGCGATGATCGCCGGGACCGCGGTCTGGGGGTTCGTCCTCCTGCAGCGCGACGCGAGCGGCTGGCTGACCTGGCTGGCCTGGACCATGCTCGTGGGCGGCTCGCTCGGTGCCCTCGTCCTGGCCGTGTCCGCCGGCCGCCTGAAGCGTTGGGCCGTGGCCGGGCTGCTGGTCGGCACGTTGTCCGCGCTCGCCGGCACCGCCTCGTTCACCGTCGCCACGGTCGCCTCCGGCCACACCGGCTCCATGCCGACCGCCGGCCCGGCCATCGTCTCCACCTCCTCCGGGATCGGCGGCGGCCAGGGCGGTCCCGGCGGCGGGCAGCCGCCGACCCAGGACGGCACCCGGACGTCCGGCGCGCAGACCGACCAGGCCCCCAGCGGTGCGGGACAGGGCGGGGGAGGCCAGGGTTCGACCACCTCGACCGAGGTCACCGACCTGCTGAACGCCACCTCCACCCGGTGGTCCGCCGCCGTCGTCGGCGACCAGTCGGCCGCCACGCTGATCCTGTCGAGCAGCACGGCGGTGATGGCCGTCGGCGGCTGGGGCGGTAGCGACGACTCGCCCACGCTCGCCCAGTTCCAGGCGTACGTGACCGCCGGCGACATCACCTACTTCATCGCCAGCAGCGGGAACGGCGGCGGCGGCCAGGGCGGGTCCGACTCGTCCGGGAGCCAGATCACGACCTGGGTCGAGGCGCACTACTCCTCCACCACGGTGGACGGGTCGACGGTCTACGACCTGACCTCGCCGACGTCGTGACCCCGCTCTTGCCTCGTGATCATGGACCCGCGATGCTTTCCGCCATGGCGAAGAGGAGCGGGACCGGCAAGCGCAAGCGGTTGACCAGCCAGCAGCTGGGCGGCACGAGCAGCGCGGTCCGCTCGACCCCGATCGGGGACTACGGGTTCCTGAGCGACGGCGAGGTGTCGGCGCTGCTCTCTCCCAACGGCGCGATCGAGTGGATGTGCGTGCCGCGCTTCGACGCGCCGAGCGTGTTCGGGCGGATCCTGGGCCGGGGGGCCGGAGCCTTCCGGGTGGCGCCGGCCGACGTGCTCGTCCCGGTCGAGATGCGCTACCTGCCCGGCACCATGATCATCGAGACGAGCTGGGGCACCCCGACCGGTTGGATCATCGTGCGCGACGCGCTCGTGATCGGCCCGTGGCACCACGAGGAGGACCGGTCCAGGACCTACCGGCGCACGCCCAACGACTACGAGGCCGAGCACATGCTGATCCGCACCATCCGGTGCGTCTCGGGCGAGGTGCAGACGACGATGGACTGCGAGCCGGTGTTCGACTACGGGCAGAAGCACGCCGCGTGGGAGTACACGGAGGGCGGCTACTACTCGGGCACGGCGACCACCGAGGACGACCCGGTCACCGTGACCCTGACCAGCGACATGAAGCTCGGGTTCGAGGGTGGCCAGGCCAGCTCCCGCACGCTGCTCAAGCAGGGCGACACGCGCTTCGTCTGCCTCTCCTGGGGCGGCGCGGTCCCCGTCCGGACGTACGAGGAGGCGTACGAGAAGCAGGTCTGGACGGCGCACCACTGGCAGCACTGGCTGGCCCGCGGCCGCTTTCCCGACCACCCGTGGCGCGGCTACCTGCAGCGTTCCGCGCTGACGCTCAAGGGACTGACGTACGCCCCGACGGGCGCCATCGCCGCCGCGGGCTCGACGTCGCTGCCGGAGACACCGGGCGGCAACCGCAACTACGACTACCGCTACACCTGGATCCGCGACGCGACGTTCGCCCTCTGGGGCCTCTACTCGCTCGGCTTCGACTGGGAGGCGGTGGACTTCTTCGCCTTCATCGCCGACCTGGTCGCCGACCAGCAGGACATCCAGATCATGTACGGCATCGGCGGGGAGAAGGAGCTCACCGAGCGTGAGCTCGACTGGCTGCCGGGCTACGCGAACTCGCGTCCCGTCCGGGTCGGCAACGCCGCGTACGCGCAGCGCCAGCACGACGTCTGGGGGGCGCTGCTCGACTCGGTCTACCTGCACTTCAAGGCGGCCGACCACCTCGACAGCCGGATCTGGGGCATCCTCGACGCCCAGGTGACCGAGGCGCTCAAGTACTGGCGCGAGCCGGACGCCGGGATCTGGGAGGTCCGCGGCGAGCTGCAGCACTTCACGTCGTCCAAGATCATGTGCTGGGTCGCGGTGGACCGCGGCGCCAAGATCGCCCGGATGACGGGGGAGGACGGCAAGGCCGCCGAGTGGGAGCTCGCGGCGCAGGAGATCAAGGACGACGTCCTCGCGAACGGGGTCGACGAGCGGGGCGTGCTGACCCAGTACTACGGGTCGAAGGCGCTCGACGCCTCGGCCCTGCTGGCGCCGCTGGTGCGCTTCCTGCCGGCGGACGACCCGATCATCCGCAACACCGTCCTGGCCATCGCCAAGGAGCTGACGGTCAACGGGCTCGTGCTCCGCTACAAGGTGGAGGAGACCGACGACGGCTTCGCCGGCGAGGAGGGCAGCTTCACCATCTGCTCGTTCTGGTTGGTGTCGGCGCTCTGCGAGATCGGGGAGTACGACCGGGCCCGCAAGCTCTGCGCCCGGCTGCTCTCCTTCGCCGGTCCGCTCGACCTCTACGCCGAGGAGATCGACGCGCACTCGGGGCAGCACCTGGGCAATTTCCCGCAGGCGTTCACCCACCTGGCGCTGATCAACGCCGTGCTGCACGTGATCAAGCTCGAGGCCGAGCAGCAGCAGGCAGCCTCGGGTGCCTGGGCCGGCTCGGTGGACGCCGACGTGTCGTCGGGCGAGGACCGGCCGGATGCGTAGCGGCCACGACGAGACCGTCGGCCCCGAGTCCCAGCGAGGGGTCCGGGACCGGCGGTCCGGTCGTACGGGTGCTGCGGTGCGTACGTCTCGTACGGTGCCGCGTCAGGCGCTGTGCGCGAGCTCCCGGTCGCGGACCTTGGCGTCGCCGCCGGCCTCGTCGATCGAGCTCACCTTGGCGCCGTTGTAGACGTCGAGGTCGAGCAGCCCGTTGCGCTTGGCGACGATCGTCGGCACGAGCGCCTGGCCGGCGACGTTCGTCGCGGTCCTGATCATGTCGAGGATCGGGTCGATCGCGAGCAGCAGGCCGACGCCCTCGAGCGGCAGGCCCAGCGTCGACAGCGTCAGGGTCAGCATGACCACGGCGCCGGTGATGCCGGCGGTGGCCGCCGAGCCGACGACGGAGACGAAGGCGATGAGCAGGTAGTCCGTCACCCCCAGCGGCACGCCGAACAGCTGGGCGACGGTGATCGCCGCGAGCGCCGGGTAGATCGCGGCGCAGCCGTCCATCTTGGTGGTGGCGCCGATCGGGACGGCGAAGGACGCGTAATCCTCCGAGACCCCGAGGTTCTTGGTCACGACGCGCTGGGTCAGCGGCAGGGTGCCGACGGAGCTGCGGGACACGAACGCGAACTGGATCGCGGGCCAGGCGCCGGCGAAGAAGCGCCGCGGGCTCAGACCGTGCGCGCGGGCGAGCAGCGGGTAGACGACGAAGAGCACGACGAGGCAGCCGACGTACACGTCGACGGTGAAGACGGCGAGCGGCGCGACCAGGTCCCAGCCGTACTGCGCGACCGCGCGACCGATGAGGCCCGCGGTGCCGATCGGTGCGAGGCGGATGACCCACCAGGTGATCTTCTGGAAGATCGCCAGGGCACCCCGGACGACGGCGAGGAACGGCTCGGCCGGCTCGCCGACCGAGAGCGCCGCGGCGCCGATGACGATGCCCAGCACGACGAGCTGCAGGACGTTGAAGGAGAGGCCGCTGCTCGACGACCCGAGGCCGAGGATGTTGGCCGGGACGATCGAGGTGAGGAAGTCGAGCCACGAGCCGGAGCGTGAGGGGGCCTCGGCGCCGGCGGTGCTGATCGTGGCGCTGGAGCCCGGGTTGGTGACCAGCCCGATGACGATGCCGATCGTCACGGCGATGAGGGCGGTGATGGCGAACCAGACCAGCGTCTGGACCGCGAGCCGCGCGGCGTTGGTGACCTGCCGGAGGTTGGCGATGCTGACGATGATCGCGGTCAGGACGAGCGGGACGACGACGACCTGCAGCAGCTGCACGAAGGTGCTGCCGATCGTCTTGAGCGTGGTGGCGAGCCAGCCGATCTGGCCCTCGCGGGCGACGAAGCCCAGGACGAGGCCGACGGCCAGGCCGAGCAGGACCTGCGCCCAGAAGGGCAGGTGGAGACGACGCCGTGCGGGGGCGTCGGAGGTGGTGGACGGAGCAGAAGACACGGGAGAGACCTCGGGGTGACGAGACGGGTGGGGGTCAGCGACGCGCGGAGCGGTGGTCCGCCAGCTCCAGGCGGCACAGGTCGATGACCCGCCGCCCCCATCCCGAGGTCAGCACCTAGGACCGAACCGTCGGGGTCGACCTCACATCCCCCCGTGCGTCACCCGGAATGGTGTGAGGACGGTCGCAGCGCGCTGAACCTCAGCCCGGGCTGCCTCGTTGAGAGGACGTCAACCGTCGTCAAGCCTCGGCCCCAGCCGCGGGCCCCGGCCCTGGGAGGTTCAGGTGTTCGACTCCATCGGCGGCATGCCGCTGCACCCGCTCGTCGTCCACGCGGTGGTGGTGGGCGCTCCGCTCGCCGCCCTGCTCGGTTTCCTCTTCGCGGTGCCGCGCCTCCGGGCGTGGGCGCGCTGGCCGCTCGCCGTCGTCTCCGTCGGCGCCTTCGCGGCCGCCGTCGTGGCCAAGGAGAGCGGGGAGGGCCTGCAGCGGACGCTCGGCCTCGAGGGCGGGGACAACCCCGTCGCGGCCCTGATCGCCCGGCACTCCCAGCTGGCGACGCAGCTGCTCGTCGTCCTCGCCGCGTACGGGGTGCTCGCCCTGGCCTGCGCGTTCCTGGTCGGTCGCCGGGCCGGGGTGGTCCGCGCGGTCGACCGGGTCCTGCCGCTCGCGCTCGTCGTCGTCGGCGTGCTGGTGCTCGTGTGGTGCTACCGCGTCGGCGACATCGGCGCCCGGGCCGTCTGGAACCCGACGGGCACGCAGACGTACTGAGCGCCGGTCGGCGCCGGGGACCTACCCGTTCGCGAGGGCGGCGGGGCCGTCGGCGCGACGGATGTCGATCACGTGCCCGGTGGCGTCGGAGAGCAGCACGTCCAGCGACTGGCGGGCGACCTCCTCCGACGCGAGCAGCGTGCCGGGCGGTTCCTCGCCGAAGGCCTTCGTCCGCATCGGGGTGCCGGTGCGCTCGGGGTTGACGCAGTTCACGCGCACGCCGTCACCGGCCCACTCGTCGGCGAGCGCCTGGGTCAGGTTGACCACGGCGGCCTTGGCGGAGGAGTAGAGGGAGTAGCCCGACCGGCCGCGTGTGTAGGAGGACGAGGTGAAGAGCAGGAGCGACCCGCCGCTCGCCGCGAGGTGCGGGAAGAACTCCTGGGCGATGAAGACGGGTGCCAGGTAGTTGACGTCGGTGGCCGCGTAGACCGTCTCCTCGGTCAGCTCGACGAGCTCGCCGCGCGGCAGCACCCCGGCGGTGTTGACCACGTAGTCGATCCGGTCGGTCTGGTCGAGGACCGTACGGGCAGCCGCGGCGATGTCGCTGCGACGCTCGACGTGCGTCGCGGTGCTCGACCGGGAGAACGTGTGCACGGTGGCGCCGTACGACTCGGCCAGCGCGGCGATGTCGCCGCCGATGCCGTACGAGCCGCCGAAGACGACCATCGTGCGGCCGGCGAGCCGGGCGCGGTAGCCCTCGTCGTCCAGCGGCTCGGGGACGTCGGCCGACGTCAGCTGGAAGAGCTTGTCGGCGATGTAGACGTCGATCGGCTCGGTGACCTTCATGTTCCGCTCGTGCCCGGCGACCACGGCGACGGGGACCTCGGGCAGGTAGCGGAGCACGACGGTGCAGTCGTCGGTCGCGCTGAAGTCCGGGTCCAGCGCGGCGTTCGCGTACGCGGCGCGGATCGTCGAGAGGCGGAAGCTCTGCGGGGTCTGGCCGCGGCGGAGCAGGTGGCGGGGGAGGACGTCGGAGATGTTGCCGTCCGTCGCGTCGACGGAGATGACGGTGTCGGCGGACGGGATGGCGGTGTCGACGGCCCGGTGGGTCTGCAGCGCCTCGACGTTGGCGGCGATGATCGTCTGCGAGACCAGCGGCCGTACGGCGTCGTGCAGCAGGACGTTGCACTCGGTGTCGCCGAGCGCGGCGAGCGCGGCCGCGGTGGTGTCGTTCCGGGTGCCGGCACCCTCGAGGATCTGGCTGACCTTGTCGTAGCCGCCCTGACGCACGATCGCGCGGATCTCGTCGAGGTAGCCGGGCGTCATCATCACGAGGATCTCGTCGACCAGCGGCGACGCCTGCATGGTCGCGATCGTGTGCTCGATGATCGGCTTGCCGGCGATCTTGATGAGCTGCTTGGGGATGTTCAGACCGACGCGCGTGCCAGTCCCCCCGGCGAGCACGACGGCCACGTTCCGCAGTTTGTCCACCGGCCGACCTTAGGCCGTCAGGACTCCTGGGCCCTCACGGACGCGCCATCGCCGCCAGCACGCGCGTGGCGCTGGTGCCGAGACCGAGGCGTTCGGTGAGCGCGGCGAACAGCTCCGGGTCCGCGGGCTCCGTCGGCAGCGCGAGGTCGTCGAGGGTCACGCCGAGGTCGAGGTCGCGGGCGACGGCGACCACCTCGGGGGCGACGGCCAGGTAGTCGATCGCCGTGTGGAGCTTGGCCCGCACGGACGCGCTGATGCGGGTGTCCGGGGCGCTCGCCGCCTTCAGGATGCCGGCGAGGTCGCCGTAGGAGCCGATCAGGCTGGCCGCGGTCTTGTCGCCGATGCCCGAGACGCCGGGCAGGCCGTCGGAGGCGTCGCCCCGCAGCGTCGCGAAGTCGACGTACGCCGACGCCGGCACGGCGTAGCGGTCGCGCACCCAGGCCTCGTCCACCTGCTCGTGCTTGCCCACGCCGCGGGCGATGTAGAGGACGCGCACCTCGCGGGCGTCGTCGACGACCTGGAAGAGGTCGCGGTCGCCGGTCACCACGTCGACCGGGAGCGGGAGCGTGGTGGCGAGCGTCCCGATCACGTCGTCGGCCTCGTAGCCGTCCGCGCCGACCACCCGGATGCCGAGGGCCGTCAGCACCTCGCGGATCCAGGGCACCTGCGTCGCCAGGTCGGCGGGCGCGGACTCGCCCTTGGTGTCGGCGGAGGAGGACATCTCGCTGATCACGCTGGTGGGGCCGGGCGCAGGGGTCGCCCCGGCCACGCGGTGCGCCTTGTAGGTCGGCAGCAGCGCGACGCGCCACGCCGGGCGCCAGTCGTTGTCCCAGCAGCAGGCCACGTGGGTGGGGGAGTAGACCTCGACGAGCCGCGTGATGAAGTCGAGCAGGCCGCGTACGGCGTTGACCGGCAGCCCGTCCGGCGACCGCAACGAGTCCGGGACGCCGTAGAACGCACGGAAATACAGCGATGCCGTGTCCAAAAGCAAAATTTTTCGCGTTCGCACGGGTCTGATCCTGGCACGATGACGCCATGGAGCAGCTGGACCAGCGCATTCTCGCGCTGCTGGCCCGGGACGGCCGGATGTCCTACACCGACATCGGCAAGGAGACCGGCCTCTCCACCTCGGCCGCGCAGCAGCGGGTGCGGCGCTTGGAGCAGCGCGGGGTGATCAAGGGCTACCGCGCCGTGCTCGAGCCCGCGGAGCTCGGCCTGCAGGTCACGGCCTTCGTCGCGATCAAGCCGTTCGACCCGAGCGCCGCCGACGACGCCCCGCAGCGGTTGTCGCACATCAACGAGATCGTCTCCTGCTACTCGGTGGCCGGCGAGCCGAGCTATCTGCTCAAGGTCCAGGTCGGCAGCATGACCGACCTCGAGTCCCTCCTCGCCCGCATCCGCGCTGACGCGGGCGTCTCGACCCACACCACGACGGTTCTGTCGGTTCCCTACGAAGACCGAGCGCCGCTGTAGTTCTGTCCTCGCTCCGCTCCGACGCTGGTCCCGCCACTCGGAGTGGGTCGGAGAACGCTCCCTGAGCTTGTCGAAGGGCCTCGAGGAGGTCGGCGTCTTTTCGGGCCCAGACCCTGCGGCGCGGAGCGTGTCCCCTGAATCCGGAGCCTCAGATGCCCCTGTGAGCGCTCACACCGCCCTTCGAAGCGATCTGGCGCTTCGAAATGAGGAGAACGGCCGGTGCCTGGCAGGCTGGGGCGCGTGATCCTGCACGGCGGCCTGGTGGTCGTCCCCGGCCGTCCGCCCGCCGACGCGCTGGCGGTGAGCCGCGGGCGGGTGATCGCTGTCGGCACGCTCGACGAGGTACGCGCCTCGGCGCCGGGCGACCGGCTGGTCGACCTCGAGGGGCGCCTGGTGACGCCGGCGTTCGTGGACGCGCACATCCACGCGGTGCAGACCGGGCTCGTGATGGCCGGGCTCGACCTCCACGACGTCCGCTCGGTCGACGAGCTGCTGGAACGGGTCCGCCGCTACGTCGACCGCGACCCGAGCCGCGGCGTGGTCCTCGGTCAGGGCTGGGACGAACGGTCCTGGCCCGACCAGCGTCCGCCGACGCGGGCCGAGCTCGACGAGGCCGGCCGGGGCCGTGCGGTCTACCTGGCCCGCGTCGACGTGCACTCGGCCGTCGTCTCCACCGGCCTGCTGGCCGCGCTCCCGCACGTCGACGGCCTCGTCGGCTACCGCCCCGACGGTCTGCTGAGCCAGGACGCGCACCACGCGTGCCGCGGCCGGCTGGACCTGCTGACCACCGACGACGAACGACGTCAGGCGGCCCTCGTCGCCCTGCAGGCGGCGGCCGCTCTCGGCGTCGGCGCCGTCCACGACCTCGGCGGGCCGCACCTCGGGCCGCTGGCCGACCTCACCCGGACGGTCGAGGCCGGCCGCCTCGCCGGGATCGACGTGGTCACGTACTGGGGCGAGCTGGCGGGTGATGCCGCATTCGGCCGGATGGCCGAGGTCGGCGCCCGCGGGCTCGCCGGCGACCTGTGCGTCGACGGCGCGATCGGTTCGCGGACGGCGGCGCTGGTCGACGACTACTCCGACGGTCCCGGTCGCGGCGCGCAGTACCTCGACCTCGACGCCGTGGTCGAGCACCTGCGCGCCTGCACCGAGCGGGGCGTGAGCGGCGGCTTCCACTGCATCGGCGACGCCGGCGTGTCGACCGCGGTCGAGGGGTTGCGCCGGATCGCGGAACAGCTCGGCGACGACCGCGTCCGGGCGGCCCGGCACCGCCTCGAGCACGTCGAGATGGTCGCGGCGGCGGACCTGCCCGTTCTCGCCCGGCTCGGCGTCACGGCGAGCGTGCAGCCCGCCTTCGACGCCGCGTGGGGCGGCCCGGCCGAGCTCTACGCCGAACGCGTGGGCGCGCGAGCCACGACGATGAACCCGTTCGCGTCGATGCTGCGGGCCGGGGTGCCGGTCGCGTTCGGGACCGACGCCCCCGTGACGCCCGTGGCCGGCTGGCAGATGGTGCGCGACGCCGTCGACCACACCCGTCCCGACGAGCGGCTCGACGTGGCCACCGCCTTCGCCTGCGCGACGGTCGGCGGTCAGCTCGCCGCAGGCGTCGACGGCGGCACCCTCGGTCCCGGCTCGGCGGCCACCTTCGCGGTCTGGGACGTCGAGCGGGACCGGCTCGACCCGGCGTCGGGGCTGCCCCGGCTCGAGGCGGGCGACCCGCTGCCGACCTGCGCCGCGACGGTCGTCGACGGCTGGGCCGCGTACGGCTACGGGCTCGTCGGCGACCTCGCCTGAGCGGTTCTGTCCGTCCGCCCCAGTACCCTCACGGTGTGCGGCGGGGGCGGAGCGACGGGGTGCGGTGGGCTCTGGTGGCGCTGCTCGCCGGCCTGGCCACCGGGCTCGCGTGGCAGCCGTACGCGCTGTGGCCGCTGCTGCTCGTCGGCGTCCCGGCCCTCACCCTGCTGTCCCGCGGGAGCCGACCGCGTCGCGCCTTCGGCCGGGGCTACCTCTTCGGCCTGGCCATGCTCGCGATCACCATCTCCTGGGTGCACGTCCTCGGCTGGTGGGTCGCCGCGCTGCTGATCGTCTTCGAGGCGCTCTTCTTCGGCGTGCTCGCGGTCGGGCTGTCCCTCGTCACGCGGCTGCGCTGGTGGCCCGTGCCGGCCGCCGCCTGCTGGGTCGCCGTCGAGCTGGCCTACTCCTCGCTGCCGTTCGGCGGCTTCGGCTGGACCCGGCTCGCGTACGCGGCCGTCGACACGCCGCTGAACGGGTGGTTCCCGATCGTGGGCGTCGCCGGGGTCAGCTTCGGCGTGGCCCTCGTCGGCCAGGTCGTCGCCTGGGTCGTGCTGCTCGTCCGTGAGCGGCGGCCGCGTGTCTTCCCGCGGGTGCTGCCGGCGGCGCTGGTCCTCGTCGCGCTCGGCGCAGCGGGGGTGGGGCTGCGCTCGTTCCAGGTGGAGCCGCTCGCCGGCCGCGACGGGACCGTGACGGTCGGCGTCGTCCAGGGGAACGTCCCCGGCCGCGGCATCGAGGCGCTGGGACGCGCGCGCACCGTGACCAACAACCACCTGTCGGAGAGCGTCGACGTGATGGCCCGGGCCCGGCTCGGCCAGACGGCGGAGCCCGACTTCCTCCTCTGGCCCGAGAACTCGACCGACATCGACCCGGTCCTCGACGCGCAGACCGGCACGACGGTCGCGAGCGCGGCCGCGGTGGCCGGCGTACCGATCCTCGTGGGGGCGGTGACGGAGGGCCCCGGGCCCGACGAGCGGCAGACCACGGCACTGTGGTGGGACCCCGTCCGCGGCCCCGTCGCGACCTACCACAAGCGCAACCTCGTGCCCTTCGGCGAGTGGATCCCGTTCCGCGCGCAGCTCCTGCCGGTCGTGCCGATCTTGCGCGAGGTGGGCTCTCAGTCGATTCCGGGCACCACGCCCGGCGTCCTGGACGTGACGGTCGACGGCCGTCCGCTCAAGGTCGGCGACGTCATCTGCTTCGAGCTCGCGTACGACCGCACGGTCCACGAGACGATGACCAATGGCGCGCAGGTCCTCGTCGTCCAGAGCAACAACGCCACGTACGGCGGCACCGGCCAGATCGAGCAGCAGTTCGCCATCACCCGCGCCCGGGCGATGGAGTCGCGCCGCGAGATCGCGGTCGCGACGACCAACAGCGTGTCGGGCTTCATCGACCGCGACGGCCGCGTCGAGGACCGGACCTCGGAGTTCACCTCAGCCGGGTTCGTGAAGGAGATGCCGCGGCGCTCCGCGCTCACGCCCGCCGTGGTCGCCGGGGCCTGGCCGGCCTGGGCGCTGTCGCTGCTCGCGCTCGTGGCGGTCGTGGTGGCCGGCCGGCGCCGCCCCGTACGCCAGAATGATCCGCGCCCGGAGGCCGCGTCCACGTCCTCCGCCGACCCGACCCCGACGAAAGAGCCGATCCGTTGAGCGAACCGACTCCCAGCACCACCTCCTCGGCCGCCGGTCCTGACTACGGGCGCGTGCTCGTGATCATCCCGACGTACAACGAGTCGGAGAACATCGACACCATCGTCGGCCGGCTCCGGCACGCGGTGCCCGCCGCCGAGGTCCTCGTCGCCGACGACAACTCGCCCGACGGCACCGGTCTGATGGCCGACGCCCTCGCCGCGCGCGACGCGAACGTCCACGTCCTGCACCGGCTCGGCAAGGAGGGCCTGGGCGCCGCGTACCTGGCCGGGTTCCAGTGGGCGCTCGAGCGGGGCTACGACGTCATCATCGAGATGGACGCCGACGGCTCCCACCAGCCCGAGCAGCTGCCCAAGCTGCTTGCCGCCCTCGGTCCCAAGAACGCGCGCCTGGCCGACCTCGTCCTCGGCTCCCGCTGGGTCCGCGGCGGCCGCGTCGTCAACTGGCCGAAGTCGCGCGAGGTGCTGTCCCGCGGGGGCAACCTGTGGACCCGCGTCGCTCTGGGCGTCCCGCTCAAGGACGCGACCGGCGGCTACCGCGTCTTCGACCGTTCGACGCTGCTCGGGATCGGCCTCGACGACGTCGCGTCGGCGGGCTACTGCTTCCAGGTGGACCTCGTGTGGCGGGCGGTGAAGCAGGGTTTCCGGGTCGTCGAGGTGCCCATCACCTTTGTCGAGCGGCAGTACGGTGACTCCAAGATGAGTCAGCGGATCGTCGTCGAGGCGCTGCTGCGGACGACTGTCTGGGGGGCCAGGCACCGCGCCGAGCAGGTCAAGAGCCTCGTCCGGGGCCGCAAGCAGACCGAGCTGACGTGACCAGGACGGGCGGGAGCCGGAGATGAAGCTGCGGAGCGGATGGCCGCTGGCCGTGTTCGTGATGCTCCTCGTCGCGATCCCGATCTTCGAGGTCTACGTCCTCGTCCAGGTCGGGCAGCGCATCGGCGTCCTGCCGACCGTGGCGATCCTCGTCGTCGAGGCCGTCATCGGCGCCTGGCTGCTGCGCCGCGAGGGCAGTCGGGCGTGGAAAGCGCTGGACGATGCGTTCCGCGGCGGGCGGATCCCGAGCGGTGAGCTCGCGGACGCCGCGCTGGTGCTCGTCGGCGGGGTGCTGCTGATGCTGCCGGGCTTCGTCACCGACGTGCTCGGCCTGTTCTTCCTGATCCCTTTCACCCGCCCGTTCGCGCGCAAGGTGGTGGCCTTCTTCCTGGCCCGCCGCCTCAGCCGCGCCGGTCTCGTCCCGGGCAGTCTCAACCCGTACGCCCGCGGCACCGTGGTCGAGGGCGAGGTCGTCCCCGACGGAGAGACGGTCACCGTCAGCCCCGACCAGATCGAGTCCGGCCGCCCCCAGGCCTGACCGCCTCCTCCAGGCCCGCCTGAGGCGCGTTCCTCGGCGTCGACCTCAGGTTTTTCACGTTCACGTGAAAAACCGTCGCTGACCACGGCGTATCTGGTGCGTTCAGCGCGGGTTTTTCACGCGAACGTGAAAAACCTGGGGCGCGTGGGACGGACGGAAAACACAAGAACCGCCCCGGACGAGGTCCGAGGCGGTTCTGAGGTCTGCGGGAGCAGAGGTTACGCGGTCTTCTTCGACGGGCGCGCGGAGCGCGTGAACGCCGTGGAACCGAGCTCGCCGGCGCGGAGGAGCGTCAGGCGCTCGGCCAGCAGCTCCTCGAGCTCGGCGATCGAGCGGCGCTCACGCAGCATGTCCCAGTGCGTACGGACCGGCTTCTCCTCCTTGGCCTCCGGGCGGATGCCGTCGGAACGGAGCGACTCGGCCCCGCAGCGGGGGCACTCCCAGAGGGCGGGGATCTCGGCCTCGGACGAGAACACCATGGTGAAGTGGTGCTGGCGGGCGCAGTCGTACCCGACTTCCTGACGAGCGGCGAACTCCACGCCAGCCTCGTCCTCGAAGCTCTTCGAGCCGAGCCCGGTGCCGCGCAATGATCGATCGGCCATGAAGTGCAACCTTCCTGAAGAACGTTGAGCCCGATATTCCGGTCTCAGGGGGTCTAACTGACGGGCGCGGCGATATGTTCCGCCGCACGTGGAGGCGTGACCCGCGTCATGGCCAGGGCCCCCGCCGCCAGCACCAACGCGATGCCCACGATACCGACCCGGTCTGAGAACAGTGCTGAGAAGACCGCGAACAGCGCCGGAGCCAGGAACGAGGCGGCCCGGCCGGTGGTCGTGTAGAGCCCGAACATCTCGCCCTCGCGCCCCTTCGGCGCGATCCGGGCCAGGAACGACCGCGAGCTGGCCTGCGCCGGGCCCACCCACAGGCACAGGGCCAGGCCGAAGACCCAGAACAGCGTGGTGCCGGACACGAAGAGCAGGACCACGCACGACACGATCAGCCCGACCAGCGACACCATGATGATCCGCTTCGGCCCGACGACGTCCTCCACCCGGCCCAGCACGAGGGCGCCGAGCGCCGCGACGACGTTGGCCGCGACACCGAAGACGAGCACGGTCGCCGGGGCCATGCCGTAGACGCTGACGGCGAGGATCGCGCCGAAGCTGAAGACGGCGGCCAGCCCGTCGCGGTAGAGGGCGGAGGCGACGAGGAACCGGACGGCGTTGCGGTCGCGGTGCCACAGCGAGCGCACGTCGCGGACGAGCAGCCGGTACGAGTCGACGATCCCGACGCGCCGCTGGGCCGGGCCGGGCGCCACCTCGGGCACGGCGAAGAAGACGGCCGAGCCGAAGACGAGGAACCACACGGCCGAGAAGACCGCCACCGCGCGGATGTCGAGGCCGCCCGCGTTGGTGACGCCGAACCAGCCGACCTGCGGCGCGATGAACCCGAAGTAGCAGATGAGCAGCAGGAAGATGCCGCCGAAGTAGCCCATCGACCAGCCGAACCCGGAGACGCGTCCGATCGAGGCCGGCGTCGAGACCTGCGGCAGCATCGCGTTGTAGGAGACGCCGGCGAACTCGTTGAAGATCCCGCCCGCGGCGAGCAGCACGAGCGCCAGCCACAGGTACGACGGCTCGTCGCGGACGCCGAACATCGCCAGCATGACGAGGAAGACGAGCGCGGACCAGATCGCCAGGTTCCGCCGGCGGTGGCCCCCGGCGTCCGAGCGCTGCCCCGTGACCGGCGCGATCAGCGCGATGAACAGGCCGGCCACCGCGGTGGAGATGCCCAGCCAGGTGTTCGCCGTGAACCCGCCGGGCCGGGCGTCGCCGACCACGCCGGCCACGACGTACGGGCCGAAGACGAAGGACACGATGACCGCGTTCCAGGAGGACGAGCCCCAGTCCCACAGGGACCAGGCGAGCACCCGCCGGCGGGCGACGGGTACCTCCGGGGCCGAGGTGGGCCCAGCCACCGTGCTCACGACCAGAGCCCGCGCTCGAGCAGGACCGTCTTGAGCGTGTCCGGCCGGTCGGTGAAGACGCCG
This sequence comes from Microlunatus antarcticus, assembly GCF_014193425.1. Taxonomy (NCBI): domain Bacteria; kingdom Bacillati; phylum Actinomycetota; class Actinomycetes; order Propionibacteriales; family Propionibacteriaceae; genus Microlunatus; species Microlunatus antarcticus. Next base: position 2,220,331 of record NZ_JACHZG010000001.1, on the reverse strand, counting down.
TCCACGCCGAGGTCGACCAGGCGCTCGAGCGTCGGCTGGTCGTCGACCGTCCACACGTGCACCTGCTTGCCGCGCCGGTGGGCGGCGCGGACGAAGGCAGGGGTGGTGATGCGGACCGTACGGCCCCCGATCCGAGTGAACAGCGGCACCTGCAGCGCGGGCGCGGGTGAGTCGAGAACCCGGGTCAGCCACGGGGCGAAGCGGGTGAGGACCACCCCACGCGAGCTGACGGCGGTGGGCACGCGGGGGCCGAGCCGGCGGCGCAGCCGGTGCAGCCGGGCGGGCGAGAACGAGCTCACGCACACCCGGTCGTACGCGTCGTGGGCGCCGATCGCGTCGGCCAGCAGGTCGACGGCCGGCTCCGACTTGGCGTCGACGTTGAAGCGCGCGGTGGGGAACGCCTCGAGCAGCTCGGTGAACGTGGGGATTGGGTCGCGCCCACCGATCCGGACTCCGACGAGCTCGGCGCTGGTGCGACTCGCGACGGCGCCGGAGCCGTCCGTGACGCGGTCGAGCAGCGGGTCGTGGAACGCGAGCAGCGCGCCGTCGGCGGTGGCGTGGACGTCGGTCTCCAGGTAGCGGTAGCCGAGCGCGACGGCCTCGGCGAAGGCGTGGCGGGTGTTCTCCCGGCCGACGTTCGGGGCGTACCCGGCGCCCCCGCGATGGGCGAAGGCCAGGAACGGTGCGTCGAAGAAGGCGTACTCGGCGGCGCGCACGCCGTCATCATGTCAGCCGGCGGGCCGGCGGAGGGTCTGGCGGGCGACTCAGCCGGGGATGTCGACGCCGGGCAGGACCGCGAGGACGCGGTCGACCTCGAACGGGATCCACGTCGGCGGACCGACGGCGGCGAGGTAGCCCCAGCCGATCAGGCCGCACGCGGCGAGGAAGACGAGCCAGGAGACGATCTTCCGGCGCCGGGTCCACCCCTGGTAGACGTGCAGGGCGTGCTTGAGCCGCAGCATCAGCCGGTGCGCCCACCGGAACTCGCTTGCCCAGACGGCGAGGCCGCCGAGGATGAGGGGGATGCCGCCGGGGCCGGGGAGCCAGCCGGTGGCGAGGCCCAGGAGGACCAGCAGCAGGCCGATGGCGGCGACGACGGCGCGGTAGATGCGGAGCTGGTGCGGGTTGGCGCGGATGCGGCGCCGCCAGGCCCAGCGGTCCTCGTGCGGTGCGCGCAGGGGCGGCTCGAGGTCGGACGTCGAGTCCTGGCTGTGGGGGGACGGGCTCTTGTCGGCAGGGGTCCCCGGGCGGGCCTGTTCGTCGACCCAGCCGGACATGTCGGCCAGCCTACGGTCGTCAAGCAAGACACGCCGAGGGGGCGGGCAAGTTCTCGTCGCTCCCTCAGGACCGGTCGTCGGCGTCCCCGCGGAACCGCCAGACTGTGACCGGTCCATCCACCTCGTCCGTCCGCATCCCAGCCCCGGAGGTCTCGTGCCCGTCGTCGTCACCGCTGTGTTCCACCCCGTCCCCGGCCGCAAGGACGACCTCGTCGAGGCGTTGCGGTCGACGATCCCTGCCGTGCACGCCGAGGCGGGCTGCCTGCTCTACGCCATCCACGACGCGGACGACGGCACGGTCACGATGATCGAGAAGTGGGAGTCGGCCGCCGACCTCGAGGCCCACGCCTCCGGCTCGGCCGTCAAGCCGTTGCAGGCGGCCACGGGCGAGCTCCTGGCGGAGCCGGTCCGCGTGGTGACCATGGAGCCGATCCCGGTCGGTGGCTCCGCCGGGACGCTCTGAGCCCGGATCCGTCGAGGCTCGTCCCATGACCACGATCCTGTCGATCCAGTCGAGCGTCGCGTACGGCCACGTCGGCAACAGCGCGGCGACGTTCCCGCTGATGCGGATGGGCGTCGAGGTGTGGCCGGTGATCACGGTGCACTTCTCGAACAACACCGGCTACCCCTCGTGGCGCGGGCCGCTCCTGACGGCGGACGACGTCCGCGAGGTGGTGCGGGGGATCGACGAGCTCGGGGTGCTGGGGGAGTGCGACGCGGTGCTCTCGGGCTACCAGGGAGCGGCCGACAGCGGCTCGGCGATCCTCGAGGCCGTGGCGCTGGTCAAGCAGCGCAACCCGGCCGCGCTCTACTGCTGCGACCCGGTCCTCGGGGACGTCGGGCGCGGGTTCTTCGTGGCTCCGGGGATCCCCGAGCTGATGCGTGACGCCGTCGTGCCGCAGGCGCAGGTGATCACGCCGAACCAGTTCGAGCTCGAGTTCCTCACCGGGCGGACGGTACGGACGTTCGCCGACGTCGTCGCGGCGGCCCAGGCGGCTCGCGCGCTCGGGCCGGAGACGGTCCTCGTCACCAGCGTCGACGTCGAGGACGCCGAGCCCGGCACGCTCGACCTGGTCGTCGCGACCGGCGCGGGCGCTTGGCGCGTCACGACGCCGCGCCTCGACGGGCTGTTCCAGGGAGCCGGCGACCTGACCGCGGCCGTGTTCCTGGCGCGCCTGCTGCAGACCGACGACCCCGCCGACGCCGCCGCGTGGACGGCCTCGGTGGTGTTCGGCGTCCTCGACGCGACGCGGCGTTCCGGTCGGCGCGAGCTCGAGCTCGTCGCGGCGCAGGACGAGCTCGTACGCCCGTCGCGCCGCTTCGAGGCCGTACGCCTCACGTAGCGAGCGGGACTGCTCCGACGCGTTTGAAGCTCGACCACTACCGGATCGGGCGCCTCTGCCTGGACGACCGGACGGGCACGACATGCTTTTCGTCGTGCCCGGCAGGGAGGAAGGCAGAGGGTTGGAGCCCGACCCGCGCCGGAGCGAAGCGGAGGCAATTAATCTCTGAAGACCTCGATGTCGGCGCCAAGGAGGTTGAGGCGGTTGGCCAGGTCCTCGTAGCCGCGGTTGATCACGTACACGTCGCGGAGGACGGACTCACCGCGGGCGGCGAGCATGCCGAGCAGGATGCAGACGGCCGGGCGCAGCGCGGGCGGGCAGACGACCTGGGTCCCGCGCCAGCGGGTCGGGCCCTCGACGATCACGCGGTGCGGGTCGAGGAGCTGGACACGGGCGCCGAGGCGGTTGAGCTCGGTGAGGTAGATCGCCCGGTTCTCGTAGACCCAGTCGTGGATGATCGTCTTGCCCTCGGCGCTGGCCGCGATGACCGCGAAGAACGGCAGGTTGTCGATGTTAAGCCCGGGGAACGGCATCGGGTGGATCTTGTCGATCGGCGCGTGCAGGACCGACGGCTTGACCGTCAGGTCGACGAGGCGGGTGTGCCCGTTCGCGGCGACGTACTCGGTGCCGAGGTCGAACTCGAGGCCCATCTCCTCGAGGATCGCCAGCTCGATCTCCAGGAACTCGATCGGCGCGCGCTGGATCGTCAGCTCGGACTGCGTGACGATCGCGGCGGTGATCAGGCTCATCGCCTCGATCGGGTCCTCCGACGGCGCGAACTCCACGTCGGTGTTGATGCTCTCCACCCCGTGCACCTGCAGCGTGGTGGTGCCGATGCCGTCGATCTCGACGCCGAGGCGGGTCAGGAAGACGCAGAGGTCCTGGACCATGTAGTTGGGGCTGGCGTTGCGGATGACCGTGACGCCGGGGGAGAGCGCGGCGGCGAGCAGCGCGTTCTCGGTGACGGTGTCGCCCCGCTCGGTCAGCGTGATCGGCCGCGCGGGCTCGGTGGCGTCGACCGTGCAGCGGTAGAAGCCCTCGGTCGGGACGACGTCGAGGCCAAAGCGGCGCAGCACCTGCAGGTGGGGCTCGATCGTGCGGGCACCCAGGTCGCAGCCGCCGGCGTACGGGAGGGAGAAGTCGGCGTACGAGTGCAGCAGCGGGCCCAGGAACATGATCACTGAGCGCGTGCGGCGGGCGGCCTCGACGTCCATGGCCGCCAGGTCGAGCTCCTCGGGCCGGTTGAGCTCGAGGTCGGCGCCGCCGTTCAGCCAGCGGGCCTGCACGCCGATGCTGGTCAGCACCTCGAGGATCCGGTTGACCTCCTCGATGCGCGCGATGCCCCGGATGACCGTCCGGCCCCGGTTGAGGAGGCTGGCGCAGAGCAGGGCGACGGCGGCGTTCTTGGAGCTGCGGACCTCGATGGTCCCGTTGAGCTTGACCCCGCCCTGCACCCGCAGGTGCTGGGGCGCGGGCTGGCCGACCGAGATGAGCGGCGCGTCCAGCGCGGCGGCGATGCGGTTGACCATCTCGAGACTGAGGTTCTGGTTACCGGCCTCGATGCGGTGCACGGCGCTCTGACTGGTGCCGAGGACGTCCGCGAGCTGGGTCTGGGTCAGGCCGCGGTGCTTGCGCGCGCTCCTGATCAGTCCGCCGATACGGTCGAGGTCTGTGGTGGTCACACGCCCGACGATAACTCACATGTGAGATTTTTCTTCAACCACGGGGCGTGTCGGGGTGTCGTCCGGTGGGGGAAAGGCCCCATGACCACCTCGGCCGGGCCTTCGCCGCGACCCCTAGGCTAGCGACATGAGCGATCACTACGACGTCGTCGTGCTGGGCGCCGGACCGGGTGGCTACGTCGCCGCCGTCCGCGCCGCACAGCTGGGTCTGTCCGCGGCCATCATCGAGCTGAAGTACTGGGGCGGCGTCTGCAACAACGTCGGCTGCATCCCCACCAAGGCCCTGCTGCGCAACGCCGAGATCGCCCACCTCTTCACCCACGAGGCGAAGACCTTCGGCATCGGCGGCGACGTCACGTTCGACTTCGGCGTCGCGTTCAAGCGCAGCCGGACCGTGGCCGACCGAATGGCCAAGGGCGTGCACTTCCTCATGAAGAAGAACAAGGTCACCGAGATCGACGGGTGGGCCACGTTCGTCGACGACCACACCTTCGACGTCGCGCTGAACAAGGGCGGCAACCAGACCGTCACCTTCGACAACGTCATCATCGCGGCCGGTGCGACCACGCGCCTGCTGCCGGGCACCTCGCTCAGCGAGCGCGTCGTGACGTACGAGGAGCAGATCCTCACCGAGGAGCTGCCCGGCTCGATCATCATCGCCGGGTCGGGCGCGATCGGGACCGAGTTCGCGTACGTGCTGGCCAACTACGGCGTCGACGTCACGATCGTCGAGTTCCTGGACCGGATGGTGCCGCTGGAGGACCCGGAGATCTCCGCCGAGCTGCAGAAGGCGTACAAGAAGCTCGGCGTGAAGGTGCTGACCAGCACCAAGGTCGAGGGCATCGACGACTCGGGCGACAAGGTCAAGGTGAGCGTCTCCCCGGCGAAGGGCGGCGACACCCAGATCCTCGAGGCCGACAAGGTCATGCAGGCCATCGGCTTCGCGCCGCGGACCGAGGGCTACGGCCTCGACAAGATCGGTGTGCACCTCGGCGCGCGCGGGGCGATCGAGATCGACGACTCCATGCGGACGAACCTCCCGCACGTGTACGCCATCGGCGACGTCACCGGCAAGCTCCTGCTCGCCCACACCGCCGAGGCCCAGGCCGTCGTGGCGGCGGAGACGATCGCCGGCGCCGAGACCATGGCGATCAACTACGACATGATCCCGCGGGCGACCTACTGCCAGCCGCAGATCGGCTCCTTCGGCTACACCGAGGCGCAGGCCAAGGACAAGGGCTACGACGTCAAGGTCGCCAAGTTCCCGTTCACCGCGAACGGCAAGGCGCACGGCCTCGGCGAGGCCACCGGCTTCGTCAAGCTCGTCGCCGACGCCAAGTACGGCGAGATCCTCGGCCTGCACATGATCGGCCCGGACGTCACCGAGCTGCTGCCCGAGTTCACCCTCGCCCAGCTCTGGGACCTCACGGCCGAAGAGGTCGCCCGCAACGTGCACGCCCACCCGACGCTGTCCGAGGCCCTCAAGGAGGTCGCGCACGGCATCGAGGGGCACATGATCAACCTGTAGGCGGTCGGCGGCCGCTCCACCGGACGAGTCGTCAGTGGCTCAGGTGGAGCAGCCGACGCAGGCCGCCCGGGCGGGCCGTGCGGTGCTCCCGCGTCGCCCAGCGGTTCAGCACGGCGGGCGGCTGGCCCTCCGCGGCGAGCCGGTCGAGCGCAGCGATGTCCTGCAGCTCGGCGATCCTGGCGCTGTTCTCGTACTCGTTGAGTCCCATGGCGATCTCCTGCGTCCCGGGGGCTCTGGTCGAACCCCTCATGACGGTGAATCTCGTCGTGAGCCAGAGGCCGCGCATCAGGAGTTCGGCCTGATCAGCACACGTTTCTCGGGCCAGTCGTCGTCTGAGGTGGGGCCCGGCGGCGTCTGAGGTACCTCAGATGTGCCGACCACACCGCACGACGGCGTCACGGCTGCCGTTCCGTCGGTGGCGGCTGCGAGGATGACGCTCGTGCCCACCCCCGCCCCGCCGCTTGTCGGGCGTACCCACGAGCTCGAGGAGCTGGCCATGCGGGCGGGCGTCGTCGAGCCGGCCGGCCACGGCTCCGTGCTCCTGGGCGGCGACGCCGGCATCGGCAAGTCCCGCCTGCTGGGCGCCCTCGCGGAACGGGCCCGGGCGTACGGCTGGGACGTGGCGGTCGGGCACTGCCTCGACCTCGGCGGCAGCCCCGTGCCCTACCTCCCGTTCACCGAGCTGGCCGGTCGCCTCGCCGCTGTCCACCCGGAGCCCGTCGCCGAGCTCACGGCCCGGCACCCGTCGCTGCGGCGGCTCGTGGCCTCGGGGGCGGGAGCGTCCTCGACCGAGCCGGCCGAGCGGGGGCTGTTCTTCGAGGCCGTGCACGCGACCCTGTCGACGCTGGCCACGGAGCAGCCGCTCCTCGTGGTGGTCGAGGACCTGCACTGGGCCGACCAGTCCACGTACGACCTGCTCACGTTCCTGCTCACGCGCGGCTCCGGTGACCGGGTCGGGCTGGTCTGCTCCTACCGCAGCGACGACCTGCACCGCCGGCACCCGCTGCGCCCGCTGCTCGCGGCCTGGAACCGGCTGGCCGGCGTGAACCGCCTCGAGCTCGGGCCGTTGCCGGACGACGACGTCCGCGCCCTGGTCGGCTCCCTGCGCTCCGAGCCGACCACCGCCGCCGAGCTCCAGGACGTGGTCGAGCGGGCGGAGGGGAACGCGTTCTTCGCCGAAGAGCTGGTGGCCGCCATCGGCACCTCGGACACGCCGCGGGACCTGGCCGACCTGATGCTGCTGCGGGTCGACCAGCTCGACCCCGACGCCCGGCTCGTGGCCCGCGCCCTGGCCGTGGGCGGTCACGGGCTCCCCGACGCCCTGCTCGGCGAGGTCACGGGGCTCCAGCCCGATCGCTTCGAGGTGGCCGTGCGGTCGGCCCTGGACCGCAACGTCCTCCTCAGCGACCGCGACGGCTACGGCTTCCGGCACTCGATGCTGGGCGAGGCGATCGAGGCCGATCTCCTGCCCGGCGAGCGGGCCCGGCTGCACGACGCGTTCACGGCGGCCCTCGCCGGTCGGACGGACCGCGGCGCCTCCGCCGACCTCGCTCGGCACGCGCTCGCCGCCGGACGGCTGCCCGAGGCCTTCGCCGCCAGCGTGCGCGCCGGTGACGAGGCCGCGGCGGCGGGTGGTCCGGACGAGGCCGCGCGCCACTACGCCCGGGCCCTCGACCTCGTCTCGGCCGGCCGCGTGCAGCTCGCCGACGTCGACCCGCCGGTCGAGCTCGTCGGGCTCGTCGAGCGCGCGGTCTCCGCCACCGCAGCCGCGGGGATGGCGCGCCGGGCGGAGGGGCTGGCGGCGACCGAGCTCGCGCGGCTGCCGGCCGACGCCGCGCCCGCGGACCGGGCCCGCCTGCTGATCGCCCTCGTCGAGGCCGCCGAGGTGTACGAGACGACGTCGGACCTGGTCGGCCTGGCGGGTGAGGCCGAGCGTCTGGTGCCGGCCGAGCCTCCGACCGCGCTGCGGGCCCGGACGGTCACGGCGCTCGCGTCGGCGCTGGTGCTGTCGGGGCGGCTCGACGCGGCGGTCGGCTGGGCCGAGGAAGGACTGGCGATGCCGCCCGAGCTCCGGCCGGGGGAGACGACGGTCAAGCTGCGGACGGTGGTGGCCCGGGTCACCGAGCGGCGCGGGGACAGCGCGGGGTCCGAGCGCATCCTCGGCGAGCTCGCCGAGGCGCTGCACGCGGCCGACGACCCGGCCGAGGTGCGCATCCGCCACCAGCTCGGCGGGGTCCTGCTCGAGGAGGGCCGGCTGACCGAGTCGCTCGGGTCGTACCGGCGCGCCGCCGAGCTGAGCACCCGGCTGGGGCTGCCGTTCGCCCCCTACGGCGCCGAGGCGCGGGTGTACGCGGGCCTCGTCTGCTACCAGCTCGGCCGCTGGGACGACGCGCTCGCCCTGGCCCGGGACGCCGTCGACCAGGCGCCGTCGTTGCCCGCTGCCGCGCTGGCCGCGGTCGAGCTCCTCGTCCGGGCCGGACGGGGGGACCGTGCGGGCTGGGCGGCCGTGCTCGAACGGACCCGTCCCGAGTGGACGGCCGAGGGGATGGTCGCGATGCAGAGCGCCGCGGCCGCCATCGACCTCCACGGGGACGCCGGCGACCTCGACGGGGCGCTCGCGGTCCACGACGCCGTCGTCGTGACGATGACCTCTCTGTGGGGGTCGCCGGCCTTCCAGGGCCGGATCAGGCTGACCGGGCTGCTGCTCGGTCAGCTCGCGCCCCAGCTCGCCGGCCTCGACCCGGACCGGCGCTCGGCGCTGCTGTCGCTGGCCGAACGACTCGCCGCCGAGGCCGAAGGGTGGACCGAAGCCGGTCGGCACCGGGTGCCGGGCTCGGAGGGTCAGGCGTGGCTGCACCGGGTCCGCGCGGAGCACCTGCGGCTGCGCTGGCTGGCCTCGCAGCCGACCGACGCCGACGAGCTCCGCTCCGCCTGGGCCGGCAGCGTGGCCGGCTTCGCGGCGTACGGGCACGTCTTCGAGACGGCACGGTCGCAGGCGCGGCTCGCCGTCGCGCTCCGGGCGACCGGTCACGAGGCCGACGCCACGGCGGCCGCGTCGGCCTCCCTGGAGGTGGCCCGCGCCCTCGGGGCCCGACCGTTGCTGGACGAGGTCCGACCGCTCGTCGGTCGCGGGGACGCGTCCGGGGCAGGCGGCGACGTGCTGACCCCGCGCGAGGCGGAGGTCCTGGCCCTCGTCGCCGAGGGCGGGAGCAACCGCGACGTGGGTCAGCGGCTCTTCATCAGCACCAAGACGGCGAGCGTGCACGTCTCGAACATCCTCGCCAAGCTCGGCGCGCGCAGCCGTACGGAGGCCGTCTCGATCGCCCGGCGCCGCGGGCTGCTCGACTGAGGGCTGCTGGTCGAGGGACGGGGGCATGTCCGGCGAGGCTCCGCGTCGCTAGCCTCAGCCGCATGATCGATCATCTCGGGATCCAGGTGGCCGACGTCGACGCCGCCGCGACCTTCTACACCACCGCGCTCGCCGCGGTGGGGCTGCGCGAGGCCGTCCGGATCCCGGTCCCGCCCTCGTCGGTGGTCGGGATGGTGTCGTCGGCCGGCGGGCAGCCGGACTTCTGGCTCTCCCAGGGAGCTCCGGCCGAGACGCGGGAGATCCATGTCGCGTTCGTGGCGCCCGACCGGGACGCCGTCGACGCGGTCCACGCCGCGGCGGTCGGGGCGGGCTACGAGGTCCTGCACGCGCCCCGGGAGTGGCCGGAGTACCACCCGGGCTACTACGCCGTGTTCCTGCGCGACCTCGACGGGCACAACGTCGAGGTCGTCGTCCACCGCTGACCGGGCTCCCCGGCCGGCGGCGGGCGGGGCTCAGCCCTTGGCGGCCTTGACCCCGACGACCGGGCAGTCGGCGCCGAGCAGGACGGCCTGCGCGGTGCTGCCGGTGATGAGCTTGCCGACGGGGGACCGGCGGCGCAGGCCGATGACGATGAGGTCCGCGTCGTTCTGCGCGGCGGCGGTCAGCAGGCTGTCGGCCGCGTCGACCCCGTCCGTGGGCCGGAGCATCGTGTGCTCCAGGCCGGAGGCGGCGAGCTGGGCGTCGAGCGCGTCGATGTCCTCGGCCGTGGCGAACTGGGGGTCGGCGTAGTTGCCGTCCTTGCCCGTGTTCAGCACGAAGAGCGAGGCGCGGTGCTCCTGCGCCTCGGCGATGGCCCAGTCGATGGCGGCGAGGCCTTCGGGCGAGGGGATGTAGCCCACGAGGATGTTCATGGGGTCATCGTAGGGAACCGAGCGCGGGGGCATGGGCCCAGGTGAGACCACGCTGAGAACTTCCGAGCGTCTCCGCCGAGACCGCTGAGAACCCGACGTCGCCCGCCGACGGGGTTCCCCGTTGCTCTAGCGTCGACGGCTCAGCGGCGGGGGTCGCTCGGCTCGGGGAGATCTTTCTTCACCGGAGGTCCCCAACCGTGCCCACCACGTCCCGACCCGGCCTCGTCGGCTGCCTCGTCCTCGTCCTGGGCGTGCTGCTGGTGGTCGCTCCTGGGCACCCGACGCCCGACGCCGAGGGCGCGCCCCCGCCCCAGGTCTCCTCCGACCACCCGTACAGCGACCCGACGTGGTTCCCGCTGCGGACGCCGGCCCGTATCGGGTGCGCGAGGGTCGGGTGCGGGACGGCGGCCGACCACGGCTTCGACGCCATCGACCTGCTCGGCGCCCTCGGTGACCCGGTCCACGCGGCGGGCGCCGGCATCGCCCACGTCGGAGGCGACTCCGGAGGCTGCAGCACGTCGAGCGAGGTCGAGGCCGGGCGCTGGGTCTGGATCGACCACGGCGGCGGCGTCATCAGCCGGTACCGCCACCTCGACACCATCACGATCGAGGAGGGGCAGCTGGTCACCCCGGCCACGCGCATCGGCACCATGGGCCACTCCGGGGACCTCCCCCCCTGCCAGACGACCTACCTGCACTTCGAGGTGCTGCACGACGCGCAGAGCGACGGGCAGGGCGGCGAACGGGTCGACCTCGGATCGCTGCGCGGGTGCGGCGCGCAGGGTCCTCTGCAGCTGCCCGAGGCGCTCGGCTTCGACAGCTGGAACGCCCCGGGGCTGCACCCGGCGAAGAGGTTCATCTCGCCGACGCTCGACGACCGCTGCGTCACGGCGGACCGGACGACGACGCCCGCGAGCCCGTCGCCCCGGCTGACGCGGCGCGACCGTTCGATCACGGTGGCCCTCGACGTCCCCGCGCGCGACGGTTCCTGGGCGGTGGACCTGGAGATCTGGCGTCCCACGCTGAAGGCCTGGAGGCCCGTGTCGGTGGTCACCCGGCCGGCCGGGGCGACGAGCACCGTCTTCGACGACGTCGACAACGACCACCGCTACCGCGCGCGGGTCGCGCTCCACCAGGGCCAGGGGTGGAGCCGCTGGTCCGGCTTCCGCGAGGTGCTCGGGGCGCCGCTCGCCCCGCCGGTGCGCTACCTGGAGTGGAAGCAGACGACGAGCAGCACGAAGAGCTATCTGCACTACGGCTGGAGCGAGCCCGACACGCTGGGCGGCCCGGTCACCGCGTACTCCGTGGCGCGTCGGTGCGCCACCAAGCCGACGTCGTTGGGGACGTGGAAGACCTCGACCGAGACGCCGAGCACCCGCTTCCGGAACATCGACGGGCTGAAGAAGGCCAAGGTCTGCGAGGTACGGGTCCGGGCGACGAACGAGGTCGGTAGCGGGAGCTGGTCCGACGTACGGCGCACCACCCGGTGACCCTCGGCCCGCCCGGCGGGAGGCGGTGGCGTCAGCCCAGGTGGGCGGGCACGCCGAGGAGCTCGTCGGCCGTGGCGAAGGAGTAACCGTCGTCGCGCAGCCGGTCGATCAGCGGGCCGACGGACGCGACGGTCTGGCTGCGGTCCCCGCCGCGGGCCTCACGTCCGTCGTGCATGATCAGGATCGTCCCGGGCCGGACGCGGCGAGCAGCACCGGACGCCATCCGGGCCGCGGCGGGCTGGAAGACCTCGAACGGGTGGCCGAAGGTGCCCGACACGACCTGCAGGCCGGCGCCGCGGACGGTGCCCAGGACCCAGGGCCAGTGGCACAGCCACGGCGGACGGTAGAGGGCCGGCACGACCCCCGACACCCGGTGCAGGACCTCCTGCGCGCGCGCCACCTCGTCGCGCTGGCGCGGGTGGCGCAGGTAGGTGGTGAAGTCGTGGCTGAGGCTGTGGTTGCCGAGCACGTGACCCTCGTCGACGACCCGGCGCGTCGTCGAGGGGAAGCGTTCGGCGCACCGGCCCACCTGGAAGAACGTGGCGCGTACGCCCTTGGCCGCCAGCACGTCGAGCAGCTGCCCGGTCCACGGCTCGTTCGGCCCGTCGTCGAAGGTCAGCGCGACGACCCGGTCCGCCGACTCGGCCGCGGGGGAATCCGGACCAGGGTCCGCGGCGGGCGCCGCGCGGTAGGGGAACGGGCCCCACAGCTGGGTGCGGGAGCCGAAACCGGCCCACCAGGCCGCTCCGACGGCGGCACTCGCACCGAGCACCGTCCCGCCTGCCACCGCCCGCACCCGGACACTCTAGGACGGCCTCGGACCATGTCGCGCCCGGCCGCCGACCTCCTCGTCAGGCCCCGGCTCAGGGTGCTGTCAGGGGCCTGAGAGGGGGTTGTGCCGGAGGTGTGGGTGCCGGGAGCCTACGTACGATGGCCGCTGAGTCACCAGCAGCGAAGACGCGCGTCGGCTCGATGCCGGCAACTGAACGGAGCACCACCCCGTGTCACTCCTGACCCGACTGAGCCTCGTCAACCGGCTGGTCGTGGCCCTGCTGTCGATCGCCGTCGTCATCTTCGGCGTCGTCGCGATCACCGCGCTCAAGCAGGAGCTGATCCCCTCGACGACGGCGCCCCAGGCGCTCGTCTCCGCGACGTACGCCGGCTCCTCGCCGCAGATCGTCGCCGACGAGGTCGCCGACCCGATCGAGCAGGCGGTGCGCAGCGTCACCGGCGTGACGAAGGTCAGCTCGAGCTCCACCACGGGGTCGACGTCGATCACCGTCGAGTGGGACTACGGCCTGGACAACGACAAGGTGCTCGCCGACATCCAGAACGCGATCAACTCGGTCGAGTCGACGCTGCCGGCGGACGTCACGACGAACGTCCAGCAGGGCAGCAGCGACGACATCCCGGTGCTCCAGCTCGCCGTGGCCTCCGACCTGCCGCTGACCAAGCTCGGGCCCCTCGTCGACGACCGGGTCGTCGACAAGCTCGAGGCCGTCGACGGCGTCCGCACCGTGCAGGTCAGCGGCGAGGACACCACCCGCATCGAGATCACCACCAAGGCCTCGCAGCTCGAAAAGTACGACCTCACCGTCGCCGGCGTGACGCAGTCGATCACCGACCAGCTGACCGCGCTCCCGGCCGGCACCAGCTACGACGGCAGCTCCGCGCTCACGGTCGAGGTCGGCAGCGCGCCCGACTCCGTCAAGAGCGTGGCCGCCCTGCCGATCGCGACCGAGAAGGACGGGGCCAAGCGCCTCGACCAGCTCGCCACGGTCAAGATCGCGTCGATCGAGCGCACGTCGATCTCCCGCGCCGACGGCCGCCCCGCGCTCGGGCTCGCCGTCCTGAAGAGCTCCGACGCCGACGCCGTCGCGGTGTCGCACGCGGTCAACGGGCTCACGCCCGAGCTCACCCGCGACCTCGGCAACAACGCCTCGTTCACCACCGTCTTCGACCAGTCGCCCCTCATCGAGGAGTCCCTGCACGACCTGGCCACCGAGGGCGGCCTCGGCCTGGGCTTCGCGGTGCTGATCATCCTGGTGTTCCTGCTGTCGGTGCGCTCGACGGTGATCACCGCGATCTCCATCCCCCTGTCGCTGCTGATCGCGATGGTCGGGCTGTGGGCCGCGGACTACTCGCTCAACCTCTTCACGCTCGCCGCGCTGACCATCGCCGTCGGCCGCGTGGTGGACGACTCGATCGTGGTCATCGAGAACATCAAGCGCCGTACGGGGCACACCAGACGACCGTCGATGGACGACATCGTCGCCGCGGTGAAGGAGGTGGGTGGTGCCGTCACGGCGTCGACCCTGACCACCGTCGCCGTCTTCCTCCCCGTCGCCACCGTGTCGGGCTCGACCGGCGAGCTGTTCCGGCCGTTCGCGGTGACCGTGGCCATCGCCCTGACGGCCTCGCTGTTCGTGGCGCTCACGATCGTGCCGCTGCTGGCCTACTGGTTCATGCGGGGCAAGAAGACGGCCGAGGCCCGGGAGGAGGCCGCGTCGGAGGCGGAGCACGTCACGCGTCTGCAGCGCGGCTACCTTCCGTTGCTCACGTTCTCGCTCAAGCACCCGGTCGTCGTGCTGGGCGTGGCCGGGGCCATCCTCGCCGGGACCCTCGGGGCGACGTCGCTGCTGAAGACCGACTTCCTCGGGTCCTTCGGCGACGACCGTGCGCTGCTCGTGACCCAGACGCTGCCCGCCGGTCTGCGGCTCGAGGCCACTGCGGAGAAGGCGGCCCAGGTCGAGTCGGAGCTGGCGTCCAACCGCGACATCAAGAACTACCAGGCGACGGTCGGCCAGCCGGGCTCGCCGAACATCGTGACCTACTCGATCACGCTGAACGACACGGTCGACACCGACGCCGCGACGGCGAACCTGCGCAGCCAGCTGGTCGAGTCCAGCGACGGCGGGGACATCGTGGTCCAGCCCGGGAGCGCGGCGTACTCGTCGAACGACCTGACCGTGACGCTGAGCGGCGACGACGCGGCGACCCTGCGCACGGCGTCGGACGAGCTGCTGGGCATGGTCAAGCAGGTCCCGCAGCTGACCGACGTCACCTCCAACCTGTCCGACGAGCGCCCGCTGCTCCGGGTCGCCATCAACCGGAACCGTGCGGCCGAGCTCGGCTTCACGCAGGGTGAGATCGGCGCCGCCGTCTCGACGGCGCTGCAGGGCTCGAAAGCCGGGTCCATCACGCTCGACAACGACACGACCGACGTCTTCGTCCGGACGCACGCACCGGACGCCACGCCGAAGCAGATCGCCGCGCTCAAGCTGCCGGTCAGCCAGCTCCAGCAGCAGATGGCCGTCGACAAGGCGACCGACGCCCTCGACGCCCGGTCGGACGAGCTGAGCGACCAGGGCGACGCGCTGTCCGACCGCTCGGACGCGCTGACGGACAAGCAGAAGGACCTCGCCGACCGCCAGAAGGCGACCGGTGAGGAGCAGCAGGACAAGGCGAACGCCAAGGCACAGGACGGCAAGAACGACCTGCTCGACTCGCGCGACGACGCCAAGGACGCGGTCAGCAAGGCGAAGAAGGCGCTGGCGAATGCCAAGAAGGCTCCAGTTCCCACACCGCCGAAGCCGCCGACAACTCCTGACGAGGCTGCTGCACTTCAGTTCCAGATCGCTCAGAAGCAGTATTTACAAGAGTTGGGAGCGCGCGAAGGAGCGATCGAGCAGGCCCGAGCCGGGGTCAAGCAGGCCGAGTCCGGCGTCGACCAGCTCGACGACCAGGTCAAGAGCACGAACGAGCAGCTGTCCGACTCGGCCCAGCAGCAGGCGCAGTCCGACGCGTACAGCAACGAGTCCGACCAGCTCAGCGACGAGGGCGACGCCCTGCAGGACGAGCAGAAGAAGCTCACCGACGAGCAGAAGGACCTCGCCGACGACCAGAAGGACCTGCAGGACCTGAAGGCCCGTCCGATCGAGGTCGGGGACGTCGCGAAGGTCGTGACCGAGAACGCGCCGTCGACCGTTCGCCGCGAGGACGGCAAGCAGGCCGTCACGATCACCGGTACGCCGGGCGGCACCGACCTCGGTGCGGTCAACACGGCGCTGCAGGCGAAGGTCGCCGAGTTCACGCCGCCGGCGGGGGTCCAGGTCGTCCAGGGCGGTGCCTCGGCCGACCAGGCGAAGGCGTTCTCCCAGCTCGGCCTGGCGATGGGCCTGGCGATCGTGCTCGTCTTCATCATCATGGTGGCGACGTTCAAGAGCCTCGTGCAGCCGCTGATCCTGCTGGTGGCCATCCCGTTCGCGGCGACAGGTGCCCTCGGTGGGTTGCTCGTCACGGGCACGCCGCTCGGTGTGCCCGCGATGATCGGCCTGCTGATGCTCATCGGCATCGTCGTCACCAACGCCATCGTGCTGATCGACCTGATCAACCACTACCGGCTGCGGGGCGAGGACCCGCTGACGGCGATCATCGACGGCGCGCGGCTCCGGCTGCGACCGATCATCATGACCGCGGCGGCGACCGTCTTCGCCCTGCTGCCCATGGGTCTGGGCATCACGGGCGCGGGCGGCGGGTTCATCGGCAAGCCGCTCGCCGTGGTCGTCATCGGCGGCCTCGTCTCCTCGACGCTGCTCACCCTGCTGCTCGTCCCCACCCTGTACGGGCTGGTGGCCCGCGTCGCCGGCAAGAAGGCCCGGGCCCAGCTCGCCGCCGCGGCGCCGGCTCGCGCCGAGGAGGACACGCCGACCACGATCTCGTGATCGTGAGCTGGCCTGGGGAAAACCCTCCGAGCGGGCTCCGTGGGGTCGGAGAATGAGGGCATGAGCGAACCGGTGCAGCCGCGCGACACCCCCTTCATGAGCAACGAAGCCCTGGCCTCCGACCCCGGGGGAGTGACGATCGATCCCCAGCGGCTGCGTCAGCTGTCCCCGTCGCTCTTCGGCGTCGGTTCGGTGCTGCCGACCCGTCTGATCGCGCGCAAGATCCTGGACGCGCACCTGTGGAACGGCGACAGCCGAGCGGCCGTCGTGATGAACCTGCAGCCGTTGCTGGTCGCCGCGTACAGCTCGGACTTCGACGCGGTGGTGATCCTGCGCTTCGATCGGCGGCCCACCGACAGCTACGTCCAGGTCGGCACCCGGCGCCTGACCGTGAACACGTACCACCGGGGGAGCCCGACCGCCCGCGACATCGTGCCGGGCCCGTACGCCTCGGGGCCGTGGTCGAACTTCCACCCCGTGATCGCCGACTTCGTCGCGGCGGACCTCGGACGGGTCGAGCGACGCAAGGCGACCATCGACGAGCGCGAGTGGCAGCGGACCTGGGAGCTCGGTCACGATCACCTGATCAAGCGGCCGACGCAGATCCGCGACGGGGCGCCGCACCGCTCGGGTCGGGCGTCGTCCTGATCTGCGCTTGCCTCGAGATCGAGTGTGGATCACTGTGTGTACGTGGACACGGTGAGCGTGCGTGAGCTGCGCAACGATGCGGGATCGGTGCTTGACAGAGTTGCGCGCGGTGAAGTCGTGGTGGTGACTCGCGACGGAGCTGAGGTCGCCGAGCTGCATCCTCGTGGGCACCGCGGACTGACCGGAGCCGAGGTGCTGCGGCGCTGGCGTGCCGTGCCACCCGTAGACCCGGATCGACTTCTTCGGGACATCGATGAAGCGGTCGACCAGACATTATGACACCCGGTGAGCCGCTAATCAGCACCATCACCTTGGCCGAGCTGTCCAGTGGGACACTCGTCGCCACCGCCGACCGGGCTTTGCGGCAGGCGGTGCTGCAGCAGGCCGAGCCAGTTCCATCCCACACCTGCAACCCGGACGATTTCCGCGGCATGGACGGCCTGGTCGTGCATGAGGTGCCGCATCCTGATCATGAGCGGCGGCTCTAGACCCCACTCTCGCGAGCATCTGGGTGGCTGTCCGATAAGCAGCATTATGACAATGCACAGACGCGGAGGCGAAGCAGTTCCTGCTGGAGGTGTCCTGTGCCATCCAACTTGTCATTCTTGCCATCCAACTTGTCAGCGTCCGGAACCAGGCCCTGTTTGACATCCGTCTTGTCAGCAGGACCTTGTCAACACCTTGACCACGATGTGACCTGCGGGTGGGCTGCTCGTTGTCACGAGGGCGGTACGGTGCGACGCTCGTTGTGACCGTGAGTCACGGTCTGGACGAGGGTGTCGCCATGGTTCGTGCCCTGCCCGCGAACATGTCCGCGGAGACAGCGCGAGCGGTCTACGTCGGCAGTGACGCTGAGTTGCGGTCGTGCTCTGTGACCGAGCTCGGCAGTGTCGAGGTGGAGCGCTGTGCTCCTGTGCGCGAGTTCTTCGCCTGGCCCGGCCAGCGGTCGTTCCAGGGCTGGTGGTGGTCGAGGACCACGGGGACATTGCTGGCCTTTGAGAGTCTTCTCGAACGGCAGGCGTTGATGGCGTGGGACTTTGAGCCGAGGGCCGTGGGGTTGGCGGTGCAGCCCTTCGCTCTGTTGTGGCCGCGCGGGTCGGCAGCTGGCCAACACCACGTCCCTGACCTTTTCGTGCGCCTCCAGGGCGGCGGCGGTGGCGTTGTCGACGTGAGGCCGGCGGAGCTTGTTGACACTCGTGCGGCGAGACAGTTCGAGCAGACCCGGCGAACCTGCGCCGAGCTCGGCTGGGCTTACCAGGTCTTCACCGGCTTGGGCGCCACGGTCCGGTCGAACCTTGAGTTCCTTGCTGGATACCGGCAGGACCGCTTCACGCTGGGCTCAAGCTTTTCGGCGGCGGCGTCGATGGTGTTCGCTGGTGGCCAGGAACTACGCGACGGGGCCGACGAACTCAGCCGGTCCTGCTCTCGTCCCCTGGCGACAGTGTTGGCCGGTTGCTACCACCTGCTGTGGCGCCACGAGCTGCACGCAGACCTCGGGGCAGCCCTACGGCCGTCGACCCCGGTGTGGCGATGAAGGTCGGTGTCGCCCTATGGGAGACCGTTCAGTTCGAAGGCTCGCGCTGGCAGGTAGTGGCCCTCGATGCAGGTGCGGTCGCCCTCCGCTCGCTCGACGGGCTTCGGCCGCGGACCGCAACCGTCGCTGCTCTGCTGACGTGCCCGGAGGACGGTCCCCTGGAGGCGAATCGAGTTCCGCTGTTGCGGGTGAGCGCCTTCGACACCGCGCCCGCGGCTGCTCGTGCGCAGGCGTTGTTCTTGCAGAGGCACGTGCACGAGGTACTGACCGGGCTCCCGCCTGACTGCCCGAGTGGTACCCGGGCGCGGCCCGAGTACGACCACCAGCACACCCTCCGCCAACGGGTCGAGGCGAAGTCGACCGAGTTGTCAACCATAGGAATTGACCTATCGCCCAGGTCGCTGTGGCGGTGCATCGCTCACTACCGCATCGATGGCGTCGCGGGCCTGCTCGATCCGAGGACTGTCCGCACTGCCACGGTGACCGGCCGCGTCGACCCGCGGGTCGTTGCTGTCGTTGAGGACGTACTGGCCCATCAGAAGATCTTGTCGACCGGCACCAGAGCCCGGGCGCTTGCGCAGATCGAGGTCGAGGCGGCCGCAGAGAACCTGACCCTGCCGTCGTCCCGCACCCTGTACCGGCTGGTGAACAGGTTGGACCGGCAGCGGCATTCGTTCGGGAACGCGACGACGCGGCGCACTCAGGCCAACCGGCCAGACCGCGCCTACGGCCACCAGGTGCCGTCCCGCCCGGGCCAGCTGGTGGAGATCGACAGCACCCCGCTGGACGTGCTGGTGCTCTATCCCGACGGCGGCTCAGGCCGCGTCGACCTGACGATCGTCTTAGACATAGCGACGCGGACGCTTCTGGCCGCGGTGCTGAGTCCGGTGGCGGCGAAGGCGGTCGACGCGGCGCTGATGCTGGCGCGAGCGATGACGCCGCCGCTGGTGCAGCCGGGGTGGGCGGACGCGGTCCGGTTCAGTCGCAGCCTGCTGCCAGAAGGGGCTCTCGAAGAGCCGGAGGTGCTGGCCGAGCAGCTGCGGGAGCGGCCGGTGGTGTCGATCGAGTCGGTGACGATCGACCGCGGGCGGGTGTTCGTGTCGAGCACGTTCCTGGCTGCGTGCGAACGACTGCAGATCTCGCTTGTCAAGGCCGCGCCGCGCACGCCGACGGACAAGCCGCACGTCGAGCGGATGTTTCGCTCGATCAACACCTTGTTTATCCAGTACCTGACCGGCTACACCGGCCCCAACGTCGTGTGCCGCGGAGCAGACGTCGCGGCGGAGGCCTTGTGGCCGTTGGCGCAGGTCCAGGACCTGCTTGACCAGTGGATCGTCCAGTGCTGGCAGAACCGGCCCCACTCCGGGCTGCGGCTGCTCGCGGTCCCGCAGCAGCACCTCACGCCGAACGAGATGCTCGAAGCCCTCTCGGCTGTCGCGCCCGGTGTGGCGGTGGTGTTCGACACCGACGACTACATCGCGCTGCTGCCGCGGGTGTGGCGCACGGTGCAGCGCTACGGCATCAACTTCTCCGGCCTGACCTACGACTCCCCCGCCCTCGGGCCGTTCCGCAACGTGCGCAGCGGGATCCGCTCGCCGGAGGCGTGCGACAAGTGGGAGGTCCGCTACGACCCGTACCGGATGAACCGGGTCTACCTGCGCAACCACGAAGCCGGCTGCTGGGTCGAGGTGGGGTGGACGTTGCAAGCGCAGACCCTGGCTCCGTTCGGCATCGACGTCCTCCGCGCCGCTCAGGCCGCCGTCGCCCGTCGTGCCGAGCGGCCCGCCGCGAGCGCCGCAGCCCTGCTAAACGAGATCAACCGAATCCAGACGAGCGTGACCGCGGAGAACCGGGTCGAACGCGCCGCCCGACGCCGCGGCAGCACCCAGCAACTACCAGCGGCACTCCCCCAACCTGAACCGTCTGCGGAGCGGGCGTATCTGCGCGTCGTCGTCGACGCCTCCGACGTTGCCGAAGACCAGCCCGAGCAGAAGCTGGCTGGTGAGCCACTGCCGGAGCCGCAGCCGCTAAAGCGGTTCCTCTACAACGAGCCTCCCGACGACGGCTGGGTCTGAATCGTGGCGGTACCGGTCACGCTGCAGGCCTGGCAGGCGTGGGCCAACCGGCCGGACCCGGTCCCACCAGTCAGGTTGTCCGCGGCCGCGCGGCAGGCGCTGCCGAGCGCTGCCCAGTTGGCCTACGACGCGCAGCGGTTGGCGTGGCTGTCGGCCGACGTGGTGTTCGACACCGACGACGTCAAGGCGTTGACCCGGATGGTGCGAGTGGCGACGGTCCGCAACCGGGTCGACTCAGTCACCGCCCGCCGGGCGATCGCGCTGTCGGGGGCGTCGACGCTCGGCAAGAGCACCGCGGTGCTGCACCTGGGCCGGCGCCACGACCGCGCCGTCCGGGCCCGCCAACCCGCACACCCACACGGACGCGACGACGCACTGCACCCGGTCGTGTACGTGGTGGTGCCGGCGGCGGCGACGCCGAAAATGTTGATGCACGCCATCTGCCAGGGGCTGGATCTGCCGTGGACCACGCACGCCACGACCCAGTTCCTCACCGACGCCGCGATCGACACCATGACCGCGCTGCGCACGTCGATGGTGATCGTCGACGAGATCCACAACCTACGGACCAACCGCCAAGTCGGCGCCGAAGCCGCGACCGCGTTGAAGCTGTTCGCCGAACGCCTCGACGCCACGTTCGTCTACGCCGGCATCGACCTGCCCCGCTCGGAGCTGTTCACCGGCGAGTTCTCCCGCCAAATCACCGGCCGGATCGTGGTCCACCAGATGCTGCCCTACACGTTCGCCACCCGCACCCAGCAGGGCGTCTGGGTCGACCTCGTCGCCTCCTGCGAGGACCTGCTCGTCCTCACCCGCCACCCCGCCCGGAGCCTCACGGCCCACGCCGGGTACCTGTTCGACCGGACCGGTGGCTCGTTGGGCACCCTGCGTGCCCTGCTCGCCGACGCCGCAACCGAAGCGATCCTCACCCACACCGAACGAGTCACCCGGAACCTGCTCGACGCCACCCCGACCGACCGGCAGGCCGACGACCTCCGCACCGCCCGCGACGCCGCTGCCCTGCCCGCGTCGGTGGCCCGGCGCCGCGGATCGGGTCGTGCGAGCGGTGCGGGAGGAGGGAGCGGAGGGTGAAGTTGGCGCCGCTGCCGGTACCGACGCGCTGCTACGCCGGCGAGGACCTGACGAGCTGGGCCACCCGACACTGCTCGCGGAACCACACCACCGTCCACGCCGTCGAGCGGGCCCTGTTCAACCGCGACCTGCTGCACAGCCACGCCCACCACGACCCCGAACGCCTCACCCGGTGGCGCCAGCTCGGCAGCCTGCACCCCGTGGCGTTCACCACGCCTGTGCAGACCGGCGGGGTCTGGGTCACCAGTCGCGACCTGTGCCTGCGCTGCACGCAGGGCCACCCGGCGACCGGTCGGCTCCCGCAGCGCGGCTGGTGCTGCCTGACCCACCAGTGGTGGACCGACTACCCGCCCCGTCACATCGCCGGCCACGTCGATGACGACGACCGGGCACCGGTGCAGGCCCTCGTCGTCGCCGCCGAACGCACCTTCCGGCGCGAGCTCGCTCCGCGCGGGGTGCTCGTCGACAGTCCCCTGATGCTGTTCGCCCTCGAGCTCGCGCACCTCATCCGGCCCGGGTCAAGCCAGGTCGCCGACTCCTCGACAACTGAGCTGTCCAGGCACTACCTGAGGGCGGCCCAATACGCCGTACAGATCCGCTGGGCGCAGGCGCTCATCGACCCCGCGGTCCGGGCCGGCCTGACCGACACGTCAACCGTGCGCGACGCCACGATCAACCGCGTCGCCGACGAGCTGTCCCGCCTACCCCACATCTGCTGGGAGCCCTCGCGCGACCAGCTGGCCCGCGTCCAGATCCGCTGGGCCCTGCCCGGCGGGGGCTACGCATACCTCGACGACGAGGGCGACGACCCCGAGCAGCAGGTGGAGACCTGGCGAGTCAGGCAGCGGCTCCACCGCTTCAGCGACCGACTCACCAGCGATCTCAGCAGCGCAGAAGGCAGGCCGCTCCCGTTCGCGCTAGCCGGCGTGCCGTGAACCGTCGTAGTCAGCCACCCGAGACGGGTAGAGCGTGAACGGAGCCTGACCCGCAACCCGCGTCGGCTCGACCAGCACGCGGTACAGCAGCCGTCGGCGCAACGCTGCCACCTCGTCATCATCACCTGAAGCGGCAACATCCACGACCCGCAGGGACCCGCCCACGAGGGACTGACGAGCACGACCCACTTCCACCACCATCCCCTGCCGCAACGGGCCGTGCAACGGGCGGTTCCGCACCACGACCACCGCTGCCGGAGCGGGATCGAACAATCCCAGCTGTGCGTACGCCGTCCTCGACGAAGCCATGCTCATACTGATCTCGACCGGCAGCACGCCCAGACCGGTCAGCCCACCCCGCTCGACGTCTCCGGCCCGCGGACCCACCGGATTCGACACCCGGAGCACGACCAACGCCACATCCAGCGGCACCTCCACCCGGTCAGCGGCACGGATCCGCAGATAGTCGTCGGCAGACCACTCCCCCAGCAGCCCCGTGCCGCTCTCGTCCGTGGGAACCTCGGGTAACCCCTCGGCCAAGTCAAGCGCCCCCTCGGTTCCGCGGTCGTGGTCGTCCCACGAGTCCAGCACCGTCTGCTCAAGCGACTGCTCGGGAAGCGGGCCACGCAGCACCATCACCCGGACCAGCGGCGGCCTGCCTCGACCACGCGACGCCTCCACCCGCGCCCGCAGCCCCGGGTCCTCTACCGTGTCCGGAACGTCGGGATGCTCCAGCAGCTGCTGGGTCTTCCACCTGCCCGGGCCATCCAATGCCGCGACAACGTGAAGCACCGTGCCTAACGGATGGTCCATCGACCCGGTCGTCGGGTCAATGAGCAGTCGCAGCAGCCACCACTCCCCCACCAAGAGCCGCTGCACCATCGCCGAATCCGGTCCTACCCGACGTCGCTGACGCCCGTGCCGTCACGCCCCACGACGGACGGTGCGTCGTCGATGAATACCGGCCCGAGCAGCTCGTCTATCGAGACCTGGAACGCGATCGACAACCGCATCCACGTCACGACCTCGCCGCGCGCCTGCCCCGCCGACAACCTCAACAGGGTCTGGCGCGATACCCCGCTCGCCTCAACAAGCTGCTCGAATGTCAGCCCGCTCGCCGCCCGGCGCACGTTGAACCTCACGCAACCGGGACGGATCCAAGTCCCGATGCGCCACCCCCACACACCACGCGGAACTCGTTCAAGAAGCAGTACCGATATCGATACTTTCTTGGCCTTGGTCCACAACTGCGCGAAGCCATCAGCCTGGCGAGGTCACGAGTAGTCGCCACTGCCACCGGACCCGATCCGGCGCTCTCGCTCACCCTGAAGACTCCGACATTTTTGGGCTTCCGCCTTGCGAGTTCGGTCTTGACGGCCGCTGCGTAGCACCGTTGGGACCAACACTAGCCGGAGCAGCGCTCGACAACACCGGCCCGACCGCGACCTTCTTCGGCATCGCTGCGGTGACGGCCCTGATCAGCACCGCAGTCCACGTCCACCGATCGACGCTTGAGACCGGGCGGACAGAGACCGAGGCGTAGCCAAGCGGGACCCCTCCTCAGAAGGGCAGACTGACGGTCGTGCTGCTGACTCTGTCGACGTCCGCGACGACGTCGATGCCCGTCCCTGCCGACCTCGGGTTCCTGCTGCACAAGCACCCGGACCGGGCCCAGTCGTTCGACGTGGCGTCCGGGACCGTGCACGTGATCTGGCCGGAGGTCAGCGATGAGCGGGCCACGGTGGCGGTCCTGCTGGAGGTCGACCCGGTGGCGCTGGTCCGCGGCCGGGGTGGGCGGGGTGACACGGGGTTCTCGTTGTCGCAATACGTGAACGACCGGCCGTACGCGGCGTCGTCGATGCTGTCGGTGGCGTTGGGCAAGGTGTTCCGGACCGCGATGAGCGGCCGGTGCGACGCACGACCCGAGCTGGCCGGCAGGGCGATCCCGCTCGAGGTGCACGTGCCGGCTCTGCCGACCCGAGGTGGCGCGGACCTGGTGGAGCGGCTGTTCGCGCCGCTGGGGTGGTCGGTGACGACGACGGCGATCGTGCTGGACGAGCAGGTGCCGTCGTGGGGTGTCTCGCCGTACGTCGACCTCCGCCTGGCCGGTGTGCTGACGGTCGCGGATGCGTTGACGCAGCTGTACGTGCTGATGCCGGTCCTGGACGACACCAAGCACTACTGGGTGAATACCGACGAGGTCGACAAGCTGATGCGGGCCGGAGGTCATTGGCTCGCCGACCACCCCGAGCGCGAGCTGATCACGAGCCGCTACCTCGGCCACCACCACACGCTCGTCCAGGACGCGGTCGGCCGGCTCGCCGAGCTCGACGAGACCGAGGCCGAGGTGCTGGACGAAGGTTCCGACCCCGGCGCCCCGGAACGGCCGGCCTCGATGGCTCAGCTCCGCAAGGCGGCCGTGGTCGCAGCCCTGCGGTCCGAGGGCGCGACCACCGTGGTCGACCTGGGCTGCGGGGAGGGCGCGCTATTGCGCGCGCTGGTCGCGGACCCGGCGTTCACCCGGGTGACGGGGGTTGACGTGTCACACCGGGCGCTGGAGATCGCGACCCGAAGGCTGCACCCGGACCGGATGCCCGACTCCCAGCGCGCCCGCCTGGAGCTGCTGCAGTCCTCGGCGACGTATCGCGACGACCGGCTTGCGGGCTATGACGCCGTGGTCTTGATGGAGGTCGTCGAGCACGTCGACCTGCCGCGGCTGCCCGCGCTGGAGCGGAGCGTCTTCGCTCACGCCCGACCGACGTCGGTGCTGGTCACCACGCCTAACGTCGAGCACAACGTGCGCTTCCCGAACCTCAGGGCTGGCGAGATGCGGCACCGCGACCATCGCTTCGAGTGGACCCGCCAGGAGTTCCAGACGTGGGCGGGCACGACCGCGACGGCGTACGGCTACACCGTCCGATTCGAGCCCGTGGGCGAGGACGACCCCGAGGTGGGCCCGCCGACCCAGCTGGCCGTGTTCCGGAAGGTGGCCGCGTGAGCGAGCTGGCGGTGCCGGAGGTGTCGCTGGTCTGCCTGGTCGGGGCGAGCGGTTCGGGGAAGTCGACGTTCGCGCGGCAGCACTTCGCCCCGTTCGAGGTCCTCTCCAGCGATTTCTTCCGAGGACTGGTCTCGAACGATGAGAACGACCAGTCGGCGACCGCGGCCGCCTTCGACGCTCTGCACCACGTCGCCGGCCTCCGCCTCGACGGCGGACACCTCACGGTGGTCGACGCGACGAATGTGCAGCCCGAGGCGCGCCGCCAGCTCGTCGCCCTCGCTCGCGCCCACGACGTGCTGCCGGTGGCAGTGGTGCTCGACCTGCCCGAACGCGTCTGCCTCGACCGCAACGCCTCCCGTCCCGAACGCAGCTACCCGGACTCGGTGGTGAAGCGGCAGCGCGACCAGCTCCGCCGCTCGCTTCGCCAGCTCGGGAAGGAGGGGTTCCGCAAGGTCCATGTGCTGCGCAGCGAGCAGGAGGTCACCGACGCGGTCGTCGTCCGCGAGCGGCTCCTGAACGACTTCCGCCACGAGCAGGGACCTTTCGACGTCGTCGGCGACGTGCACGGCTGCCGGGCCGAGCTCGAGTCCCTGCTCATCGAGCTCGGCTACAACCTGGTCCGCGACGAGCAGGGCCGGCCCGTCGATGCCCAGCCGCCCGGGCAGCGCAAGGCGGTGTTCGTCGGCGACCTGGTCGACCGCGGCCCGGACACTCCAGGTGTGCTGCGGCTCGTCATGGGCATGGTCGCGGCCGGACACGCCCTCTGCGTGCCCGGCAATCACGAGAGCAAGCTCGTGCGTGCGCTGCAGGGCCGCGACGTGCAGGTCAGCCACGGGCTGGAGACGACGCTGGCACAGCTGGCCGGCGAGCCGCCCGAGTTTCGCGAGCAGGTGGAGCAGTTCTGCCACGACCTGGTCTCGCACCTGGTCCTCGACGGCGGCCGGCTGGTCGTCGCGCACGCGGGGCTCAAGCAGGCTTACCACGGCCGCGCCTCGGCCCGGGTCCGCAGCTTCGCCCTGTACGGCGACACCACCGGGGAGACCGACGAGTTCGGCCTGCCGGTGCGCTACCCGTGGGCCGACGAGTACCGCGGCAAGACGATGGTCCTCTACGGCCACACGCCGACCCCGACACCCGAGTGGGTCAACAACACGATGTGCCTGGACACCGGGTGCGTGTTCGGCGGCCACCTCTCGGCGCTCCGCTATCCGGAGAAGGAGGTCGTCTCGGTCCCGGCCCAGCAGGTCTGGTACGAGCCGGCCAGACCGTTCCTCAACCCGGCAGCCGCTCCGGCGGCCACCCGTGAACCAGACGAGCTGGTCATCACCGACGTCCTCGGCAAGCGCGGGGTCGACACCCGCCTGGCCGGCCGCGTCACGGTGCGCGAGGAGAACGCCGCCGGCGCCCTGGAGGTGATGAGCCGCTTCGCTCTCGAACCGCGCTGGCTGCTCTACCTCCCGCCGACCATGTCCCCCACCGCCACCACCCCGGACGGGGACCTGCTCGAGCACCCCACCACCGCCTTCGACTACTACCGCCGCTCCGGAGTCGAGCAGGTGATCTGCGAGGAGAAGCACATGGGCTCCCGCGCCGTCGTCCTGCTCTGCCGCAGCTCCGAGGTCGCCGCGATGAGGTTCGGTGCCGGCGACGGCGCGTCTGGGGCTGTCTACACCCGTACTGGGCGTCCGTTCTTCGCGCCGGCCGAGACCGAGCAGCTGCTGCAGCAGCTGCGTCGAGCCGTCGACGACACCGGATTGTGGGGCGAGCTCGACACCGACTGGCTCCTGCTGGACGCCGAGCTGCTGCCCTGGTCGGTCAAGGCCGACGAGCTCCTCCGCCACCAGTACGCCGCGGTCGGCGCCGCCGCCCGCGCCGCGCTGCCCGCTGCGGTCGGTGTGCTCGAGGCCGTCGCCGCACGCGGGACCGATGTCACCGAACTGCTGGCCCGGACCGTGTCTCGAGTCGGCAACGCGGAGGCGTTCACCGACAGCTACCGCCGCTACGTCTGGCCCACCTCCGGCCTGGACGGCGTCCAGCTGGCGCCGTTCCAGCTGCTTGCGACCGAGGGCCGGACCTGGACCGATCACGACCACGGCTGGCACCTTGCCCTTGCCGACCGCCTCGCCGCGGCTGCACCGGCCCTCGTCCGACCCACGCGGAGCACCCTCGTCGACACCACCGACCCTGCCTCGGTCGCTGCCGCCGTGACTTGGTGGGAGGACCGCACGGGCGCAGGCGGCGAGGGCATGGTCGTGAAGCCCTTCGCCAACCTGGTCGCTACCGGGCGCGGCTACGCCCAGCCCGGGATCAAGGTCCGCGGTCGTGAATACCTGCGCATCATCTACGGCCCCGACTACACCGAGCCCGCCAACCTGGAACGGCTCCGCGACCGCAACCTCGGCCACAAACGCTCGCTGGCCAGCCGCGAGTACGCCCTCGGCATCGAGTCCCTCGAACGCGCCGCGCAGCGCGAGCCCCTCTGGCGCGTCTACGAACCCGTCTTCGCCGTCCTCGCCCTCGAGTCCGAACCCGTCGACCCCCGCCTCTAGCGGGGATCCGTAGGCAGTTCGGTTACCCGGCTTGTCCCGAACCTGCTCACTGTCGCAGCGACTCTGTCACTGACGCCGGCGCAACAGGGACCTCAGTGGCACGCCAGCGGGGTCGTCGGAGCCGACGCCGGCAGGCCCGGCGTGGGAGCCGCGAGACTCCTGGCGACCGCAGGGACACGGGCATAGCCACTCATCGGCTCGCTCACGTCACCTACTGCTTCGCAACTACCCCGTTGACCGGGCATTTTTGCGAGCGGGTCATACGAAGATCTCGACCAGCGCGAGCCGGGGCTGCTTAGGTTCAGCAGCGTCGCTTCCGCTCGACGGACGGCTTACGAGCACGGGTGTGCAACCGGGCTCGGCCGTCCGGCATCGCCGTTCCACAGTGAGATGCGAGGCTCTAGCCGTGAGGTGGGTGCGGGAGCGCAGAGGCAGGCGGAACATCCGCGACCTGCGCGAGCTGTTGCGTTCAACCTTTCCGAGTCCAGTCGTGGCGCTCGACCGCGAGTGGGGAGATGACTGCGTAGACCTGCTGAGCGACGTGGATCTGCTCGAGGATCACTTGACGGCTGCACTGTCCTGGGGCCGCGAACCCCACCGGCCCGCTCTCGTTGTTGCTCTGGAGCAGGCAGTGAGCTGTCATACGAGGTGGGACCCGCTCATGACCGAGGGGCAACGAGATGCCCTAAAGCGTGTCGTCGACGCACTGCGAGTGTTGGTGATGCCCGAGGGAGATCTGAGCGTCTGGTGGGCAACGCTTCATGGTTTAACTGCGGTAGCCACCGAAGGCGAGTACGCGGGGTGCACGGTCACGATCGAGGTTCGAGGGTCCGGAGTTGTCTTGTTCGCCATCGAGGGAACGCCGATAGCTGGTGGTGAGGCAGTGTCCTGGGAGGCATCTGCCACGGACGATCAGGGGGTCCAGGAGTGGCTTGCCTCGTTCGGCCTCAGGTCGGCTGCCGCCGGCCGCTTAGAGCCGAACCTCTGATCCATCGGCTGTCGCTACGCGTCGCTAGAGGGTCGTCTTGAGCGAAGTCGCCTCGGCTGATCAGCCGCTCAGGGCTTCGTCCACTCGATGGTGTGTCGGAAGCCGAGTCGGTGCTGGAGGATGGCTCCCGGCATCAGTTGATCTAGAAGCCGGCGCAGCTGGTCGAAGGGCAGGGTCGGGTCGCGAACAGGGACCGAGAGATGCGTGGGGGCTCCTTCTTTGCTGGGCCAGGGATGCGTCACGTAGCCGATGACCGGGTTGGTGACGATGGAGGCGACGTCCCAGGCGTAGTCGCGAGCAGTCGTTGGAGGGGCGAGCCCTACAGCCAGAAAACGGCCTGCAGATCGGAGACGTCGACACACGTGGGCCAGAGCGTCGGCGACGTCGAGGTGGTGCAGGACAGCGACCATCGTGACGAGGTCGAGGTCCTCGTTCCCGTCGACCCATGGGCCGCCGGTGATGGTGACGTTGGGCAGGCCGGCGCACCGCCGGCTGGCCTCGAGGCGCATGGTCTCGTCGACGTCGTTGCCGATCACCCGGTCGACGTGGGGTGAGAGCGCCGCAGCAAGTCCGCCCCGTCCGCACCCGACGTCGAGCGCGACCGTGCACGGCTCCGGCAGGTTGGCCAGGATCCAGCTGTGGAAATAGTCGTTGTGGCTCCACGGGTGTCGGGCGTTGAGCTTGGCCATCGAGGTCGAGAAGGTGCCGCCGGCGAACGTCTGCACCCAGCTCCGTAGCGTCACGAGACGGATGCTGCCAGATTCGGCGTTCTCGCTTGACGGTCGGCTTGTGGTCTATCCGTTGAGCGGTTGGAGCAAGCCGAAGTGCTCGGCCACCTGGGTCGCCGCTGCTTGGGGATCACGTTCGTCGGTGTCGACCAGCAGCTCGTCCAGATCCGCTCGCGCTAGCTGCTCATGAAGCGTCACGTGTCGCTGAAGGTGCCACGTCAAAGCCGCATGCTGGTGCTTGGTGTAGCGGCGCCGCGGGCGCTTCTCGGTCACCGCAGGCCCTGCCACCAGTCTGACGATCCGGACCGGTAGATCGAAGACCCGCTCGTATCGGTCTCGGTCGGTCGTCGAGGCGATGACACCGGCTACAACCAGTTGTCGTGGCCCGGCCTGGCGGTAATTGCTCCAAACCGCGGTCATGTTGGCTGCTTCGGTGACCACGTTCTCGGGATCATCTTCTGCTGGTGGCCAAGAGCGGTGGTACCAGTCGACATCCATCAAGCTGAAGGCTCGGCCGTGCTCGGCTAGTAGGTCGCCCAGGTGGTCGAGCGTCGAGGACTTACCTACGCCGTAGGAGCCGTTGAGGAAGATGACGTAGGGCTCGATCACCACACGCTCACCTTAGGTACCACCGACGAAGGCCAGTCGAGTGCCGGTGAGTGGTGCACGGGTGGGCGTATCTCCGGGGCGTCAATCTCCCTGGGGACCTGGCCGGCCTGGGCCACATGGAAGAGAAGGTCTGACACCGCCTATGCCTTGGTAGAGGGTCGGGTTGCGTGCTCCGCACGACGGTCGATCACTGCGACGGCTGCTCCCCGGACGCTAGGCCCGCAGGGTGGTCGGCTTGAGAAGACGACCTGCGCCCCTGGGGCGGACGGTGTCGCCGACGGCTGAAAACTGACCCCCAGACGACGGGCGAAAACGGACCCCCCGCGTTGACGATGAGGGGTGTTGACGGTGGAGGACTGGGCCGAGATCCGCAGGCTGCATCGGGCTGATGGAATGCCGATCAAGGCGATCGTGCGCAAGACGGGGGTGTCGCGTAACGCGGTCCGTCGGGCGTTGGCAGCAGACGAGCCACCGCGCTACGAGCGGGCTGGGAAGGGGTCGCTGGTCGACGGCGTCGAGCCGCAGATCCGTGAGCTGCTCGCGTTGTGGCCGACAATGCCGTTGACGGTGATCGCCGAGCGGATCGGCTGGACGCACTCGCTGACGATCTTAAAAGACCGGGTCCGAGTCTTGCGGCCGCTGTTCGTCCCACCCGATCCGGCGTCGCGCACGACCTACTTGGCCGGGGAGTTGATGCAGTGCGACTTGTGGTTCCCGCCGGTCGATGTGCCGCTCGGCGCCGGTCAGGTAGGTCGGCCGCCGGTGCTGGTGATGGTGTCGGGTTACTCACGCTGGATCTCCGCGCTGCTGCTGCCATCGAGGCAGGGCTTGGACCTGATCGCCGGGCACTGGTGGCTGCTCTCTCAGCTGGGGAAGGTGCCGCGGGCGTTGGTGTGGGACAACGAGTCCGCGGTCGGGTCGTGGCGGGCGGGTCGGCCGAAGTTGACCGAGGAGTTCGACGCGTTCCGCGGCATGCTCGGCGTCAAGGTGGTGCAGTGCCGGCCCCGTGACCCGGAAGCGAAGGGCCTGGTCGAGCGGGCCAACGGCTACCTCGAGACCAGCTTCCTGCCCGGCAGGACGTTCACCGGCCCGGCTGACTTCAACGATCAGCTCCAGGCGTGGCTGGTGTTGGCGAACCGGCGCCAGCACCGCCGCCTCGGCTGCCGCCCCGCCGACCGGCTCGAGGCCGACCTGGCCGCGATGCTGACCTTGCCGCCCGTCGCGCCGGTGGTCGGGTGGCGGGCCTCGTTGCGGCTGCCCCGCGACCACTACGTCCGGGTCGCGAGCAACGACTACTCCGTGGCCCCGTCCGCGGTTGGGCGCCGGGTCGAGGTGAGCGCGGACCTGGAGACGGTCACCATCACCTGCGACGGCCGCCCGGTCGGGTCCCATGCCCGCTGCTGGGCCGCGCACCAGACGATCACCGACCTCGCCCACGCCCTCACCGCCCAACAGCTACGCCACCACCTTCACACGCGAGGTCCGGTCACGACTGCGCAGGTCGAGCAGATCGAGCAACGGCAGCTCAGCGACTACGACGCCGCATTCGGCCTCGACAACGTCGAGGTGGCCTGATGGCAGCCAAGACGACGACCAGCAGCGGTCGTGACATGGCTGCGGAGATGGCCTACCTGACGCGGGCGTTGAAGGCGCCCACGCTGCGCGATGCGGTCGAACGCCTCGCGCCACGAGCCCGGGAGGAGTCGTGGACGCACGAGGAGTTCCTCGTCGCGTGCCTGCAGCGCGAGGTCTCCGCCCGGGAGTCGCACGGCGGCGAGGGCCGGATCCGTGCCGCGAAGTTCCCGTCGCGCAAGAGCCTGGAGGAGTTCGACTTCGACCACGCCCGCGGCCTCAAGCGAGACCTGGTTGCGCACCTGGGCACCCTCGACTTCGTCACCGCGAAAGACAACGTCTTGCTGCTGGGCCCGCCCGGGACCGGGAAGACCCACCTCGCCACCGGCCTCGCGATCCGCGCCTGCCAGGCTGGACACCGGGTCTTGTTCGCCACCGCATCGCAGTGGGTCACCCGCCTCGCCGACGCCCACCACGGCGGCACCCTGCAAGCCGAGCTCACCCGGCTGGGCCGCTACCCGCTGCTCGTCATCGACGAGGTCGGCTACATCCCGTTCGAACCCGAAGCGGCAAACCTGTTCTTCCAGCTCGTCTCCGCCCGCTACGAACGCGCCTCGCTGATCGTGACCTCGAACAAGCCGTTCGGCCGGTGGGGCGAGGTCTTCGGCGACGACGTCGTCGCTGCAGCCATGATCGACCGCCTCGTCCACCACGCCGAAGTCATCGCCCTCAAAGGCGACAGCTACCGCCTCCGCAACCGCGACCTCGGCCGCACTCCGGCGCCGACTACGTCGGAGTAACCGAACCCGGCCCGCGGTCCGACTCGCCGCCCACCTGCTCGGCGGCTCTGCGGTTCCGCTTGCGTAGCCCAATCCCCACCGCCAGCGTTGCAGCGCCGAGGATGACCCAGAACAACGACGAAACCAGGCCCCTGCTCAGGTGATCAGTGAAGAAGCCAACCGCCAGCATGACGACTCCGCCGATCAACCACACGGCGCCCAGCACGGGCGTCAGCCGAGCATCCCGCTCTCGCTGATCGCGATCCAGCTTCTTCCAGTCGAAGCTCACCCGCCCACCCTAGAACCGCGACCTGCCGCCGTGGCTTCGTGGCAAGAATTGGTTCCCCAAGGGGGTCCATTTTCGGCCGTCGTCTAGGGGTCCGATTTCACCCGCCGTTGACAGACGGCTCACGCGTGACCGCAGGAGCTCCACCGCGGTAACGTCTGAGTTGTGCCTGTCGGGTGGAAAGTTGCCTCGACAGCAGCCACGGCCGCGTTCTTGGTGGCGGTCGTTGTGGCGGTCTTCTTGGTGGCTACGCCGCTCGGAAAGAACGACGACGCTGATAGCGGCTTGGGCGTCAGCCCGGGGTTGACTCGGTTCGACGAGGTTGACCGGAAGGATGCGCCGAGCATCGAGGGTCCGCTCGTCAGCCGCAGCGGTGTGGCCTCGATCAGTCATCCGGGCAAGGTGGTCGTGGTGAACGTGTGGCAGTCGACGTGTGGGCCGTGCAGGGGCGAGGCCGGTGCGCTCGAGGCCGCAGCACGGTCCACAGCCGAGGAGGCGACGTTCGTGGGCCTCGACGTCGTCGACCAGCGAGCGGCTGCCCGGGCGTTCCTGCGGACGAGCGGGAGCTCCTACCCGCACATCTTCGACCCCGACGCGCAGCAGTTGTTGAAGTTCAACGGCATCCTTCCGGTGCAGGCGATCCCCAGTACCGCGGTGATCGACAAGCAGGGCAGGATCGCGGCGCGGATCATCGGTCCGGTGTCTGCTGAGACCCTGACTCAGCTGATCGACGAAGTCGCCAGCTCGACCTGACCGGCCTTCGCTCGGCGAGGCGATGACGAAGGGCTGCGCTTCTTCACGCTTCGGTTCCGTAGGACGGTGGTTGAGCGCGGGGTATGAGACAGCGCCCGCTCCCGCATGGGTGCCCGTTAGCCGGTCGGCTTGCGGTGACGCCAAGCAGGCGGCCGGCAGGTCCCTGTGAAGATGTCGCTGTGGCCGACGCAGTAGCAGCGGTGTCCGACGGAGGGCTCGTGGGTCGGGCGATCCCGGGGTCGTCCTTCCCTCGACGGCGGGTAGCGCGGTGCGGCTCGCGGACACCTCCTTGGGCGGCTTCGTGCTGTTCATCTACCCGCGCATCGCCCGACCCGACGACCAGGTGAGCGCCGAGTGGCTCCGTATCCCGGGCGCGAAGGGCTGTACCGCCGAGTCCTGCGAGTTCCGCGACCTCGTAGACGACTTCCGAGAGCTCGGACTGTTGATCTACGGCCTGTCGACCCAGAGCACCGCCGACCAGGCGCGAGCCGTCCAGCATCTCCGGCTCTCCTACCCGCTGTTGTCCGACCCCGAGCTGACGTTGCAGCGAGGACTCGGGCTGCCGATCTTCACCCACGAAGGACGCCAGTTGTACAAGCGCAGCACCCTCGTCGTTCGTGCTGGGGCGATAGCCATTGCTCAGCTCGAGGTCAGCGATGCCGCCTCGCACCCACACGAACTCCTCGCCCTGCTTCAGAGCTTGGCGTAACCGTCGGCCGGGCTAAGTCTCTAACGGCTCGATGGGGACGCCCGCAGGAGGGACGGCTTGCGGCGCAACTTGACACCTCGAGTGTCGTGGACCGTTGGCAGGTATCTTCCGAGTGCGCCAGGCTGACACCCATGTGGAACGTGTACTCCGACGATGATCCAGGTCGTCCAGTCGAACCAGACGGGAACGCAGTTCCCGGTCTGGCACCCCCACCCCCAGTCGGCCTCGATCCCGTCGAGATAGTGGTCGACGGAGAATGCTTCGTCGTCACGCATCGCCCCGGCTCACCGGGCACGTACGACTTCGACTGGACTGACCACCCTGAGGCCTACGGTTTCGCTGTCGGCGGCAACCCCGAGTGGCGGCCTGACCGGGCAGAGATGACAAACGAGGTTCAAATCTTCTTGGCTCAAGTCGATAAGGAAACCGGCTACCTTCGCGACTGACCGCAGAACGGTCGTCCTGCGACGACAGCAATGCAGTTTCGACCGTGACCAGCTTGGTACCGATCTCCCTACCTCCGCAGCTGGCGTCACTGCTTGAGTGGGCCAGTGCTGATCGTCGACGAGAGGTTGCGATGACATGAAGAGCTCTCGCCCAAGTGGCCGCCGGCTTCTCGGAGTCGTGGTCGGTCTCCTTCTCGTCGCAGTGTGCGGAGCCTGCTCGGCGACGACCGTCGCATCGCCGGCCGCCACCCCCTCGACGACAACTACGAGCCCCGAACCGCCCGAGCCGTCGGGAACGCTCTACACCGACGTCGACGAGCAGCTGAGCAACCTCATCACCGAGATCGAGCAAGACCGCGACGGCAACGACATCCCGGGATACGCGGGCGTTGCGGTCGATCCCGAGCACCGCGCTCTCGACCTCTGGTGGGTCGGAACTCCACCAGCAAGGGTCGCGCAACTGATCGTGATGCCGCCTCACGACCTGGCGATCCGGCTTCATCGCGCCGGGTACGACTACGCCACCACTGACCGTGCGCTCGACGAGCTGATGGACCGGTACCCCGTCATCCACTCCGGCAGCCCGGAGGACGACGGAAGCGGGATCGAGGTGGAGACGACCGCGAAGGGCAAGCGAAAGCTCCCGAGTGCCGCGCAGCTCTCCGAGCAGGCCGAGATGCCCGTTCGCATCGTGGTGAGCGAGCCCCCCGAACCTGCGTGAGAACCGCTGTGCTCAGACTGCTTACGTCGGGGCCGCCCGATCCTTGCTTTGCTGTTCAGCGCTGGGCATGATCCACACGACAACCGGGTCGCATGCACACAGTAGGAGGGGTCCTCAGCGCGCTCCGCACAACGGTCAGCTTGCGACGCTCAGGGACGCATCAGAGATCGAGACGGGCAACGACTTCATGGCCGCTGGACTCTCCGGTTGGACAAAACCCGAGCTGGAGGTAGAAACCCTCCGGTCCGTCCTCGCCCGCGTGGTAGGTCACGAAGCACACGCGCTCGCCCCGCTCACGGAGGTCGGCACACCGCCCGCAGGACGGTTGTCCATCGGGACACCGCGGGGCATCCGCGCGCCGCGTCTGTGATCAGCCGCAGCCCGCGCCCTCGAGCTTGATCTCGCCGCTTTCGGGCGGGGGCGCGGGGGCGTCGGGCACGTTCGTGAAGGTCGCTGGCACGTGCAGGCGCTTCGCGCGGTTGAACGGAGCCGCGATGGCGAATGCTGGCCCGACGACGTCGGAGATCGGCACGAACGCGGTCTGCCCACGACCTTGCGTCGACAGATCAGTCAGGTGACAGCGCGAGTCGGCGCTGAGGTCGCGGTGGTCTCCCATGACGAAGATGCGATCCCGCGGTACGACGACGGTGAACCCGAAATCCGACGGCGCAACCGGGACGCCCGAGGAGCTCGTGTACAGGTAGGCCGTCTCGTCGAGCGCCACACCGTTGACGGTGACCCGGCCGGAGTCGTCGCAGCAGACGACGGTGTCGCCGGGCATGCCGATCACGCGCTTGATGAGGTGCCCTGTCCCGACTGTCGGTACCCCCACAAACTCGAGCACATGGTCGAGCGGACCCTCAGGCCCGTCAGGCTCGTCGGGTAGCCAGTTCGCCGGGTCGGTGAACACCACGACGTCACCTCGGTGGAAGGCGATGACCTTCTCGACGACCACCCGGTCACCCTCCAGCAGCGTGTTCTGCATCGACGCCGACGGGATGATGAACATCTGCCCGACGAAGGCCCGCAGCAGCGAGCTGACGATCAGGGCGCCAACGACGACGAAGATGAGCTCCCTAAGGAACGCCAGCGCCGGACGACGCCCTCGCGTCGCTGGTCGTGTTGTCGTCTCGGTCACCACACGACCGAGGATCTCACCGACTGCGCTTGGATGAGCGACCTTCAGCGACACGACAGGCCGCCGAGCAGCGGCGCCGCTCGCGGAGCGCTCCGACAAGGGCGTCGAGGAGGGCGGCACCTCCTACCCACAGGGCGGGCACAGCGACGCTACCGGCGACCTTGCAGAAGAAGAGCCCCGCGGCCAGGCCGGTGTTCCGAGGGCAGACCATGTCGAAGCCGCTAGCGGTGGGCGCCGGAACGGAGTGGCACCACAGGCTGGTCAAGATGGAGACAGCGGCGAAGCCGAAGCCGATCGTGGCGCCAGCTCCGCACACATACCAGCCGTGCTCGGTCCAGTTACGACCGTCGACCTGGTCGACGTGAGCATTGTTGACGGGACGCATCGCTAGCCGCAGCGGCGCGACAGACCGCACCGGCGACCACCGACCCTCCGGCGCTGAGCTCACGGGATCAACCCTAAGTCGGCCGCGTTCGACCAATTCGTGTCGCAAGTCCCAGCAGCAGGTCCGCTTCCGCCCAGCAACAAACGCGTGCCCGCCCGGCAACTACCGCGCGGCGTCTCGACTGAGGGTTGTATCTGCGTCACGTGTCCTGATGACGAGGTCGGGGTGGTGGCGTCACTCCAGGTTGGCGAGCCAGCTCACTGCTGTGGGGTCGGCGACGAGCCCTTCGGTCCAGGATGGCGGCCCGGGCTGGCCGCGGTCCCCGGGCTCGGACAGCGCCTGCAGCACGATCTGGGCGAGGTGATATAGGGTCAGACGAGGGCGGAACAAGGCAGAAAACGCGGCGGTGTCCCCGCGTCGGCCGAGAAGCTGCGGAGACCAGCGCTGCCGATACACGACGGTGAACCTGTCACCGTCGACCCGCGTAGCCACGACGGTCACCTTGTCTGGGTGCACGTCACCGGGACGAGAGGTCCCCAACCGCTCGAGATGGCACAACATCTCCGCCGCGAACCCGACAGGTAGGTCGTCTTCCGACGCAGTCACGACCGCGTTAAGACACCATCCGCCCGTCTCGTGGTCGTGATCGTGGGGACGGACACGAAAGCGATCGCGAAGCTGATCACAGCAGCCGCCGCCACGACGAGGGAGTTCCAGATCGTCCACTCGCTGTCGGGCGCTGCGATCAGCAGGGCGACGATGCCTGCGGTGGCGACGACCGCGAGGGCGGCGGTCGCGCTGCCCGCGACCCGAGCACGCCGAGCGCCCTTCGAGATCTGCCACTCCCACACGACCAGGGCCAGCAGGGCGGGCATGAAGCCGACCACCGCGCCGACCGGGACGGTGACGATGAGAGCGGACCAGGTGACCGCGGCCGTCGTGTCCGGCGTGGGGGCGAACTGGGCCTTGAAGCTGTCGGGCAGGACCAGCAGCGCGCCAAGGAGCCCGCCGGCGGTCATCCCGCCAACGAGGGCACGCCACAGAATCGCCTTCGGCGGACGCAGGTCCCGCTGGACCGTCCGCGAACGCGCACGCCCTGGGTGATGACTACCGGACACGCGCGAATCCTAAGTTCGATCAGTAGCGTGTGGCCTCGTGAGCGAGCTGTCCGAGATCTCCTCCCGCCCGACGCGCGGGCTGTCCACCGCGGGGTGGATGAGGCTGCGGATCGGGCTGGTCGCAGCCTGGGCGGCACTACCCATCGCAGCCATGACCCTTGGCAGACACCCCTCGAGCCAGGAGGACGCAACCTCGGTGAGCATCTGGGGCATGGAGGTACCGCCCTGGCTGCTCGTCGTCGCGCTGGTCTACGTGTTCTTGAGCTTCGTCTGCCTTGTCTGCGGTCCCGAGCCTTGGCGTGCGACACGCTGGGCCTGGTTCTGGCTGGGAAACAACCCGATTGGCGCGCTGGCCTTCCTCTTGCTGAGTGGACCGATGCCGGGTGTCGGAAGGCCCTCTCCTTACCGACCCCGGCTCCGAGGCGGGTGGGCGTTCATCATCGGCTCCGTCGCGGACGCTGCATGCGTCCACCTCGGTCTGCAATAGCGGGCTGGTCCCCAGCAACAGATCAGAGCGCCCTCATGACCGTTGACTGCGTGAAGGCGCAGATCGCAGTCAGTCCGCCACTGAGCGCCAGCACGACCCAGCTACGGCGCGAGGCGATCTAAACCGCACCGGCGTGTCCGGAGACCTATCGGTTTGAGAGCTCAGCGGGCTGCTGGGCTCTGATCTGAGCGTAGTGAGCAACCTCCATCTCGGCCGGCGGCACGTCTCCGCAGTACTCGTAGAGCCGACGGTGGTTGAACCAATCGACCCATTCCGCGGTGGCGATCTCAACCTGGTCGACGCCTCGCCACGGCCCTTGTCTCTTGATCAGCTCGGTCTTATAGAGACCGTTGATCGTCTCGGCCAGCGCGTTGTCATACGACGACCCGACGGCCCCGACCGACGGCTTGATCCCGGACTCGGCCAGACGCTCGCTCAGCGCCACCGAGGTGTATTGCGACCCGTGGTCATGGTGGTGCACGAGGCCGGTCAGGTCGGGGTGACCGTCGCGGCTGCGGGTCCAGATGGCCTGCTCGAGGGCGTCGAGGACGAGCTTGGTGGTCATCGACGTGCCGGTGCGCCAGCCCAGGATCCGACGCGCGTAGGCGTCGACGACGAACGCGACGTAGACCCAGCCCGACCAGGTCGACACGTAGGTGATGTCGGCGACCCAGAGCCGGTCTGGTGCTGCTGGGGCGAAGCGCCGCTGGACCAGGTCGTCGGGCAGCGGCCGCGCCGGGTCGGCGATCGTGGTCCGCTTGACCTTGCCCCGGACCGCGCCGTGCAGGTCGAGGCGGCGCATCAGCCGCTCGACCGTGCACCGAGCGACCGGGACGCCCTCGCGGTTCAGCTGCAGCCACACCTTCCGGGCGCCGTAGACGCCGTAGTGCGCTGCATGGACCCGCACGATGTCGGCCTCAAGCTGCTCGTCGCGGACCTTCCAGCGGCTCGGCGTCTGGTCGAGTCGCTGGCAGTGGTCGAAGTAGGTGGATGGGGCGATCGGTAGGCCGTGCTCGGTGAGCACGGTGCAGATCGGCTCGACGCCCCAGACCAGGCCCGCCGCTTCGCGGCGGCCCTGGTGGGTGCGGATGAACTCCACGATCAGTGGTGTGGCCGGTCGAGCTCGGCCGCGAAGAAAGTCGATGCTGCTTTGAGGATCCCGTTCGCCCGCTTGAGCTCGGCGTTCTCCCGGCGCAGCCGCTTCAGCTCCGCCGACTCATCCGACGTTGCGCCGGGGCGTTGGCCGGCGTCGACCTCGACCTGGCGGACCCACTTACGGACCGTCTCGGCCGTGCCGATCCCGAGCAGGC
Source organism: Microlunatus antarcticus (assembly GCF_014193425.1). NCBI lineage: Bacteria > Bacillati > Actinomycetota > Actinomycetes > Propionibacteriales > Propionibacteriaceae > Microlunatus > Microlunatus antarcticus. The sequence goes on along the minus strand of NZ_JACHZG010000001.1, from coordinate 2,180,206 downwards.
GGGCGACCTCGTTCATCGTGGCCCACTGCGACTCATGATCACCCGAGATCTCGGCGACCATCCGGACCGCCCGCTCACGCAGCTCGGGCGGATACCTCTTCGACGTGCTTCCTGCCATGACCCCAACCTCTCAAGAAGTGGAGTCCCCGGACACGCCGGTGCGGTTCAATCCAGCTTCTCCGCCCTGCGTTGGCTAGCGTCACTGCTCCACTACGACGGAGGGCTGCCTGCCCATGCGGACGACCCTTCGGCTGAGGGCGATACTCGCCGGACTCCTTGGTGGGCTGCTGGGCGCGGCGACGTCACTTGCGAACCACGGGCACGGCCTCGCACCGAGCTATATAAGCCAGCTCCTCGACGCACCCTGGACGTGGGTCGCGGTCGGGCTCGTCCCGTGCTTCGCAGCCCGCTCGTGGTCGAGGTCGGCCTTTCTCAGCGCCGTCGCGCTCTGGGCGGCCGTCCTCTGCTACGACCTCATGGATCTGCACTTCGGCGTCTACACCGGGCTCGCGTCCGCCGACCCGTCGTCCTCGATCGTGACCGACTGGCTGAGCTTCGGCAGCGACGTCGTCGGCTACGGCGTCGTGGCGGCCATCGCCGCAGCCGGTCTCGGCCTCATCGTCACCGTCATCCGCCGCGGCGGCGTCCTCGGCCTGCTGGCTCAGATGGTCGTGCCCTCGTACGCCGCGTGGGAAGGCCATGTACGCGTTCGAGACGCCCGCGCGGTCGGCGACAGCACCGCGCACGTGATCGGGACGAACCAGGCGGTGACCGCTATGGCCTTAGCTGCAGTGATCTTGCTGGCGAGCACGGGCGCCGCCCGCCTCGGCTTAGCTGCTTCCCGCGACCGCTCAGCCATAGACCGGTCGGTCCGGCCAACCTAGGCCTACAGCAGCCGGTCTTCGACGCCCATGGCACCTGTTCCGCAAGACGATCGGGTTGCGGGACGGCGGCGTGACAGTCGACGTTGACGGCTGACGCGGTACGGGCGAAAAGTCCGGCGATCGTGAAACAGCGGAGCCTTCTTGCGACACGTCTGGTGTGACAGGGATCCTCACTGCGAGGAGCTCGCATGGCAGGAGGCAGCGATGTCCGACCCACTCGACGACCTACTACGCGCAGACGCCCGAGTCCTGGACGAGGACCTGCGGTCACCCGGGTCGGTCGACGGCATGGACGCTCTCTGGCTTGAGGCCAAGGCCGGAGCCGTTGCACCGACGACGGTGGTTCCCCGACGAGGCGCGAAGGTGCGGCGGCGCATTACCGGGGCTGTCGCGGCCCTCGTCGTGGTCGGGCTCGGTGCTGGTGGGGCGCCAGCGTTCGCCGACTGGGTCGGCCTGCACACAGGCGAGTACGACACCGGGCCGCGGTCAGCCCCCCAGCCGAAGACAGCGGATCGTGAGATGTGGCGCCTCGACTCCCCTGAGCTGGCGCGTCAGCTGCAGGCCTGGGAGCAGACCTACCCGCTGGCGCCCGGATACAGCCTGGACCCGCTCCTCGACGGCTACGCGAACGTTAAGAGGTCGGAAGCGACCGCCGCAATGGCCCACGACGACGTCTTCTTCTTCAGCCAGTGCACCTGGGTCGACTACTGGCTTACCGCAGACCGCGACGGGGACGCCGCCGGCAAGCGTGCAGCGACGAACGGGCTGGCCGGAACCGTCGCCAAGCTCGACAGCGTGCTCACCCTCGACAAGCCCGGACGAGCGTACGAAGGAGAACTCGTTGATGCGGCGCGAGCCGACAAGGTGGCTGCGCTGCAGCGCGAACGGCGGATCAACTGCGACTGGAAGTTCCGGTGAGCAAGACCGACCGGCAGACCGAGCAGGTCGAGGACCTCTACCGCCAGGCAGGGCCGGCGGTGCTCGGCTACCTGACCCGCCGAGCAGCGACCCCCGAGGAAGCGGCCGACCTGTTCGGCGAGGTCCTCGTGGTGCTGTGGCGCCGCCGTCGGGACCTTCCGCCCGCCGGCCAGGACCGGCTCTGGTTGTTCGTCGTGGCCCGCAACGTGCTGGCCAACCACCGGCGCCAGGCCGTGCGGCACCGCCAGGCCGCTGCGGCCCTTGCCGAGCAGCTGCGGGCGGTCGGGACCACCCCGACTGAACACGGCAGCACGCTCAACCTTCGTGCCGCTCTCGATCAGCTCGACCCCGTAGACCGCGAGATCATCCAGCTCTCCGTCTGGGAAGAGTTCACCTCGGCCGAGATCGGCACCGTCCTGGACCTGCCCGCAGCTACCGTCCGGACTCGGCTCCGCCGAGCACGGCTACGGCTGCGTCACGACCTCGACCTTCAAGACGAAGACGAGCAGGCCAGCAGGCAGCCGGCGCTGACCGGACCCCACCATCGATAAAGACGCGCACGAAGATTGACCGTCCCCGGCAGCCTTCCAGCCTATGTGCTCGGTAGACGGTCGGCCTACGACGAACGTCAGGGTTCTGCCTCAGTTACTTGTCGTCGTCCTTGGTCTGTCACAGCCACGCTCGGCGCTCCCACCGGGCACGATAAGGGCATGAGTCCCAAGCCCTTCGGCAAGCGCAAGAAGGGCGGCGCCGCTCATGCCGTCCGCGAGGAGGTCCGGGGCAGGCTGCGTCAGCGGCTGGCCGAGCTCGCGGCGCCGTGTGTGCGCGTCGACCTCGCTTCGGATGACGCGGCGTCCCCGCCGACCGGTAGCTGCCTTGGCGAGGGTGCGTACTTGCCGCACGGCCAGCCATGGCCGATCGACGAAAACGGCCCGATGTGCTTCGTCGCCCAGATCAACTTCGCCGAGGCGCCGAAGTTGGTCGGCTTCCCCGAACGCGGACTGCTGCAGTGGTTCACCTCCGCCGACGACACCTACGGGCTGACGTTCGACGAGTCGCGGGGGACGGTCGGTTTCCTCGCGCGCTGGTTCGACGACGTGTCCGCGCCCAGCGTGGGCGAGGAGCCGGACGACGTCGACACCGACTGGTCCCCAGTCGGGGACGGACGCCTAATTCTGACGGAAGGCCTGAGTTTACCTGCGTGGAAGGAGCTGCCGGAGGACGTGCGCGCCGAGCCGCTGTGGCAGGAGGTGACGGACGTCCTCGGCGACAAGGGCCTCGCCGCAGTCGGGTATGAGCTCGAGCCCGAAGACGTGTGGGAGGACCTCGCGCGCGGGTACGAGTCGCCGCTGGTCGGCTTCGTCGTCGGCAGCAAAATCGGCGGATTCGCTCGATTCACCCAGACGGACCCACGAGGAGACGGTGCCTACCCCGCCCGCAACGCACCGAGGGGATCAGTGCTGCTGCAGCTGGACTCGGGTGAGAGCGGAGGCTGGGGCGACGGCGGTGTCGGGCAGCTGTTCGCCGACCCTTCCGCGGTAGCCGGCGGCGATCTCTCGTCTGTTCGATACAACTGGGACTGCGGCTGAGCCAAGCAGCCAAGCAGCCAAGGTCAGAGTTCCGAGCATCTCGCTCAACCCGAGGTCGTCCCCGGAAGTTGGCCTCCGCCGTCTCGCAGGACGGTAGTTCAGCGTGCTCCGCACCACGGTCCCCTTACGGCGAAGAAAGTGGCGGCCGCCTCGCCGCCGAGCGCCAACCACACCAGGTTGCAACCGAGAGCGTCCGGTCGCTGACAACCTGGATGAGACAGCGTCCGGGTGCTGACAAGATCCTTGAGACAGATCGTGCCTAATTCGTCTCACAAGAGGTGTCCGCGGAGCGCGCAGCCGCTGACATGAAGATTGAGACCGGACATCCAATCACGGTAGAGGTCCGGGCTGACTTTTTTGGCGGCGGCGCGGCGAGAGAGTGTCCTGTCTCATACAAGCTGTCAGTTTTCTCAAAGATCTTGTCAGTAGTCCGGATCAGGCTCATTCTCGCAATGATCTTGTCAGTAGCGCGGCCCACTCCGAGGTGACGCCCTTGGGGATTGATCTGGCCGGCGCGATCTGTCAGCGCTCCTGCCGATACTGCAGGTATGAATCTCTCCACCGAAGGCTGTCTGGTCTCCAACGTTGCAGGGGCAGCGATGCAGCGTGGTCTGGACGCCATCGGAAAGCCCGACGCGGCTGTCATCGTCAGCGAGAACTTCGCCGAGACCGTGCAGCGACTCGATCCCAGCTCGGGCCTGTACGACACGGACCGTGGCTACGGGGTGGTCGGCGGTCGGACGATTCACCATGACGGGCACACGACCGTCGTGATCAACCACGCGGTCGTCAGCAGCGCTTCCGTCGCGGAGATCGAACGGCTGCTGGCGCACGAGGGCGGCCACGTCCTGCTCCACGCACAGGATGAAGCGGCGTTTGTGGTGCAGCCCGACCGGTCGACCAGCGGTCTCGCCTGGCTGCGGATGATCGCTGAGCTCGCGATCGAGGAGTTCCGAGTCGAGCGACGCGCTGCAGAAGCCGGTTACCCGGTCGCAGGTCTGGCCACGCCCAGCAGCATGAACGATCAGATGTTCGACTTCACCTGTCAGGTCTTCGAGGCGCTGCACGCCCCCGAGTCGGACGACGTGTTCCTCTTCGCGAGCAAGGTCCTGGCCGCTCAGCACCGGCTCACCATCAGCCTGGGCTACCTCGCCGGGGCCGTCGTCGACGGCGGGACCCTCGTCAGCGTGGACGATCTGTCGACCTTTGGCAACCAGTGCTGGAACGAGCTGATCGCCCGCAGCTGGCAGGAGAGGCTGGACCTCTACCGGCGGATCCCAGCTGCAGGCACCTCGTGGGGCGGCTCCGTTCGTGCCACGCATCTGCGGCAGGCAGCCGAGGTGGAGCGGAAGCTCCTCCGCGACACGGGCTTCACCATCCAGAGCAATGACGCCCGCCCAGACTCGAAATGGGCGTTCCGCCGGAGCGGTACTGACGCCATGTTCGAAGCACGCTGGCAGCAGCTGGTCGCAGAAGGCGACCTCCGCGACGATGCGAACGCCGCGGACGCCCCGTGACGAGACAACACAAGGCGAAGCAGCACACGGTGCCGAAGACGTTGCTGCGCGGCTTCGTCGACACGAGGAGCAGGCTGGCGCTCCGACGCCGGGACGGGACGGAGTCGTTGATCTCGGTGAACAACGCGTCCGTGCGCACCAACTTCTACAGCTACACCGGTGCCGCCGGCGCTCTGGTCGATGACATCGAGGACTGGCTGAGCAGCGACATCGAGGGCCCCGTCGCGCCGGTACTCATACGAGCGCGTCGAGGTGACCCCTTGAACGCGCCGGATAACACGGCGCTGGCGAGGTTCGCTGCCAGCGGTCTGCTCCGGACCGCGACCACGCGGGCTCGCCTCGAGCAGGTCGGCGAACACATCGGACCGGTCCTGGTACTTCACGAGCACCTTGTCAACAGGAAGATCGATCCGACGACACTCTCGCCAGACGCGCTGAACGCAGCTCAGGTCGCCGCAACCGCCGTCTGGGAACGGTTGGGCAAGCCAGATGAGCCCGCCCAGGCCAACCTCCGCATATTTCTGCGTGAGTTCGACCGGCTCAGTGAGCGGCTCAACGACTGGACCTGGTCGGTGCGTACGGCACCCAGGGCGTGCCTCATCACGGCGGACGCACCCGTAGCCGTCCTGCCCAGCGCCGACCTTGGCTGGCAAGGCATTCTGCCCCCAGGCTCGCCCGTGTTCATTCCGATCAGCTCACGCCAGCTCCTGATAGGTGAACCGCGGCGCCCTCTTGCCGGTGGCGACCAACTGCTCCCGGAACTCGCCAGCGTCGTGAACGCACGTCTGGCGTTCGAGGCCTACGACGCCCTGTTCGCCAGCCCAAGCGCACCTTGGCCAGACGTGCCGCCCCTATCGCCCACGCGGCCGACAATGCCGACCCCCACGGTCACCTGGTCCCGCAGCGACGGCTCCGCTGACACTACGACCTCGCCCTCCTACCCGGAGATCAACGACCCCGCCATCCGTCGACTCATCGACGACCTCGGTGGCTCTGACGACCTCGGCTCCTAGTCCGGGAGGCAGTGCCCGGCAGGAGGCGTTGCCAGTCCAGGGTTGTAGTGCGACTGTGGATGTTGGCCGAGGCGCCGCGGCCCGTGACGAGGTCCTGCGATGACTGGTGTGCTGCCCGCGAACTTGTCGGCGGTCTCGACGTGCGTGGTCTACGTCGACGGTCTCGGCCAGCCGCGCACCTGTGACCTGCTAGATCTCGCTGGCCTCGCCGTCGAGGGGTGGCGCCCGGTCCGTGACGGGGCTCTTCCCAGATGAGGGTGTAGGTCGGCCGGGCGCGTCGGTCCGCAGATAGACGTCGAGGTCTCCCGACGACGGAGGTTCCTACGCCATCCATCCGAAAGACCTCGACGTGACCGACGCTACCCCGCCGGCCGGCCTCGGCCGCCCTGACCTGACCGCCTTCGCGTCTCATCCCAATCGACCCTGATCGGGTCTGCTGACCCCCTCGACGAGAACGCAGCGACATCACAGCCACCCAACCCCGAGCGGCCGGGAAGCCGGGGCACGTCACATGGCCTGTGCTGCGGGCGTGTCGAGTGGGTCGTCCAGGGGCGACGCAGGAGCGTCGACGCGACGTGCTGAGAGGTGGTTCCAACCGGGCGCTAGGACACCGGCTACAGGCATGGCGATAGGTCAGGAACGGCGTCGCTCCCTGCGCAGGAGGGAGCGCAGAGTCTCGGCGTTCGCGTAGCCGACCCGTAGCGCGATCTCGGCGGAGGTGAGGTCCGTGGTTGCTGAGAGGTGCCGAGCTCGTTCGATGCGAAGCCGTTGGACGAAGCCGAGCGGAGTGATGTTGAGCGCCGCACGGACTCGTCGTTCGAGGGTGCGCCGGCTGGTGCCGAGCGACTGCGCGACGAAGGCGACGTTGAACGGTTCGTCCAGGCGGGCGCGCACGAAGCGTTCGAACTCGACGACGATCGGGTCCTCATGCCGGAGATGTTCGTAGGCGACGAAGGCCGCCTGCGACGGACGCTCGTCGATGATGAGGAGCTTGGCGACATGTTGGGCCAGGTCGGGGCTGATCGATCGCACGAGTGAGAGCGCGAGGTCGATGTGGGCGAACGCGGCGCCGGCGGTGACGAGGTTCCCGTCCACGACGACCATGGTGTCGAGATCGAGGGCGACGGTTGGATAGCGCTTCAGGAACTCCGGCCCCAGGAACCAGCTGGTCGTCGCCCGCCGATGATGCATCCGTCCGGTCTCGGCGACGGCGAACACGCCGGTGCACGCCGCGGCGATCCGGGTGGTCGCGTCGTCGAGGCGCCCGAGCGAGGCGATGACCGAACGAGCATCTCGGCTCTGGAGGGCGTCGTTGGTAGCGGCGGCCGTGAGGGTTCCAAGCGCAGGGACGACGACCACGTCGAACTCTCCGGACTCCGACAGCGGGTGGTCAACCGACAGGGTCATCGATGCCGTCGTGGTCACTCGCCGTTTCGGTCCGAGGATGGCGAGTTCGATCGGGTCGATCCGCGGGTCGATATCGCCGCGGGCTCCGTCGGCCACCCGCACGATGTCGATGACCGACGCGACAGCCGAACCGAAGCAGCCGTCGATCGCGATCAGTCCGATACGCATGGCGCGAACAATAGCAATACTGTCGTATACGCCACTCCCCATCGGCCCTCGCTCGTCATACGCTGAACTCGCCCCACGAAGAACCCCGACTTCAAGGAGAACCCCTCATGTCCACACCCGCATCACTTCCGTATGCCTTCGTCGCCAAGATCGTCGCGGCCGATGGACAGCACGACGCGCTCGCCGATCTGCTCGCCGGCGCTGTCGCACTCGCCAACGAAGAAGTGGGAACGATTGTCTGGTTCGCGGCTAGAACCCACGCCGACACCTTTTGGATCTTCGATGCATTCCCCGACGAGGCCGCTCGCGACGCCCACGCCAACGGCGCCATCGTCGCAGCCCTGATGGCCAACCAGCACCTCCTCGGCGCAGCACCCGAGATCCTGGCGGCCGACGTCCTCGCGTCCAAGCTCCCGTAGTCCGCCAACGCACGAGACGATCGCGCCCCGCCGAGCCGTCGGACCCGACCGCCTCGACACCCGCACCACGTTGACGATCCCCGACGGGCCGATCACGAGGGGGGCCAGGCAACACCAGGCGCAAGCCTGGAGCGGCACTGGTTCACCGGTGGTCATCGAGAGAGCCAGCGCGGTTCCATGGCAGCGCAACTGTGTCAACTTGCCCTCCGTCCCGCTAGGCGCCGTGGGCGGGTCTTGGTTGCGATCCGTTGCCGTGACGGGAGACGCGTTGCGCGTCGCAGCGATGACGGGTCGTTGGCGTTCCGGGGCGTTGCGTTCGTGCGCGTCGCCCGTGCGGCATGGAACATCTCGCTGCGCACACAACGATCGCTGCGCCGACGCACCGTTGACACCTCGCACGTCCAGGTCGCGACACAACGCCACGCCGCGTTGCCGAGCGGAGCGAGGCCTATCGGCACACGGACAGGATGCGGGCTGCGAGCGCTCAGCCGGCGAGGGGTCCGTCGCAGAGGAGAGCGACGTCGGTGTCGGGCAGAGCCGTGAGGCCAGCGCATCGCGCGACCACCAGAACCGAACCGCCCCTGCCCTGCGTTTCCGCAGGTCAGGGGCTGTTCGCCAGAGCCGCCTGTCGGAATCGAACCGACGACCTAATCACGTCGGCTTTGCGTCTATCGCTTGATGCGCCCACTGGGCGAACGAGCCGCTGACCTGCGCAAACGCCGAGAGTGGGGGGCGCCGCCATCCGGTGGTGACCGACGACGACCGACCAGTACCGACCGTTTCACCGGAGCTTGCGGCGGCGTCGAAGCCGAGCAAGCTCCATTCTTTTAGCTCACCGCGCCCTCCTCCTAGCCGGTCCCGTCGTCGTCGAAGACGTTTCAGGGGTCTTCCCAGATGACGGTGTAGGTCGGCCGGGCGCGTCGGTCCGCAGATAGACGTCGAGGTCTCCCGACGACGGAGGTTCCTACGCCATCCATCCGAAAGACCTCGACGTGTCCGACGCTACCCCGCCGGCCGGCTTCGGCCGCCCTGACCTGACCGCCTTCGCTCGACTCGACGGCCTCGGTCTGAGCGTGACCGGGCAACGACTTGAACCGGATCGTGCGGTCCTCGCGTGCCGCGTGGTGGAACCAGATCAGTGGTGCCGACGGTGCGGCAGCGAAGGCGCTGCTCGTGACACCGTGATCCGGCGGTTGGCCCACGAGCCGCTGGGCTGGCGACCCACCGTGCTGGAAGTTGTAGTGCGCCGCTACCGCTGTGCCGACTGCGGACACGTGTGGCGCCAAGACACCAGCGCCGCGGCGGAGCCACGCGCGAAGCTCTCGCGCACCGGGCTGCGGTGGGCGCTGGAAGGGATCGTGGTCGCACACCTCACCGTCGCCCGTGTCGCCGAGGGACTCGGGGTCGCGTGGGACACCGCCAACAACGCGGTCCTGGCCGAAGGCAAGCGGCTGCTGATCAACGACCCCACGCGGTTCGAGGGCGTGAAGGTCATTGGCGTCGATGAGCACGTCTGGCGCCACACCAGGCGTGGCGACAAGTACGTCACCGTGATCATCGACCTCACCCCGGTCCGCGATGGCGCCGGCCCAGCAAGGCTGCTGGACATGGTCGAGGGCCGGTCGAAGGCGGCGTTCAAGACCTGGCTCGCCGACCGCGACGACGCCTTCCGTGACGCGGTCGAGGTGGTCGCGATGGACGGCTTCACCGGGTTCAAGACCGCCGCTGCAGAGGAGATCCCGGACGCGGTCACGGTGATGGATCCCTTCCACGTCGTGCGCTTGGCCGGTGACGCCCTCGACAGGTGCCGGCGCCGGGTCCAACTCGCGATCCACGGGCACCGTGGGTTCAGGGACGACCCGCTCTACAAGTCGCGGCGCACGCTGCACACCGGCGCGGACCTGCTCACCGACAAGCTACGCGCGCTGTTCGTTGATGACGCTCACGTCGAGGTCGAGGCGACCTGGGGTGTCTACCAGCGCATGATCGCCGCCTATCGCCACGAGGACCGGCAACGTGGCCGCGAGCTCATGGAGAAGCTGATCACCGACCTCAGCGCCGGCGTCCCCAAGGTGCTCACCGAGCTCACCACCCTGGGCCGGACCCTGAAGAAGCGAGCCGCTGACGTGCTCGCCTACTTCGAACGACCCGGCACCAGCAACGGGCCGACCGAGGCGCTCAACGGACGGCTCGAACACCTGCGCGGCTCCGCACTCGGGTTCCGCAACCTGACCAACTACATCGCCCGAAGCCTGCTCGAGACCGGCGGCTTCAGACCCCAACTTCTACACCCCCGATTGGGATGAGCCGCCTTGCCAGGCAAGGAGACGGAACTAGCAGACTTCCTCGGCCAAGCTCGATCCATTGTGATGGAGGAGCCGGGCACGATCGCCTGGTTTGCCATCCAATTCGGGCCGTCCACGTTCGGCGTGTACGACGTGTTCCCCGATGACGAGGCACGAGACGCCCATCTGGCGGGCGGCGTGGGCCAGGCGCTCGGATCTAACACCGGCGTACTTTTCTCCGAACCAGTGATCGAAAAGATTGACATCCTCGCTGACAAAATCCCGGCCTAGCTGTGCCAGACCAGGACGTTGGTGACGTTCCTGCGGTGAAGAACCGTCGCGGCCCGATCTTGCGGCCGAGGTACACCCCCCGCGGGGACTTGGAGGCGTGTTTGCGCGGATGTGCCACGCCTAGCCACGGAACTAAAGGATCTCCAAGGGTCACGGTTCAGTTGGCGGCCGGAACGTACGGTCGAGAGCATTCAGGTCCTCGTCGGTCAGCTCCACTTCCAGTGCCGTGGCGTCGTCTTGCACGTGCTCCGGGCTGCTCGCCTCGGGGACAATGCATAGAAAGTCGCGACGCAGCACCCATGCCAGAGCGGCCGCTACGAGGCTGATGCCGTGCCTGGTCGCGACGTCGCCCAATGTCGCGTAGTCGAGGATGCGGCCCTGCTCGATCGGCGAGCACGCCAGCACCGACGATTCTCGACGAGCTACTGCAGCGCGCCGGCCGGATACCGGCCACGTTCGAGTTGATGGTGGGCGTCGCGTCCGGCTCCTCGTGATCCGGCAAGAGCGGGAGCCGCCGTGCTCCTGCGCGGGGTCGAGGGCCGACGGCTGCGGGTGCTCATTGGGCTGGCGCACCGCGCGGCTGCCCGACCTGCCCGTCCGCGCGATGCCGGGGCGTACCGGGGCGTGCTCGGGTGGATCGCCGGGACCCGGTTCGACCCCGAGGTCTGTAGGAAGTCTCGCGTGTTGTGCGCGATGGACCGGGCGTTACCGCTGCCGGCACGTGGGTAATCGGTGAGTAGCAACTCGCCGATCGAAGGAGAACACCCATGCGCGCACTCGTGTACCGCGGACCGAAGGACGTGGCGGTCGAGGACGTCCCGGACGCCCGGATCGAGCGTCCGACCGACGCCCTGGTCAAGGTCACCGCCACGAACATCTGCGGCAGCGACCTACACATGTACGAAGGACGCACCGACGTCGAGCAGGGCAAGGTCCTCGGCCACGAGAACATGGGCCAGGTCATCGAGGTCGGCTCGGCGGTCGACCGCGTCAAGGTCGGTGACTGGGTCGTGCTGCCGTTCAACATCGGCTGCGGCTTCTGCAAGAACTGCGAGTCCGGCCACACCGGCTTCTGCCTGACGGCCAACCCGGGCAGCGCGGGCGCGGCGTACGGCTACGCCGACATGGGCCCGTACGCGGGCGGCCAGGCCGAGCTGCTGCGGGTGCCGTGGGCGGACTGGAACGCGCTCGTGCTGCCCGACGACGCGGAGGAGAAGCAGCTCGACTACGTGATGCTGTCCGACATCTTGCCGACGGGCTGGCACGGCACAGAGCTGGCCGCGGTGAGCCCAGGCGACTCGGTCGTCGTGTACGGCGCTGGCCCGGTCGGTCTGATGGCGGCCCTGTCGGCGCAGGTCAAGGGCGCCGACCAGGTGTTCGTCGTCGACCACCAGCCCGATCGGCTGGCGCTGGCCGCGAAGCTCGGGGCCACCCCGGTCGACGATTCGCAGGGCGACGGCGTCGACCAGGTTCTCGAGGCGACCCGCGGCGAGGGCGCCGACAAGGGCGTAGAGGCCGTCGGCTACCAGGCCCACGACGCCTCCGGCAAGGAGGAGCCGGGCCTGACGATCAACAGCCTCATCGCCGCCGTCCGACCGACCGGCCGGATCGGCGTGGTCGGGGTGTTCGTGCCCGAGGACCCGAACGCCGCCACCGACCTGGCGAAGAAGGGGCAGTTCGCGTTCGACTTCGGGACGTTCTTCTTCAAGGGCCAGGCGATGGGCACCGGTCAGGCGAACGTCAAGCAGTACAACCGCGGCCTGCGGAACCTCATCCACGCCGGGAAGGTCCACCCCGGCCAGATCGTGTCGCAGGAGATGGACCTCGACCAGGCCGTCGAGGGCTACAAGAACTTCGACGACCGCCTCGACGGCTGGACCAAGGTCGTCCTGCACCCCTGAAGTCCGCCCGCCGTCCGACCCGAAGGCTCGACCGCCATGAGAGGACCTGCGTGAGCATCCTCCATCCCATCCGTGACGCCAACGAGAAAGCACAGACGGCGTTCGGCGAAGCGGTGAACTCCGGTCACTTCGCCGGCCGCCTGACCCAAGTCAGTCGGCCGCGCTCAGCTGCGGTCGCCCCCATGAACACAACCGACAGATCACAGCAGGCAAAGGAGAAGTCATGGCAGGCGAACTGAACGGCAAGCGGGTGGCGATCCTCGCCGCCGACGGCGTGGAACGGGTCGAGCTGGAGCAGCCCCGCCAGGCGCTGGACCAGGCGGGGGCGCGCACCGAGCTGCTGTCCCTGCACGACGGGCAGATCGCGGCACGTAACAACGACCTCGACGACGCCGGCACCTTCGACGTCGACGCGCTCGTGCGGTCCGCGGCGGTCGAGGACTACGACGCGTTGCTACTGCCTGGAGGCACGGTCAACCCCGACAAGCTGCGCATCGACCAGGCCGCGGTCAGCTTCGTCCGGGACTTCATGGAGAGCGGGAAGCCGGTCGCGTCGATCTGCCACGGGCCGTGGACGCTGCTCGAGGCCGGCGTCGTGTCCGGTCGGACCCTGACCTCGTTCCCCAGCATCCGCACCGACCTGCGCAACGCCGGCGCCACCGTGGTCGACCAGGAGATCGCCATCGACGGCAACCTCGTCACCAGCAGGTCCCCCGACGACCTGCCCGCGTTCTGCGAGGCGATCGTGAAGACGTTCGGCGGCGCCGGCGTCGCCGCTGAGGGTGCCCGATGACTTCCCGCGGGACCAGCGTGGCGGCGGCGCTGGCCGTGGGGGGTGCCGTTGTCGCGCTGGTCCGACAGCTGCAGCGACGCGTGGCAGCAGGAGCGAGCAAGGACGCCGAGGCGCGGTCGCGCTGGCGGGCCGTCACCATCAACCGCAGCCCCGGCGACGTCCTCGTCGAAGACCACCTGCCCGGCCCATTGGCCGAGCTCGGCGACCTCGTCGAGGTCGAGGTCCGTCCCGCCCCGGGCGGCAAGGGCAGCGAGCTTCGCGCCCGACTTCAAACCCCCGAACCGAGCGGGGCCGCATCAGCGGCTGCCCGCATCTCGGGCCACGACCCGCGGCAACGAGTTCGGGCCGCGCTGCGCGAGGCCAAGCAGCTGATCGAGGTCGGTGAGGTGCTGCGCGTCGACCCGGCGCCCCACGGCCGCCGGACGTCCACACCGGGCGGCGCGCTGGTGGACCTGGCAACCGACCGCGCCTCCGGGGAAGGAGTGCTGTGAAGGCTCTCACCTGGAGAGGCGTCAACGAGACCGCCGTGGAGACGGTCGACGACCCCAAGATCCTCAATGACCGCGACATCATCCTCAAGGTACGACTGACCACCACGTGCGGCTCCGATCTGCACCTGCTCGGCGGCTACATCCCGGCCATGCGCGCCGGCGACGTCCTCGGTCACGAGTTCATGGGCGAGGTGGTCGAGGTCGGTAAAGCGGCTCTTCTTACTTGAGGTGGGGGCTGACCAGTCCGCCGCCGATGAGCAGCATCCGTAGGCGGTAGTTTTCGCGGTTGCGGAAGCCGCGGGCGACGCGCCGGTGGAGCTCGATGAGGCCGTTCACTGCTTCGGTGCCGCCGTTGGAGGCGCCGGCGGTGTCGAAGTAGGCGAGGAACTCTCGGCGCCACTTCTTGAGGGTCCGTCCGAGGCGGGCGACCTCAGGGATCGGGCACGATGCGAACGTCGTCACGATGTTCTCTGCAAGCCGTCGGCCAGCGGCTGGGTCGGGCTGGTGGTAGACCCGCCGGAGTTGTTGGGCGCACTGCCAGGCCACGAACACTTCGAGGTGAGCGGTGTCGGCGTCCATGGCCGCGGCGAGGCGCGCCTGCTGTCGTTCGGTGAGGCGTTCCTCGGCGCAGCGCAGCACGTTCCTGATCTTGTAGAGCGGATCGTCGCGTCGGCCCCGGTGGCCGTGGATGCTCTGCTGGACCCGGCGGCGGACCTCGTCGACGACCTGGCTGCCGAGCTTGACGACGTGGAACGCGTCGAGCACCGATACCGCGTCGGCGAGTTGGTCGTCGATGGCGTTCTTGTAGCCGTGGAACGGGTCCAACGTCGCCACTGCGACCCGGCGGCGGAATCCGTCGCCACGCGCCGCGAGCCAGTCGGCGTACGCCTTTCCGGACCGGCCGGGAACGAGGTCGAGCAGCCGGGCCCGGGTGCGTCCGGCCTGGTCAGGGCTGAAATCGACCATCCCGGTCAACGCCTTCGGCCCGCGCCGGCGTTCGTCGACGTGGTGCCAGATGTGTTCGTCGACGCCGAGGCTGGTGACGTTGTCGAACCGGTCCGGGTCGTCGGCCATGTCCTGCAGCAAGGGCTCGATCGAGCGCCACAGCGTGCGCACGACGTGCCGAGCTGACGGGCCAGGCCGAGGACCGAGGCGTGCTCGAAGCGGAGCTGGCGAATCGCCCACCAGCACGCCCGCACCGTCAACAACGCCCGCGGCCGGGCGACGTCGTCGTGCTGCTCGGTGAACACCCTGGCCGGGCACGCCGGCTCCTCGCACTCCCAGGTCCGCTTGCGCCACACGACGCGCACCGGTCGGCCGAAGCAGGGGGCGTCGACGAGCCGGACGGTCCGCCGACCGTGGCTGCCCGCGATCACCCCACACGCCCGGCAGCCCTGCTCGGCCCGGGGCGACTCCACCGTCACCACCAGCCGTCGGTGCTCGGTGTGGACCTTGATCACCCGCAAGCCGGGTAGCCCGACCAGCAGATCGCAACGGTCGCAGTAGTCGTGGTGGGTGTCGATGCGCAGGCAGCCGCCAGCGCAGCCCGTAGGCTCGCTCATCGTCGGGGTCCTTGTGGAACGGAAGCTTGGTCGCCTCTGATCTTGAGGACCCCGACCCTCACCTCAGCGCATCCGCCCTCACCGGCGTGTCACGCCCGCCCCACCGCAGGTACGAAGAGCCGGATTTGCCCGCCGAAGTGGTCGTTCTTGCCAAGAGCGTCGCGACGCATCTCGACCTCTTTCACGCGGCACTCGCCGACGAGCTCGGCCGATTGGCACCGTGGGTCCCGCCGACGTCGCGGTCGCTTCCACGCTCGCCGACTTCTTCGGTGGGGCCGTTCGTGCGCCTCTTCTGGTGGGGCACGGCTCTGATCCGTCATTCCGCCCACTGGTTCGGTTCTACCGAACGTTCCGGTCGGAACTTGACGATTGATCCGTCCCAATTGAAACGGGAGTCTTGCCAGGCACACACCCACCCAGTGGAGGAATCTTCGTGACCCCTGTTCGTACCCCCGTCGTCGACGAGACGCGTCGACGTCCTCCCGACAGCGTCGCGGTCGGGGGAAGCCGGACCTGGTCCCTGCGCGGCAAGAACTTCGCGGTCGCCGTCACCGAGCTGGTGGCCGGCATCCCTCTGGTCGAACCCCACGCGGTCGACGAACACATCTTGATCGTCGCCGACGACGCGGGAGCCGTCGTCACGGACTCTGCAGGACGATCCGAGAGACTGACCGAGCCCTCGCTGGTGGTCGTCCCGGCCGGGCGGAGCACGATCGAGGCCGCCAGGGACACCGTCGTCCTCCGCGTGTTCGCCGCCCACGACGCCGAGCTCATGCGCCTCGCGGTGAACGACGGGCCGCACGACGATCCCGCCGTCGCACCGCTCCTGACCGACGCCATCCGCAGCGGCGGCCGCTTGCGGGTGCACCGCATGTCGCAGATCCCCGACCAGCCGGGACGGCTCGGGCGGATCTTCTGCACCAGCTCGCTGATGATCAACTGGTTCCCGACCAAGATCGGCGCCCGGGACCCGGAAGCCCTCTCACCCCACGCGCACGACGACTTCGAGCAGATGTCGGTGACGCTGCAGGGTGCGTTCGTCCACCACTTCCGAACCCCCTGGACCACCCGGATGAGCGAGTGGCGCGACGACGACCACGTGAGCGTCGACAGCCCCTCGATGGTGCTGATCCCGCCCAACCTCATCCACACCACCAGCTGGACGGGCGAGGGGGCGCACGTCCTCGTCGACGTCTTCGCCCCGCCGCGCGAGGACTTTCTCGCCGAGGGCTGGGTCATCAACGCCGACGAGTACGCGGGCACGAGCGCGTGACGCCGGGGCCACGTCTCGGGGCGTGGGTGAAGCTGCCGACGCCCGAGACCGTTGAGCTTCTCGCCGTCGCCGGACTCGACTTTGTCGTCGTCGACGACGAGCACGCGACCATCGACATCCGGACGATCTCCACGATGATCTCGACCGCTCTGGGCTGCGGCATCGAGCCCTACGTCAGAGTGGCCGGGGTCTCCCCCCGCGACGTCCAGCCCGCACTGGACGCCGGCGCCCACGGCCTGTTCGTCCCCCAGGTCGGCGACGCGTCCGACGCGCAACGCGCCGTCAACGCCACCCGCTTCCCACCGCTTGGGCGCCGAGGGGCCAGCAATTCCGGACGCGCCGGCCACTGGGGTGTGCAGAGCCTGGCTGAGTACATCGAAGCGGGGAGCGACGTCAAGCTGATCCTGCAGACCGAGACGCCCGGCGCGCTAGCCGCCATCGTCGCCATCGCGCAAACTCCTGGGGTCGACGGGGTGTTCATCGGGCCGTCCGACCTCGCCGTATCGATGGGCGTGGAGCTCGGCGACCCGGCTGCGCGGGCGCTGATCGTCGCGGCCGAGCAGAGCTGCGCCATCCACGACATCCCGGTCGGCACGACGGCCGCCGACGACGCCGTCGACCTGGTCGGACGCGGCTACCGGTTCCTCGTCCTCGGTACCGACGCCGGGCTCCTCCGGTCGGGCGCCTCCGCTGCGGTCGCGCGAGCCCGGGCCCGGTCGGAGGAGGCCGACGTTGGGTGAGGCACTCCCGGCAGCGCTCGTGCACGGCGAGCTGTCCCTGCTGATGTCCGCGCTGTGGTTCGACATCGACCACGGCGACGGGACCCTGGCCTCGACCTTCTTCACCCCGGACGCCAGCCTCACGTTCTCGCGGCGAACCTTCGTCGGGACCGCTGAGATCGACGGGGTCTACCGCACCCGCGCAGCGCGCGGTCCGCGCGTGTCGCGCCACGTGACGACCAACCTGCACCTCACCGTCCGTGCGCCCGCCGCCATCGAGGCCGTGTCGATCCTGACCCTGTACGCCCAGGACGGAGAACCACCGGTCCCCACGACCGTCCCGGTCCTGGTGGCGGACGTCTACGACACCTTCGTCCGCGCGGCCGACCGCGACGGGGACGGCCGCCCGGTTTGGCTGATCGCCGCGCGCCGGATCGAGACCAGGTTCCTCGCCCCCGGCGGCGTGCTCGCCGTCCCCACCGAATGAGGAGTGCCTCGATGACCCACCCCCGCGGCTCCGGAGTGACCCGGCCGCCGTTCCCCGTGCCCGCCGCACGCGGCACCCTGCCGATCGTCGACTCGCTGCTGTTCGCCGACCTGCTGCCCGAGGTCCCCGCCCACGAGCTCTCGGCCGGGTTCCGCCACTACCTCGAACCCTTCGTCGGTATCACCGAAGACGGGACGCCCCGTCCCGGGCTCTACCAGCTCGACCAGGTCGAGGTCCGCCCGAGCCGCGCGGCGGACGCGGCCCGTCGCTACCTCAGTGGGCTCGCTCCCTACCAACGTGTCGTCGGTGCGCTGCCCATGGACGCGCCGGAGTGGCGGCTGTGGACGAACGCCATCCCCACCTGGATCCCGAAGGGCATGCGCCTTGAACGGCTGGGCGCCGCCGACCGCGAGCGTGCCCTGGCCGTGATCGAGGCCAGCCTGAGCAGCGCCGGGTACACGTCGGTGCGCTCGGCGATGAGACTGAACGCCAACCTCGGCGAGCTGATCGGCGACTACCAGGACACGCTCACGGAGTTCGCCTACTGGTTCACGGTCTTCGGTGAACCGTCGTCGGTCGAGCCGTGGGGCTGGCAGCTAATGGGCCACCACATCGACCTGCACTGCGTCTTCGTGGGCGGGCAGATGGTCTTCGCACCCTCGTTCCTCGGCGCCGAACCCACCTCCGGCAGCGGACGGTTCGAAGGCGTGGCTGCTCTCGACGAGGAGACCGAGACCGGGCTGGCGTTCCGCCGCGCTCTCGGGGCGGAGCGGGAGCACGAGTTCGTCCTCAGTGCGTCGATCCGCGCGGCGGACCTGCCGCCAGAGCTCGCGGGACCCTGGAACGGCCGGCACGTGGGCGGGGCCGGACGTGACAACCTCGTGCTCCGACCCGAAGGCATCGTCGCGTCGTCGCTGAGCAGGGACCAGCAGGACGGCCTGGTCGACCTGCTCAGGGTCTACCTCGGACGTCTCCCCGAGCAGCACGCCGAGCGGAAGCTGGCCCAGGTCCTCGGCCACCTGGACGAGACCCGGTTCCTCTGGCGCGGCGGCCAGGACGACGAGTCCGCCTTCTACTACCGCATCCACTCCCCGGTCCTCCTCGTGGAGTACGACAACCATCCCGGGGTGTTCCTGGCCAACCCCGAACCGGCGCGGTTCCACGTCCACACGATCGTGCGGGAGCCGCACGGCAACGACTACGGCAAGAACCTGCTCGCCCAGCACTACGCCGCGCACCACCACGCCTGACTGGCGTCAGCCCCACCCGGCCGCGGTCGTCATCGAGGCGAAGATCTCGGCGATGGCGTCGACGACCGCGGTCCGGTCGGGTCGCGCCTCGGTCCGCGTGATGGCGCAGACCTGGATCGGGTCCGCGTCGGCGACCGGTCGGAACACCACGGTGGACAGCGTGCTCGTCAGTGCGATGGCTCCGGGGTGCAGGCCGACGTGGCCGCGGGTCGCGACGTGCATCACGAGCTCGTCGTAGCGCTCCACCTCCTCGACCAGAGAGTCGGAGATGCCGGCCATGGTGAGCCCCGCCCGCAGCTGCCGCTCCAGGTAGGGGTTGTTCGTCCGCGGCGTCACCAGGATCCGCCGGGACCGCAGCTCGACCAGCGGGACGACCCGCCGGGACACGAGGGGGTCGTCCGCACGCAGGACGACAACGAGGGGCACCTCGCCGAGAACACGGCTCTCCACGCCCGGCCGGGACGGGACCGACCAGCACAGCCCGATGTCGATCGCGCCGTCGGTGAGGGCGGTCAGCTGTTGCGGGGTGTGCATCGGCAGCGGCCGCCACGACGGCAGGGCGTCGGCCCCCGAGCTGGCTTCGACCAGCCGTCCCAGCAGCAGCTGGCCCAGCTCCGGCGTGTGCCCGATGACCAGCTCGCGAGCGGAGGCCGAGTGCCGCCGCGCCGCCCGATGGGCCCGCCGGAGATCCTCGATCGGCTGCCGGATCGCCGCAGCGAACTCCTCACCCTGCGGGGTGAGGCGGACTCGTCGGCTCGTGCGCTGCAGCAGCTGGACACCCAGGCTGCGCTCGAGGGCGCCGACCGCCTCACTCACGCTCGCCGGCGCGAGGTGCAACCGGTCGGCTGCTCGTCGGAAGTGGAGCTCCTCGCACACGGTGAGGAAGCACTCCATCTGGCGCAGGTTCATCTCGCCCTCCACGCTCGTACCCAGCTGGCGTCGGCCGCACTGTTCTACCACGGATCGTTCGGCATCTCCGAAGGTTGACTTCAGGAACCCGGGATTGATCGGGACGAGGGCGCGCGCCCAGAATCGGACCACCGCCTGGCTGCCGCTCGGACCCACGGAGCGATCGTGCAGCCCGGTCGACCGGAGCCCCCAACGTCGAGGAGAAGACCCGTGAGCACGAGCACCTGGATCGACGACGTCACCGCCGCGCAGCTGGAGGACGACCCGCAGCCGATCCACGCGCGGCTCCGGGCGGAGGCGCCCATCTCCTGGGTACCCGAGGTCGGCATGTACGTCGCCTCAAGCTACGAGATTAACCGGCAGCTGACCGAGGACCCCGAGACCTGGCACGGGGTGATCTCCCCCTCGGGCCACCGGACGCACGGCGAGGGCACCGTGCTCAGCGCGAACGGCGAGGACCACCGGGGTCTGCGCGCGATGATGGACCCCTACCTGCGACCGTCCGCGGTCGACGAGTACATCGACTCGCTGGTGCGGCCGTACGCCCGACGCCTCCTCGAGCGGATCGAGGACAACGGCACCGCCGACCTGCAGGCGGAGTACTTCGTGCCGGTCAGCGTCCGGGCGGTCGGCGACGTGATGGGGCTGGACCAGGTCAGCGAGGACAAGCTGGCCGAGTGGTTCAAGGCGCTGGCCGAGGGTGCGCGTAACGTCGCCGTCGGACCGGACGGTACTTGGGCCGACCCCGACGGCTTCGCCGCAGCGGACCGGGCCAAGCGCGAGGTGCGCGAGATCGTCGACCCGCTGCTCGACCAGTGGGCCGAGCGGCCCGGGCACACCCTCATCTCGCACTGGCTGCACGACGGCCTGACCGAGGGGAGCACCCGCGACCGCGAGATCATCTACTCGAACATCAACGTGTACCTGCTCGGCGCCCTCCAGGAGCCCGGCCACCTGATGGCGACCACCCTGGTGGGTCTGCTCCGCTCGCCCGACCAGTTCGACCGCGTGGTCGACGACGCGACGCTCATCCCCCGCGCAGTGTCGGAGAGCCTGCGCTGGGTCGCCCCGATCTTCGCCGCCGCCGCCAAGGTGGCGACGCGTGACGTGCACGTCGGGGGCCTCGACCTGCCCGCGGGTACCGCGGTCCTGATGGCCTACGGCGCCGCCAACTGGGACGAGAAGATCTGGACCGCCCCCGACCGGTTCGACCTCGACCGTCCGCTGCAGCCGCACCTGGGGTTCGGGGCGGGTTCCCACGCGTGCGCCGGCGCGTACCTGGGCACCCAGATCGTTCGCGTGGCGCTCGAGGAGCTGTTCCAGTCGATCCCGACCATGGAGCTGACCGAGGACGTCACGTTCCACGGCTGGGCGTTCCGCGGACCGGAGCACGTCCGCGTCCGCTGGGACGTGTAACGGTGAGCCACCGCGTCACGCTGGCCGGAGTCGCCGAGTTCACCACCGCGGACGGCCAGAGCATCCTGGACGCGGCGCTGCGCGCCAACCGCTGGATCCCGCACAACTGCTCCCAGGGCACGTGCGGCACCTGCCGGTTCAGGGTGCTCGAGGGCTTCGTCGACCATCGTGACTCGCTCGAGGACGTGCTGCCCCAAGCCGACCGCGCGACCGGCTTCGCGCTCGCGTGCCGGTCGACGCCGCTCACCGACGTGCGCGGCGAGCTGCTGGGCACCGTGGCCACGACAACGCCACGTCACCGGCTCCGCGACCTCG
Organism: Microlunatus antarcticus; assembly: GCF_014193425.1. NCBI lineage: Bacteria > Bacillati > Actinomycetota > Actinomycetes > Propionibacteriales > Propionibacteriaceae > Microlunatus > Microlunatus antarcticus. Next base: position 2,158,599 of record NZ_JACHZG010000001.1, on the reverse strand, counting down.
AGGGACGCGTCTCACATCGGGAGCTGGTGGCCCGCGAGACCCTGCGTCTGGTCATCGACCTCGACGAGCCGCTCGACTTCGACGCGGGCCAGTACGTCGAGCTGCACATCCCTGGCTCACCCCTGCGACGCGCCTACTCGATCGCCAACCCACCCTCGCAGGACGGCTCGATCGAGCTGCATGTCCGGCTGACGCCGGGCGGCCTGGCCACCGAGAGGTGGATCTTCGCGTCCCTCGCGGTGGGCGAGCGGGTGCGCATGCAGGGCCCGCTCGGGTCGTTCCGCCTGACCGAGCCCGAGGAGGGACCCGTCGTGCTGGTGGCGGGCGGGACCGGGCTGGCGCCGTTAAAGGCCATGGTGCTCCATGCGATCGAGCACGACCTGGCCGACGACATCCATCTGTACCACGGAGGACGCCGGGACGAGGACCTGTACGACCAGGAGCTGTTCCGGTCGCTGGAGGGGCCGGGCTTCCGGTACGTCCCGGTCCTGAGCGAGCAGCGGTGGGTCGGTGCGACCGGCATGGTAACCGACGCCGTCGCCGCCGACTTCCTGACCTGCCGCGGGATGAGCGGCTACATCTGCGGCCCGCCGCCGATGGTGGCAGCCGCGGTGCACACCTTCAAGAAGCGGCGGATGCGGCCCGCGCGGATCTTCCGCGAGGAGTTCACCCCGGCCCCCCTGCCGGTCGGCCTCGACGTCAGCGCCTAGGGCTGTGACCCTTAGGTGTCAAACCCGGCCGGGCGCGGTCGGCGAGCCCACTCCTGGACCCGGTACGGCCAGGACAGGCAATCGAGGCGCCGGGGGCGCACGGAGGCAGGGTCGGTGACGAAGCGTTGGTCCACGGCCGTCGAGGCGTTGCGCGATGTGCTGGCCGACGGCCAGACGGTGGCGGTCGGCGGGTTCGGTCTCAGCGGCAACCCCAGCGACCTGATCGAGGCGGTCCGCGACTCCGGGGTGCAGGACCTGACGGTCGTGTCGAACAACATGGGGGTCGACGGTCAGGGGCTCGGGCTCCTGCTCGAGAACCGCCAGGTCGCGAAGGTTATCGCCTCCTACGTCGGGGAGAACCGGCTGTTCGCACGGCAGTACCTCGATGGAGTGCTCGAGGTCGAGTTCACCCCCCAGGGCACCCTGGCCGAGCGGATGCGGGCGGGTGGGGCGGGCATCGCCGGCTTCTTCACCCGGACGGGCGTGGGCACCCCCGTCGCCGAGGGCAAGCAGGTGCAGCGGTTCGACGGCGAGGACTACCTGCTCGAGCGTGGGATCGTCGCCGACGTCGCCCTCGTGCACGCCCACGTCGCGGACGCTGAGGGCAACCTCGGCTACCGCCTGACGGCCCGCAACTTCAACCCGCTCGTCGCCACCTGCGGGCGGGTGTGCATCGCCGAGGCCGAGCTCATCCTCGACGAGACGTACCTCGACCCCGACCAGGTGGTGACCCCGGGGATCTTCGTCCAACGACTCGTGCCGTGCACCGCGCGCTCGAAGCCGATCGAGAACCGGACCGTGCGACCCAGGACCGCCGCCACCCGGGCGACCCGGGCCGCCGCTGGACCGGGCGGAGCAGCCTGATGGCGTGGACCCGCGACGACATGGCCGCCATCGCCGCCCGCGAGCTGCGCGACGGGGAGTACGCCAACCTCGGGATCGGGATCCCCACCCTCGTCGCCAACCACCTGCCGCCCGGCGTCAGAGTCACCCTCCAGAGCGAGAACGGCATTCTCGGCATGGGTCCCTTCCCCGAGGAGGGGACCGAGGACGCCGACCTTATCAACGCCGGCAAGCAGACCGTGACGCTGCTCCCGGGAGCCAGCATCTTCGACTCGGCGACGTCGTTCGCCATGATCCGGGGCGGCCACGTCCAAATCGCCATCCTCGGCGCCCTGCAGGTCTCCGAGCACGGCGACCTCGCGAACTGGACGATTCCGGGGAAGTTCGTCAAGGGGATGGGCGGGGCGATGGACCTGGTAGCTGGGACCCCCCGGGTCGTGGTCGTCACCGACCACGTCGCCAAGGACGGCACCCCTAAGATCGTGAAGCGTTGCGACCTGCCGCTTACCGGTGCCCGCGTCGTGCAGCGCATCATCACTGATCTCGCCGTCTTCGACGTCGGGCCCGCCGGGCTCGTCCTGCGGGCGCTCGGCCCGCAGGTCCGGCTCGACGAGGTCCGCACGAAGACCGGCGCCGCGTTCGACGTGAGGCTCATGGTGGACCCCGAGGACCCGCACCCGACCGACCAGGGCCGGACCTCGTGAGGGCCCTGATCGTGGGCTACGCCCGCACTGCGTTCGTCCGCTACACCGGCTTGTTCGCTGACGTGCCCGCCACCCGGCTCGGCGGGCACGCCCTGCGGGCCGCCCTGTTGCGCTCCGGCACCGAGCCGGGCGCCGTGGAGCGCGTCTTCGGCGGCCAAGTGCTTCAGGGTGGCGCAGGCCAAAACCCCGCTCGACAGACCGCGGTCGCCGCCGGCATCCCGCTGACGGTCCCGTCAATCACACTCAATGCGGTCTGCCTGTCGGGCATGGAGGCCGTCGCCCAGGCTATCAGTCTAATCGAGGCCGGCCACGCCGACATCGTCGCCGCCGTCGGCCAGGAGTCCATGAGCCTGGCGCCGCACGTGTGGCCCGGGTCCCGCACCGGTCGTCGGTACGGTGCGGTGGAGCTGCTCGACACCCTGGAGCACGACGGCCTAACCGACGCGTTCGAGCACCGGTCGATGGGGGCCTCGACCGAGGACCACAACCGCGACCTCGGCATCACGCGCGAGGACCAGGACTCCTGGGCCGCGGCGTCGCACCAGCGGCTGGCCGCGTCCGCGGAGGTCCAGGCCACCGAGATCGAGCCGTACGTGCTCACCTCTCGACGCGGCGACCAGCGGGTCGACCAGGACGACGGCCTCCGACCCGGCACCACCGTGGAGTCCCTGGCCCGGCTGAGGCCCGCGTTCGGCGACGACGGGACCATCACCGCCGGGACGTCGTCCCAGATCACCGACGGCGCAGCCGCTCTCGTCCTGATGTCCGAGGCGGCGGCCGACCGACGAGGTACACGACCGCTCGCCTACGTCCGGGCCCACGGCCTCGTCAGCGGCCCGGACGTCGGCCTGCAGGCGCAACCCGCCAACGCCATTACCGACGCCCTGCGTCAGACGTCGTGGGGACCTGGCGATCTCGGCGCCGTCGAGATCAACGAGGCCTTCGCCGCGGTCGCGGTCTACTCCACCCGTCGGCTGGGGCTCGATCCCCGTCTCGTCAACGCCCACGGTGGAGCGATAGCCCTCGGACATCCCATCGGTGCCTCGGGCGCCCGGATCGTCGGCCACCTCGCCCGCCGGCTCGTCGCGCTGGGTCCGGGGACGGTCGGCGCAGCCGGCATCTGCGGCGGTGGCGGCCAGGGGGCCGCGCTGGTCCTGGAAGCAGTCTGACTGGCGCTCCGGGCGCTGTCCCCCGCGTCACGCAGATCACCTGTCGACCGGTCCGTATGAGGGCTCTTCTTACTTGAGGTGGGGGCTGACCAGTCCGCCGCCGATGAGCAGCATCCGTAGGCGGTAGTTTTCGCGGTTGCGGAAGCCGCGGGCGACGCGCCGGTGGAGCTCGATGAGGCCGTTCACTGCTTCGGTGCCGCCGTTGGAGGCGCCGGCGGTGTCGAAGTAGGCGAGGAACTCTCGGCGCCACTTCTTGAGGGTCCGTCCGAGGCGGGCGACCTCAGGGATCGGGCACGATGCGAACGTCGTCACGATGTTCTCTGCAAGCCGTCGGCCAGCGGCTGGGTCGGGCTGGTGGTAGACCCGCCGGAGTTGTTGGGCGCACTGCCAGGCCACGAACACTTCGAGGTGAGCGGTGTCGGCGTCCATGGCCGCGGCGAGGCGCGCCTGCTGTCGTTCGGTGAGGCGTTCCTCGGCGCAGCGCAGCACGTTCCTGATCTTGTAGAGCGGATCGTCGCGTCGGCCCCGGTGGCCGTGGATGCTCTGCTGGACCCGGCGGCGGACCTCGTCGACGACCTGGCTGCCGAGCTTGACGACGTGGAACGCGTCGAGCACCGATACCGCGTCGGCGAGTTGGTCGTCGATGGCGTTCTTGTAGCCGTGGAACGGGTCCAACGTCGCCACTGCGACCCGGCGGCGGAATCCGTCGCCACGCGCCGCGAGCCAGTCGGCGTACGCCTTTCCGGACCGGCCGGGAACGAGGTCGAGCAGCCGGGCCCGGGTGCGTCCGGCCTGGTCAGGGCTGAAATCGACCATCCCGGTCAACGCCTTCGGCCCGCGCCGGCGTTCGTCGACGTGGTGCCAGATGTGTTCGTCGACGCCGAGGCTGGTGACGTTGTCGAACCGGTCCGGGTCGTCGGCCATGTCCTGCAGCAAGGGCTCGATCGAGCGCCACAGCGTGCGCACGACGTGCCGAGCTGACGGGCCAGGCCGAGGACCGAGGCGTGCTCGAAGCGGAGCTGGCGAATCGCCCACCAGCACGCCCGCACCGTCAACAACGCCCGCGGCCGGGCGACGTCGTCGTGCTGCTCGGTGAACACCCTGGCCGGGCACGCCGGCTCCTCGCACTCCCAGGTCCGCTTGCGCCACACGACGCGCACCGGTCGGCCGAAGCAGGGGGCGTCGACGAGCCGGACGGTCCGCCGACCGTGGCTGCCCGCGATCACCCCACACGCCCGGCAGCCCTGCTCGGCCCGGGGCGACTCCACCGTCACCACCAGCCGTCGGTGCTCGGTGTGGACCTTGATCACCCGCAAGCCGGGTAGCCCGACCAGCAGATCGCAACGGTCGCAGTAGTCGTGGTGGGTGTCGATGCGCAGGCAGCCGCCAGCGCAGCCCGTAGGCTCGCTCATCGTCGGGGTCCTTGTGGAACGGAAGCTTGGTCGCCTCTGATCTTGAGGACCCCGACCCTCACCTCAGCGCATCCGCCCTCACCGGCGTGTCACGCCCGCCCCACCGCAGGTACGAAGAGCCGGTAAAGCCGTGCGCAACCACCAGGTCGGGGACCGCGTCACCGTCTGCTCGTTCATCGCCTGCGGGCAGTGCTGGTACTGCTCGCAGCAGTTGTACTCGCTGTGCGACAACGGCAACCCGAACCCGGCGCTCACCGAGACGCTGTGGGGCTCGAGCGTCGGGGGCTGCTTCGCCTACAGCCACATGCTCGGCGGGTTCGCCGGCAGTCACGCCGAATACGTCCGGGTCCCCTACGCCGACCAGGGCGCCTTCACCGTCCCCGACGGGGTGTCGGACCTGGCCGCGCTGTTCGCCTCCGACGCCGCCCCGACCGCCTGGACCGGCGCCGACGGCGCCGACATCACCCCCGGCGACACCGTCGCCGTGTGGGGCGCCGGCGGCGTCGGGCAGATGGCCGCCCGCGCCGCGATGCTGATGGCGCCGAGCAGGTCATCGTCATCGACCGGCTCCCCGAACGCCTCCAGCAGGTGCGCCAGCACATCGGCGCCGAAACGCTCGACTACACCCAGGACAGCGTCATCGCCGAGCTCAAGGAACGTACCGGCGGCCGCGGTCCCGACGTGTGCATCGAGGCCGTCGGGATGGAGGCCCACGGCACCGGCCCTGCGTACCTGTACGACCAGGTCAAGCAGCAGCTGCGGCTGCAGTCCGACCGGCCCACCGCCCTGCGGGAGGCGGTCTACGCCTGCCGCAAAGGGGGCGGCCTGTTCGTCCTTGGGGTCTTCGGCGGGTTCATCGACAAGTTCCCGATGGGCGCGCTGATGAACAAGGCTCTGACCGTGCGCGGCGCTCAGCAGCACGGCCAGCGCTACATTCCCCGGATTCTGCAGCACATCGCCGACGGTGAGCTCAACACCGAACACCTCGCCACCCACGTGATGCCCCTCGACCAAGGTCCCCAGGGCTACCAGATGTTCAAGAACAAGCAAGACGGTCGCGTGCGCGCCGTCTTCCAGCCCAACGGGGCTACCGAATCGACGAAATGACCCAGCCCCGACCGGCCGTTGCCGCGGTGGCGGCCTCGGGACACCTAGGCGCCCGAGCTGCCCGTCCGGCAACCCAGTCCTCCCGGGCTTACTCAGCCGGAGGGCCGTGGACACGTTGCGCCTGTGACCAGAACGACCGCGGTAACCAGGCAGAGGGTGGTCAGGCAGAGGGCTTCGGTCGCGCTGCGCGACGTCCTGTGGGCTAGTGCACTTGGCCGGCGGCGACCGGTCCTATCCGGGGTCGTCGCACGAGTTCCCACGTCAGACGCACCGCGCCCACGGCTGTGAGCGCAACGAGCGCAACCCATGCGGGCACGGACGTCGCGACCGGGATGATGAGCAAGCACGCGATCGCGGCGAGGACGCGGTCCGGCACGAGCTGGTGGTGCTCACGCTACCGGTAGGCGACATCGGCCGCGTAGAACAGCCCGACCCCACCGCTGAGCGCGATCGCCAGGAGCAGCGGCAGCGGGTCGGCGACACCGCGAAGCGCCTCGCGGGCGCCGAAGGCGAAGAAGCCGATCCCGGCGACGAGGAACAGGTGCAGGTAGCTGTAGGCGTCGCGGGCCAGCCGGGCGCGTTCGTCCCCCTGCGCCCGTTGCAGGCGTTGCTCGGCGCCAGCGGAGAGACCGAAGTAGGTCCACCACAACGAGGCGGCGATCAGGACCCCGAGGGCCGCGGCAACGAGCACGGCCGGCCGCCGGAGGTGCTCCGCGGCGCCGCCGCCCAGCCCGACGACGGCCTCACCGAGCACGATGATGACGACCAGGCCGTGTCGCTCAACGAAGTAGGAGGGGACCACCCGGAAGCCCCTCACCCCGAACGCCAGAGGTCCACCGAAGTCGACGACGGCTGCGCCGACCCAGAGCAGCTCCCGATACGGAGACGAGAACGCGGCGGCCACGGCGACCAGTACCGGTCCGGTGAGCAGGCCCGGGGCCAGCCGCAACAAAGCCGCACGGAGTCGTCGATCGTCGTGGGAGGCCGCCACCGCGAACATCACCAGGTGCAGGACGCGGACGCCGAGCAGGGCCAGCCCGAAGACGAGTGCCCCCGTACTGAACGCGGTCGGCAGCGCGCTCGCTGCCAGCAGCATCATCGCCATGGCGACGACGATCATGCAGCGGTACGCCACCCGAGCCGTGGTGAAGGAGTTGGTGAGCCAGGCGTAGCAGACCCAGGCCCACCACACCGCCAGCAAGCCGAGCGCACCATGCGCGAACCCCTGCCACGAGACGTCGGCGCTCACCAGCTCGGTGACCTGCGACATCGCGTAGACGAAGACGAGGTCGAAGAACAGCTCCAGGTGGCCCACCGACGCGTCGCCGTCGTCGCGGGCGTCCGGCTCGCCGTCCGACTCAGGATCCTCTGACACGCCCGACATGCTCTCGCATCCGCTCGAACCGCCGTCGCACCCGACGGCAGTGTGCGGTGGACCCAGGTCGATGCGTGCACCGGTTCGACCGAGCGCGGCTGCCGCAGCCGGGAGAAACGCGCTCTTGGGGTCGATGTACCGGCTACGTCGTGAAGACGATCTCGCTCGGCCTGATCTCCGCACCGGAGCCCGACCACCACAGGCTTCCTACGCGGAAAGGCCCGCAGCCTCCACTACGATCAGAGCACTTCCAGAGCTCGAGGTCCGTTGGGTGGCGGGAAGGCACGGTCGAGAGCTTCCAGGTCGTCCCACGTCAGCTCGACGTCCAGTGCCGTGGCGTTGTCGCGCACGTGCTGCGGGCTGCTCGCCTTCGGGATCGTGCAGAGCGAGTCGCGGCGCAGCACCCACGCCAGGGCCGCCGCCGCAGGACTGACCCCGTGCCCCGCCGCGACGTCGCCCAGCGTCGCGTCAGCCAGGATGCGGCCCTGCTCGATCGGTGAGTACGCCATCACCGGCAGCTCGTTCTCGACGCACCACGGCAGCAGGTCGTACTCCGGCCCCCCCCGCGACAGGTTGTACAGCACCTGGTCCGTAGCCAGCCCGCCACTGCCCGGCAGCTGCCCGAGGTCGGCGAGGGCCCGGTGGTCGAAGTTGCTGACGCCCCAGAAGCGGATCTTCCCGACGTCGACCAGCGACCCGAACGCCGCGATCGTGTCCTCCAGCGGGTGCCCGCCCTGCCAGTGCAGCAGGTACAGATCGATCCGGTCAGTGCCCAGGCGCCGGAGACTGCGCTCGCAGGCCGCCACGGTGCCGGAACGCGACGCGTGCGACGGCAACACCTTGCTCACCACGAACGCCTCATCGCGACGACCGGCCAGTGCCTCACCGACCACCTCCTCCGCGCCACCGTCGGCGTACATCTCGGCCGTGTCGACCAGGCTCAGGCCCAGATCCAGGCTGCAACGCAACGCTGCGACCTCGTCGCTACGCCGACCAGAGTCCTCACCCCAGCCCCAGGTACCCAAGCCCAGCACAGGAACGTAGGCCCCACCCGCCAGCACGATCCGCCGCACGGGCGACCACTCTCCTCCAGCACGCGTTGGGAAGTCTCCGCGGCCTGAAAACACCGCTTTCGCGCCATCGTCCCACCAGACGGCCACCACAGCGGGAGCGGCAGACTCACTGCGCATAGCTGCAGCAGACCTGATCCATGACGGCGACCGTCTCACCGCCCCCGCCGCCTGAGTGGTCGTTTCGCTGAGGTGCCCGGTAAGACGGTCCCCTTACGGGACAGGCCCTCGACCAGGACGTAATCGAACAGCCCCAGCCACTCGAGCTTCGAGGAACCCGACGTGTACGTCTGCCTAGCAGTGAGGGCGGGTCTGATGATGGAGCGTGGACCCCAACGACCCGGCCGCCGTCTTCACCGGCCTACCGACGCGCCTGTACCTCGACACTGGCGTTCTGCAGCGGCTCTGGGACTTCGGTGGGGTCGTCTGGGAGGACGAGCCGTTCGAGCCGTCAGCGAGGGCGGCGAGGGTCCCGCACCTGGCCGATGACCTGGAGGCGTTGCGTCGCATCTTCGAGGTCAACGACCGGGCCGGGTTCGAGTTCGTCGTGACCGAGGCGAGCCTGCGCGAGGTCGAGGCCCGCGGGCAAGCGGGCTACACCCGGTGGGTGCGCGACGTCGAGGACACCTGGCTCGTCCAATCGGAGGGCGTCGTCCATGAGCCGGTCGCGATGGAGCGGCTCGGCAGCGTCAGCAGTAAGGACTGGCTCCTCGTGCACGACGCGCTCACGACGTCGTGCGACGGTTTCCTGACTGCGGATCGGCCACTCGCCAGCCAAGCGCCGATCCTCGTGCGGAAGACCGGTCTGCGCGTGCTCCTGCCGGCCGATCACTGGGCGCTTCTGGCGCGGTGGGCGCCGCTCTGGCGCTAAGGGAAGCAGGCCCCGTTTCGACGAAGCCCTGGGGAACCTCGGAACGAGTGGTGAAGTCGAGGCCCACGGCCTACCTGGTGCGTCCCCGCAGGACGATTCGGCTTGCGGCGGCTCGCCTGAATCTGAACACCTCGGGCTGCCCCGTCTAGGAAATCAACAAGATAACGAGAACCGAGACGCTTGGACATCTTGTCGTCGCCCTGGTCAGAGCAAGATCACAGCGACAAGATGATCGAGTTCCTACATGTCCCGGGGGGGTGTCGACACGAGTTTTCGTGGGCAGCACCTTGGCTCCGCACTGGGCTCGTGGCCCTCTGATTCTGAATGTCTTAGGACGCAAGTCTCAGCCGGGCCACGAGCCCTCATGCGTCACGACGCGACCGGCAAGATCACCACGAACCTCGCAGAATCGTCCTTCAGGTGGGAGTTCGACCCACAGGTCAGCGGGTCGGAGACTTCCTCAGGCGGTGACTGCCTGGCGCACGGCTGCGGCGGCGGACGCCGGGTCCTCGGCGGAGTAGATTGCGCTGCCGACGACGGCGACCTGCGCACCGGCGGACTGGACGGCGCCGATCGTGCTGGGTGAGACGCCTCCGGCGACCGAGAACGGGACGCCGGCCTCCTTGCCCGCGGTCAGCAGGGTGTCCAGGGAGTACCCGTCCTGGGCCTGTTCGTCCAGCCCGGCGTGGATCTCGACGAAGGTCGCGCCCAGCTCGGTGACCTCGCGGGCGCGGGTCACCTTGTCCTTGACGCCGATGAGGTCGACCACGACGCTCTTGCCGTGGGCGCGCCCGGCGCCGACGGCGCCCTTGATGGTGCTGTTGTCGGCGACTCCGAGGACGGTGACCAGGTCGGCGCCGGCCTCGAACGCGAGGTTGGCCTCGAGGTAGCCGGTGTCCATGATCTTCAGGTCGGCGAAGATCTGCTTGTCCGGGTGCGCGTTCTTCAGCGCGGTGATCGCGGCGGTGCCCTCGGACTTGATCAGGGGGGTGCCCAGCTCCAGGATGTCGACGCTGGGGGCTGCGGCGGCCGCAAGCTCCAGCGCCTTCTGGGTAGTGGTGGTGTCGATGGCGAACTGGATCTTCATGGGGATTCCTTTCGGTGGAGTGTGAGAAGTCGGCGGTGGAGCATCACTCGAGGTTCGCGTGGCGGGCCTTGAGCTGGTCGCGGTCCTGCCCCGAGCGGTGCCACAAGACGGCGAAGAGTGCGTCGCCGACGACCAGCACGCTCTGCTCGAACAGCGAGCCGGCGTACTGGGCGGTGACGCGGCTGCTGCGGTCGGACTTGGCGGCCGCCGGGACGACGACCGTGGTCGTGGCGAGCGCGGCCAGCGGGGAGGCGTCGTCCGTGGTCAGCGCCAGGACCTCACCTCCGGCCGAGCGTGTTGCCTCGGCGACGCGCACCACGGAGCCGGTGGTGCCGGAGCCGCTGGCGGCGATCAGCAGGTCGCCCTCGCCGAGGGCGGGGGCGGTCGCCTCACCGACCACGTGGGCCTCGAGGCCCAGGTGCATCAACCGCATCGCGACCATCCGCAGCGCGATGCCGGAGCGTCCGGCGCCGTGTACGAAGACGCGCCGGGCACCGCGGATGCGGTCCGCGGCAGCTTCCAGGGCGGCTGTCTCGTCGTGCTGGATCCGAGCCGCGACGCCGCTGATCTCCTCGGCGATCTGCACAACTGTGGAGGTGCTCGATGACGCAGAGGGGGCGGTTTGAACTGTGGTGCTCATGTCCTTCACGGTAGGAGCGCGGGGCGGTCCGCACCTCTACCCGGAGGCGGAGGGTGCCCACCCGTCCGGGTAGGCTCGGGCGGATGGAGGCGCCCCAGAGTGACCGTTCCGAGACCGGAAGGGATCCGGACCGGTTCGCCGTCGCGCTCCGGTCCCTGCTCGCGATCCTGCGCTCCGAAAGGCTGACCGACCGCGTGGCCCGTGTCGAGGCCGAGCAGCTGGCGACCCGAACGATGATCGCGCTGCGCGAGACGGTCGAGGCGGAGCAGGCCGAGGCGTTCGAGCCGGCGGTCGGCGCGTTCGAGAAGCTGAAGGACGAGCTGGCCCCGCTGAACCGGTTCGGCGACATGGCGATTGAGTTCTTCCCACCGCCCGCCACGGGCCGCGCGGTCCCGGCCCCGACCGCGCGCGCCGCCCGGGCGGCGGTCCGGAACGCGCTGCTGGTACAGCTCGACGCCGGCGACGTCACACGTGAGCGCATCGAGTGGGCCTGCGACGGCACCAACCTGCTGGTCAATATGCACGACGACGGTCCCGGGCAGGTGCGGCGCGAGGATGACGCGCTACGACCCGTCGCCGAGCACGTCGAGTCCGCCGGCGGCACCTGGGATCTCGACTCCACGCCCGGCTGGGGATCGCACCTGCAGATCGTCTTCCCCCTAGACCCGCCCGCGCCGGCGACCGGGACCGCTCTCGAGGATCTCACCCCCCGGCAGCGGCAGGTCGTCGTCCTGATCGCCCAAGGCATGACGAACCCTGAGGTCGCCGATCATCTCGGGATCAGTGCCAACACGGTGAAGTTCCACGTGCGGCAGGCCATGCGGCACCTCGGTGCGTCTCGCCGCAGCGAACTGGCCGCACTCGCCGCCAGTGGAGGCAACCCTGCCTGAACGACGGTGCACCGGGGAACGCGGCGCCTAGACGGTATGGAGTAACGCACGATCCGGTGTGTCAGAAAGGGTCGCAGAACCTGCGGACGCGCGATTAATTCTGAGACGCGTTGTGGACGCGAAAAGAGTCGTAGTTTGTGGCTTTCGCCGTTAAGTGGCGGGGTGCTGTGGATGCTCCGTGGCGGTTTCAACTTTAGGTGGGTGCTGCCGTGACTCACGGCCCGTAAGCCGATCCCGCTAGGAGACGAACGGCTCATCGAGAAGCGGGAGACGAACGGCGAGGCGAAAACGGCCACCTTCGGTGCTTGAGGCGCTCGTCGCGCTCGCATCGACCTGAGCGAGCGCGGCGAGACCGCACCGACCTGACGCGTGGACGGGCCGAGCCACCGTCGAGGACGTGACGCACGAGCCGGCTGGCGCATCCTGGGCGTCGCGCAGTTCCTCCAGCAGCTGCTGCCGGATCTGCGCCTGCTTCTCCAACGCCCGGTACGCGGTCACCGCCAGCACCGCGACGCAGGCCGGACCGGCCAGCACGGTCGGGTCGAAGGCGCTCCGCATCGAGGTCCACGCCGCCGCCACGGTGAGGACCATGACGGCGACGACTCCCGCCGCGACCGGGAACGGCAGCACCCGGAGCGCGACGAAGGCCAGCGGGACCGCGCACCAGGCGAAGGACGGAGCGATGACGACCAGGGCAGCCCAGGCCAGCACCAGCACCCCGCACCACCCCGCCGGCCACCACCGGCTCCGGCGCCAGGGCACCCAGCCGTAGACGACGTAGCCGGCCAGCAGCAGACCCGCGCCGGCAAGCACCCACCCGGCTCGGTCGTCGAACCGGTGATTCTGCAGGTACCGCACCACCGACGTCAGCGTCAGCACCGCAAGGCTGACGTGCAGCCAGCGCCCCAGCTGACTCACGCCGGCCAGGATGCCCTGAGGGCCACTGGTCGAACCGGTCGTGCTCCTCGGTTGGGCGGTCAGGTCGGGAAGACCTGGTGCGGACGCGGTCATAGCTGGGCCAGGCTAGAGGCTGTTCGGTAGCGGGACATCGCCCATTCGGCTACCGATTCCTACCCAGGCGCCGGACGCGCACCAGGCTGGTGGCAGGTCACGGTGAAGGCTCGCCCTCGACCTTCTTGGAGACCCAGATGAAGTGTGCTGCCCTTGTCGCCGCGGCCCTGTCCGCCGGCTGCCTGCTGATCGTTCCCACCACGGCCGCCGAAGCCCACCAGCGCCCCACCACCTACGTCCTCCAGGGTGATCCGAGCGACCCTCAGGGCTCGAAGTTCGAAGGCATCGGCGTCGACCGACGCGAGCGGACGTTCTACGTCAGCGAGACCACCGGCGGGGAGATCCACCGCGGCGACGTCCGCACCGGCCGGACCGAGGTGTGGCTGCGGGAGGGAGCAGACGGCCGCTCGACGGCCCGTGGCGTCACCGTCGACCGTCAAGGACGCGTGTACGTCGCCGGCGGGCCGAACTCCACCCAGTCCGGCGGGCCGGACCTGTGGGTCTACGCGCCCGACGGCCGTCTGCTCGCCGCGCTGCGGGTCGACGTCTCGAACCCGTTCCTCAACGACGTCACCATCGGCCCGGACGGTGCCGCCTACTTCACCAACTCCAACGCTCCCCAGATCTTCCGTGTCGCCTTCCAGGACGGGCGGTGGCAGGTCCGCACCTGGGCCGACGCCACCGACGTCATCCCTACCCAGAGCGGCTTCAACCTCGGCGGGATCGTCGTCTCCCCCGACCGGCGCGCCCTGGTCGTCGCCCAGGGCAACACCGGCCAGCTCTGGCGGTTCAGCCTGCGCTCCGGCCGCACGAGGCCGATCGACATCGCAGACGCGAATCTGCTCAACGCCGACGGGCTGGTGCTGCGCGGCCACACCCTGCGGGTGGTGCGCAACTTCGACCGCAAGCTCAGCACCCTAAGACTTGACGACAGCGGCCGGGCGGCCCGGCTGGTCGCGGAACGCGACACCGACCCGACCCGGGTCTTCACCACCGCCAAGATCGCCCGCGGCCAGCTGCTGCTGGTCGACAGCAAGTTCGACGAGCCCGTCGCGGCGCCGCCGTACGAGGTGGTCGCTCTGCGGCTGCACCGATGAGTGGCCGCGTCCTGACGGCCGCCCTGGCCGTACTGGTCCTCGCCAGCGCCTGCAGCGGAGGGAAGGTCACGCCGGCCGCCGATCCCACGCCGGCCGCCACACAGCCCGGGCCCCCCGGCACCGGTTCGCCGACGCCTTGCGCATCGAGTCCAGCCGTGTCGTCACCGCGCGCCCCGCGCACCGCCTCAGAACAGCAGAACCTCGACGAGTCGCTGATCGCAGCCGCGACGGACAACGACGTACTACGCGCGCGCACCCTGATCCGTCGTGGCGCCGACGTCAACGCCCAAGACGACAGCCAGCAGAGCGCCTATCTCATCGCCGCCAGCGAAGGTCACCTCGAACTGCTCAACCTCACCCTGGAGCACGGCGCCGACGTCGACGCCAAGGACTCCTTCAACGGCACCGGGCTGATCCGCGCTGCCGACCGCGGTCACGCCGACGTCGCCGGGCGACTGGTACGGGCCGGAGTCGAGCTCGACCACGTCAACAACCTCGGCTGGGCGGCTCTCCACGAAGCCGTGATCCTCGGCGACGGATCAGCCCGCTACGTCGACACCGTAAGGGTGCTCCTCGCCGCCGGAGCCGATGTCCGGCTCCGCTCACAACGCGACCAGTTCACCCCCCTGGCCCATGCCCGGTCCAAAGGCTTCGGCGCCATCGCCAGGGAGCTGGATGCCGCACTCGACGCCGACGACCCCTCCAAGCGGGAGGCCAACCGGCGCCTGCTCGCCGCCGCAGCAACCGGCGACGCCACCCGCGCCGCCCTTGCAGTACGTGCGGGCGCGAAGCTGGAGACCCGGGACAACCGGGGCCGTACCCCGTTGCTCGTCGCCGTCACCGCGAACGAGCTGGCGGTCGCGCGGCTGCTAGTGCACCTCGGCGCGGATCCTGACGCGCTCGACGACCGGCACGACACGCCCTGGCTTGTTACCGGGGTCACCGGCAGCGTCGCGATGGCTGACGTGCTGCTGCCCGCCCACCCCGACCTGCGCATTCGCAACCGCTTCGGCGGCGTCGCCCTCATCCCGGCCAGCGAACGCGGCCACCTCGACTACGTGCAGCGCGTCGTGAAGACCGACATCGACGTGAACCACGTCAATGACCTCGGTTGGACGGCGCTGCTCGAAGCAGTCATCCTCGGTGACGGAACCCGGCGGTACCAGCAGATCGTCTCGGCCCTCCTCGCCGCCGGAGCGGACCGGCAGCTGCCCGACCGCGACGGTGTCACCGCTCTGCAGCACGCCCAACGACGCGGACACGAGGCCGTCGCGGACCTGCTCCAGGGATGACCGGCAGCCGGGGGGACAGATCCAGCGCCTGGAACGGACCATCACCATGCATCGTTCGCGCGTTCGCCACCTCTGAGGCCGGGCTGACGCACCCGGCGGGGTCCGGCGCTGGTGATGCTCACGAGCTGCCCTGGCGAACGATCAGACGTCAATCGCCGGCGCAGAGCGAGTGAAACAATGCGTCTCGTGGCCCAGCCGAACCAGCTTTGGTCGAGACGAATCGACTCAGAGTCCGAGTTCGTGCGCGCGACCCGCGGGATCTGGGACGACATCCTGAATGGGGTCGAGGTCGTGATCGAAAAAGGGCGTTGAGGCTGCGAACCAAGATCATCCGGGTACTGACAACTTAAGTGACACAAAATCCGGGTACTGACAAGAGCATTGGCACAGACGGCCCCCTTTCCGGCACACGCAGGACTGTCATCTAAGCGTGGAGCTACTGCCAAGTTCGATGACGCCGGACACTTCTGTCCTCTCTAGCCAATCACGATAGAGGTCCGGGCTGACTCTTTTAGGCTCGTCGCCGCCCCCCCCGCCCCCCCGTGACGGCGGCGGCGGCGAGGAGGCGCCGGCGGGGCGGCCCGCTAGCGGCTGTCCTGTCGCATGCAAGTTGTCAGTTTTCTCACGCATCTTGTCAGCAGTCCGGATCTGGCCGCGTTTCTCACTTATCTTGTCAGTGGCCCAGTACTCGATGAAGCACGGTGAGGCGCCGCCAACCCGTCCCGTAAGAGGACTGTCGGGCGGAGTACTGAGGCGAATAAGGCGCTGTGATGATGACCGGCGCTGAAGGGTCCTGGTCGGCGACTATTAAAAGGTGGCGCCGTCGATCAGGTAGGCAGACATCGTTGCCTGGAGCCGGTTGACGATGTCGCCGGCGAGACGGAGCTCATCCATCGAGTAGTGGCTTAGTGCCGTGTGGAGCTGGTCGGCAAGAGGGGCGAAGAAGTCGTCGGCTGCTTGGTGGATGGCTGGCGTGGAGTGCAGCGTGACGACGCGGCGGTCACTGTGCTC
Source organism: Microlunatus antarcticus (assembly GCF_014193425.1). Lineage (NCBI taxonomy): Bacteria > Bacillati > Actinomycetota > Actinomycetes > Propionibacteriales > Propionibacteriaceae > Microlunatus > Microlunatus antarcticus. The sequence continues at coordinate 2,142,310 of NZ_JACHZG010000001.1, read as the reverse complement.
ACGTGTTCGCTGGACATGCCCGGCCGCCTCGAGACGGTTCAGCAGGGTCGACGTGGCTCCGGTGCTCAGACCGATCCGCTCGGCCAGACGTGCGGGTGTCAGCGGAAGTGCACGATCTTCGGCGGTGAGGATCTCGACGACGGCGGCGGCGTCTGTGGTGTGCATGTGCCTGGTCCGGGCAAACATCCGCCCCATCTCGGTCTGGGTCGTGGCGAAGGCGCGAAGGTCCTGCACGAGCTGCGCGCGCTGCTCCTCCTGCTCTTGCCCTTCGTCCATACCTGATCCTCTCCTGCCGTCGTGACGAGCGAATTGAAAACTAGCACGACACGGAGTATCTTCACCGCGTAACTACTTTACGAGGGAGCCTGGAGGCTGGCTGCCTCACGACGAGGGCGAGAATGATCATGAACAGGACCCACATCCCGGCAGCCGACCGGTCGTCGCCGAGCTCGACGTCGGAGGCCGGGCCCGGCAAGCCGCAGCGCCTCGGCTGGGTTCTGCTGGTGCTCGCCGTGTCGCAGCTGATGATCGTGCTCGACGGCACGGTCGTGAACGTCGCGCTGCCGACGGCACAGCTCGACCTCGGCTTCGACACCGACCAGCGGCAGTGGGTCGTGACCGCTTACGCGCTCGCGTTCGGAAGCCTGCTGCTGCTCGGCGGCCGACTGGCCGACGTATGGGGGCGCCGGACCGTCTTCATCGCCGGCCTGCTCGGGTTCGCCGTGTCCTCCGCGGTCGGGGGCGCCGCCGTGAGCTTCGGGATGCTCGTCGCCGGCCGCGCCGCGCAGGGCGCATTCGGGGCGCTCCTCGCCCCCGCCGCGCTGTCGCTGCTGTCGTCGATGTTCACCAGCCCTCAGGAACGGGCGCGCGCCTTCGGCGTCTTCGGAGCCGTGGCTGGCGGTGGCGCCGCGATCGGACTGGTCCTCGGCGGCGTCCTCACTGAGTACACGTCGTGGCGCTGGACCCTCTACATCAACCTGTTCTTCGCGGCCGCGGCCGCCATCGGCGCCGTGGCGACCATCCCTGCGGATCGGGTCCTGGGTGCCAAGCCGAAGCTCGACGCCGCGGGTGCCGTCCTGGTGTCTCTCGGCCTCGTCGGCCTGGTCTACGGGTTGTCGACCGCGGCCATCAGCGGGTGGGACGACCCCGTCACTATCGTCACCCTCGGCGTCGGCGCCGTCCTGCTCGTCGTGTTCCTGGTCGTGGAGGCCCGGGTCGCCGACCCGTTGCTCCCGCCCCGTGTGCTGGCCGACCGGAACCGCGGAGCCGCGTACCTCACCGCCGGCCTGGTGTCGCTCGCCCTCTTCAGCGTGTTCCTCTTCCTCACCTACTACCTGCAGCTCCTCCGCGGCTATACCCCGCTCCAGACCGGGCTGGCCTTCCTCCCGCTCCCGATCAGCATCGCGATCACCTCGGTCGTCATCGCCCCTCGGACCCTCCCGCGTCTCGGCGCGAAGGCCCTCCTGGTGGGAGGCCCCCTCGTCGCCGCCGCAGGGCTGCTGCTGCTGAACACGATCAGCCTCACCAGCAGCTACTGGCTGACCATCGTCCCCGCCCTGCTCGTCCTGGGTCTCGGCCTCGGGCACGTCTTCTCGGCCGCGCCGAACATCGCCACCTCGAGCCTCGACCCCCGCGACCTCGGCGTCGGCTCCGCGATGGTGAACACCTCCCAGCAGGTCGGCGGCGCCGTCGGAACCGCATTCCTGTCCGCGATCGCCGCCAGCACTGTGACCGTCTACCTCCGCGATCACGGCACCGGCGCTGCCGCGCAGGCCGCCGCTCAGCTGGCCAGCTACTACGCCGCCTATCTCACCTCGGTGGCCATCCTGACCGTCCTCGCCGCCACGACCGTGTTCCTCCTGAAGTCCGAGCGCCGACCGTCGGCGCGCACCAACCAATGACCCCGACCCACCCAGCCCCGCGGTCAGCAGACCGCCAGAACGAAAGAGATCTGTCATGCGGCTCAACCACGTCAACCTCTGCGCCAGCGACGTCAACGCGCTGACGCGCACGCTCGAAGCGCACTTCAGCTACAGCACCGTCCAGAGCGGCACCGTGCCCAACTACCCCGGCGTGCCGAACCCCGGCACCGAGTACGCGATGCTCATCGGCGACGACGGCTCCGACATCGTCATCACCCAGATCGACCCGCCTTCAGACGGGGAGTCGGCATACCCGCCGCAGTTCCACTTCGGGCTCATCCAGGACACCGCCCAAGCCGTGCACTCACTCCACGCCGAGCTGACCACAGCAGGGTACGAGCCCGGCACGATCAGCGTCTTCGAGGTGCTCGGGGCTACGTGGACGGCGTTCTACTGCCCGCTGGGCGACGGACTCGAGATCGAGATCAACCACCGCACCGACTCGGATCTGCTCGACCACGCGGGCGCACAACAGCCCGAGGGCCAGCCCTCGTGACGCGCCGACCGCTCAACCCGCTGTACTGGCTGCTGGCCCAAATCGGGTCCCGGGTCCAGTCCAACCCCCAGGTCGCAAACGAGCTCACCGCCGCCGTAGCCGTCATGGCACCGACCACGCTGTCCGTGCCGACCAGGCACGGCCACGTACGCGTCCTCGTGCTCCGACCCACCCAGCAGGGCGCCAACCCCGGCACCAGATCGCCGATCATCATGCAGCTGCACGGTGGCGGCTTCGTCAACCGGCACCCCGAGCAAGACCTCCACCTCGCGCGATACCTCGCCGCCAGCCTGCACGCCGTCGTCGTGCTGCCCGACTACGACACCGCCCCGAAGGTGCGCTACCCCGTCGCGGAGGAGGAGGCGTTCGACGTCGCCCGCTGGCTCCGAAGGTCAGGACAGGAGCACGGCTGGGACGGCGACCGGCTGCTGCTCTCCGGAGTGAGCGCCGGAGCGAAGCTCGCCATCAACGTCTGCCAGCAGCTGCACGACGCCAGCGAGGCAGCTCCCCTCGCCGTCGCGCTCACGGTGCCCTTCACGGACCCCACCCGAACCGATCGCACCTCGTCCAACCCGAAAGCCGTCATCAGCCCCTTCGTCCAGCGGTGGGTGGCCTGGGCCTACTTCCCCGACATCGAACGGCGACGCGAAAAGCTAGCCGCGCCGCGCTACGACCCGACACTCGCGGACGCCATGCCACCCACGCTCGTCCAAACCGGCGAGCTCGACACACTCGCCGCCGAAGGAGCAGAGCTTGCCAAAACCCTCGCAGCAGCCGGCGTCGAGACGAAGCACCGCGTCTACCCGCGGGCCGACCACGACTTCTACTCACGCGAACCCGTCGACAACGTTCGCAACCTACTGATCGAGATCACCAAGTTCTTCCGAGCCCGACTTTGACACCGCGCACCTGATCGAAGCTTCCCGACAAGTTTGACCACGGTGTACGGGTGGCAAGGGCGCGTCACCAACCCTCACCGAAAGACGTCCGTCCAGCGGTGGCACCAACCTGTCCCCTCCCAGGCCGCGCGCCACAGAGCGGCCTTATCTTCGTAATCCCCGCCCGGGAAGAAGTCTCGATGAATGGGCGTCACCCGGAGACACCATGGCGAGGCGCGGGACCCGATGCGACCCCACGCAGTGCATGGCTTGCCGCGTGCCAAGCAAGATCATCCGGCCGATGACAACTTGAGTGAGACAGAATCCGCCTACTGCCAAGATCACTGAGACGGATCAGTCGTGGTTCGTCGCACAGAAGGTGTCAGCGGAGCGTGGAACCGCTGACACCATCAGTGAGACCGGACAGCGCCCGCCGCCGCCGCGGGGGGCGTGGTTGTCCTCCGGCGGGCGTTGAGCGTGACGACACCTGGTCGACGTCGTGGCGTACCGCACTGAGCGTGAGCGGGTGTCCGCATGTCGGTTCAGTGAGGCGTCGCGGCGACTGAGGGTCTAGCGGTACACCAGGGACGGCCGAATGGAGTGCGAATCGTGTCGCCCCAGCAGCGACGAGTACGTGGCGACATCGTCAACGGGTTCGCTCATCGGCCGGCCGTCCTGTTCTCGGGATGGATCCGTTCAGCGGCGATCGCCTGCAGTTGGTCCTCGCTCAGCAGGTAGTCGTTCCGGCCGATTGCGGGGCCCCGGCCCGCCACGATGCGCCGGTACTCGGCAAGCATCCGCATGTAGACGTCGAGCGTCGGGGAGTGCGAGTTCCCTCCGCTAGGCCCGTGAACGACGTCAACCTGCTCGGCCCAGCGATCGTCGTCGACGAGGTGCTTCACGTAGGCGGACATCTTGTGCTCGAGGGCACGGTTGTGGTCGAACCCCCGGTAGCGCAGCGCGCTGGCCAACCCCTCGCTGACCGGCGTCCCGCTCTTCTCGAGGTGCAGCAAGCTGTAGTGCGCGATCCGGAACATCTGGAGAATGTCGACGACCCGCTGGGAGTCGCGCTTGCTGAGCTCGGGCGAGATGCCGGCGAACTCGACCCCGTACTCCTCGGTGTACCCCGCCTCGAGCACCTGAGCGCGCTCGAGCTGGTAGTCAGGGTCGCCGTCGACGTCGTTCGCATCCTCGGGAAGCACCCTGGCGAGGATGCGGTGCAGCAGAGAGAGGACGTGGCGGTCCTTGGGGGTGAGAGAGTCCGGGGCGTACCCGTCGGGACGGTCGTCGTCGGACCGCACGCTGACGACCCGCTCGTGGATCAGGTCTCGGACGAAGTCGCTGATCGTGACGCCGTCCTCGCCCGCTCGCTGCTGCAGCGCGTCGCGAGTCTCGTCGTCGAGCCGAACGGTGATGGTAGGCATTGCGTGGCTCCTGACGTCCTACAAGAGTGTGTTTGCGTAGTACGCCAATACGGTAGCACCGTAACGAGAAAGTGGACTACTTCCTCCAGCACGTCGGGCAGTCCCAGCACGCTTGCAATGTCTGACCACTTCGTGCTCCTCAACCCCACCCGTCCGACTTCGACAAGGACCACCCGCGTAGCACCAGGCCTCGACGGAACGTCAACTCGCGCTGCACGCCGCATCAGTCGAGCTCGCCGAACAGGATCTGGTGTGCGTGGTGACTCCCGCTGATCGTGTCCGTCTCGACCTGGTCCACCTCACTCCCGCCGGGCTGGCAAGCCTCCTGCGCCTCTGAGGCCCTCCGAGGACCTACTTCGCAGCCGCAAGGCCGGCGGGTGTGGGGGCAAGAACCGTCGCGATAGTGGGATCGGTCTGGCTCCCACCCGACTGGATGATGCCGGCCTGAGTGGTTTCCGACACCAGCAGCTCCGGCTGCGCCAACGACGTCAGCGCCTCGACCACGTCGAGAACGGGGTATGAGCGCCGGTCCGCCAGGTAACGCGCCACCTGACGCGCCGCAGGCCTCGGCAGGGCGACCTCCTTCGGGACCTGCGCATCCGCCGCGATGAAGGAGGTCACCACCTCCCACGCCATGTAGAACACCTCGACGAAGGCACCGTCGTAGGGGACCGGGCACACCACCAGGTTCCTCTTGTCGTCGAGATAGACGACGTCGGACTTGCCCTGGCTCGCGGGCACCAGACCCATCCGCAGACCCCGAGCACCCGTCAGCGCCGAAGGGTTGATCTTGACTGTGGTTCCGACCCACCCGTCCGAGTCCGAGTTGCCCAAGAACAGATCTGCTTTCCACAACCCGTCGATGCTCTGGGGCAACCGCGACTTGTTGCCACGCGTCCGAAAGGCGGCGGCGGCCGACGCGATGTGGCGGCGCAGCAACGGCGGCCGGCCGACCTTCGCCGTGACCAGCTTTGAGTCCCAGGTCAGCAGGTCCTTGGCGGTGTCGATGAGCTGCTGGTTCCCGGCCTTCTCGACCCCGAAGAGGATCGACGCTTGCTGGCTACCCGTGACCTTGCACAGCTTGAGCGCGTCAGCGATCCGCTCCTGCACGGATGACTCACCTCGAGTAACGGCGTCGTGCACCGCGTACTCGAAGCAGATACCGGTGTCGCCATCACCAGGCCGGTGGTTCCGAGCGAGCATGAAGAGCGGAACGTTCTCGTAGCCCCCGAGCTGGGCCGCGACGTCGCCCTTGAGCGAGTAGAGGACACCAGTGAGGATCGGCCCGACCACCGCGGTGATCGCGGACACCTCGTCCGCCACCGGGCTGAGCTGGTGCTGCTCACGGATCTCCACGACACCCCACCCTAGAGCTCTGGACTCAGAGGGCTAGTGGAAGAAGCGTCTTCTTGCCTACGACGGTGAACCTTCGGAGACCGTGATCATCCGGCGAGTGACAAGTTGCCTGTCACAGAATCCGGGCGCTGACATCTTGCCTGTCGCGGAACCAGCCCGAAGCCACACCTGAACTTGTCAGCGTGAGCGGGAGTTCGCTGACAAGTTCCACGGCAACGGACACCTCCAATCACGGGAGAGATTCGGGCTGACTGTTTCAGGCGCGACCGCAGCTAACCCCTCGGTTCCCGCACATCCGTGTGATCGCACGGGTTAGCGGTCATACTCTGAGCAAACGAGACGAGAGGTGGTGCGACATGGCGCAGCCCCGAGGTGCAGAGCCCGGCGTGACCGGCTTGGCCGAGCCCCACGACCATCCGGTCGACCCGGAACGGGTCGCCCACGCACGGGCACGCGGGTTGTCCGCCGACGACGCCGGGCGGCTGGCTGCGCTGCTGTCCCTGCTGGCCGACCCCGTCCGGTCCCGGATCCTGTACGCCCTCGACGAGGTGGAGGAGCTCTGCGTCGGCGACCTCGCCCTCGCCCTGGAGTCGACGGAGGACTCCGTAGGCTATGGCCTCAAGATCCTGCGGACCGCCGGTCTGGTCGCGACCCGCAAGCAGGGCCGGGTCGTGTTCTACCGGCTCGCTCCGGGCTTTCCCGAGCCGCTGCGCCACCACTGCTTCCGCGAGCTGGTCTCGATGACCCGAGCGGCCGAGGAGGACGACCGGTGAGCCTGCTCGGCGCCGCCTGGCACCAGCTTCTCCGCGCGCTCGAGCGGACCGGCTCGATGACCTGGGAGATCACCTGGGCGCTCGTCCTCGGCTTCACGCTGTCGGCGGCGGTGCAGGCCGTCGTCCGGCGGGAGTCGATCACCCGCCTGCTCGGCGGGAATGGTCCCCGGTCCCTGGCCGTCGCCACCGGGCTGGGTGCGGCGTCCTCGTCCTGCTCGTACGCGGCCGTGGCACTGGCACGTTCGCTGTTCCGCAAGGGCGCGAGCTTCGCGGCGGCGATCGCCTTCCAGATCGCGTCGACCAACCTGGTCGTCGAGCTCGGCATCATCTTGATCCTGCTGATGGGCTGGGAGTTCGCCGCCGCCGAGTTCGTCGGCGGACCGATCATGATCATCGTGGTCGCGCTGCTGCTCAAGTTCTTCCTTCGACCGCGCCTGCTCGAGGCCGCGCGCCGGCAGGCCGACCGCGGGCTGGCTGGTTCGATGGAGGGTCACGCGGCGATGGACATGAGCGTCCAGGGCGACGGGTCGCTGGTCCGCCGACTGACGTCCGCCCGGGGCATCACGTCGGTCAGCCACATCTTCGTGATGGAGTGGGCGGCCGTCCTGCGCGACATCGTCATCGGTCTGCTGATCGCCGGCGCCGTCGCGGCCTGGGTGCCCGACAGCTTCTGGCGGGCGTTCTTCCTCGTCGACCACCCGTTCCTCGCGAAGGTGTGGGGTCCGATCGTCGGCCCGGTCGTCGCCGTGCTGAGCTTCGTCTGCTCGATCGGCAACGTCCCGCTCGCGGCGGTGCTGTGGAACGGCGGCATCAGCTTCGGCGGCGTCGTCAGCTTCATCTTCGCCGACCTGCTGATCCTGCCCGTGCTGATCATCTACCGGAAGTACTACGGCCTCAGGACGGCTGCCCTGCTCGCGGGCGTCCTCTACGTGGCCAGCGTCGTGGCCGGCTATGTCGTCGAGATCGTCTTCGGGTCCACCGGACTCGTCCCCGGCCAACGGATTGCGCGGGTCGAGACGACGCACCTGTCCTGGAACTACACGACCTACCTCAACATCGCCTTCCTGCTCCTCGCCGCCGCCCTGGTCGTCCGGTTCGTCCGGACGGGTGGGCCCGCCATGCTGCGGGGGATGGGCGGCGGCCCCGACGACATGACCGACCACGACCACAGCTCCCACGACCACGGCGCCCACGACCACAGCGCGCACTCGACTCCGACCGCAGAAGAAGGCTCCTCATGACGTCTCGCACGCAGCTCGCCCTCGCCGGCGCCCTGGTCGCCCTGGTCCTCGCGGGCTGCTCGACGGGGGCCACCGCGCCGGGCGGCGCCAGCGCGGCACCCACCGGGTCGGCGAGCGCGCCCGCCTCGCCTGCCGCCGGTCCGGGTACGCCCGCCGTCGGCCAGCACGGTGCCGCGGACATCCAGTTCGCGACGATGATGATCCCGCACCACACGCAGGCTGTCGCGATGAGCGACACGCTGCTGAGCAAGCAGGGCGTGGACGCGAAGGTCACCGCGCTGGCCACCCGGATCAAGGCCGAGCAGGCACCGGAGATCATCCAGATGAGTGGCTGGCTGGCCGGCTGGGGGCAGGACCCCAGCCCGTCCTCGATGGGGGGCATGGGCGGGATGGGCGCCGGTGACGGCCTGATGAGCCAGGCCGACATGGACGCCCTCGGTCAGGCCAGCGGCGACGACGCCGCCAGGCTCTACCTGACGGGCATGATCAAGCACCATCAGGGTGCGGTCACCATGGCTCAGACCGAGCTCGCCCAGGGCCAGAACCCGGACGCGAAGAAGCTCGCGCAGAGCATCGTCATGACCCAGAAGGCCGAGATCACCGAGATGAACGGGCTCCTCGGCGGCTGAGACGTGTCAGGCCGCGTCGACGACGATCTCGACGCGGTCCCACGACGTGTTGGCATATCCCTTCGGGTTCCACAGCGACGCGGGTGACTCGGGCTGCTGGGCGCCGGCGTCGTCCCAGGCCCGGACGAGGAGGGTGTGCGGGCCGCCGGCCAGGTCGACGCTGGTGCTCCACAGCGTCCAGGCCCAGCGGTCGGTGCGGCGGCCGAGGTCGGCCTGCACCCACGTGCTGCCGCCGTCGGTCGACAGGTCGACCCGGGCGACGGTCCGGTCTCCGCCCACGTAGGCGTAGCCCGAGATGTCGGTGCGGCCTGCGGGCAGCCGGCTGCCGTCGAAGGGGGCGAGGATGGCGGCGTTCACGACGACCGGGCCGAGGGAGATGCCGTCGCCGGGACCGGCCTGCGTCGGGTCGACGTCGGGCGGAACGATGCGGTAGGCCGTGGCTTGGAAGTAGTTGTCGGACGGCTCGGGCTGGACCGTGAGTCGTTGAACCCACTTCACGCTGCGAGCGCCGATGTAGCCGGGGACGACGACCCGGACCGGGGCGCCGTGGGCCTGCGTGAGCGGTGCACCGTTCATCGCCCAGGCGAGGAGCACCTCCGGGCCTCGCGCCTTGGCCAGCGGGACCGACCCGCCGTACGGCTGCGGCGGGTCCGCGAGCTGGGACACGTCGGGGGCGTCGAACGCCACGTGTCCGGCTCCCGGAGCCGGGTCGAGCCCGGCCGCGTCGAGGACGTCGCCGAGCCGCGCTCCGGTCCACTCGGCGGTCGATGTCGCCCCCCGGCCCCAGGGGTCCTCACCCGGGATGTCTTGGACCTTGATCAGGTCTGCCCGCCGGTTGCCGGCGCACTGCAGGGTCGCGGTCACGGTCACATGGTCGAAGGCCTGCAGCTGGGCCAGGGTCAGCGTCAGCGGCCGCGACACCGCACCGTCGACCCGCAGCGACCAGGCGTCGGGGTCGAGCTCGGGGATCGGGCCGTGGTTGCGGCTGTAGAAGGTGCTCACCGGCGTCACGAACTCCTCGACCAGCACCCCCGGTGGTGCTTCGGCGTTGAACGGGTCCCGTTCGTGCACGATCATCTCGTCGCGCTTGCCCCAGCTGGTCATCGGCTGATTCCTCTCCTCGTCCTGGCCATCGACTCGTACCTGGTCCTCCTGGTCCTTCGTCACAGGGCGATCAGCAGCACCAGCGCGGCGGCCACGGAGACCACGAGGACCGTCGACACGACCATCATCGCCCGGCTGCTGTCGCGACCGGCGATGTCGCCCTGCTCGATCAGCGCCGCGGCCGTCCGGAACCGCCACGTCCCGTAGAACACCCCGACCGCGCCCACGACCGCGAGCAGCACCCCGGCGACCAGCGGCCCGAGGTGTCCGGGGTCGAGTAGCCGGGCCACCGCGAGACCGACGACCATCAGGCTGACCGCGGTCCGCAGCCACGCCAGATAGGTCCGTTCGTTGGCCAGCAGGTCACGCGTCAGCGTGCCCAGGTGCTCGTCGCTCACCGGACCACTCCGTCTCCTCTGACTGTCGGGGCTCCCACTGTGGCACCGCACGCGGCTCGAGCCTGGGGCGGGGATCACGGCGTGCGCGCCACCAGGGCGAGCAGGTCGCGGACAGGGCCGGCGGGCGGATCGGCGCCACCGACCCAGACTGCGCGGAGCAGGCGGCTGACGGTGAGGTCGCGGGTCCTGACGAGGACGAGCGTGCCGGCGCGGAGGTCGGCCTCGGCCGCGTGGCGGCTGAGGAAAGCGGGTGCACCGCCGGCTCGTACGGTCTCCCGGACCGCGGTGGAGGTGGTGACCTCGACGGCCGGTGGTGCGGTCGTCAGCCCGTGCGTGGCCAGAGCCTGCTCGACGACCTCGCGGGTGCCGGACCCGCGTTCTCGCGACGTCAGCGCCAGCCCGGCGACCTGGGCCGGGGTCAGCGGTGTGCGGCGGCGGGCCAACCGGTCCGAGGCGGCAGCGACCAGCACCAGCTCGTCGCGCCCGATCTCGGTCGAGGTCAGGCCCGCCGGGCGCTCGGCGCCCTCGACGAAGCCGAGGTCGGCCTCCCCTGCCGCGACGGCGCGAAGCACCTCCGCGGAGTTCGCGGCCCGCAGGCTCACCGAGGTCGCGCCGTCACGCGTCTCGGGGTGCGCCTGCTGCTGCCGCAGAGCCACCAGCCAACGCGGCAGCAGGTGCTCCGCGACGGTCATGCTCGCGACGATCCTCAGCTCCCGGTCACGCGCGCCGCGCAGCGCCGCGATCGAGGCGTCGACCTCCTCGGCGACCTGCAGCATCCGGGCGGCCCACTCCACCATCAACGTCCCCGACGCGGTCAGGGTCGTGCCGCGGGCACCACGACTCAGCAGCGGCACCCCGACCTGGCGCTCCGTGGTCGTCAGCCGCTCCGACGCGGACTGCTGACTCACCCCCTGCACCCGGGCGGCCGCGCCGATGCTGCCCGACCTCGCCACCTCCAGCAGCAGGGCCAGCGAGTCCAGGTCCGGCAGATGCCCGCTCAGTGCCACAGGGGAACCCTACCCTCGGTCACAGGCAGCGCCTGTGCATCAGCAGGGAACGGCACCCTACTGCGACCGACCGGACCCGAGCACGCTGGAGCCATGGCCCTGACACCGACGCGCAGCCCCTCCCCGATCGCCCCGATCGCCGTGGACGCGACCCACCCCGGGCGCCGCTCGGGGTTCCTCGCCGAGCTCGAGGGCCAGCCCACCTTCGGCCACATCACCCCGAACTGGTTCGCGTCGGTGATGGGGACCGGGATCGTCGCCAACGCCGCCGCCACCCTGCCGGTCCACGTGCCGGGTCTGATCGAGGCCGCCCGCGTGGTGTGGCTGCTCGACCTGCTGCTCCTGCTCGTCGTCACCGCGGCCACCGTGGTGCACTGGGTCCGCCACCCCGACCGGGCCCGCGCGCACCTGGCCAACCCGGTGATGTCGCACTTCTACGGCGCCCCGGCCATGGCCCTGATGACGGTCGGCGCGGGCGCGATGCTCGTCGGCCGCCCGGTCATCGGCGACGGGCCCGCACTCGCCCTCGACGCCGTGCTCTGGACGGCCGGGACGCTGCTCGGTCTCTGGACCGCGGTCGCGGTCCCCTACCGCGCCTTCACCGACCACGACGTCAAGCCCGACTCCGCCTTCGGCGGCTGGCTGATGCCCGTCGTCCCCCCGATGGTCAGCGCCGCCACCGGCACCCTGCTGCTGCCGCACCTGCCCGCCGGGCAGGCACGCGCCACGCTCCTGGTCGCCTGCTACGCGATGTTCGGGCTCACCCTGATCGCCAGCCTCGTCATGATCACCCTGATCTGGAACCGCCTCGTCCAGCACAAGATCGGCGCCGCCGCCGCCGTCCCGACCCTGTGGATCGTCCTCGGCCCCCTCGGCCAGTCCATCACCGCCAGCCACAACCTCGGCGAGGCCGCACCCCAGCTGCTGCCCGCGCCGTACGGGACCGCGTTCCACGCCCTCGGCCTCGTCTACGGCCTGCCCGTGTGGGGCTTCGCCATGCTGTGGGCCGCCCTCGCCCTCGCCGTCACCGTCCGCACCGCCCGCACCGGGCTGCCGTTCAGCCTCACCTGGTGGTCCTTCACGTTCCCCGTCGGCACCGTCGTCACCGGTACCTCCGGGCTCGCCGCCGCGACCGGTCTGCACCTGTTCGTCGTGCTGGCGGTCGTCTTCTACACCGCTCTCGTCGCCGCCTGGCTGGTCGTCGCCGTCCGTACGGCCCGAGGGGTCTACCGCGGCCGCCTGCTGCGGGCAGCATGACCGGCCGGGCCTCGTCGCCCGAGCACACCGACCGGAGTACGGTCACCAGCGGCGATGGATTCCGCCGGAGGTCGCGACCTCGAACCGCCGCACGGCTGATGACTCCTGGACGCTCACCCGTCTGGAGGCACGCGCGATGACCGCCGAAGCGCCACCCGTATCCCCGATCCTGCTCGGGACGACGCCGCAGCAACCGCCTGAGGTGCTCGAGGTCGCCCTGTCCCTCGCGCGACGATCCGGCACTCTCCTGGTGTGCGCCCAGGTCGACCCGATGGCCTACGTCGTCGAGGAGCACCCGGACGGCTCCGTGGAGTCACGGCCCGTCGACCCCGACCGTGCCGACTGGAACAGCGCATCGTTCGACCACGACCTGACCGTCCGGATCCAGACCGCAGCGCGGGCGGCCGGAGTGCAGGTCACCTTCCGCAGCCTCGCCGGTGACGTCGGAGCCGCACTGGCCAGGCTCGCGGAGGTCCTCGGAGCCGAGATGATCGTGGTGGGCAGCCGCGAGGGCGGGGTCCGGGCGAGCATGCACGACTTCTTCAACGGGTCGGTGGCCGCGCACCTGACCCACCGCCAGTCCCGCCCGGTCGTCGTGGTGCCGGTCAACCCCACCCCGGTCGGCACCGCAGCACCGTGGGAGGAGCCCGCCCCGTGAACGAGACCCCCGAGCTCAGCCCAGCCGAGCAGGCCGTCGTCGACCCGTTCCCCGAGCTCCCGGTCGACCCGGACGTCGAAGCAGCCGAGACCACGACCGAGAGCGGCGTGAGACGTGCCCGCCCGGTCCACCTCGCGCCGCGCAACATCGCCCTCGTCGCCATGGGCGGAGCCGTAGGCACCGGCCTGCGGCTGCTGCTCGAGGACCTGGTGCCGCGTTGGGGCGGAGTCCCGGTGGTGACGCTCGCGATCAACGTCGTCGGCGCGTTCCTGCTCGGCCTGCTGCTGGAGAAGGTCGCCGACCCTGCGCTGGACGAACGCTGGAGCCGCCGCGCGCGGCTCGGACTGGGCACCGGCGGTCTCGGCGGCTTCACGACCTACAGCGCGCTGGCCACCGACACCGCCCTGCTCGGCCACGGGCGTCCCGGTCTGGCGGCCGCGTACGCCGGAGGCACGGTCGTCGCCGGACTGCTCGCCTCGATCGGCGGGATCACGCTGGCCCGCGCACTACGGCGCACGGCGGACGACGGTCAGGCGACCGGCGCGTGAGCGGGCTCCTGGCCGCCGCACTCGTCTGTGTTGCCGGAGGTGTCGGCGCCGCCGCCCGGTTCGTCCTCGACGGGGTGCTCCGGCAACGGCTCAGCTCGGCGTATCCCCTGTCGACAACCATCATCAACCTGTCCGGGTCGCTGCTGCTCGGCCTGCTCACCGGTCTCACCCTGGGACACCTGGTCGACCCGCGCTGGCAGCTGGTCCTCGGCACCGGGCTGATGGGCGGCTACACGACCTTCAGCACCGCGAGCTTCGAAGTGGCGCGACTGGTGGAGGAACGACGCTGGGCCGCGGGCACGACGCACGCGCTGGGCACGGCCGTCACCGCGGTCGGTCTCGCCGGCGGCGGCCTCGCGCTCGGACTGGTGCTCAGCCGGTGAGCGCGCACCCTTCCCGTGCTCGTCCACCCCGACGGCGCAGGCGACCGCGAGCACCGACCGGCTCCGACCTCCGACTTCGCACCGGAGGCGCGAAACAACCCCGACGACAGGTGAAGCACTGATGGACTCGTTACCGCTGTGGCTCCTCGTCGCGATCTTCGTCGCCGCCGGGGTGGTCGTGTGGGTCGCCGGCGTCCGGCTGTCGAAGAGCACCGACGTCATCGATGCGCACTTCCACCTCGGCAGCGCCCTGGGCGGGCTGATCATCCTCGCCGTCGCCACGAACCTGCCCGAGATCGCCATCACCGTCAGCGCCGCCGCCTCCGGCGACGTCTCGGTCGCGGTCGGCAACATCCTGGGCGGGATCGCCCTGCAGACCGTCGTCCTCGTCGTCCTCGACGTCTTCGGCCGACGCGGCAAAGGCGTACGACCCCTCACCTACCGGGCCGCGTCCTTGACCCTCGTCGTCGAGGCCGCGGTCGTGGTCGCGGTCCTGGCCGTCGTGGTCGCCGGCACCCAGCTACCCAAAGGCCTCCTGATCGCCCGGCTCACCCCGGGCAGCGTCCTCATCGTGGTGATCTGGCTGGTCGGGCTGCTGCTGGTCCGCCGCGCCGGACGAGGCCTGCCCTGGCACGAGGACGGGCACGCCCCGGACACCTCCCCGCCGCCGAGCAAGGGCCACCACCGCAACCCGCCCCAGCACCGCTCGAGCACCAGGAAAGCCCTCGTCGTGTTCGCCGTCTCCGCCCTCGCGACGCTGGTCGCCGGCGCGGTCCTCGAGCTGGCCGGCGACGCCGCCGCATCGAAGATCGGGCTCGGCGGCGTCCTGTTCGGCGCCACCGTCCTCGCCCTCGCCACCTCGCTGCCCGAGATCGCCACCGGACTGCAGTCGATCAAGCAGGGCGACGACAGCCTCGCCATCAGCGACATCTTCGGCGGCAACGCCTTCCTCCCCGTGCTCTTCCTCGTCGCCACCGTCATCTCCGGGCAAGCCGTGCTGCCACGGGCCAGCGCCGCCGACACCTACCTCACTGCCCTCGCCCTCCTGCTCACCCTCGTCTACCTCCTCGGCTTGCTCTTCCGGCCCCGCCGCCGAGTCCTCGGGATGGGCGTCGACTCCCTTGTCGTCCTGGTCCTTTACGCCCTCGGCGTCGCCGGTCTCGTCGCGATCGCCTGAGGCAGCCGACGGCACCCAGCTGCGCCGTCCTCGAAAGTGACCAGACTCCTTAGCTCGACGCCAATGACCGATCACACTCCGCGGCGAAACTGCCGACCACCGTCTGCACAAGCAGCTCGACGTGTCCTGGAGCGTTCCGCCTGGGCTGCGTCGGACGGGATCACAGCGGTGGCAAGTATCGGACGCGAAGATCACCCGGGCGCTGACATTGATACTGGAACGCGTCCCCGCAGGTCGTGACCCAGGCGCTGATTGACGCTCCTCGGAGCTGTCTTCAAGTTGTTCAGTCCGGCCTGCGGGGACTGCGCCGGCCGATCTCGGGGATGACCTCATAGCGCCTCTGTGTCAAGCAGCGCCCGCTTGGGACGCTTCGTGGTCGTTGCTCAGGCGGCGGTAGACGGTGTCGGAGAGCCGACGCTTCAGGGCTCGCCGGGCCTCTTTCGGGGTCTTGGACTGGGCCAGCTTCTTCAGGTAGTACTCCCGACCGGGTCCGGGATGGCTGATCTGGTAGATCGCGATGACGTGGATCGCGGCGTTGAGCTGGCGGTCGCCGCGGCGGCTGAGCCGGTGCCGGCTGTGGTCGCCGCTGGAGGCGTCGATGGGTGCGGTGCCGTTGAAGCTGGCGTAGTGGTGAGTGTCGGGGAACCGGGCCACGTCGCCGGTGTGGCCGATGATCTTGGCGGCCACGACCGAGCCGACGCCGGAGATTTCGGTCAGGCTGGTGCCGGACTGAGCGACCAGCGTGGCGATCTGGTCGGTCAAGGTCTTGATCCGGGCCTCCAGGCCCTGCAGGCCGCCGAGCAGATCTCGGGCGAGCTGCTTGCGGGCGGTGTCGGTCGCGGTGGTGGGCCGGACCTTGCCGAGCAGCGCGGCGGCTTGGTGGCTGGACGTGCCGGTGGGGGCGCCGCCGGGGATCAGCTCGCGGAGCAGCCGGTGCAGCCGGTTCAGTCCGCTGGTGTGCTCGTGGACCAGGTCGTCGCGGTGGTCGCTGACCAGGCGGATCACGCTGCTCAGGTCCTCGGGCTGCACGGGGCGCAGCCGGCGGTGGTGCTGCGCGACGAGCGCGACCGCGATGGCGTCGTGCACGTCGGTCTTACGGCCGTGCCCGGTCGAGAGCACCCGGGCCCGAGCGGCCAGGGTCGCGGGCACGTCGACGACGTCCTCACCGTGGGCCAGCAGCCGCTGCGCGATCCCCAAGCCGAGACCAGTGGCCCCCTCGACCGCCCACCGTCGGTCCGGCCAGGCCCGGGCGAAGACCAGCAGCTCCTCAAGGGTGGCCGTGTTCACCGGCAGCCGGACGTTGGTCAATGCGTCACCGTCGGGGCCGAGTCCGACCCGCGGTGAGGGTGGACTTGTGAGGGTCGATGCCGATCGTGATCACGTCGGGCCTTCCAGGTCGCGGGGTGTGGGAGTCCGCGATGGGCAACCTGACTTCAAGACGTCTCATGCCTCTGCTGAGCCACACCACGGCCGGGTGTCAGCGGGATCGGCAGGCTATTAGAGAGCCAACCCCAAGAGGCGGCAAGGAGCACTGCGAGCCAGTCCCGCCGACACCCTCAGCACACCACGACGAGTCGAGGGTGCCTAGACCCATCAGAACAAGTCAGGAGCTTGGCAGAGCCCCATCAATGTCTTGTCTGCCCGGGATCGGCCGACGCTTCACCTGTCCGGTTCAGCAGAGAGGCTGGCTCCAGCATGGCAGCAGGAAACCCTTCTACCCGTCTGGTCGGCGGTATCGACCCGCACGCTGACACCATCCACGTCGCCGTCGTCACAACCCTCGGGAAACCGGTGGGTGACGCCGAGTTCCGCACCGATCCCGACGGCTACCAGGCAGCGATCGCGTTCCTCACCTCGAGCGGCACGATCGAGCGGGTCGGCGTCGAGGGCGCCGCTGGTTACGGTGCCGGGATCACCCGCGCCCTGGCCGTTGCCGGCCTGGACGTCGTCGAGGTCGAACGCCCCACCCGCTCAGACCGGCGCCGAGCCGGGAAGACCGACCAGATGGACGCCTACCACGCAGCCCGGTCCGTGCTGGCCGGTCGGACGAGCCCGATCAAGGGCACCGAGGTCGACGCGCTGCGGGCGCTGAACCTGGCCCGACGCTCCGCGGTCAAGGCCCGCACCGCCGCCGGCAACCAGCTCAAGGCCGTTCTGGTGATGGCGCCCGACGACGTGCGCAGCCGCTACCGCGGGCTGAACACCGACCGGCTCGTCGACGCCCTGCGCCGCGTCCGCCCCGACCTGGTCAGCGACCCCACCAGCACCGCCGTGCTCACCGCGCTGAAGTCACTCGCCCGGCGCCACCGCGACCTCACCGAGGAGATCGCTGCGCTGACCGCCCACCTCGACACCCTCGTCACCGCCGCCAGGCCTGCCCTGCGAGAGGCTTACGGCGTCGGTCCCGACGTCGCCGCGCAGCTGCTGATCACCGCCGGGAACAACCCCGAACGGCTGTCTTCGGAAGCCTCATTCGCGGCACTCTGCGGCGTCGCACCGGTCCCAGCGTCGTCAGGCAAGACCCACCGTCACCGGCTCTCTCGTGGTGGCGACCGCCAGGCCAACGCCGCCCTGCACCGCATCGTGCTCAACCGTGGCCAGCACCACGCGCCGACGAAGGCCTACGTCGCGCGTCAAACCGAACGCGGCCGCACCCCCCGCGAGATCCGTCGGATGCTGAAACGTGCCGTCGCCCGCGAGGTCTACCGCCTGCTCGTCCGCGACTGCCCGGTCGCCGTCTTCAACGACCTCCGCCCCGCCCGACAGGCCAAGAACATCACCCTGCGCGACGCCGCCCGCCAGCTCGGGACCTGGCCCTCGGTCCTGTCCAACCTCGAACGCGGACTGCGCCGCGACCACGACCTCACCACCCACTACCGCGACTGGCTCCAAGCCGCCTGACCCAGCCGCCGCTCCCCCAATCAGCTCAAGAAGGGGCTTTACAAACGATAGGAGCAACAACTCGAGTGACACAGAATCCGGCTACTGCCAAGATCATTGGCGCAGATCGGCCCTCGGGATCGCCAGCAACTTGTCATCCGAGCGTCGGGGCACTGCCAAGTTCGGTGATACCGGACAGCGGCGGCGCGTGGGACTACCTACCGCCTCGTTGTCGTCGCCGCACCCTCCATGGTCTTCTCCTCAGCGTCTCCTCCTCCCCCCAGCAGCAGCCGCTCCCGAGACAACCATGACGTCGGACAGGCTCAGGAACGACGGGATCCAGTGTGGCCCGCCGCAGGGAGACCTCTGCGCGACGGTCGTGCTCGACGTATATGCGACGTTGGGGAGCCGCGCACTTGATGAATGACCAGGCGGCGTCGGAGTCGACGGGCGGATTCGGGTTCACCGCATCCCGGTCTTGTGCGCAAGCACGCGAGCTCCTTGCCGAGCTGATCGACCCGACTCTCATCACGAACACTTGCGCCACGCGGCGCAATGCGGCAAGCACTTCAGATTCGGGCGTTTCAGCCTCGAGGACATTTCACTCAGCCTCACTCGGGCAGGATCCGCACCGCTCCACGGTCGGCACTGCTGGTCGTCGAGGCGTACGCCCGGAGGGCACCGGAGACGACCCGGGTCCGAGCAGCGGGGGCGTACCTGCCGCCGAGCGCCCGCCGCCGGTCGCGGAGCACGTCGTCGGGGACCAGCAGCTGCAACGTCCGGGTGGCGATGTCGATGCGGATGAGGTCGCCGTCAGCGACTAGGGCGATCGTGCCGCCTGCGGCGGCCTCCGGTGAGACGTGCCCGACCGACAGCCCGGACGTGCCGCCCGAGAACCGTCCGTCGGTGACCAGCGCGCACACGGTTCCCAGGCCGCGACCCTTGAGGTACGAGGTCGGGTAGAGCATCTCCTGCATGCCAGGTCCGCCGCGCGGTCCCTCGTACCGGATCACCACGACGTCGCTGGGCCGGACCCGGCCGCTGAGGATGGCCTCGACCGCGTCGTCTTGCGACTCGCAGACCACGGCCGGCCCCTCGAACGTCCAGATTGACTCGTCGACCCCGGCGGTCTTGACGATGCCGCCGTCGGGAGCGAGGTTGCCCCGCAGCACGGCGAGGCCACCGTCGCGGCTATAGGCGTGGTCGACATCGCGGATGCAGCCGCCGGCCGCGTCGGTGTCGAGCTCGGCCCACCGCGCGGACTGGGAGCAGGCTTGGGCAGAGCGCCGCCCGCTGGGTGCGGCGTGCCAGAGCTCGAGCGCCTCCCCGGTGACGGACCCGCCCCGGACGTCCCAGTCCTCCAGCCAGGCCTTGATGCTCGGCGCGTGTACGGCGTGCACGTCGTCGTGCAACAAACCGGCTCGGTAGAGCTCACCGAGGATCGCCGGGACCCCACCCGCCCGGTGCACGTCCTCCATCAGGTGCCGCCCGTTCGGGGCCACCTTGGCCAGGTAGGGAATCCGCGCGGACAACGCCTCGATGTCGGGCAGCCCGTAGTCGAGCTCGGCCTCGTGCGCGGCGGCCAGCAGGTGCAGGATCGTGTTCGTCGAGCCGCCCATGGCCACGTCCAGCGCCATGGCGTTGTCGAAGGCTGGGTGGCCGGCGATCGAGCGAGGCAACACCGAGGCGTCGTCCTCGTCGTAGCAGCGCCGGACCAGGTCGACGACGGTCCGCCCGGCCCGCTCGTACAGCGCCCGGCGGGCGGTGTGGGTGGCAAGCACGGAACCGTTGCCGGGCAGCGCAAGGCCCATCGCCTCTACCAGGCAGTTCATGGAGTTCGCCGTGAACATGCCCGAGCACGAGCCGCAGGTCGGGCAGGCGGCCTCCTCGATCCGTGCGAGGTCGACGTCGGAGACGTCGTCGGCCACCGCGTCCGCGATCGCTGTCACGAGGTTGAGGCCGGTACGGACGGTGCCGTCGACGAGCGTGGCCGTGCCACCCTCCATCGGGCCGCCGGAGACGAAGACGGTCGGGATGTTCAGGCGCAGCGCGGCCATCAGCATGCCCGGGGTGATCTTGTCGCAGTTGGAGATGCAGACCAGGGCGTCGGCGCAGTGCGCCTGCACCATGTACTCCACCGAGTCCGCGATCAGCTCCCGCGAGGGCAGGCTGTAGAGCATCCCGCCGTGGCCCATGGCGATGCCGTCGTCGACGGCGATGGTGTTGAACTCGCGCGGGATGGCGCCCGCCTCGGCGATGGCAGCGGAGACGATGCGTCCGACCGGCTGCAGATGGGTGTGGCCGGGGACGAACTCGGTGAAGGAGTTGGCCACGGCGATCACCGGCTTGCCGATGTCGGCGCCTGCGACGCCCGAGGCGCGCATCAGGGCTCGGGCGCCGGCCATGTTGCGGCCGTGGGTGACGGTGCGGGAACGCAGAGCAGGCATGTCCCGATCCTCGGCGGTGCCACCGCTACGAGGAAGACGGCGTTGATGCTAGTAGTGGGACTACTAGGATTCGAGCGTGGCGGATCCCGGCGCACGGACGGAGCTGGCGGCCTTCCTGCGGGCCCGTCGGACCCAGCTCGACCGGGTCTCGCTCGGCCTGCCCGAGGGCGGTCGGCGCCGGACCGCGGGCCTGCGGCGCGAGGAGGTCGCGGCGCTGTCCGGCGTGAGCGTCACCTGGTACACCTGGCTCGAGCAAGCCCGAGACGTGCAACCCTCCCGGCAGGTCCTCGAGGCGCTGGCCAACGCCTTGCGGCTGACCACGGCGGAACGCACGTACCTACTGTCCGTCGCGGGCTTCGCTCCCGGTCCGGTAGTGGGACCGACGCCCGCTCCGGGTGTTCAGCACATCCAGCACCTGCTCGACGCGTTGGTCGGCTCGCCGGCCTTCGCGATCGGCGCAGACTGGACGATCAGCGGCTGGAACGCCGCCTACGCCGCCCTCTACCCGCCCGTCGCGACACTGCCCGAGCAGGACCGCAACCTGCTCTGGGTCGTGTTCACCGACCCCTTCGTCCAGGGGCTGCTGCCGGACTGGGAGGTCACCAGCCGGCGGTTCCTGGCCGAGTTCCGTGCAGAAGCCGGTCCGCGGCTCAACCAGCCCGACTGCCTACGACTGGTCGCCCGGCTGCAGCAGCACAGCGCGCCGTTCCGCGAGGCCTGGTCACAGCACAACATCGAGGGCTTCACCTCCCGACGGCGCAGCTTCCTGACCGCCGAGGGCGAGCTGGAGTTCGAGCACCACCGGCTCGCCGCCGCCGACCAACGCGACCTGTTCGTGGTCGTCTACACCCCGACCAGCTCAGCCACCGTGGCACGCCTCGACCGGCTGTCCCCGAAGTCCTGCCGGTAGCCGCAGGCACGACGCCCGCCCAGCTGGAGATCTGACGGGGGCGCGGTTCGACCACGCTCGTCGCGGCAGGGCTGGGGTCTTGGGCTGAGGTCTTGGGCTCCGGGTCGCGACGTCAGTCCGAAGACCGATCTGAGGGATTGTTGAGGTAGCTGCGGGGGTCGCCGGTCGGTCGGGCGTCGTGTGCCAGCCACTCGGCGAAGCCGGCTGGGTCGCGGCGTTCGAGCTCGTCGAGGTAGGCCTGCCTGAGGGCGACGAGTCGAGCCTGCGCCGGAAGGTCGCCGCGGCGCCTCGCGCGGCACAACGCGGGGTGGCTGGTCCGCCAGGCCAGGCAGAGCTCTGCAGTGCTGAGCGACCGTACGGGCGCGGACGGTAGGGACGGCTGCGGCCGCTCCAGCCCGTCGCCCTCAGGCGAGTTGTGCGGCTCGATCTCAGGGAGCCGCCACCGTCGGTACCGAAGCGACGTCGCCAGGTACTGGTGCAGGGCCGGTGACGACGCCGCGGCCAGCGCGACGACTGCCGCGAGGGCTCCGGGGCTGAACATCTGCAGCAGACCGAGAAGGGACACCCCGGACGCTGCTGTCACCGCACCCGTCGTGACCGTGCGTCGGGCCTCGCCCCAGCGTGACGATTCGGGGCGACCGATCAGGGCGGCGACGCAGCCGGCGGCTACCGCGACGCCGATCACCCCAGCAACATCGGGGGTGTGAGCGTTCAAGAGTCCGACGAGGGCTCCGAGGGCGCCCAGCAGGCAGGCCGTCCAGGTCCAGACTTTTCGGTAGAAGCGCACGACGGTCGGTCACGTGCTCGGTCGGTTGCTGCCACGTCGATCCCGCCTGGTGCGGACGGACGTCGACGCAGCGGCTCGATCCCGGTTCGGCACGGTGCTCATACCCGGAGCCCGATGGCGACGCCGGCGGCTGCGGCGGCCACGGCGAGGACGAGCATCCCGGCCCCGTTGAGGAGGGCGGCCACGTAGCGGCGGTCTTCGGCGAGCCGGATGGTCTCGAAGCTGGCGGTGCTGAACGTGGTGTAGCCGCCGAGCAACCCGGTTCCTACGACGGCGTGCCACAGCTGCGGGACGCCGTGGCCGAGGGCGAGCCCGGTCAGCGCGCCGAGGAGCAGCGACCCGGTCACGTTGATCACGGTGGTCGCGAGCGGGAACCTCATCTTGGCCCGGGCTCGGATGGTCCCGTCGACCACGAACCGGAGAGCCGCGCCGACGGCGCCGGCCGCGCAGACCAGGACGAGGGTCACGGCAGCATCCATCAGGCACCGTCCTTGCCGTCGGCGGTCGAGAGGCGCCGGGCCAGCACGATGCCGGCAAGCGCGGCGGCGGCCCCGCCGACAACGGTGGCGAGGGCGTAGCCGACCGCGTGGACCGGTGCGACGACCATCAGGGTGGCGGTGTCGTTGGCCAGGGTGCTGTAGGTGGTGAAGCCGCCGAGGGCGCCGGTGCCGGCGAGCAGCCGGACCGCGCGGCGGCGGCCCGCGTCCACGCCGCGCATCGCCACGGCCTCGAGCAGCGCCCCGAGCAGGAAGGCACCCACGACGTTGATACCCAGCGTGGCCACCGGTATGCCGTGGACCTGGGGGAAGGCTGCGCTGATGAGGTACCGCACGCCGGTGCCGACGGCCCCGCCTGCGGCGACGAGACCGATGTTGGTCCAGCTGAGGTGCACCGGTCTCGCCGCACCCGAACGGTCCTCGCTGGTCTCGATGTCGCTGTCGACGCCCAGCTGCCGATCGGGCGAACGGGCTTCTGGCCTGTCGACGACGTCGCGCTCCGGTCTCACGAGACGCCCACCTCTTCCCACGGAAGCCGCTGACCGGCCGGGACCGGGGCGATCGGGACCACCACCACGCACCGGTTCTGCCGGTGCACCAGGTGCACCGCCACCGAACCGCCGAAGTACTCCCGGACACTTGCGCCGATGCCCTGCTTTCGGGTGCCGACCACGATCATCTCGGCCTGCAGGGTCTCCGCCAGCCGCCCGAGCGCATCGGCGCTGTCGCCCGCGAGCTGGCGGAACGTCACCTCGACCTGCTCGCCGCGAAGCACCCGGCGGATGTGGTCGGCGAGGCCGCTGTCGAAGCTGGGCGCGGTGATGTCGGCCATATCCGGGTCGATCTGCCTGGCGTCGACCGACCCGTCGGGGTGCTCGTGGACGACGTAGCACATCAGGTCGACGTTGGCGCAGACGAGGGTGGCGTCGAACCGGCGGGCGAACCGAGCCGCCTGCAAGAGCACCGCGTCGGGCTGGCCCGGCACCACCCCCACGATGATGGACCGGGCCTGCTGGTGGTCGTTCATGATCGATCTCCTTCGAGCTGCAGCTTGTCGATGCACGGTCGTGGCGTCGGTCGCTCGCCGACCAGCTCCACGCTCCAGTGCCGGCGCCCGCGGGAGAGCAGGCTCCACGAGCCTGTCGGCAGCCGGTTGGCGTCGTCGGGGAGCGGGACGCCGAGGTCGTCGAGCAGCACCCGCAGGACGGCGTCGTGGGTGATGATCACCACGTTGCCCTCGTCGAGCAGCGGCACCTGGGCGTCGAGCACGGTCCGGCTGCGGCGCCGGACCGACGCGACACTCTCGACCCCGGGAGCCCGGTCGACGCTCCCCCACCGCTCAGCCACCGTCGCTTCCGGCTGCCCGGACCACTCGCCCCAGTTCCGGTCCACCAGGGCAGCGTTCGCCGCGGTCGGCGCGCCGGTGGCTCCAGCGACCGCCTCGGCGGTCTGCAGCGCGCGCAACAGCGGACTGGTCACGATCTTCACGACGTGCTGACCGGCCAGCACAGCCGCCAGAGCCAGGATCTCGCTGCGGCCGACCTCGTCGAGGGCCGGGTTGAGGTGCCCACGCAGCCGGCCCTCCGCGTTCAGCGGCGTCCGCCCATGGCGTACCAGGAACACCCGGTGCGTGGGAGGGATCGAAAGGACGGACATCTCGCCGATGAGCACAGCACGCTCCTAAGACAGAACTTCGTCCCAGGAGTCATCAGCCACACGGCGGTTCGAGGCCGAGGCCTCAGGCGGAATCCATCACCACCATCAATGTAGCCCATTCCCGCCGCAGCGACGGAAGTCCTTTTCCCGGTCTCGCCCGCACAGCCGGCGATGCTTCGATGCATTCGATGCAGCAGGACCGGTGAGGCGGCGCGGCAACCCCACTGGCTCGACGGACTGCGCACCGTGGATGCTGAGAGCGCGTCCCGGGCTTGTCAGAGGCGCTCCCGCCAGCGGCCGGAGTTTCACATCAATCTCGGTCTGATCCTCTTCGCCGGCATCCGACGCTTTCGCGGCAGCCGCCCGGGACGCGGTGCACGGCAGGACACCGCACATCACAGAAGGAGAGACCTTGAGCATCACCGTCCGATCAGTGCAGGCCCTCGAGATCCTCGACTCGCGCGGTCGACCCACCCTGGCCACCACCGTGACGACCTCGAAGGGCGCGTCCTTCCGCGCGGGAGTCCCGTCCGGGGCGTCGACCGGCTCGGGCGAGGCCGTCGAGCTGCGTGACCGCGACCCCGCCCGGTACGGCGGCGCCGGCGTCCTCACCGCCACCGCCAACGTCAACGGTGCGATCAACGACGCCCTCGCCGGGCAGGAGTTCAGCGACCTCGCCCAGCTCGACCAGACACTGATCGCGCTGGACGGCACCGACAACAAGTCCGCCCTGGGCGCGAACGCGATCATCGGGGTCTCCATGGCCGCCGCCCGCGCCTTCGCCGCCACCGCCGACCTCGCCCTGTGGCAGTACCTCACCCCCGCCGGGGTGACGCCGGCCCTGCCCGCACCGCACTTCAACGTGGTCAACGGCGGCGCGCACGCCCCGAACAAGCTCGACTTCCAAGAGTTCATGCTCGCCCCTCTCGGACTGCCCAGCTACGCCGAGGCCGTCCGCGCCGGCGCCGAGGTCTACGCCGCCTTGAAAGCGCGGCTCGGCAAGGCCGGCCACGCGACTGGGCTCGGCGACGAGGGCGGCTTCGCACCCGACCTCGACCGGCCCGAGGAGGTCCTGGAGACCATCGTCGCCGCCATCACCGACGCCGGCTACACCCCCGGCACCGACGGCGTCGCCATCGCGCTCGACCCGGCGGCCAGCGAGTTCTACCGCGACGGCAGCTACCACGTCGCCGGCCAGACCCTCAGCAGCGACGACATGATCGGCTACTACGCGAGCGTCGTCGCCCAGTTCCCCATCTGGAGCATCGAGGACGGACTGGCCGAAGATGACGACGACGGCTGGGTCCGCCTCACGCAGACCCTCGGCGCCAAGATCCAGCTCGTCGGCGACGACAACTTCGTCACCAACCCCACGATCATCGCCGAAGCCGTCCGTCGAGGCGTCGCCAACGCCGCGCTCATCAAGGTCAACCAGATCGGCACCGTCACCGAGACCCTCGAAGCGCTCACCGTCTGCCGCGACGCCGGCTACGCCGCGATGATCTCCCACCGCTCCGGCGAGACCGAGGACAGCTTCATCGCCGACCTCGCCGTCGGCTCCGGCTGCGGCCAGATCAAGTCCGGCGCCCCCGCCCGCGGCGAACGCGTGGCCAAGTACAACCGCCTCCTCGAAATCGCCGCACAGAACCCCGACCTGCCCTACCGGCGATGAACGACGTTCACGGCCGGGGTCTTGCCTCGGGGCCTGAGGTGACTTCCCGCGCTGGCGTCGCTAGGGGTGAGTACCTCGTCCCCGTGGAGTGCCACGCCTCCGAGGCAGACATCGTCGCCCGGCGCGCCCCACGGCACGAGCAGGGGTAGCCTCAAGGACGGCGATGGATTCCGCCTGGGGCGTTCTCGCTCCGAACCGCCAGATTGGCTGATGACTCCTCCCGACGTCGATCGTCTGGAGCCTGTCGTGCGCCTTCCTGCCGCATCTGTCGCTGACCGTCCCACGCGGGGCCGGAACTGCCGCTGCCCCCAGGAAGGGCTGGCACCGGAACTTGATCGGGGCCCGCTTGTGACGGAGCGGCGCTGGATGGCGGGCACCGCACACGCCCTTGCCACGGTGGTCGGGTCTGCTGCCCTCGCCGGGGCCGGTCTGGCCACCGGACACGGGGTCGCTCGGTGACCCCCGGGCCGAGCGTCCTCTTCCCGGGGGAGGAGGAGCCGGACCAGCCCGCCCAGGTCGAGGACCCGTCCTGCTTCGGCGACCTGCACCTCGACCAGGTCGCCGACTTCCTGAACCCGGCCGGCCAGGTCGACCTGCGGTCGGTGTTCCGGCAGCGGCTCACCACGGTCGCCTCCGTCGAGGCTCGACTCCACGTGTTCGCCGACCTCGAGCGGGACGCCGACCTCGTGGCCGGTCTCCGACGGTTCGTCGACGCGCAGAAGCCGGTGCAGCAGGCCCTCGAGGTCGCGTCCGGACCCTCGTACCCGCGTGAGCGCGACGGGTGGTTCCTCGAGGCGGCCCAGCGTGACCTGGCCTGCGTCGCTGATCTGGACCGCCTGCTGCGTGACCGCCCAGGTCTCAGATCCGCCCTCGGCGCGATCGCCCGGCACGTCGTCGCCCTCGTCGACGGGACAGCCCACCGGCGCCTGCACACCGACGCCGACGCTGCGCGATCGGCGCTCGGTACCGTGCGCTACCAGGTGCGGATCCAGGGCGCGCGGGTCACGGTGAGCCTGGACGACGCCGGGGACGACGACTTCAGCGCCGAGGTGACGCGCTCCTTCGCCCGGCTGCGCCAGGGCCCTGCACCCCAGGTACGAGCAGCGTCCGCGCCGCAACAGCTGCAGGCCAACCACGTGGAGTCGAAGATCCTCGGCCTGGTGGCGCGGCTGGACCCCGCTCCGTTCGCCGAGCTCGCACGGTTCCGGAGCGAGCACGCCGACTTCCGCGACCCCGTGCTGCTCCGGTTCGCGACCGAGATCCAGTTCTACCTGCGCCACCTCGACCTGATGGCCGCCTTGAGCGCGCACGGGGTGCCGTTCTGCCACCCCCGGGTCGAGGTCGATCCCGACCAGGAGGAGGCACGTGGCTTCGTCGACGTGGCCCTGGCTCTGCGTAGCGGACCGGGAGCGCTGGTGCCCAACGACGTGGCGCGTTCCGGGGCCGAGCGCGTCCTGGTCGTCACGGGACCGAACCAGGGCGGCAAGACCACCTTCTGCCGCGCCGTCGGACAGCTGTTCCACCTGACCGGTCTGGGTTGCCCGGTCCCGGGCACCGCTGCGCGGCTCCGGCTGGCGACGAGCATCGACACGCACTTCGAGCGGACCGAGGACGCGGCGGACCCGGGCGGACAGCTCGAGGACGACCTGCGGCGGATCCGTACCGTGCTGGACCGGTGCGGCCCAGGTTCGGTGGTGCTCGTCAACGAGATGTTCTCCTCGACCAGCCTCGAAGACGCCGAGCTCCTCGGCCGGCGGGTCGTCGACCAGCTCGCCCGCACCGGGGCACTAACGGTCTGGGTGACGTTCGTGGAGCGGCTGGCCCGGCTCGGCCCGGCCATGGTCAGCCTCGTCGCCGAGGTGAGCGAAGACACCGAGGTGCGTCGGACCTTCCACGTGCGACGGCGCCGTCCCGACGGCCACAGCTACGCCCTGGCCCTGGCCCGACGGCACGGGCTCCTGCGACAAGACGTGCTGGCCTGCATCACCGCCGGGCACGACCCGGACACGCGGAAGGGATCGGAGGAACGATGAGGGTGCGGCTGCTGTCCCCCGATCACCAGCTGGACCTGGACGCCGACCCGCCCTGGCCCGCGCCGGACCTGGTGGTCGACCTGCAGCTCGATCCGGTCCTGGACGCCATGGCCGACGGCGACGCGCTGATCCGCCGTGTCGCGACACAGGTCCTGCTGGCACCGCTGAACGCACCGGGTTCGATCGTCTACCGACAGGAGGTGGCGGCCGACTGCGAGCAGCGCGAGGACGTGGTCCGCCGGCTCTACGTGGTGGCCGGCGAGGCGCTGGAGTCGCTGCGCCACCTCTACCCCGGGTTCCTGCGCCGGACCCCGGAAATGGTCGTCCGCGACTCGACCGAGGTGATCGCGACGCTGCTGCCGCACCTACGGGTCGTGGCCGACGTCGCGACGGCTGCTCTCGCTGGCTCGCTGCCCTCGCAGAGCCGGCACGGCAGCGGGCTGCACCGGCTCTTCACCGATCTCGTCACCGAGCTGGACGACGCCTGCTTCGCCGACCTCGACACCCAGCTGCGTCGGCTCGCCTTCCCTGGAGGCATGGTGGTGGGCAAGCGGCTCGGCACCGGCCTCGCCGGCGTCGGCGACGTCCTGCACCCGCCCGCCAAGCAGCACCTGGTCGACCGGCTCGGCCTGGGCGACCACCCGTCGCTGTCGTTCGAGCTGGCCGCACGCGACGAAGCAGGTTCGCAGCTGCTGAGCGACCTGCGTGACCGGGCCCTGGTGCCCCTCGCACCCGCCGCCTCGCAGGCGCAGGAGGACGTCAAGTCCTTCTTCCGCGGCCTGCGGACCGAGCTCGCCTTCTACCTCGGCTGCCTCAACCTCCGCCGGCAGCTGACCGAGGCGGGCGGCGTGACGTGCAGGCCCGACCTGGCTCCGCCCGGCACGGGCCAGTGGAACGCTCACGGGCTCTACGACCCCGGGTTGCTGCTACGCCACCCCACAGCCACAGCCGTCGGCAACGACCTCGAGGCCGACGACCGGGCGGCGGTGGTGCTGACCGGGGCGAACTCCGGCGGCAAGTCGACCTTCCTGCGCGCGGTCGGGGTGGCGACGTTGATGGCCCAGAGCGGGATGTTCGTCTGCGGGTCGGACTGGACAAGCAGCGTGCGTAGCGGGATCTTCACCCACTTCGTCCGGGAGGAGGACGCGACGATGGCGAGCGGACGCCTCGACGACGAGCTCGTGCGACTGCGCAGGATCGTCGTCGCCCTGCGTCCCGACGGGCTGGTGCTGCTCAACGAGACCCTCGCGTCGACCAACGAGTCCGAGGCGGCCGATCTGGGCGTGGAGGCAGTCGACGGCCTGGTCGCCGCCGGCGTGCAGGTGGTGCTGGTGACGCACCAGTACGCCCTCGCCGCGAAGCTGGGCGGGGGTCCGGACCGTCTCTTCCTGCGGGCGGGTCGCGCGGACGACGGTCGGCGGACGTTCCAGTTGCTGCCGGGCCCGCCGCTACGGACCAGCTTCGCCGACGACCTCTACGCGCGGATGGGTCCCTGGCCCGAGGACTCTGCTCGAGGTCCCGCTGGAGGTCCCGCTGGAGGTTCTCCTGGACCGGGCGCTGCCGACGACCCGTCACCGGTCAGCCCCTGAGCGATCTCGGTCAACCGTCCACCGACCTCGGACAGCGCCGCGAGGCGTACAGCCAGCTGTGACCGGCGGGGCGCGCCGGACTCGTCACGGCCGACTTCGGTGTCGCGTGCCCGCACGAGGACGGCCGTCAGCTCGTCGAGCCGCTCGCGGTGATCCGTCGCCAGCTGGCGACGCAGCTGGCGCACGGCGTCGCAGAGCGCACGTTGCAGATCCCCGCGGGTACGCCCGACCTGCCGGTCGACGAGCCCGGGCAGCTCGGCGAGCAGGCGCCGGTGCGCACGACCGGCCGCGCCGGGCGCGTGCTCGCGCACCAGGCTGGCCGCCGGGCCTTCCCATCGGGCGCCGGGCTCGTAGTCGAACCTCGCCTCCGGCGCCGGCGCGAGGGCGAAGCTCGGCGGTACGGCGTCGAGGCGCACGCCGAGCAGCTCGAGCGCATCGGACGACATCTGGCCGACCTGGGCTGCGACCCGCTCGGCGACGGTGCGTCGCAGCACCGTCAGGCGGTTCTCGATCGACGCGTGCTGCACCCGCTGCCAGGCCTGCACGGCAGGAGTGGTGCGCGCCTCCACGAGGCGGCGGCCCTCCTCGGCACTGCCGAGCGAGGCGACTGCGGCCGTGAGCTCAGCGACCAAGGACCCGGTCAGCGACGTCGCAGCCTGGTCCAGGTCGTGGCGCAGCCCGCGCTCGGTGACCTCGCACTCCGCGTCGAGCCGGGTCGCGTCGGCCGCGACGGCGTCGACCCGGGTGGCCAGCTCTTGCACCCGCCCGACGCCGTCGGACAGCGCCGCGTCGAGGACGCCGCGCTCGAGCCGTGCGTCGTCCGCCAGCGCACGCTGCAGCTGCCGAGCGTGCGAGACCAGAGCCTGCTCGGCATCGGCGCGAGCACGTTCCGTCACGTAACGCACGAACGTCTCGCGGAAGGAGCGAAACCCGGCGTCCTGCTCGCGGGCGGAGCCGAACCAGACCTGCTCGAGGCCGACCCCGGCAGCGGTGCAGACCCGCCGGGTGAAAGCCTCGATCTCGGCCTGGTCCTCGGGCCGGACCTGGTCCAGCTTGTTGACGACGACGAACGTGCGCACCGAGACCGACCCGAGGGTCTCGAGCAGCTCTCGGTCGGCGGCAGAAGCCGGGGGGTCGGCGGTCAGGACGACCACGACAGCGTCCAGCGTCGCGTACGCCGCCCGCGCCGCCAGGGTGTTGTGCTGCCAGACCGAGCCGGTGCCGGGCGTGTCCACGAGCTCGACCAGTCCCGGCAGCCCGGTCGAGGCCACCACGACCCGCACCTCCCGGACGCCCAAGACGTTCCCCGGGTTGCGGCCCTCGGTGACCAGCCCAGCCAGGTCGCTCACCGGGCGGCGCTCACGTCGCCCGTCGACGAGCTCGACGTCCAGGAACCCTGCGGCGGAGCGATCGTCGGGGACCACGGTCGTGGCGACCGCCGTGACGGGAACGGCCCCGGTGGGCAGCAGGTCCATCCCGATCAACCGGTTGACCAGCGTGCTCTTGCCCCGCTTCGCCTCCCCCGCGACCAGCACCCGCAGGCGCGGGACGGCGACGCGCCGCTGCAGCGCCGCCGCAGCGGCCGCACGCGACGGCGGGGCGAGCGCAGCCAGGCGCGCGACCGCCTCGTCCAGCCCGGTCACGTCGCCGCCTCTGTCTCGCCGCCGGCGCCGCGTCGCCGCACCAGCGCGAGGCAGAGGACCACGGACAGCAGCATCCACGCGGCTGCGTAGGAGAAGCCGACGCTGGCGGAGAACGCGGCCCAGAGGGCGCCGACGACGACCGTCGAGCCGAGGTCGGCGAAGGCCTGCACCAAGCCGAGCAGCCCGAAACCGTGCGGGCGCAGGTCGTCGGGCAGCGACTGCGCCAGCAGCGTCGACTCGGCAGTCTCGGCGAGGCCGATGCCGGCACCGGCGAAGACGAAGGCAATCAGCAGGGTCGGCCAGCCGTGCGGTCCGACGGCGAGCAGGCCGTACCCGAGCACGTACACCGTAGCCCCGCCGGCCAGCGTCCACCGCGGGTCCGCGCGGTCCACCGCCGGACCCGCCACGAGCGCGGTGCCCGCCGCGACCACGTTGTGCCCCGCGTAGAGCAGCACCGCCAGGCTCGTAGCCGCCGCGACCGAACGTGCGGTTCCCCCCGACGCTGACGTCTCCAGCAGCCCGGTGGCCCGCAGGATCAGCAGGGTGGTCGCGACGTTGCCCAGCTCGAAGGCCGCGACGGGCAGCAGGGTCCGGACCACCCCGGCCTGGACCAGGGCGCGCAGGTTCAGCCCGATCCTGTGACGCGTCTGTGGCTCGGACAGGGACGTACGGGCCTGTCGGGCGGCGACGACGATCGCCACTGCGGCCAGCAGACCAGGGAACACGGACAGCAGGATCGCCGGCCGCGTGCCCACCACACCCACGAGCAGCGCCGCCGCGAGCGGGCCCAGCACCGCGCCGAGGTTGTCCCCCGCCCGCTCCACCGCGAACGCACGGCCGTAACGATCCTTGCGGGCCAACGTGGTGAGGACCATGTCCCGAGCCGGGGACCGCAAGCCCCGTGAGGCCCACGCCACCGCCCGCAGCAACCCGACCTGCCAGACCGCCGTCGTCAGCCCGATCGCCGCGGTCGCAAGCGCCGTCCCGACGTAGCCCGAAGACGCGAGCCGGACCCGTCGTTGGGGGTCCGCGGCCAGGGGTCCGCCGGCCAGCTTGGACAGCCCGGTCAGCGCGTCGGCCGACCCCTCGACGAGCCCGAGGAGGCCGGGCCCGGCGTGCAGCGTGCTGCCCAGGAAGGTGGGGAGCAGCGAGGTCACGAGCTCGTGGCTGGTGTCGCTGAACAACGACGCCGCACCGACCCCGAGCACCCCGACGGACGGCCGCCGCGCTCCACTACCGGCTTCCTGAGCGGCCCCCTCGCTGACGGAGCCGGTGTCGTCGGTGGGGTCGTGGGGCATGCGCCTACCTCAGCTCTCGCGTCGAGGTAGGGACTGTTGGCGACGGGCGTCGCGGTTCGGTTCCGGCGAGCCCCACCGCCGTAGAACGAGCGTAACGCCCCACGAGCGCGCCGCAACGGTGTGCCGGGGTAGCAGGATGGCGTCATCGAGGCGACCGTCCTCGGAGGAGACACGGATGAACGTACGCAGGCTGCAGCTCGACGTCGACAAGGCGGTGCACCGGCCCGAGCTGCTCGAACTGGCAGCGGCGATGGAAGCGGTGCGCGGCGTCGAGGCGGTCAACATCACCGTCACCGACATCGACGTCGAGACGGTCGGG
The DNA here is from genome assembly GCF_014193425.1 of Microlunatus antarcticus. Classification (NCBI taxonomy): domain Bacteria; kingdom Bacillati; phylum Actinomycetota; class Actinomycetes; order Propionibacteriales; family Propionibacteriaceae; genus Microlunatus; species Microlunatus antarcticus. The sequence continues at coordinate 2,109,328 of NZ_JACHZG010000001.1, read as the reverse complement.
ACCGAGGTCACGATCGAAGGCGACGGCATCGACACCGACGCACTCTTCGCCGCCATCGAGGAGGTCGGCGCCGTGCTGCACAGCATCGACGAGATCGTCGTCGGCCAGCACCTGCTCGACCGCGTCCCCCGGGTACGCCGCTCCTCCGGCACGTGACCTCGCTCGCAGCGCTCTGGCGGCGCAACCTGCTGCCCCTCACCCTCGGGCTGGCCGACGGCATCGTCAACGCCCTCACCCTGGCCTCCGCCACCGTCCTGCACGGACGCGGGCTCGACGCCGCCCTCGCCCTGAAGGTCGGAGCCGTCGCACTCGTCACGGCAGTATTCACGATCTTCGTAGCCGAATACGCCGCACTCCGAGCCGACCTGACCCGCGCCGAGAAGGAGCTGAGCCTCACCCGGTCCGGGCGGCTCGCAGCCGGGAACCTCGGGCGTCAGGTCCGGCGAGAGGCCCTGGTCGCCGCCGCCGTCGGATGCCTAGTCAGCTTCATCGGAGCATTCACCCCGCTCGCTGTCGGAGCACTGACCCGGCCGTACGGGTGGTCCGCTCTCGTCGTCTCCGTCGCCGGACTCGGCGGCCTCGGAGCGGGCCTGGCGCGAGCAGTGCACGGCCACACCCTGCGCTGGGTCGTCTCCATGACCCTGATGGGCATCCTGGTCGCCCTCGTCGGCGTCGAGCTCGACATCGCCTGACCCGGTCCCGAACGGCGCTATTAAACCAAGATCATCGCCTGCTGACAGCTTCCATGACACAGAATCCGGCTACTGACAGCTCGACTGACAGAGCAGTTTTGAGCTGAGCAGAGAGGCACGGGAGGCTGCGCTCGCCATCGTGATCCAGCCGACGAGAAGCCAGGACAGCGCGCTTGCTGTGCCAGGCCGAGAACATGTCCCGGCCGCGTCGTGCCGAAGTTCAAGATCATCCGGCTACTGACAACTTGAGTGAGACAGGATCCGGCTACTGTCAAGATCACTGAGACGGATCAGGCGTGGTTCGTCGCACAGAAGCTGTCAGCGGAGCGTGGAACCGCTGACACCATCAGTGAGACCGGACAGGCGGCGGCAGTCGGCGCGCGCGCGGCGGCGGCGGCGGCGCGCGCGCCGGCCGGCGTTGGTGTGGCGGCGGCGGGGCGACGACGACCGCCGCAGCTGTCCGTGCGTTGCTACCTCCTGCCCGCCTTTCTGGTGGGCGACGGCCATGGTGCAGCAGCAGCCCCATCGCCCGTTGAAACAGACCGTGATGTGCCGGGTGGACCGCCGCGATGTCGAGGGCATTCGCCGATACCCCGCGCGTGGTTCAGCCGGGCGGCGACGTGAGCCGGGCGACGGCCGCGGTGATGGCTTGGATCTCGGCGTCCAGGTCGTCGTCGGGCACGCCCAGGAGCAGCGCGAGGGCGTTGTCGTCGGGGTAGATACGCCGGAGCACTGTGGCGTACCGTTCCGCCGGTTCGCCGTGCAGGCCGAGCTTGGCGGCGAGGGCGACGATGTCGGGCGCGTCCTGGGTACGCAGCGCGATCATCTTCATCGCCAACAGCTCATCCCCCGTGGCGTAGCGCACCGTCAGGCCCGGCCCGGCTGCAGGCGGCTCGCGGCGGTGCCCGGGTGGTGCCCACGCGCCGGCGGCGGAGTTCAACCAGTCCGCGGGCAGGCCCTGTTCTTCGCCGAGCAGGCGAGCCTCGTCGAGCACGGCCGGGTCGAGGTGGGTGACGTCGACGTCGCGCGTGACTCGCCGTAGCCCGGTCACGGCCAACACGGCCGCACCGCCGACGACATAGAGCGAGGCAGCAGCGCCGCGAGCCCGGAGCCGGGCATCGAGCTGTTCGAGCAACGCCTCGATGCGGTCAGCGTCCAGCTCGAGGCCCGCGGCTGCATCTGTTCCTGCCGTACGCCGTCCCCGGCCGGAGGACCCGCCCGACGGCCGGCCAGGCTCGGACCGTGCGCTCATGCCGTCACCAGGTCGCGACCGGCCACGAGGACGCCGCGCTCGGCGAGCCACGGTGGTGTGCGCCGGCGGACCTCGTCTGCATCGAAGTAGGGGTTGGCGAACGTCCACGGGCCGGTATCGACCCCACGTCGAGTCCAGCGCGGCGCGACCCGGTCGGCCTCGTCGAACTCGTGGGCGATCACCGCGCAGAGCAAGGCGTCCCACGCCGGCGCATCAAGAGGACCCGGGTCGCACTCCCACGCGTCTGCGCCCGCTGTCTCGTCGTTCAGCATGGCGCGCAGGTCATCGCGGCCTCGCAGGAGCATCTTGAACGCCCAGACCTCGTCACCCTCCTCCAGCGCCTCCCGCACGACGATGCCGATGCTGCTGGGCGTCGTCCGTCCGAGCTGACCGCTGACCTTCAGCCCGTTGGCCAAGCGCTGAGCACGGACGAAGAACGCGGCCGACGGTGATGTCGATCCCGACAGGTACGTCGAGAACCGACTGGCTGACGTCTCGAGCGCCCGCGCGAAGCCAGCCTGCGACAGTCCGCTGTCGTGCAAGGCAGCCTGAAGCCCCTGGACGACCAGAGCCGTATCCCGGGCGGCGTGTGAATACTTCGACGGCATCACCGAACCTTATCAGATTAGATAAGTAGAAACGGTCCTCGGGAGTCGCCAGAGATCCTTCGCGACAGAGGCGTGACACCCACCTGGAGAAGCGGGTTCCGGCTGACCCCTGCTGCCCCGGTCTGCCTGTCGATCTGCTGAAGATCCGCGATCGCAGGCACCCTCGCCTGTCGCGCGCTCCTTAGAGTCCGCTGCGACTGTTCGTCCCACCGAAAGGTTCGTCATGCCCGGACCCCGTCCGCTCGCCGCCGCCCTCGTCGGCCTGTCCCTCGTCGGTGCCGCCCTCGCGGTGACGGCCCAGGCCGCACCGTCGACGAGCCCGGCGCCGGCGTCGAGCCCGTCCCCGGCTGCGAGCCCAGTGGCGCGGCAGGCGCCGAACGTGGTCTTCGTCCTGACCGACGACCTCGAGCCGAGCTTGCTGAAGTACATGCCGACCGTCCGCGCGATGCAGAAGAGCGGTGCCAGCTTCTCCGACTACGTCGTCTCGGACTCGCTGTGCTGCCCGTCGCGGACGTCGATCTTTACCGGGCAGTACCCGCACACCTCCGGCGTGTTCACCAACAGCGGCGACGACGGCGGGCTCGGCGCGTTCGACAAGAACGGCCTGGCCGACCAGACGTACGCGGTCGCGCTGCAGAAGGCCGGCTACAGCACCGGGTTCATGGGGAAGTACCTCAACGGCTACGACCCCAAGGCCGGCGACGGCACACCCGGGTCGAACGTCCCCCAGGGCTGGGACGAGTGGGACGTCGCCGGGAACGGCTACCCCGAGTTCAACTACACGATGAATGAGAACGGGCGTGAGGTGAAGTACGGCAAACGACCCCAGGCCTACCTCACCGACGTGGTGTCGACGAAGGGCCAGAACTTCATCCTCAACGCCAGCGCTGCCGGGAAGCCGTTCGCGCTGGAGATCGCGACCTTCGCCCCGCACGCGCCCTACACCCCGGCGCCGCGGGACGCGAAGAAGTACAAGGGATTGAAGGCGCCGCGCAGCAAGGCGTTCAACGAGGCGTCGATGACCGACAAGCCGGCCTGGATGAAGGACCGGCCCAAGCTGACCAAGGCTCAGGTGAAGAACCTCGACACGGTCTACCGCAAGCGAGCACAGTCGGTGCGCTCGGTCGACCTGATGCTGTCCCGGCTCCGCTCGACGCTGCGCGCGACCGGGCAGCTCGACAACACCTACGTCGTCTTCAGCTCCGACAACGGCTACCACCTCGGTGAGCACCGGCTCCCTGCGGGCAAGCAGACGGCGTACAAGACCGACATCGTCGTGCCGCTGGTGGTGACCGGGCCGGGGGTCAAGCACGCCACGATCAGCCGGCCGGCGCAGAACATCGACCTCGCCCCCACCTTCGTCGACCTCGCCGGCGCGTCGGCACTGCCCGAAGCGGACGGGCGCTCGCTGCTCCCGCTGCTAAAGGGTCAGCGTCCGACCGACTGGCGCGCCTACGGGCTCGTCGAGCACCACGGACCGAACCTCGACCCCTCCGACCCCGACTACGCCGGCAAGAACGGGGCCAACCCCCCGTCGTACGAGGCGATCACCAACAACCGGCTGACCTACGTCGAGTACACCGACGGAGAGCGCGAGTACTACGACAACGCCCGCGACCCGCAACAGCTGCTCAACCGCTGGCAGGACCTCTCCGCGGCGCGACGAGCCGAGCTGAAAGCCGCCCTGCACGACCTGCAGACCTGCAGAGGAGCCACGGACTGCTCGACGAGCTGACCATGACGTCGCGAGAACCTGGCCAAGCGGCCATGCGTCAGACGACGTCGAGCTGCAGGCGGTCCCACGAGGTGTTCGCGTAACCCTTCGGGTTCCACACCGCTTCGGGTGACTGCGGCTGTTGGGCGCCGGTGTTGTCCCAGGCCCGCACGGCGAGGACGTGTCGGCCCGGCTCGAGGTCGAGGTCGAGGTCGAGGGTCCACGTGGTCCAGGTCCAGCGGTCGTCGGAGTGGGTGAGCTCGGCCTGGGTCCAGGTGGCGCCGTCGTCGGCGGAGACGTCGACCCGGGCGACGGTGCGGTCGCCGCCGGCGTAGGCGTATCCGCTGATGTGGGTGCGACCGGCAGGTGGGTGGCTGCTGTCGGCGGGTGTGAGGATCGCGGCGTTCACGGGGACGGGGCCGAGCGAGATGCCGTCGGCGGGGCCGGCGTGCTTGGGGTCGGCGTCGGGCGGCACGATCCGGTACGCGGTGGCTTGGAAGTAGTTGTCGGACGGTCCGGGCTGGACGGTGACGTGCTGGACCCACTTGACGCTGCGCGCGCCGATGTAGCCGGGCACCACGACACGCACCGGGGCGCCGTGGACCTGGGTGAGGGGTTCGCCGTTCATCGCCCAGGCCAGCAGCACCTCAGGACCTCGTGCCTTCGTCAGCGGCACCGAGCCGCCGTACGGCTGGGGCGGGTCGGCGATCGGAGAGACGTCGGGTGCGTCGAACGCCACGTGCCCGTCGGTCAGGGTCGGGTCGAGCCCGGCGGCGTCGAGGACGTCACGCAGCCGCACGCCGGTCCACGTCGCGGTCGAGGTCGCGGCGCGTCCCCAGGGGTGCTCGCCGGGGATGTCGCGGACGCGGATGAGGTCGGCGCGTCGGTTGCCGGCGCACTGCAGGGTCGCGCTCAGGGTCACGTGCTCGAAGGCCTGCAGCTGGTCGAGGGTCAAGGTGAGCGGCCGCGACACCTGGCCGTCGACGCGCAGCGACCAGGTCTCGGGGTCGAGGTCGGGGATTGGTCCGTGGTTGCGGCTGTAGAAGACGTCGGTCGGGGTGATGAAGGCGTCGGCGAGCAAGCCGGGCGGCGGCTCGGCGTTGTACGGGTCCTGCTCGTGGACGATCATCTCCGCCCGCTTGCCCCAGCTCATTGCCGTCCTGCTCCTTCCGTCGTGCTGATGTTGTCGACCCGCGCCCGCTTCACAGCAGGAGCAGCAGCACCAGCGCTGCGGCCACGGTGAGGACGAGCACGGTGGAGACGACGGTCATGGCCCGGCCGCTGTCGCGGCCGGCGATGTCACCGCGCTCGATGAGGGCCGCGGCCACGCGGGACCTTCGGGTGGCGTAGGCGACGCCGACCGCGCCAACGGCGGTGAGCAGGATTCCCGCGACCAACGGCCCGATGTGACCGGGGTCGAGCAGCCGGGCCACGGCGAGACCGACGACCATCAGGCTGACGGCGGTGCGCAGCCACGCGAGGTAGGTCCGCTCGTTCGCCAGCAGGTCACGGGTCAGGGTGCCCAGGTGCTCGCTCTCACTCACAATGCGGCTCCTGCCTGGTCGTGACCTCGCCGGTCCGTTCATCGGCCTCCTTCGCCGGTCCTTCGGTCTCACTGTCGCACCGCCTGTTCTTATCCGTGGCGCGCGTCAGCGACTGGGAGCTGGAATGTCCGTACACCTATGGTGGCGTGATGGTTGAGCAGAGCGACACGGGGGGCCCGGGCGTCCGGACCGGTGGCCGAACGACGCGGCGGTACTGGGTCATCGCTGCGATCGCCGTGGTGGCGGCGCTGCTGGTGGTGGTGAGCCTGCTGCGTCCGTCACCCTCTCCCGGGGCAGACAGCCCTGCGACGGGAACGAGCCAGGCGAGCAGCCCGTCGCCGGCCCCCTCGCAGGCACCGACAGACGAGGTGGCGCCGGACGGGTCGAGCACGTCGGACGAGGGGTCGACGGAGGCCGGCTCATCGGCGCGTCCCGGGGAGGACCAGGACCTGTCGCGTCGTGTCGAGGGGGACCCGATGGCGCTGGGCAGCGTGAACGCGCCAGTGGTCCTGGTGGAGTACGCCGACTTCCGGTGCCCCTTCTGCGGGGTGTTCGCGCGGGAGACGAAGCCGGCGCTGATGCACTACGTCGAGGCGGGCACGTTGCGCATCGAGTTCCGTGACATGCCGATCTTCGGCGAGGAGTCGGCGCAGGCGGCGCTGGCGGGTCGGGCGGCGGCGGACCAGGGCCGGTTCTGGCCGTTCTACGACGCCGTCTACGCAGCCGCCCCGGCGCGGGGGCACGCGTCGCTGACCCGGGCGAAGCTGGTGGACCTGGCCCGCACGGCGGGGGTGCCGGACCTGGCTCGGTTCGAGTCCGACCTGGACGGCCAGACCGGGATGGCGGGGGTGCAGGCCGACGAGGACGAGGCGGGGCAGCTGGGGGTGCCGAGCACGCCGGCGTTCTTCGTGAACACCGAGACGGTGCTGGGTGCGCAGCCGACGGCGGTGTTCACCGAGAAGATCGACCGACTGGCGCGTTCGTGACCACGATCGGGTACGCCGGGGCTCTGCTGGGCGGGTTGTTGACCGTGCTCAGCCCGTGTGCGGCCCTGCTCGTGCCGAGCTTCTTCGCCTACGCGTTCACGGCCAAGACGCAGCTGCTGGGCCGGACGGCCGTGTTCTTCGCGGGGCTGCTCGTCACGATGGTGCCGCTGGGGCTGGCGGCGGGGGCGTTCGGGATGGTGGGAGGTCCGCGGCGCACGGTCGTGGTGACGGTGCTGTCGTGCGTCGTGATCGTGCTCGGCGTGCTGCAGGCGTTCCAGGTCCGACGCCCGCGCCTGCCACGCTGGGCAGCGATCCGGGGCCGGCGGTACTCGCCACCCGTACCGGACCAAGAGCGACGTCGTGACCCGCGGGGGGTGGTGGCGGTGTTCGTGCTGGGCGCGACGTACGGGGTGGCGGGCGTGTGCTCGGGCCCGGTGCTGGGATCGGTGCTGGCCGTCGCCGCCGTCGGGGGCGACCCGGCCTACGGGGCTGCGGTCCTGGCCGTCTACTCGGTCGGCATGGTCGTGCCGGTCTTCTGCCTGGCGCTCGTGTGGCCGCGCTGGACGTCGGCGCGACGGTGGCGTTGGCTCCGTCCGCGCACGGTGCGGGTGCTGGGCCAGACCACCACGGTCGTCAGCCTGGTCTCAGGAGCCCTGTTCGTCGCGATCGGTGTGCTGCTGCTGGCGACCGGCGGGACCGCGGACCTGGGCGGCCTGCTCGGTGTCGACGCGCAGTTCCGGTTGGAGTCGGCGTTGCTGGGGTGGACCGCCCGGGTGCCCGACGTGCTGGTCGTGGCGGGAGGGGTGCTGCTGGTGTTGGTCGTCTTGGCCGGGCGCCACTGGTCCAAGCGCCGATCGAGCGGGTCAGATGAGCCCGCGGACCCCCATGTAGAGGGCGACGAGCAGGACGAGCATCGCGAAGGCGCGACTCAGGACGCGTTGCGGAAGACGGTCAGCGACCCGTTTGCCGGCGAGTGAGCCGAGGACGGCCGCCAGGCTGACCGGCACGATCACCGACCAGTCGAAGTGCTGGTGCCCGACCCGCGACATCAAGGACACCGCCGAGTTGAACACGATGATCAGCAGCGAGGTGCCGACGGCGACGCACATCCGGTAGCCGAGCAGCATCGTCAGGGCGGGCACGATCAAGAACCCGCCACCGACGCCGAGGAAGCCGGTGAGGAAGCCGACGACGACGCCGGCCACGACGAGCTGCACCGCGCTCAGCCTACGGGCCCGGCGCGCGTTGTCCGCCCTCGCCTCCGCGCTGTCGGGGGCTCCAACGGCAGACCGGGTCTCCAGCACGGGGAGCGTGGATCCCGAGGTCGCGGCCGAACCGGCCCGTCCGGCGGTGACGAGGTCGCGGGCCAGGACGGGACGCCGGGTGGCCGGGCGCCGCAGGCTCTTGACCAGCATCGCGGCGCCGGCGAGCAGCATCAGCCCGGCGAAGGCGAGGAGCAGGAGGTTCTCCGGGACGCTGCGGTTCAGCAAGGACCCCGCATAGGAGGCGCCGGCACCGGTGACGCCGAAGAGCAGCCCGGTGCGCCAGCGCACGTGGCGGTCGCGGGAGTAGGACGCCACGCTGATCGCGGAGCTGATTCCGACGATGACGAGGCTGGCGGTGGTCGCGTCCTGGCCCGACTCCCCGAGCACGTAGACCAGGGCCGGCACGGTCAGGATCGACCCGCCGCCGCCGAGCGCGCCCAGGGTCAGTCCGATCACCAGCCCGATGAGCAGCCCGAGGGCGAGGCTCACCCGAGGGTCCCGGGCTGTCCCGCGTCGTCGACCAGGGGCAGACCCTGCTCGGCCCACGCGGTCAGCCCGCCGGCGACGTTGCGTACCTCGTGGGTGCTGCTCAGGCGGTCGGCGGCCTGGCCGGAGCGCCTCCCCGAGCGGCACACGGTGAGCACGGGCCGGTCGTCCGGTACAGCATCGGCCGTGACGTCGCCGAGCGGGAGGTGGTCGGCCCCCTCGGGGTGTCCGTTGGCCCACTCGTGGGGCTCGCGGACGTCGAGCATGCGGATCTCGCCGCGGCGCAGCAGGTCGAACGCGTCCTGCGGGTCGAGGTCGGCCTCGCGACTCATGGGTTCTCCGATCCACAGAACTGGTTGGTGCCGGGCTGGCCAGGGGCGTCGGCGCCGGCAGCCGAGGAGCTCGGCTGGGTGCCGAGGTGCAAGGTGTAGCCCGACCCGGGACTGAAGCGGCTGAGGAGACGGAAGCGGTCCCCGCGGATCACGGTGTGACGCCACTCGAGCGGGGCGCCGCGGTGGCAGCCGAGCCGGGACAGGGCGAACGCGGCTGCGCCGATCCGTGTGTCCAGCCGTGCGGCCTCGGTGCGGTTCAGGGTGACGGCGACGATCTCCTCCTGCCCCCCGCCCAGGTGTAGGCCGAGTCGTCGGAACATCTCGGCGTAGAGGGCGGTGTGGGTGAAGTCCACGTCGAGCAGCGGGCGGGCCAGTCGGGCCGGCAGCCAGACCTGGTCGACGGCCAGGGGTTCGTCGTCGGCCAGGCGCAGCCGCTCCAGAAAGACGAGAGGCTCCGTCGCCGGGAGCCCGAGGTGGGTGGCCGCGACCGCGTCGGTGCGTTCGTCCAGGGCAAGGACCACGCTGCGCTGGGTCCGTCCCGAGGCCTCGACCGACGCGAACAGGCTGTACAGGGTGCCCATCGGCTGGGAGATGGTGTGCACCACCTGCGGCGGCTTGCCCTTCTCCGCGCTCAGCACTCCGGCCTCGCGCAGGCTGCGCAACGCCAGACGCACGGTCTGGCGGCTGACCTGGTACTCCTCGGCCAGCGCATGCTCGCCGGGGAACGCGTCGTCGTACTCGTGGGCGTCGATGCGGGCGCTGATGTCGTCCTGGAGCTGCGCCCACAGCGGCCGGCTCGACGTCCGCTCCAACCGAGGAGGCTGAGCGGCACCGGGCTCCGACGTGGTCACTGCACTGTCTGCTGGCACACCTCCATGATGTACGTACATTTCCTCTCGTGCAAGGAGCCCGAGCCTCGAGCCGGAGAAGGAGTCCTGCGCGGCCCTGATGCAGACCCGCTCAGCCGACCGTCTACCAGGGGGTCGGGCCGGCGAGGTCGGGAAGGTGTCCCGGGTCGGGGCCGAGCTGGATGGGCATCCCGGTCATGCTTCCCCTCTCGGTCCACGACCCTTCGTAGTTGGTGGCGTTGCGGTAGCCGAGCAGGTCGTGCAGCAACAGCCAGGTGTGGGCGCTGCGTTCACCGACGCGGCAGTAGAGCACCAGCGGCCGGTCGCGGGTGACGCCGGCGCCGGCGAACAGCGACTCCAGCTCGTCCTCGGGACGGACCAGGCCGTCGGGAGTGATCATGGCGTCCCAGGGCAGGTTGCGGGCCGCGGGGATGTGCCCAGGTCGGTGGGCGGCCTCCCCTGGGTACTCGGGCTCGGTCAGCCACTCCCCGACGTACTCCTGCGGCGTGCGGACGTCGAGCAGGGCGCCGTGGCGGGCGGCGTCGACGACCTGGGCGCGGGTGGCGCGCACCGTCGGGTCCAGTCGTGGGACGGGTACGGGGCCCTCGTCCGCGGGGTCGGGCGGCCGGGTCGTGAGCGGCAGCGCCTGCGCGATCCAGCTGCCCCGTCCGCCGTCGAGGAGACGGACGTCGGCGAGACCGTAGGCGCGGAAGAGCCAGCAGCCGTAGGCGGCGAGCCAGTTGTGCAGGTCGCCGTAGAAGACGACGGTCGAGGTGGCGCGGACACCGACCCGACGCCAGAGGGAGGCGATCGCCTCCGGGGTAGGCAGGTCTCGACGAACAGGGTCCTGGAGGTCGCGGGCCCAGTCCAGGAGTTGCGCCCCGGGCAGGTGGCCGCGGTGGTTCAGCGCCGGCCGGTCGTCGACCTCGAGCAGCACCACGGACGGGTCGTCGAGGTGGTCCACCATCCAGGCGGCGTCGACCAGCACCCGCGACCTGTCGACTTGCGTCGAGCCGGCGGTCACGAGGCGTCGTTGAGGTAGCGGTCCAGCAGCCGGTGGCCTTCGGCGCTGAGCTGCACGCCGGCGGCGACGTGGGCGTCCGCGGGCTCCGCAGAGGCTGATCCGGCGGTGAGGGCGGTGGCTCTGGTGGGAGGTCGGCGTAAGGGCGCTCGTCCGCCGACGAAGAACCCGCCGAGACCCCGGGCGTCGTAGCCGCGCTCACGACCCAGAGCGGCGAACACCTCGGCAGGGACGCCGTGCCGGCCGCGCTCGTAGACGTCGACGAGGAGCTGGTAGTAGCGCTCCGGCCGGCGGACGGACGTGATGCTGCCGGGCTCACGCTTGGCTGCTTCCATCGCCGTCAAGGCCGCCTCGGCCCGGTCCAGGATCCGGTGCGCTTCGCTGAGCTCGAGCCGCAGAACCGCGCCGGGCGTGGGGACGGCACTTCGAGCGGACGACGCGGGCAACCTCTGCTTTGCCATCAGCGAACGCTACCGGCGTCCGCAATCCGTGCTCTCTTGACTCTTCGGCGATCGCTGGGATCAAATGTACGTACACCACGCATCTCGCCGGGGCGCGCTCCCGCGCCGCAACCTGCTTGGTGCCTACGATGGCCTCTTGCTCGCTCGATAGCAAACGTTATGGTGAGAGCAAGTTGGTTCTTCCGGCCAGCTCTTCTGCCCGTCCGACCGCTTCGTCCCCCCAGGAGGGTTTGCTGTGACCTCAGCTTCTTTGCTGCGGCGGCAGACGAGTGCAGCCAGCTCGCTGTCGCACAAGGCGCGCAACACGGCCTCCGGCACCCTGGCCGGGATCGGGCTGGCTGCCTTCATCGACGAGACGGTGTTCCACCAGCTGCTGCACTGGCACCACTTCTACGATAAGTCCACCCTCGAGGTCGGGCTGGTCTCCGACGGGCTGTTCCACGCCCTGGGGTTCTTCGCCGTGGTCGCGGGGCTGTTCCTGCTCGCCGACCTGCGTCGTCGTCAAGGCCTGTGGTGGACCCGCTGGGTCGGAGGAGTGCTGATCGGCACCGGCGGCTTCCAGCTCTACGACGGCCTCGTGCAGCACAAGTTGATGAAGCTGCACCAGATCCGCTACGACGTCGATCTGTTGCCTTACGACCTGACCTGGTCGCTCACCGCAGCGGTGATGGTCGCGATCGGGACGGTGCTGACCGTACGCACTCGGGCCGGCGACAGCCGCCAGCGGTGAGCCCAGCAGGCCGGGTGCCGAGCCGGAGGACCGTCTCGGTGCTCCGCACGCTCCTCGTGGCGCAGTAGGCAGAGGGCCATGGATCAGCACGCGATGCACTCCATGGCTTCCGGGGCTGCTGTCCTGGAGGTCCTTGGCCTGGCCGCGGCCGTCGTCGGGACGGTCGGTTATCTGTGGCTGGTGACGGCGAGCCGTGAACGGGGTTGGCCGGCCGGGCGGACGGTGTCCTGGCTGGGCGGCACGCTGCTCGGTCTGGCGGCCGTCACCGGCCCGCTGGCTGCTGCGGCGCAGACCAGTTACGTGGCGCACATGGCGGCGCACCTGCTTCTCGGCATGGCCGCACCTGTGCTGCTGGTCCTCGGGGCGCCGGTGACGCTGCTGCTGCGTGCTCTCCCGGTGCCCGCTGCCCGACGGGTCAGCGCCGTCCTGTCCAGCCGGCCGGTGAGGGTGCTGACCGAGCCGGGCGTGGCCGCGGTGCTCGACGTGGGCGCGCTGTGGCTGCTCTACACCACCGGGCTCTACCCAGCGATGCACCGCCACGCCTGGCTGCACGTGGTCGTGCACGTGCACATGTTGTCGGCCGGGTACCTGTTCAGCGCCGCGATCGTCAGCGTCGACCCGATGCCGCACAGGCGCGGCTACCCGCACCGTGCCCTGGTTCTCGTGCTCGCGCTCGCCGCGCACGACATCTTGGCCAAGCTGCTGTACGCCGGCCCGCCCGAGGGCGTGGCGCCAGCTGCGGGGCGGACCGGCGCGATGCTCATGTACTACGGCGGGGACGCCGTCGACCTGGCCCTGATCGTGCTGCTGTGCGCACGCTGGTACCGCTCGACCCGGCCCCGGGCACACCGCGCCGACCCGACGCCGGCACCTGCTGCGACGGACCTCCTCGCTGCCCACCGACGCGTGAACACCTCGGCCCCATGGCCTCGCTCGAACGACATCGTCACCACCTCGAGGGTCTTCCCCGAGGCCGCGCCCGGCCGGCAGGAGATCAGCAGATGACCACGTTGCAGCGCACCGCGACCGAGGTCGCCATCCCCCGACGCCAGCTGGGCACGGTGTCGTGGAAGTGGATGGTCACCACCGACCACAAGGTGATCGGGAACCTCTACTTCGTCACCACGTTCGCGTTCTTCCTGCTGGGCGGTCTGCTGGCGCTGGGGATCCGCGCCGAGCTGGCCTACCCGGGCATGCAGTTCATGTCGTACGAGACCTACAACCAGTTCTTCACGATCCACGGCACGATCATGCTGCTGCTGTTCGCGACCCCGCTCTTCGCCGGCTTCGCGAACGCGATCATGCCGCTGCAGATCGGCGCTCCCGACGTCGCCTTCCCGCGGCTGAACATGTTGTCGTACTGGTTCTACCTGTTCGGTGCGCTGGTTGTGGTCTCAGGTTTCCTCTCGCCGTCGGGCGCGGCCAGCTTCGGCTGGTTCGCCTACGCGCCGCTCAGCGACGCGGTCAACTCCCCTGGTGTCGGCGGGGACCTGTGGGTCATGGGCCTGTACATGTCGGGGATCGGCACGATTTTGGGCTCGGTCAACTTCATCACCACGATCGTCACGATGCGCGCGCCCGGGCTGACGATGTTCCGGATGCCGATCTTCACCTGGAACGTGCTGGTCACCTCGGTGCTGGTGCTGGTCGCGTTCCCGATCTTCGGCGCCGCCCTGCTGGTCCTGGAGGCCGACCGCAAGCTCGGCGCGCACGTGTTCGACGCCGCGAACGGCGGCCCGATCTTGTGGCAGCACCTGTTCTGGTTCTTCGGCCACCCCGAGGTTTACATCATCGCGCTGCCGTTCTTCGGCATCATCACCGAGATCCTGCCCGTGTTCAGCCGCAAGCCGGTGTTCGGCTACGTCGGTCTGGTCGGGGCGACGCTGTCCATCGCTGCTCTGAGCGTGGCGGTGTGGGCGCACCACATGTACGTGACCGGTGCGGTGAACCTGCCGTTCTTCTCGTTCATGTCGTTCCTGATCGCGGTGCCGACGGGGGTGAAGTTCTTCAACTGGATCGGCACAATGTGGGGCGGCAACATCGCCATGAGAACACCGATGCTGTGGGCCATCGGGTTCTTGATCACGTTCTTGTTCGGGGGTCTGACCGGGGTGGTCCTGGCCTCGCCGCCGCTGGACTTCGCGCTGTCCGACTCCTACTTCGTGGTCGCCCACTTCCACTACACCGTCTTCGGGACGGTGGTGTTCGCGATGTTCGCCGGCTACTACTTCTGGTGGCCCAAGTTCACCGGCAGGATGCTGGACGAGCGGCTCGGCAAGATCCACTTCTGGCTGCTGTTCATCGGCTTCCAAACCACGTTCATGGTCCAGCACTGGCTCGGCGTCGAGGGCATGCCCCGCCGCTACGCCGACTACCTACCGAACGAGGGCTTCACCGTCCTCAACCAGGTCTCCTCGGCCGGCGCGTTCCTGCTCGGTGCCTCGATGCTGCCGTTCATCTGGAACGTGTGGAAGAGCCTGCGCAGCCCGATGGTGGGCGTCGACGACCCGTGGGGCTGGGGCCGTTCGCTGGAGTGGGCGACGTCGTGCCCGCCGCCGCGGCACAACTTCACCTCGATCCCGCGTATCCGATCGGAGTCCCCCGCGTTCGACCTCCACCACCCCGAGGTCTCCTTGTCCGAGTACAACGACATGGAGGGCGAGCTGCGCGACACCCTGGTCGACTCCGCCGACGACACCGGGCGACGGGCGCTGCTCGAGGAGCGCGTCAGCGGCCAGTCGGATGATCCGGTCGAGGCGTACGACGACGAGCACCCGAACCAGTCACCGCCCTCGTCCGACATCAACGACGACGAGGCCGGGCGCGGATGAGAGCCGAGAGCTGGGTCTTCGTGGCCCTGACCGTCTTCTACGCCGCCATCACCCCGATCTACTGGCTCATGAGCAGCGACCCCGCCGGCACCGCGGCCCTGACCCTGACCTTCTTCCTGTCGTTGATGATCGCGCTCTACCTGAGCCTGATCTCGCGCCGCATCGACCCCCGCCCGGAGGACAAGAAGTCCGGCGAGATCGCCGAAGGCGCCGGCGAGCTCGGCTTCTTCCCCCCGCAGAGCAAGTGGCCGCTGTTCGTGGCCCTGACCTTCACCCTGGTGATCCTCGGCCCGGTGTTCGGCTGGTGGTTGATGATCCTTGGGTTCGGGTTCGGGGCCGTCACGCTCAGCGGGTTGATCTTCGAGTTCTACCGGGGAGACCACGCCCACTGACACTTCCGCAGCCCGAGATCGAAGCGGGAAGTTCTGACCAGGGCGGCCCCGACGGCGATCCAGGCCGGTGGCTGTCCTGCCGCCTGCGGCTCACGTGGTTCTCGATCCACCGCATTGCCCGCCTGTCGATGCCTTGCCCCAGCTGGTCCCAGCGCTCCTCTTGCCCCAACGCCGACGTGTGCGTACATTTAGAGTTAGATGTACGGACATTTCAACTGTGTGCGTCGCGTCGCCCGCGGAGCGGGCTCACCAGCAGGACGCGCAGGTCGACAAGCCATCGAGCACGAGGACGTGAGCAGCATGAGCCAGGCACCGATGCACCACGAGGTTCTGATCGTCGGGGGCGGGAACGCCGGGATCTCGGTCGCGGCACGTCTGCAGCGCGAGGGCGTCACCGACATCGGGATCATCGAGCCGAGCGACTCGCACTACTACCAGCCGCTGTGGACGCTGGTCGGCGGCGGGTGCGCCCCGGACTCGGAATCACGGCGTACGCAGGCCTCGGTGATGCCGCGCGGCGTCGGCTGGGTGAAGGACCGCGCGGTCGACATCGACCCCGACCAGCAGCAGGTCACCACCGCGTCCGGCGCCCGGGTCGGCTACGACTACCTCGTCGTGTGCCCCGGCACCCAGCTGGACTGGGGCGTCGTGCCCGGCATGGCCGACGCGATGACTAGCCCGGCTGCGTCCAGCAACTACACGTACGACCTCGCGCCGAAGACGTGGGAGAACATCAAGGCCCTCAAGTCCGGCCGTGCGCTGTTCACCCAGCCGTCCGGACCCATCAAGTGCGCGGGGGCACCGCAGAAGATCGCCTACCTCGCCGCCGACTACTGGCGCCAGCAGGGCGTCCTCAAGGACATCGAGATCACCCTCGTGCTGCCGACCCCCGGCATGTTCGGGGTCAAGGTCTTCTCCGACGAGCTCGAGCGCGTCGTCGCGCACTACGGCATCAACGTCCGCAAGAGCAGCGAGATGGTCGAGGTCGACCCCGACTCCCGTCGCGCGATCATCGCCGACAACGCCAACCAGACGAAGGAGTCGCTGGACTACGACCTGCTCCACACCGTCCCGCCGATGTCGGCGCCGGACTGGCTGAAGCAGACCTCGCTGGCCGACCCCGAGAACCCCGCCGGCTACGTCCAGGTCGACAAGAACACGATGCAGCACACCCGCTACCCCAACGTCTTCGCCCTCGGCGACGCCGGGTCGACGCCGAACTCCAAGACCGGCGCGGCCATCCGCAAGCAGGCGCCCGTCGTCGTGGCGAACCTCGACGCGGTGATGAAGGGCAAGGACATGCCGGGCAGCTACCAGGGCTACGCCTCCTGCCCCCTGACCACGGCGCGGGACAAGATGCTGCTCGCCGAGTTCGACTACTCGATGCAGCCGGCGCCGTCGTTCCCCATCATCGACACCACCCGCGAGCGCAAGGACATGTGGTTCCTCAAGCGCCGCGGGCTGCCGTTCCTGTACTGGAACTTCATCCTCAAAGGCCTCGCCTAACCCCCGCCCGGGCCTGCACGATCATCCGACAGGCACGGCCCTCGAGCAGAACCCGTACCACGACTGAAAGAAGGGACCCTCAGTGAAGGTCGACGTCATCTCCACCGCCGATCTCGGTGACCGCAGCTACCTCATCGCCGCCGGCGACACGGCAGTGGTGGTCGACCCGCAGCGCGACATCGACCGGGTCGAGACGCTGCTGGCCGAGCGGAACCTGCGCTGCGTCGTGGTCCTCGAGACCCACATCCACAACGACTACGTCACCGGCGGCTTCGAGCTCGCCCGCCGCACCGGCGCGGCCTACGTCGTCAACGCCGCCGACCCGGTCACCTTCGAGCGGACCGCCGTCGTCGACGGCGACACGATCACCGCCGGGCCGATGACCATCACCGCGGTCGCGACCCCAGGACACACCCTGTCCCACCTCGCCTACGTCATCACCGACCCGACCGACGACAGCACCGCGGTCTTCACCGGCGGGTCCCTGCTCTACGGAAGCGTGGGTCGGACCGACCTGCTCGGCGACCACCTGACCCGCGAGCTCACCCACCACCAGTTCCACTCAGCGCACCGGCTCGCCGACCTGCTCGACGACGCGACGCCCGTCTACCCCACGCACGGCTTCGGCAGCTTCTGCTCCGCCGGCTCCGCCACCGGTGGCGACGCCTCGACGATCGGCGACGAGAAGCGCATCAACGACGCGCTGACCACCGCGGACGAGGAGACCTTCGTCGACACGCTCATCGCCAACCTGACGGCCTACCCGGCCTACTACGCCCACATGGGGCCCGCGAACCTCGCCGGTCCCGGGCCGGCGAACCTGGCCGCGCCCAGCACCCTCGGCCCGGACGAGCTGCGCAAGCAGCTCGACGCCGGTGAGTGGGTCGTCGACCTGCGCGACCGCACCGCGTACGCCAGCGACCACCTCGCCGGGACCGTGAGCATCGCCCTCGGCACCCAGTTCTCGACCTACCTGGGCTGGCTGATGCCGTGGGGCAGCTCGTTGACCCTGATCGGCGACACCCCCGAGGACGTCACCGCCGCGCAGCGCCAGCTCTCCCGCATCGGCATCGACGACCTGACCGGCGCCGCCACCGGCTCGCTCGACCAGATCGCCGGCGACCACGAGCACAGCCACTACCCCGAGGTCACCTTCGCCGACCCCGCCTTCCAGCCGGGCTCCACGCTGCTCGACCCCGAGGTCACCGACCAGGTCGTCCTCGACGTCCGTCGTGACGACGAGCGTGCCGGGGGCTTCATCGAGGGGTCGGTGCACGTCCCGTTGCACGCACTGCTCGAGCGCCTCGACGAGCTCCCGGCGGCCCAGCTGTGGGTCCACTGCGCCAGCGGGTTCCGGGCCAGCATCGCCGCCAGCCTGCTCGACCGGGCCGACCGCGACGTCGTCTACATCAACGACAACTACTCCGCGGCCGTCGACCGCCACCTCACCACCACCTGAGGTCCTTCGGCCCGGCAGTCCGAACACCTCCGCCTACGTCGGCTCCACGCCGAGGCACGTCCTTCTCAGAACCTCACGTCCCACGAAAGTCGAGCCACCACGATGTGCCGAGCAGTGACCTGCCGAGAGTGCGGCAAGACGACCTGGGCCGGTTGCGGCCAGCACATCGCCAAGGTCGAGCAGAAGGTGCCGGCCGCCGACTGGTGCGGACACCCCGACGGCGGAGCCAGGCGCGGCGGGGCGGGCCTGCTCGGGAGGATCTTCGGTCGTCGGTAGGACGACGTCCGTGAGCCGACCTGGTGCTCGTCAGGGCTGACGTCAGCAGGGGATGAGGAACGCTCGGCGCCATCACTCGTCGGCTGCGCGTACCCCGAGCACCTGCGGGCACTCTTGGGCTCAGCACGACGTGGGGGCACCGCATCGCGCCGAATCCGCCCCACCCTCAGACCGTCGCGCAGCGAGACCGACCCCAAGGAGACATGACCATGCCCACGACACCCACTGCCGACCAGATCGACGCGACCACTCTCCTCGCCTGGATGCGTGACCTCGGGTCCGTCAGCGTCGTCGACGTCCGCAGCCCTGCGGAGTTCGAGACCCGTCACATCGCCGGCTCGTACAACGTGCCGCTCGACCTCGTCGACGAGCACGCGCCGCTCCTCGCCGAGCGGCTCGAGGGCAAGGTCGTCCTCGTCTGCCAGTCGGGCGTACGGGCGGAGCAGGCCCGCCAGCGCCTCAGCGGCAGCGGCATGGACGACCTGCACGTCCTCACGACCGGTGTCCCCGGCTACGCCGCGGCCGGCGGCCAGGTCGTCCAGGGCCAGAGCCGCTGGGCGCTCGAGCGGCAGGTCCGCCTGGTCGCCGGCGGTCTCGTCCTCGTCGGGGTCCTCGCCAGCCGCTGGGCACCCAAGGCCGTCCTGCTGGCCGGTGGCATCGGCGCCGGGCTCACCGTCTCAGCCCTCACCGACACCTGCACCATGGGCCGGCTGCTGTCCGCACTGCCCTACAACCGCAGCGTCCAGACGAACCCCGAGCACCTGCTCGACCAGCTCCCGACCTCGAGCGGGACGAGGTCCTGACACCGAGCCTGCTCGCCACGGACTGAGCGGCCACCCTGGTGGCCTTCCGTGAGGGGAGGCCACCCCCGGGCATCGTTTTCTCCCACGTCGCCCAAGCGCGAGCGCCCATGGACGAGCAGCGAGCAGTCAGGGCTTCCTCGCGGTCAGACTGACGTGGAACGACACCGGGCTGGCGCGTCGGGGCAGCCGGTAGGGCTCTTCGGAGACGATCTCGAAGCCGCCTCTGACCAAGGCGGCACGGGGATCGCGGCCGAGGTGGCATCCACCGCTGATCCGCGGCCAGATCGTGGCGTCGAGCACATCCTGCACCCGGGCCCATCCCCGGCCTGGCGCGCGGACGTGCTCGGCGAGGACCAGTCGTCCGCCGGGGCGCAGGACGCGGAACGCCTCGTCGACGGCGCGGTCGAGCTGGTTCACCGAGCAGAGGACGAGCGTGAACACGACCGCGTCGGCGCGGGCGTCGACGATCGGCAGATGCTCGGCGACGCCCGCCACCACGACGACGGGGACCGGCGCACGAGACCCCGCCGATCCGGCCGCTGCCCGGAGTCGGGGTTCCGGCTCGACCGCGACCACCTGGGTGACCGCTGCCCTGTAGTGGGCGAAGTTGCCGCCGTCGCCGGCCCCGACCTCCACCACCACTCCACCCAGCTCCGCGAGCAGGCGCTGGCGCCGCGCGGCGAAGCCGGCACGGTCGAGGATCCGCCTTACCGGCGCGTAGAGCCGGGCGAACACCGGGTGCGCGGCGTTCCCCCGCAGGTCGGGTGCGGCTGACCGCCCGCTGCTGGGCATGTTCACTTCTCGGTCTCGTGCGCTGGTGCGACCACGGGGCCTCGGCTGAGCATGACGGAACCGTGCTCAGTCCGAGCGACCGGGCAGGAACGAAGGCCGTCGCCCGGTTCCGGCGGTTCTCACCGCCGGCACACCCCGCTCCCTCTCGACGGAACGCACCGGCCCGCGCTGAGCCGACGGACGAGGGCCCAACCGAGCAGGAGCACCGACGCGGCCGCGATGAACGGCTGCAGGGGCTCGAAGAAGGTGACGGTCCCGGAGCTTCCCAGCACCATCAGCACCACCTTGTTGCACACGGGGCAGCCGACCGCCAGGAAGGTGAGGACACCGCCGACCATGCCGCCGCGCTGGCCCTCGGACCGGGGTGCCTCTCGCGCGGTGAGGCTGCTCAACCCGATCAGCAGACCGCCCAGCGCCGAGGTCACCACCCAGACCGGGTAGGACCACGTCGTGGGCGGGATCTCCCGGCTGAACCAGGGGGTGTCGATCAGGTCCGTCGGGACCCCCACCACCACGGCGATGAGCACGCTGCTCGCGGCCACCACCAGCCAGCCGCGCCCCCGAAGGGCGCTCAGGGACGACCTGGCCGCCTCGACCCGCCCCGAGGTCGCCGGCCGTGGCTCTGCGTCCCGCGGCCCACGGGTCAGCTCGACGGCGGTCAGCGACCCGTCCTCCTCGGCGATCACCGGTCCCGCTCGTCGTCGACGAGCTCGCGGCGGGATGACTCGACCTCGGCCTCGTCGAACGTGGCCGGAGCACACCCCGACAAGACCCCGCAGAAGGGGCAGGGGAAGTCGGCGTGCTCCACGAGCACGACCGGAGCCTGGACCGCTTCCAGAGCCATCGGGTCGTTCTCCCAACGCCTCGCCGGATCCACGCCGATGCCGTACGGGCTCTCGCTGCCCACCGAGGCCGCAGGAGCCTCCGCGCCCTCGGTCGCCGCGGAGGGGTTCGGTCGCAGCACGGTCGTCAGACCCAGGGCCAGGACGACCATCACGAACACCACGCTCTGATCAGCGCAGATCCCCGTCGCCCCGCCATGGAACCTCCCTCGACGCCGGTCCAGACCGACCAGCACTCAGTGCCATCACTCTAACGAGGTGTACGTACATTCGGCTTAGGGGTGACCTCCCTTTCTCCTCGGTGTTCCTCAGGCGGGCCACCGAGATCGCCGGCAGCGCATCGACCGAACCGCGGGGCCCCTGGCGACGTACACGAGGGTGGAACCGGATCCACCAGCGACCCGGGCCACCACGCGACGGAGCCCACGCATGAAGCTTCACCTCTCCACCCGACTGGCCGCATCGCTCGCGGGCGGTACGGCCGCGGTCCTCGGCCTGACCGGCGTCGTTCCCGCGGTCAGCTCCGCCTACGCGCACGGCCACCGGCCGGTCACGGTCGAGATCACGACTCCCAGCCGTCACGACGACGCGGGGATCTCCGGGGCGGCGTGGCTGGTCGACCTGAAGCTGGACTACCGCGGGAAGGACCCGCTGAAGAGCGCGGGGTTCACCGCACCTCAGCTGACCGGACCGGCCGCCCACAACAACACGGCCCCGTTCCCGGGCTCGTTCTCGACCGGTCCTGACGACCGGCTGCCCGGGCTGGTCGTGCTCACCTCCACGACGAACGCCACGCTGCCCGGCTTCTCGGGGCCGGGCACGAACCTGGCCAACCTGTTCAACCTCACCGGCGTCACCGACCGCTCGGGTCGGTCCGCGCAGATCGGTGACAGCTGGGTCGTCGGCGCGCCGATCGCCGGCCGCGACGTCGACACCGTCCTCACTGTCGCCGTCGTCGCCGACCTGAACCACAACGGGGTCTACGACGACGCCCCGGCCGTGGTGGTCGACGCCAACCACGACGGCAAGGTCGACTCGCGCGACCTGAAGGACCTCGGCGTCGCCTCAAACGTCGAGACCGTCCGGTTCCACATCAACGGCGCCGCGGTCTGACCGGCCGGCGGGCGGCGGAGGACACCGTGACGGAGCACGTCGACGAGCAGCTGATGGCCGCCCTGTGCGACGCCCACGCCGACGCGCTGCTCTCCTTCGCCCGCCGCTACACCACCGACGTCGCCCAGGCCGAGGACGTCGTGCAGGAGACGTTCCTCCGCGCCTGGCGGCACCTCCACCGGCTCGACCCCCGCGCCAACCCGCGGGCCTACCTCTTGACGACCGCCCGCAACGTCATCACCGACCAGTGGCGCAAGGACCGCCGGCGACCTCGCCTCGTGACCGACGAGACCGTCCTGTCCAACCAGCCCGCACCGGAAGACCTGGCGACCGCGATGCAAGGCTGGGTCGTGGCGGAGGCCCTCGCCCGGCTGAGCAAGGACCACCGCGCCGTGGTGCAGGCCCTGTACTACGACGGCTGCACCGTCAACGAGGCAGCGCTGCGGCTCGGCGTGCCGGCGGGGACGGTGAAGTCACGCAGCTACTACGCGGTCCGCGCCCTGCGAACCGCGCTCGAGGAGATGGGAGAGCTCCGATGAGCCAGGACCACCGCGAGATCCGCCACCTGCTCGGCGCCTACCTGCTCGGCGGCCTGGAGCCTGCCGACCGCGACGTCTTTGAGGCCCACCTCCCCGACTGCCCCTCGTGCCGCGACGAGCTCAGCCGGTCCGCCTCGCTGCCCGGCCTGCTGCGGCGCGCCGCCCCGACCGTGCCGCAACCCCCGGACGAGCTGGCAGCAGCAGCCGACGCGCGCCAGCACCGCCTCCTCGCCCAGCTGACGGCACGACGGCTGAGGCGGCGACGCCGGACCCTGCTCGGCGTGGTCGCGGCCGCCGTCCTCGCCGCCGCACTGGTCGTCACCCCTCCCCTGCTGCGACCACCCGCCACCACGGCGACTGCCGCCGTCATCGAGCTACGCCCCGCGACCAGCGGTGCGGCCGGAACCGGCACGGCCCTGCTCGACCCACGACCCTGGGGGACGTCCGTCACGCTGACGGCCACAGGACTGCCGGCGACCGGACCGTTCACCCTCGAGATCACCGACCGGTCCGGCGGTCACGAACGCGCCGCGTCGTGGGGAACGACCGCCGACGGGCACGTCCAGGTCACGGGCGCGACCTCGGTGACCCCCCAGTCCATCAGCCGGATCCAGGTCGTCGGACCCGACGGCGTCATCACTCAGTCCCCCTGAGCCCGGTCTTCGCCCTCCGGGCCGACGTCAACCCCCAGAGTGGGTGTACGTACATTTAGGTCGTGGCTGCAGGGACCGTACTCGACGGCACTCGTGGCCCTCGACCGACGAGCACCACTGAGGGAGTACCCATCGTGACCAGCGCACCCCACCACGCGACCCCGGGGGTCGTCTTCCACCTCGACGAGGGTGACCCCGCCAAGCACGAGTCGGTGCTCCGCAACGTCGCGAACGTCCTCGACGCCCTCGGGGACGGCACCGTGGTGGAGCTCGTCACCCACGGACCTGGCCTGCGGGCCGTCCTCGCCGGCGCCCCGCACGAGACCGCGCTCCGGACGCTGATCGAACGCGGGGTCCAGGTCGACGCGTGCGCGAACACGATGCGCCGCGAGCACGTCGGCGAGGACCAGCTCGCCGCCGGGGTGACCATCGTGCCCGCCGGCATCGTCCAGCTCATCCACCGCCAGCGTGACGGCTGGTCCTATGTCCGGCCCTGAACACCGGCCCGCCCCCGACCACGAGCCCGCCTCGACGCACCGGTCCGCCGAGCCGGTCGAGTTCCAGGTCGAACCTCACGACCACGTCGAGGACCTGGTCGGCGACCCCCTCCACGCCGACCTGCGCCTGCTGGTCGCCGGCAACCAGTTCATGGCCATGCCCGACCTCGTCGCCGGCTTCATCGCCGGACGCGACCCCACCCCGACGGTCTTCTACGAGACGCTCCCGCCCGGCATCCTCGTCCAGCAGCTCCGACGCGGCAGCCTCCGGATGGGCACGCTGCTGCTGCCGTTCACCGCCGACGTGATCGCCGCCAGCCCGGCGGTGCTCGCCGAACTGCACAGCGACGGGCTGACCGACGTCGCCCGCCCCTACGCCAGCAACGGCCTCTCCCTGCTCGTGCAGCAGGGCAACCCCAAGGACGTCACCGACTGGCGCGACCTCGCCCGCCCCGGCGTGCGGGTCGCCTTCCCCGATCCGAGGACCGAAGGGATCGGTCAGCTCGCCATCACCGCGCTGGAGACGCTCGGCGGCACCGGCCTGCGTGACGCCGTCCTCGACGAGGCCGTCCGACGCGGCGACGTGCGGCTCACCGCCATCCACCACCGTCAAGGGCCGCGGTGGCTGCTCGACGACGACACCGACATCGCAGTGGTCTGGCAGACGGAGGCGCTGCACCACCTCCACCTCGGGCGCCCCCTCGCCGAGGTCGCCTTGGCCGCACCGGCCAACCCGACCGGTCACTACGCGGCAGCTGTCGTGACCGACGCCCCTCACCACGACCTCGCGGTCAGTCTCGTCGAGCACCTCGTCGGACCCGACGGTCAGCGCGCCCTCCGCCGCCACGGGTTCTCACCCCCCGGCTGACCCCGTCGCTGCCTTTGCGCAAGAGCGGCTCCCCGTGGCGGGGGCGACCCGCTCGTGCCTTCCTACCGCTTGAAGTCGACCTGCTCGAGCCTGGTCTGCACGCTCTTCCCGCTCGTCCAAGGGTTGGCGCCGGGCACCACCTGCGGCGTCGGGATGTCGGCGCGGGACTGCCGGGTGTGCGGGGTGGAGACACCCAGCCGGCGGTCCCGATCCGCGATCGGGCCCTCGACGGCCTGGCCGTCCTCGGTGAGCGCCATCATCAGCTGCGGGATGCCGTACGGGAAGTCGTCACGGTCGTACTGCCAGGTGTGGAACGTCTTCCCGTACGTCGTGACCAGGTCCTCGAAGTACCAGTGCTCGGCCCAGCCCGGGACACCCGGAGTGGTCAGGATCCCCGACTTCGTCTCGTAGTTGTGGCTGTGCCACAGCTGCTTCTCCTCGTCCGGCAGGCTGCGGAACCGGTCCTCGCTGATGATGTACTCGATCCCGATCAGCCGGGCGTCCGCGGCGTTGCTGTCGAAGATCACGCACTGGTGCAGGTCATGACGCAGGTGGATGCAGAAGTGGGTCGCCTCGACCTGGCGGCCCATCTCGTCGGCGTAGATGTGGAAGCCGTTCAGGTACGTGCTCATCGCGTCCAACGGGTACTTGTGCTGCAGCAACGCACACGCGAGGTCGAGCACCCGGTGCTTCAGCGAGTGGCCCTTCCCCACCTTCAGGGTACCGACCACCTTGTGCCCGACCCCCACGCCAAGTCCGAGCACGATCCCAGCTGCTAAGCCGGCACCGTAGCCACCCGCCCGAACCCGCTGGCGAGCCGGAATCACCTTGTCTAGTACAGAATCCATATCTGGCACCTACCCATCGCGCGACGGTGCGACACCACAAGGGGCGTCACGCCCACGACAGCAGCAGATGGCGATCGGCGGTGTCGTGCGACCAGAGACCGCGAACTCATACCGTGCATCCCGCACCTGCTCCCAACCGGCGAATCGGTTAGCGGCACTCCCCCGGCTACGCCCGGGCAACCGTCCGTATGGCCGTCGCCGACTGTCCCGTAAGACTCCGGCGAAGCGTTTCGGTTGAGGCGGTCGTGCGCCATCACCAGATGACCCTTCCACACCATGGTCGTCCGGCTAGTGACAACTTGGCTGTCAGAGATTCCGTGTGCTGACAACTTGCCTGTCACGGAACCAGCCGGAGGCCACCTCCGAACTTGTCAGCGTGAGCAGGAGGTCGCTGACAAGCTCGATGGCAACGGACAGGAGGACAGCTTCGCCCGCGTCCCGCCGCACCTCGATATAGCGCCGGGCGTCCGCCACCTGGCAGCCGCAGGTCTCCGCCTCGTGTCGCTGTCCAACGGCTCCGCGGCGACCACCACCAAGCTGTTCGAGGCCGTCGGCATCGGCGAGCACTTCGAAAAGGTGCTGTCGGTGGAGGACGCACCGCCGTGGGAGACCGGCGCAAGCTCGTACTGGTGGGCGGCTAAGAGATGCGACGTGGGCCTGTCGGACACGATGCTGGTCGCCGTACATCCGTGGGACAGCCACGGTGCCCACCACGCCGGTCTCCGCACCGCCTGGATCAACCGGGACCACCGCAGCCACCCGTCCTACTTCGCCCCGGCCGAGCTCCAGGTGTCGTCGGTGGCAGCCCTTGCACGGCAGGTGATCTGAAGCAGCGGGCGGACTGCGTTGTCGACCTGCTCGTCAGCACACGGGGGGGCGGGTGCGGCGACGACCTCAGCCGTGGGCGCGGGGGTTGGTCACGGTCATCACCGTCAAGATCATGTTCCCGGCGAGGCCGGTTAACGCCACGGTCAGCAACAGCCGACCCTGGTCCAGCAACGACCGGCGGGCGGGGCGGGCGGGCAAGGTGGAGGTCACGGTGCGGGCTCCTGATTGTGCGAACTGACTCACGACCGCATGGCCCCCGACGGCTGTGCAGGACGACCGTACGACAACCTGGATTTGTCTGCGTGGGCTTGCAGTCACTCACACGATTGCTTTAGATGAGGGCAGTGTTGGGACGCTACGGGCAGCGCACCCTGCTACCAGGGTGTGCTGCCGTGGCGATCCATGAAGCGGCCGGTCGGGCCCGCGGTGTCCAACGCAGCGGAGACGATGACGTCAGAGCCCTCTTCAACCGAATGGCCGGCGTTGTCGGTGAACTCCGTGGCAGTCAGCCCGGGATCGACGGCAGTGACGAGCACGTCGGGCAGCGCTTTGGCGTACTGCACCGCGAGCATGTTGAGGGCCGCCTTGGATGCCGGGTAGGGAAGGTGCGCGATGTCGCGGTAGGTGTCGTCGCTCGACTGGAGCGTGAGTGAGCCCATCCCGGACGACACCATCACCAGCCGTGGCCGGTGACCACGCCGCAGCAGCGGCAGGAACGCCTGGGTGACCCGAACCGGACCGAGCAGGTTCGTGGCCAGGACGTGGGCGAAATCTGCGGGCTGCACCTGCTCGGCGGGCGCCCAGGTGCCCGGGATACCGGCATTGTTGACGAGGACGTCGAGGGAACCGACGGCCTCCTCGACCTCACGAACGGCAGCGGCGACGGAGTCGTCATCAACGACGTCGAGGCCGATCGGGCGCATGTCGAGCCCGCTCGAGCTCGGCCGGCCGGAACGATCGGGCTTGCGGCTGGCCGCGAACACGGTGCACCCCTGCCCGGCGAGCCGCTGAGCCGTCCGTGCCCCGAGTCCACGACTCGCCCCGGTGATCAAGACGATGGTCATGGCCCCAGCCTGCCCGACGGACTCTCTAGATCGCTGGGCCTCGGGGGTCACCCCGTTGCTGTGCAGCAGGCGGCCGAGCGCTATCCAGGTCCCCCGGGAACTCCGGGAGCCCGTCCAGGTGATCCACACCCCAATCGGTCGTGCCGGCTGGGATTGCGGTCAGGCTGCGGCCGCGTAGTCGCCGCGCGAGGTGACGCCGGCCTGGGTCTTGCTGGTCGAGGTCGTCGTCCAGAAGTAGGTCCCGGGGCCCGTCACGATCACCTTGGTCGACAGGTTGCCCTTGCTGTCGGTGGTGGCACTACCGATCTTGACGGCCGGGTCGCCCGCCCTGGTCTGGAAGTACAGGGTCGCGTCTTTGCCCTTGTAGGCCTTGCCCTCGCGCTTCACCGTGCCCTTGACGGTGATCTTCGAGCCGGGCCTGGTCGACTCCGGCGTGGCGTTGACCGTGACCGCGACCTCCGCCCGCGTGTCGAGGAGCTGGTCGCGACCGATGATCGCGTGCGCGAACGTCGGCTCCACGCTCGGGCCGGCGTCGGCCTTGATCAGGCCCACCTCGATGTTGCCGGTCTCGAAGCCGTCCCCCTCCTGCTCCTGGAGGACGACCTCGGTGACGTGCTGCGCGCCGTCGCAGGTGAAGGTCGGAAACTCCCCCGTGCTGGGGTCCTCCAGGTCCGTGTACGCGGCCGCACTCCGGTCGGCGTAGACGGTCTGGAACGCGGCCGGGTCGTACTCCACGCCCCTCGGGTCGGCCTTGGTGCCGCAGGTGTATACGAACGGCACCACGACCTCGTCGGGCGTCGAGGCGATGATCTTGTGGTCCAGGACCGTCCAGGTGATGTCGTCGTCGGGATCGGCGACGCCGGAGTCGTGCGTGGTCGACCAGTAGGAGTGGGGTCGTCCGTCCTCGCCGCTGATGCCGGAGAACTTCTTCACGTCCGCGACGAACCGACGGGCCATCAGCTCGTATCCGAGATCGTTGGGGTGGCCGTTCTCCACGTTCGCGTAGCGCTCGCCATCCCCCGGGACGAACCACTGCTCCCCGATCGGGTCGATGAAGGGGATCCCGTTCCCGGCGGCAGCCGCTCTGAGCTTGTCGTTGACCATGGCGTACTCCGCGACGTTGGCCCAGGGATTGGTCGGGCCCATCAAGATGATCTGAGCCTGCGGCCAGAGCTTCCGGCTCGTGCGGATGGTCAGGTTGATCCTTCCGGCCACCTCACCCATCGTGTACTTCCGGTCGTTGGAGCTGCCCTGGATCACCACGAGGTCGTAGGCGACATCGGGGGCGTTGTGCGAGCGCAGCCACATCCGTTCGGGATAGGTGTCGGCGCCGTCGCCGGACGGGTCGATGTAACCGGTCCCTGACTTGCCGTCGATCGTCAGGTCCCAGCCGAGTGGTTCGGCGACCTTGTAGGCGTAGGCCTTCTTCTTGCTGGTGGCGCCGATCCCCTTCGTGTAGGAGTCGCCGATCAGCAGCACCTTCGGGTGATCCGGTAGGACGAGAACGGGTGACGCGGCTCGTGCCGGCGTAGGACCGAGAAGGGCCAGGAGCAGACTCAGCGCGAGAACGCACACGACGTTCTTGCTCGTGCTCTTCGCCTGCAGGAGAAGATGATCCGACACGGTGTTGGCCCTTACGAGTCGCGCAGGTGCGGCTTCCTGAAATTTCGATGAAGGTAGCAGGGCGTTACTCGGTTCGTCCTCGGCTTCAGCGAATTGGCATCACTCCCCCGCTCGCCCTCGACCCGCGGGTACGAGGAACCCAAGATCATCCGATTGCTGAGCACGTGCCCAGGACGAAGCCGGCTGCGGACAACGGCGTCGACGCAGCACGCGCCTGGTCTGTCGCGCTCTCAGAAGTCTGGTGCGAGATCAGAACGGGCACGTCCACCCCTGAGTGGGCACATCACCTCGGCTGTGCCCAGCGCTCTCCAGGTACTCGACGGTCAGTGCGCGAGGACCCTCTGCACCGCGTCGTACGCGGGCGTCGGCTCTCCGCCGGCGAACAGGAGGTCGTGCCCCTGCCGCAGGTCACCGTCATCGTCGGTCCACCAGTCGAACCGGTCATCCACACCCCACGTCGTCCAGGACACGCAGGCGTCGGAGCGGAGGCAGGTGTCGAGGCCACTAGCCCGATGGCTGTCGCGACGTGGGTGGCTCATGAGAAGGACGTGGTGGTCGAGCCGAGGCTCGATCAGCCCCGCCAGTCGAAGGGCCAGGTCGCGTGCCTCAGCCCGATCACCACGAACAGCGCCCCGCCCAGGGCGGTGTTGAGCACGGGGAAACGGCGGTAGAGCGCGAAGAGCTGCTCGGCGCCGCGGCTGCGGAGGGAGAGGGCGATCATCACGAGGTAGGCCAACCCGCCCACGAGAGCGAAGGCCCCGACCGAGGGGAAGGCCAGCAGGGCCGCCACCGCGTAGGCGAGGCCGCACAGCAGCAGGGTCCTCCCCGAGCCGAAGTAGGTGGCGACGGTGCTCAGGCCGGCGGCACGGTCCGCGGCGATG
Organism: Microlunatus antarcticus; assembly: GCF_014193425.1. NCBI lineage: Bacteria > Bacillati > Actinomycetota > Actinomycetes > Propionibacteriales > Propionibacteriaceae > Microlunatus > Microlunatus antarcticus. The sequence goes on along the minus strand of NZ_JACHZG010000001.1, from coordinate 2,079,574 downwards.
TCCGGGACCGCCGAGTACGCGTGCATCGCCATGCACCACAGCAGGGCCGCGAGCAGCACGGTGACCGGCGGCTGCTCGCCGCTCACGGTGGCGTACGCGGCGAGCCCGGGGGCCACGTAGAGGATGTTGAAGGCGGCGTCGACGACGGGGCGGGCCTTGGCCCGCAGCGGCGGCACCGAGTAGCCGATCCCCGTGACCAGGAACAGCAGCAGCCACGGCCAGGCGTGCGGCAGGAAGGGCACGAGGGCGAGGAACGGCACGTTCAGCACGAGGATCGCGATCACGAGGTTGCGCCGCTGGCTCTGCTGGAGCAGCTGCTCGTAGTCGCGCTTCTTGGGGTTGAGCCGGTCGGTGTCGGCGTCGAACAGGTCGTTGACGCCGTAGATCAGCAGGTTGGCCGGCAGCGTCAGGTACAGCCCCAGCAGCCAGACCTCCAGGGGCGGGCGCAACGACGTCGCTGCGAGGGCCACCATGTAGGGCCCGAGCAGGTACATCCAGAAGCGGGGCCGAGACACCCGGAGCAGGTGGCGCATCGGCCGTCATGCTAGTTCGGGTGGACCAAGCCATCCGGGGTCGTCGCTGGCTGCTGGCCGCGCTGCTGGTGGCTGCGGCGGCGGGGCTGGTCCGAGCGCCGCTCGAGCCGCGCTGGTGGTGGGCCTCGGCGCTGGCCATCCTGCTCTTCTCGGCGCCGGTGATCGTCGGCGCGGTGCGGTGGCTGGGCGTCCGCCGCGGCGTCGCGCTGCTGCTCGGGCTGGGGCTCTACGCCGTGGTGTTCGAGTCGGTCGCCGTCGCCACCGGCGTGCCGTACGGGAGGTTCTCCTACAGCGGCGTGCTGGGTCCGCCGATGCTCGGGCTGGTGCCGCCGACGGTGCTGCTGGCCTGGACGCCGCTGCTGCTCGGCAGCCTCGCGTCCACCCGCCGTGCCTGGCAGGCGGTCGTGCTCGTCGTCGTGTGCGACCTCGTGCTGGACCCGGCCGCCGTGAGCCTCGGCTTCTGGGCCTGGGACGACCCGGGCCGCTACTACGGCGTCCCGCTGGTGAACTTCCTCGGCTGGGTGGTGTCGGGCGGGATCGCGGTGCTCGCGCTGCGTCGGCTGCCGCGGCCGCTACCGGCGCTCTTCGCGCGCAACCTGTGGCTGGTGCTGGTGTTCTGGACGGCGGTCAACGCCTGGAGCGGCCAGTGGCTCGCGGCGCTGGTCGGCGTCGTCGCCGTCGCGGCTTTGTCGCGGGGCTATGGTCGCGCCCCGTGAGCACTGCACTGGTCATCGGTGGCGGCATCGGTGGGCTGGGCACCGCGGCCCTGCTGGGCCGGCGCGGGTACGAGGTGACGCTGCTGGAGAAGAACGCGCTGCTGGGCGGGCGGGCGAACCACTTCGAGGTCGACGGGTTCCGCTTCGACATGGGCCCGTCGTGGTACCTGATGCCGGACGTCTTCGAGCACTTCTTCGCCCTGCTGGGCGAGCGGGTCGAGGACCACCTCGACCTGCAGCGGCTCGACCCGTCGTACCGGATCGTCTTCCGGGGCACCGAGCTCGAGGTCGACATGTACTCCGACCTCGACCGCGACGTGGAGACCTTCGAGCGGCTGGAGCCGGGCAGCGGCCAGGCGCTGCGCACCTACCTGGACAGCTCGGCGGAGCAGTACGAGATCGCCATCGACCAGTTCATGTACCGCAACCACGACAGCTTCTTCGACTTCATCGACCGGAAGACGGCGAAGCAGGGCCGGCAGCTGCACGTCTTCGAGAACATGCACAAGTACATCAGCCGGACGTTCTCCACCGACGCCGTGCAGAAGATCCTGGAGTACCAGCTGGTCTTCCTCGGCTCCTCGCCGTACAACACCCCGGCGCTCTACAACATCATGAGCCACATCGACTTCAACATGGGCGTCTTCTACCCCCGCGGCGGTATCTACTCGATCATCCGCGCGCTCGAGGCGATCGGCACCAAGCACGGGGTCACCTACCGCACCGAGGCGCCGGTCGAGCAGATCCTGACCGACGGCGGGCGCGCGTCCGGGGTCCGGCTGGCGTCGGGCGAGGAGCTGTACGCCGACCTCGTCGTCTCCAACGCCGACATGGCGCACACCGAGACGACGCTGCTGCCCAAGGCGGCCCGGACCTACCCCGACCGCTACTGGGCCAAGAAGACGCTGGCGCCGAGCGCGTTCATCCTCTACCTGGGCCTGGAGGGCCGGGTGCCGAGCCTGACCCACCACAACCTGGCCTTCGGACAGGACTGGAAGCGCAGCTTCGGGCAGATCTTCGACGACCCGACCTGGCCCGACGACCCCTCGTACTACGTCTGCGCGCCGAGCCGGACCGACCCGACCACGGCCCCCGAAGGCCAGGAGAACCTCTTCGTCCTCGTGCCCGTCGCCCCGGGGCTGTCGATGACCGACGACGACATCGCGCGCTACCGCCGCAAGGCCCTCGACCTGCTGGCGACCGACTTCGACGTCCCCGACCTCGAGTCCAGGATCGTCTTCGAGCGGACCTACACCTCGCGCGACTTCACCGCCGACTACAACGCGTACGGCGGGTCCGCGCTCGGGCTGGCCCACACCATGAAGCAGACGGCGTTCCGGCCCAACAACATCAGCAAGAAGCTGTCGAACCTCTACTACGTCGGCGCCGCCACCAACCCCGGCATCGGGATGCCGATCTGCCTGATCTCGGCCGAGCTGGCCTACAAGCGGATCATCGGCGACACCAGCAGCGGACCGCTGCCGGTCTGAGCCCGGCCCGACCGGGCCGGGGCCCCCTCAAGGCCTGGGTCAGGCGCTGACGCGGTCGAGCAGCGTCCTGGCCTTCAGCAGTCCGGGCTGGCGGGTGCTCATGGGCACCGTCCACAGGTCGTGGCCGGCGAGGCCCCAGCCGGCGAGCAGCCGGTTGGCCGCCAGGAAACCCGTGGTCGCCGCCCGCTCCATCAGCGCCACCGGGTAGTCGCACCGGATCCCGTCGCCGGCGAGGACCAGCCGCAGGTCGGGGGTCGCAACCTCGGGTCGGAGCACCCAGGGAGTGGTGCCGACCAGCGGGCAGTCGTCCGACAGCAGCCACTCCTCCCCGACGACCTCCGCGTCCGCGGTCTCGGGGTAGACGCGGGCCAGCTCGGCGCGCAGCGTGCGCCGGACCTGCGCCTCGTCGCCGTCCTCGGGCTGGAGGGCGTACGCGTGCACCTCGACGACGGACGCGTCGTGCGCGTCGGACCAGCGGCGCGCGCCGGCCTCGAACCGCTCGAGCACGGTGATGTTGTCCATCGGGCCGTAGCCGCTCGTGCCCAGGAAGGCCGGGCGGTCCGCAGCGACCTTGCGGTCGAGCCACAGACGCCAGACGGCGAACGGCGGGGCGTCCCGCGTCTCCGCGATCCGGCTCCGCCACCCCGGGTCGTCGAGGCTCCCCCGCGTGGTCTCGACCAGGCTGCGCGTCGTCCGGAGGTCGGTGGCCAGGACGACGGTGTCGGCGGTGAGGGTGCCCCGGTCGGTCGTCACGCTGACCTGGTCCCCGCCCAGGTCGAGGTCCTGGACGGTCTCCCCGGCCCGGACCTCGACGCCGAGCCGCTCCAGGTAGCCACGGAGCGGCCCCCAGAAGATGGTGTCGTAGTCGTCGACGGGGACGTCGAAGAGCAGGCCCTCGGACGAGCCGAGGAAGTAGCTGTGGAACATCCCGACCAGCTCGCCGGCCGAGAACTCGTCGGGCGCGGCGAAGAAGCTGCGGGCGAAGACCTCGAGCGCCAGGTGCCGGGCGGCGTCGGGGAAGCCGAGCCGGTCGAGGAAGGCGGCCGCGCTCTCGCCGTCGTGCGCCGAGAAGGTCGCGGGGAAGTCGACGTCGAGCAGCTCCCAGACCGCCACCTCGTCGATGTTCTTCAGGTCGCCCGCGGTGAAGCTGGGGCTCTGGGCCACGAAGGCCGCCATGTTGAGCGGCGGCGTACGGGGCACGCCGGCGAACGAGTCGCGGTGGCCGCCCGCCAGGACCAGTGGGTAGTCCTCGACGGCGGTCAGGCCCTCGAGGGCCGGGTCGACGCGGCGCAGGAGGGCACGCAGGTTGTAGTACTGCCGGAAGAAGGCGTGGAAGCCCCGGCTCATGGTGACCGGCGCGCCGGCGGCGCTGTCGTGCTCGACCGGCCAGGAGCGTACGCGGCCGCCAAGCTGCGCCTCGCGCTCGACGAGGGTGACCTCGACGCCGCGCTCGGCGAGGCCGACGGCGGCCGCGATGCCCGCGATGCCCCCGCCGAGGACGAGGGTCGACCGCTGCGGCTGGTCGGGCGACGGGCGCAGGGCGCCGTGCTCGCCCGGATGACGGACGGCCTTCTTGTCGCGCCCGGGCAGCCAGGCCTGCTTCATCGTGCGCACCGCGTGACGGACGCGCACGTCGCGGCGGTGACGCGGGCGGAGGACCTCGCGCCGAACGGGTTTGCGGGGCTCGACATCGTTCACCGATCGTTCTGCCGACGACGGCTTCGAGCGGCTTTTCGACTATAGCCAGCAGTCCTGCACCGGCCCCCGTACGCGCTCGGCCTCACGACCGGGGGCAGGCTCGACAACCGCTGACGACGTGGTCCTGCCGGCCTGTCACGAACTCCTCGGCGCAGATCTGTCCAGTTCCGGCGATGTCCGAGAGTGAACGCTCACCAGGCTGGGCGATGTGCGCCGTCGAGGTGAAGATGGTGATGAGCGGCGAGGGAATGAACCCCCGAGCATCTTCTCGCCGCTCTCACTCCTCGACGACGACCGGGATCACCAGGGGTGTCCGGCGGAACCGCTTGCTGATCCAGCGGGACACGGTGTCGCGGAGGACGGCCTCTGCGTCGTCCTGGGTCAGCGGGCCGGCCTTGCGGAGGGCGCTGCGCACCGCCGGCGTGACGTCGTTGAAGTCGGCCGGGTCCTGGGTGAAGCCGTGCACGATGAAGTCCAGGTCCTCGGCGAGCCGGCCGGTCCGCAGCTCGACGATCCCGACGACCGTCACGGCTCCCTCTTGCGACAGGGTCCGGCGGTCGGCCAGGGAGGCCTCGGTGGCGCCGCCGACGGTCTGACCGTCGACGTAGATGTGCTGGGCCGGGACCGTTCCGACGACCGAGGCGCGCCCGGCGACGAGGTCGACCACCATGCCGTCCTCGCCCACGACGATCCGATCGCGCGGGACCCCGGTGCGCTCGGCCAGAGCGGCGTTGGCCTGCAGGTGGCGCCACTCGCCGTGCACGGGCATCACGTTGGCCGGCTTCACGATGTTGTAGCAGTAGACGAGCTCGCCGGCGCTGGCGTGCCCGGACACGTGGACCTTGGCGTTCCCGGTGTGGACGACGTTCGCGCCGAGCCGCGACAGCCCGTTGATCAAGCGGTAGATGGCCGACTCGTTGCCCGGGATGAGGGAGCTCGCCAGGAGCACGGTGTCCCCCTGGCCGACGCGGACCATGTGGTCGCGGTTGGCCATGCGGGCCAGCGCCGCCATCGGCTCGCCCTGCGACCCGGTGCAGATCAACGTCACCTTCCGGTCGGGCAGCCGGTCGAGCTGCTTGAGGTCGACGACGAGGCCCTCGGGGATGGTCAGGTAGCCGAGGTCACGGGCGATGCCCATGTTGCGGACCATGGAGCGCCCGACGAAGGCCACCTTGCGGCCGCTGGCCTGCGCGGCGTCGAGGACCTGCTGGATGCGGTGCACGTGGCTGGCGAAGCTGGACACGATGATGCGCTTCGGGGCGGTCCGGAAGACCGTCTCGATGGCGGGTGTGAGCTCGCGCTCGGACGTGGTGAAGCCCGGCACCTCGGCGTTGGTGGAGTCGGTGAGGAAGAGGGCGACCCCCTCCTCGCCCAGGCGGGCGAAGGCCCGCAGGTCGGTGATGCGGCCGTCGAGGGGGAACTGGTCCATCTTGAAGTCGCCGGTGTGCAGCAGCATCCCCGCGTCGGTCCGCACCGCCACGGCCAGGCCGTCCGGGATCGAGTGGTTGACGGCGACGAACTCGCAGTCGAACGTGTCCAGGTCGATCCTGCGCCCGGCCTCGACCTCGATGGTCTTGGGACGGATGCGGAACTCCTCGAGCTTCGCCTTGATGAAGGCGAGGGTCAGGCGGGAACCCACCACGGGGATGCTGGGACGTTCGCGGAGCAGGTAGGGAACGCCTCCGATGTGGTCCTCGTGGCCGTGCGTGAGGACGATCGCGGCGACGCGGTCGAGACGGTCCCGGATCCAGGTGAAGTCGGGCAGGATGACGTCGATCCCGGGCTGGTGCTCCTCGGGGAAGAGCACCCCGCAGTCGATGACCAGCAGCCGGCCCCGGTACTCCAGGACCGTCATGTTGCGGCCGATCTCCCCCAGACCGCCGAAGGCGACGACGCGGAGTCCCGCGCGATCGAGGTCGGGCAGGGTCGTGCTGGGTGCAGGTGGGGTCAAGGTGAAGCCTTCTTCTCGGTGATCTGATCGATCGAGTCAACTGGTGCCCGGTGTCGAGCCTGGTGCGCGACAGGTTCTACGTGTCCTCGTACGCAGGCCACGGAGCCGTTGGGCAAGGCCTCCAGAGTACCGACGGCCCTGGCCGAGCTCTGGAAGACGTGCGAAGGCGTAGGCGACGAGCTGATCTGAAGGACCGTGACCCAGGATGAGCACCGGACCAGACGCCCAGATCAGCCGCGCGACGCATGACGAGCAAGCTCACAAGTCACCCCGCTGAGCGCTGGTGCGCCGTGCGTGCCCAGACCGTTGACGCTGTGGGCGTCCGGGCGCAGGATGAGGCCACCGCACGCGTGCGCGTCCGTGTTCTCCCCCGAGGCGGCTGACCTTGACCAGATGGCGGCGTTGGTGGGTTGCTCTGCTGCTCTGCGGCGCGGGTGCCGGGCTGGTTCCGATCTCCACGGCTGCGGCCGCGCCCGCGAGCGACGCCGGGGTGGGGACCGTCGTCGCCGACCTGGGCCCGGACAGCCAGCACGGCAAGCCGGGTTTCAGCCACGGCGGGGCGTACTACAGCCACCTCGTCCCGTCGGGTGACCAGTGCGACCTGCACCTCTACGACGTCGCGGCCCGTCGGGATCTCGGGCTGGTCCACGCGCACGTGGTCTGCGACAGCTCGCTTACCCGCTGGGCGGCGCAGGCCGACACCTTGCAGTGGCAGGTGAACGTCAGCGCCGGAGAGATCACGGTCTACGCGTGGGACGCCGCCAGCCGCCAGGTCTCCGTGCTGGCGCCCGACGCCCACGTCACCGGGGTCACCGGTCTCTCCGCCGACGGTGCGTACCTGTCCTTCACCGGCCGTTCCGACCTCCACCCCGCTCCGCCCGGGAGCTCCACCCAGTCCGCCCCCTTCACCTACGACCGTGCGGCCCGGTCGAGTGTTCCGCTGTCCACGACCCAGAAGGAGATCCGGTTCCACTCCTGGAGCCCGACGGGTCACCGCTTCGTCGCCGAGGTGTACAGCGGCGCTCCCGACTACTCCGAGGACGGCTGCTTCGGCTCCGGCACCTCCTGCCAGGTCCCGCCCGGGGCGCGCGTCTACAACGACAGCGCCAGCTGGTCGGGCGACGGCACGGCGGTGATCGTGAACCGGTGGTCGGACTCCAGGCCCGTGGTCTACGACTTCGGCAACGGCTCCGTGGTCTCGCTCCCGACGACGTACGGCTTCCCCTTCTTCACCTTCTTCGTCGGCCGGAGCGCCCGGTGGGTGGTCGGCTACTACGCCTACCCCGGTGCCTTCCTGTGGGACCGGCAGACGGGCAAGGCGGTCGAGATCCCCACCCAGGACGCGGTCTGGGCCTCGCCGGACGGGAAGTACCTGCTCTACCGCAGCGCGCCGTACGCCTACCACTACCGCAACGTCGCGACCGGGGCCGACGCGCTCGCCACCTACCGAGGCACCCGGTACCCGGGCAGGATCGACGGCTACTGGACCAAGGACGGCTCGTCCCACCTCGGCATCGGCCCGGGCGGGTGCTCCTCCGTGCGGCAGTGGTCGCCGGCGACCAACACGGTGAGCCTGTTCGGGCCGCCCAGCCCCGAGGCCTGCTACTACGTCCCGGAGAAGTTCGAGACCGACCCGCTGCCGTCCTCGGCGTCGGGCCGCTTCGGCGTCGTCTACAAGGGCCCCTCGGGAAGCGCGTCGACCGAGTACATCGCGGACCTGCGCCGGCACGTCCTGCTCGGCCCGGTCAAGGGGCACGGCGAGGACTTCGCGCCGGCAGGCTCCGAGCTCCTGGCGATCCGTCAGCCGATCTCCGAGGGTGTCGAGCGGCTGCTGCTGGTCGACCCGACTCCCGTGCCGGACGTCGACGACAAGCCCCGCTGGAGCTCCGCGACGCCGTCGACGGGCACGGCGTCCACCGTCGAGGTGGGCCAGCAGGTCCACGTCGTCCTCGGGGCGTCCGACCTGCAGGGGACCCCGGTCAACCTGTACTTCCGCTGGCGCACGACCGACGGCACACCGGTCGCGTCGCCGCCGCGCGGGTGGTCGTGCGAGCGTCGTCGCCTCGCCGCCGGGGCGACGGTCTCGGACTGCACGTTCGCGCCGCCGAAGGACTACACCGCCGTCCGCTTCCTGGACGTCAGCGCCACCAACTACGTGACCGGCGCGCAGAGCGACACCCGCAGCTACCGGCTGGCGGCGAAGCCGACGCCCAGGTCCAGCGGAGGCTGAGGGCCGTGGCTCCGCCCGTCGGGCGGGCCTCGCGTACCGGGCTCCGCGCCGTGGGAATACGCGTTCCACCGGTCCTGGTTGCGTGCTGCATGAGCGAAGCCGTGAAGGTCGACATCTGGTCCGACGTGCAGTGCCCCTGGTGCTACATCGGCAAGCGCAAGTTCGAGGACGGGGCTGCCCAGTTCGGCGGCGGCGTCGAGGTGGAGTACCACTCGTTCGAGCTCGCCCCGGACACCCCGGTGGACTACGAGGGCACCGCGCTCGAGTACTTGAGCGAGCGCAAGGGGATGCCCGTCGCCCAGGTGACGGAGATGCTGGAACGGGTCACCGGCATCGCTTCGAGCGTCGGGCTCGACTTCGACTACGAGCACGTCCACCAGACCAACACGGTGAAGGCGCACGAGCTGGTCCACTTCGCGAAGAGCAAGGGCCGCCAGCTCGACATGAAGGAGCGCCTCCTCAAGGCGTACTTCGTCGAGGGACACCACGTCGGGCGCGTCGACGACCTCGCGGACCTCGCCGCCGAGATCGGGCTCGACCGGGCCGAGGTGGTCACCGCCCTCGAGGCAGAGACGTTCCTCGCCGACGTCAAGGCCGACGTCGCCCAGGCGGAGGTGTACGGCATCCGCGGGGTGCCGTTCTTCGTGATCGACGGCAGGTACGGCGTCTCCGGGGCGCAGGATCCCGCGACCTTCACCGACGTCCTGCGGCAGGCGCGAGCCGAGCGCGACCAGGTCTCCGCCGAAGGCGTGGCGAGGTGACGACCGCTCCGGTGAGTCCTCTCGTGCTCGTCGGCGACCCGACGGCCGCCGCGTGCGAGGGCGACTTCTGCCCGGTTCCCGAGGTTCCGGAGCGGGTCTCAGCTCCCGAGGATCAGGAGCGGGACCTCTCTCCTGCCTGGAAGGTTCCCGCCCTCACCTCCTCAGGGTGAGGCGTCGGTTCGAGGTACCCGCGGAGACCGGGCGGCGCCCGCAGCTCGTCGCGGCGAGCGCGTCGCCCTCGGCTGCGTGGTCCGACGTGAACCCGGGTCAGGCGTCTGGGTGCAGGCTGTCGTCGGGCTCGGTGACGCGCCAGGACGTGAAGTGGACGGTGAGGTCGGCTCGGGTCGGCGCACAGCAGAAGGGTCCCGCTGCGACCGTGGCCTCCGGGTCGAGCGGTGCCACGCGTACGAGCCGCCAGGGCTCGTCGTCGACGCGGGCGCGAACGGTGAATGCGTTGCCCGATCGGCTGCCACGGATCGTCACCAGGCGTCCCGCCCAGCCAGGAACTGGGGACAGCGACCAGTCGGAGGTGCCCTGCGTGACGACAGCTCCGAGGCTCTCCTCGCCGTCACTCAGTTCCACGCCGGCCTTGATCCAGGTCTCGTCGTCGACCCTGACGTAGATGCCCGCCTGGTCGAACTGTCCCGAGAAGTCGAGACGGAACTGCACCTCGACGGCCGACTCCGGCTCGAGGCCGGCTAGCAACGCGTGCTCCGAGGCGTGGACGAAGCCGTAGGACGTGGTGCGCCAGGCGTCGCTGCCCTCGCGCGCGGTGGCGTAGAGGCCATCCTCCTTGCTGATGACGTGGGCGGGCTGGTGGGTCCAGGTCCCGTCGGTCCAGGCGATGGTGTGCGTCACGGTTGCCTCTCGGTCTGTTCACGGTCAGTGCCTGATCTGGACGACGGAGCACATCGGCCACGGTCATCAGTAAGCCACGGAGGACTCGTGCGGGCCGAGGGTGTGCGCACACCGCCAGGTGGCCATGGCGAGCAGGACGGGGAAGGTGTCGCGACCTCCCGCGGTGAGCCGGTACTCGTACCGGGTCGGCCGCTCCTGGTACGGGGCCCGCTCGGGCAGCCCCTCCCCGACGAGGGTGCCGACCCGGTCGGTGAGGATGTTGCGGCCGATCTCGAGGGCGCGCTGCACCTGGTCGAAGCGGCGCCTGCCGTAGACGCCTCGCGCAGGATCAGCAGGTTCCAGGAGTCGCCGAAGATCATGAGGGGCAGCAAGCTTCATCGCTAGGTTGTCGAAGCATCGGCACGTCATCGACAACAGGGAGGTCGACGGTGGCTCACATCCCCTTCTCCGGCGTGCTGTTCGGCGCTGCCTACTACGCGGAGTACCAGCCCGCCGGGACGGTCGAGCGCGACCTCGACCTGATGAAGGCGGCAGGCTTCTCCGTGATCCGGGTGGGCGAGTCGGTGTGGTCGACCTGGGAGCCGCGCGAGGGCGTGTTCGACCTCGATTGGCTCCAGCCGGTGCTCGACGCGGCCCAGGCCCGCGGGATCGGCGTGATCCTGGGGACCCCGACGTACGCCGTCCCACCCTGGTTGCAGCGGCTGCACCCCGAGATCGCCGCCGAGACGACGACCGGGCAGCGGGTCGGCTGGGGTGCGCGGCAGGAGATGGACCAGAGCCACCCGGCCTACCGGTTCTACGCCGAGCGGATCGTGCGGAAGGTCGTCGCCCGCTACGCGGACCACCCGGCCGTGATCGGCTACCAGGTCGACAACGAGCCGGGCCTGCAGCTCCCGCACAACGACCACACCTTCGCCGCGTTCGTCGCCTGGCTCCGCGACCGCTACGGCGACGTCGAGACGCTGAACGAGGCCTGGGGGCTCGTCTACTGGTCGCACCGCCTCTCCGACTGGTCCGAGCTGTGGCGTCCGGACGGCAACCTCATGCCCCAGTACGAGCTCGAGTGGCGCCGTTTCCAGTCCACCCTCGCCACCGACCTGATCGCCTGGCAGGCCGACCTCGTCCGCACCTACGCCCGCGAGGGCCAGTTCGTCACCACCTGCATCTCCTACTCGCGCCCGCAGGTCTCTGACGACGAGCTGGTCCGCTCGCTCGACGTCGCGGCCGGCAACCCCTACTACAAGATGCAGGACGGTCTGACGCTCGGGGCCGAGAGCGTGGAGACCGACACCTGGTGGCACGCGGACGTGCCGTCGTTGTTCGCCTGGGGCGACCGCGCCTGGTCGTCGGCCCAGGCCCCGTTCCTCGTCACCGAGACCAACGCCCAGTCCATCGGCGGGTCCTGGCAGAACCACCCGCCCTACCCGGGCCAGATCAGGCAGGCCGCGTTCGCGTTGCTGGCGCGGGGGTCACGGATGGTGGAGTACTGGCACTGGCACACCCTGCACTTCGGCGCGGAGACGTACTGGGGCGGCGTGCTGCCCCACAGCCAGGTCCCGGGCCGCATCTACGCCGAGGTCGCCGCGCTCGGCGCGGACCTGGCCGCGCTCGGGACGTCGCTCGACGACTACGTCCCCGACGGCGAGGTGCTGCTGCTCTACTCCAGCGACACCAGGTGGTCGTTCGAGTCCTCCCCACCGCTGGCCCTGCCGTCGGGCGCGCCCGACCCGAACGCGTACCTCAGGATCTTCGACGCGCTCTACCGCGGCCTGTTCGACGCCGGCGCCCAGATCCGCGTCCAGCACGTACGCCAGTTCCTCGACCACGATCCCGCGGCCCTTGCCGAGCAGCACCCCGTGCTGGTCGCCCCCGCCGTCTACGTCGCCGAGGACGCCGTCCTGGACCACCTGGAGGCCTACGCGGCAGCAGGCGGCCACCTCCTGGTCGGGATCCGGACCGGCTACGGCGACGAGCTGGCCCGAGCCCGCCGCGCGGTCGCCCCCGACCGTCTGGCCGAGCCCGCGGGCGTGCACTACGACGAGTACAGCAACCTCTCGGCACCCCTGCCGGTCTCCGCCGCCGGAGCCCGGCTCGACCTCGCGGCGGGTGCGGCCGGGACCGACTGGGTCGACGTGCTGAAGGTGGACTCGGCCGACGTGGTCCTCGAGTTCGACGACAACGAGCTGGGCGCCCGGGCCGCACTGACGACCAAGGCCCTCGGCCGGGGTCGCATCAGCTACCTGGCGACCGTGCCGAACCCCGCCCTCGGTCGCAGCGTCGGGCGCTGGCTGCTGCCCGATCCGACGTCGGCCGCCTGGCGCGCGGCTGGCTCGGTGACCGTCTCGACCGGCACCACCCCGGCTGGAGCGGTCGCCTTCGTCGCCAACTGGTCGGGCGAACCCGCCAGCGTGGTCGCGCCGACCGACGTCACCGACCTGGTCCGCCAGACCAGCCTCGCCGGCGGCAGCACCATCTCGCTCCCACCACGGGCGGCACTGGTCCTTCGCGTCACGGCCGACTCGTCCGACTCCGCCGTCGGCTCCCGCTGAACGGGGTCGTCCTACTCGGTGCGGTCGACGATGCGGGTCGCGGTCAGGGTCTGACCGTTCTTGGCTGCGACGACCCGGACGTGGTCCCCGGTCGACACGTCGCCGATGCCGGCCTCCTTCTTCGCCTCACGGACCTTGGTCTGCGGTCCGACCGCGTAGGTGCCGACGAAGCCGTCGGCGCTCTTCACCGACACGGAGCTGCCGCTGACCGCGGAGACCACGCCCCGCTGGAAGGCGACCACCCGAGGCTTCTTGGCCCCCACCGTGACCTCTCCGTGCAGAGCGCGCCGGGTCAGGTCGCGCTTCTTCTTGGCCCCCTGGTCGGGCTTGGTGGCGCTGCGGCCGGGTCCCGGGGTGGGAGCGGCCGAGGCGGTGGGGGCCGGGCTCGAGGTCGGCGCCGGGGTGGGGTCGGCGGAGGCGACGCCGGCACCGACGGCACCCGCGAGAGCGAGGGTGGCGGCAGCGGTCGCGAGGAGGACGAGGGGCTTCTTCATGGGGCTTCTTCCGCTCGGTGGGGACCGCGTCGGCCCCCTGCTGACGCCAGTCTCGGAGCGCTCGTGGACCGATCGGCAGCACGAGCGGAAGACCTTCAGCGGTCGTTCAGCCGGTGAGCGCCGTTCGAGGGCCCGGGATCGTCGGAGCGCTGGGCATCATGAGGGCATGAGCGCGTCGCGGATCCTCGTGGTCGAGGACAACGAGACCATCCGGGTCGCGGTGCAGACCGCCCTGCGGTCCCGGGGCTTCGTGGTCGAGTCACAGGCGGACGGTGACGACCTCGAGGACCGGCTCGGCGCGTTCGGGCCCGATCTCGTCGTGCTCGACCTGATGCTTCCGGGCCGAGACGGCTTCACCCTCCTCCCGGTCCTGCGCCGCAGCAGCCGCGCCGCCGTCCTGGTGCTGACCGCGCGCGACGGGCTGGACGACCGGCTGACCGGGCTCGCCGCCGGGGCCGACGACTACCTCGTCAAGCCCTTCGCCATGGCCGAGCTCGTCGCCCGCATCGGTGCCGTGCTCCGACGGACGCAGCCGGAAGGCGGTGCGAGCGCGGTCGGCGACCTCACGCTCACCCAGGACGCCGCCGTGGTGCGCCGGGCCGGCCGGACCCTGGACCTCACCGACACCGAACGGCGCCTGCTCGCCTACCTCGCCGCCCACCGGGAGCGGGTGGTGACCAAGACCCAGCTCCTCACCTCGGTTTGGGGCTACGACGGCTTCGACCCCAACCTCGTCGAGGTGCACGTCTCCTCGCTGCGGCGGAAGCTCGAGGCCGGCGGACAGCCGCGGCTGGTGCACACCGTCCGCCACCGCGGCTACCGGCTCGCGGAGACCGAGTGAGGGGCCCGGTCCCGGCGCCCGCGACGGTCGCCGGCACCGATCCCGCCCGCCCCCGGCTCGGTACCGTGTCGATCAGGACCCGGGTCATCGCGGCCGTCATGGTGGTCCTGGTCGTCGTCCTGCTGGTGCTGTCGCTGTCGGTGCAGTCGGTCTTCGCCACCCAGTCCGAGCGCAACGTCGACGCCCTGCTCAGCGGGCGCGCCCAGCTGGCCCGCCAGCTCGCCCGGTCCGGCGTCCGCCCCCAGCAGATCGTCAACCGGGTCGGCGTCGACGGCGTCCTTGCCTCGCTACAGCTGCGCGACGGCACCGTCATCGGCAGCCCGCTCCCGGTGGGCGGCGGCGTGCAGACGGTCACCACGCGGCTCAACGGTCCAACCCGGGTCGACGGCGCCGAGCTCACCCTGAGCGTCAACTCGTCGCTGGCGACGGGGGCGCTGCAGTCTCTGCGCCGCATCCTGCTCGTGGGCGGGCTCGTGGCGCTCGCGCTGAGCGCGGCGCTCGTCGCCCTGGCCGTACGGCTCGCGCTGCGACCGCTCGACGCGATGGCCGCGCTCGCCCAGGGCATCGCCGGAGGGGCCCGCGGTCGACGCCTCTCCCCGACCAGGACCCACACCGAGATCGGCCGGACCGCCCAGGCGTTCGACGAGATGCTCGACGAGCTGGAGGGCGCGGAAGCGCAGTCGCGGACGGCCGAGACGGACGCACTGCGCGCCGAGGAGCGGGTCCGGGCCTTCGTGGCCGACGCGGCGCACGAGCTCCGTACGCCGCTGACGGGCGTACGGGCGGCGGCCGAGACGCTGCTCGAGCACGGCGGCACCCTCGACGTGGGCGACCGCGAGCACCTGGAGGTGCTGCTGATCGCCGAGGCCCAGCGAGCAGGCCGGCTGGTCGACGACCTCGTCGCCCTGGCTCGTCTCGACACCAGCCCCGCGCTGGACCTGGCCCCCGTGGAGGTCGCCCGGCTGGTGGACGACGAGGTCGTCCGGGCCCGCCTCCTCTCCCCCACCGCCACCATCACGGCAGCCGGGGCCGCTCCTGTCGTGAGCGGCGACCTCACCTCGCTCCGCGGAGCGCTGCGCAACCTCATGGACAACGCCCGTCGCGCGGCCGGACCCCGTGGCACGGTCACGGTGACGTCCGCCGTCCACGGTGACCTCGCCGTGGTGCACGTACGCGACGACGGCCCCGGCGTCCCGGCCGCCGATCGCGAGCGGATCTTCGACCGGCTCGTCCGGCTCGACCCGGCGAGGAGCGCCGACTCGGGCGGCATCGGCCTGGGACTGGCCATCGCCCGCGGCATCGCCAGGGCTCACGGTGGTGACCTCGTCTGCGTGCCGGTGGAGCCGACCGGTGGGGGCGCTGACTTCTGCCTGACCCTTCCTCTGCGGGTCACGACCGACCCGGCCGGACAGCCGGCCGAGCCCCGGCCGTCACCCGGGCGGCCGGGTACGGGCGAGACCGCCGACCAGGAGGCGTAGTCCCGCCTCGAACGCCCGGTCGTGGTCGATCGGAGGCAGGTCGGCGGACGGCTGGCTGTCGTTCTCGGACTGCTCCTCGAGCGCGCTGCCGACGGTGAAGCGGCTCGCGGCCAGCATCCCCATCTGCGCGTCCTGCTCCGGCAGACCGGCGTCGCCGAGGAAGGCGAACTTGCGGAGCAACCGGTCGAGGCCCTCGGCGCTCGGGAAGGTCCCGGCGTGGAGCCGTGCGCCGTCCCGGTGCTGCAGCAGCACCCGGCGAAAGCTGCGGTAGTTCTCGAGGAACCACTCCTGCCAGTCGTCACCCGGCTCGGGCAGCGCCGCTGCGCCGTGGGGCGCGAGGGTTGCCTCGGCCATCGCGGTGAGGAGGTCCTCCTTGCGCTTGAAGTGCCAGTAGAGCGTCGGCTGCTCCACCCCGAGCCGCTGCGCCAGCCGTCTCGTGCTGAACCCGTCGAGCCCCACCTCGTCGAGCAGGGCGAGCGCCTCGTCGACGATCTGCTGCCGGTTGATCTTCGTCACGTTGTGAACTCTATCGCCGATCGGTAACGTGGTCAGAGTTCCCGTTCACCGATAGATTCGAGAGACCATGACTGCGTCTGCGACCACCTCTCCGCCCGTGGTTCCGTCCGAGCTCGACCACCAGGTCGGCGTGGTCGGCGCGGGTCCGACCGGGCTGCTCGTCGCGGCCGAGCTCGCCCTGGCCGGGGTGGACGTCGTCGTGCTGGACCGGTACGAGACGCCGGACACGACGATCAAGGCGGGTTCGATCAACGTCGCCACGGCCGAGATCCTGGACCGGCGCGGGCTCCGCCCCGCGGCTGAGGCGGCGCAGCGGCGGTTCGGGGAGGAGCTCAAGGCCTTCGCCGCCGCGAACGGCACGCCGCTGCCGCCGATGGGCGGCCGCCCCCCTGCCGGTGGTCGTCCGCCGTTCCCGAGCACCGGCCACTTCGCCGGACTCTTCTTCCGTCCGGACCTCGTCGACCAGGCCGACCCGGACATCACGGCCCACGCCGGGTCCGGCGGGTCCACGCTGGTGAGGCAGAGCGAGGTGGAGGCGCTGCTGCTCGCACACCTGGCCGGGCTCGGGGTCGAGGTGGTGCGCGGCGTCGAGGTGACCGCGATGGACCCGCTCCTGAACGAGGAGGGGGTCGAGGTGGGCCGACGGCTGTCGACGAGCCGCGGTCCGCTCCGGGTCGGCTGGGTGATCGGCGCCGACGGCGGACGCAGCAGCATCCGCCGGACGGCGGGGATCGACTTCGTCGGCACGGACGCGGAGATCACCGGCTACCAGGCGATCGCGGACCTGGACGGCACCGACGGGTTGGGGCGCGGCTGGCACCACACGCCCACCGGGGTCTACAGCCTCGGCCCGGTCCCCGGCCGGATCCTGACCGTCCAGTTCACCGGCGCTCCTGACCGGGCGGTCCGTGACCGGCCGGTGACCGCGGCGGAGCTGCAGGCCAGCATCCGCCTGGTCACCGGGCAGGAGGTCACCGTCCGCGCGATCCACGGCGCGGCGACCCGCTGGACCGACAACGCCCGCCAGGCCACCACCTACCGCGCCGGCCGGGTGCTGCTGGCCGGCGACGCCGCCCACGTGCACTCCCCCTTCAGCGGGCAGGGCCTCAACCTCGGCGCCGGTGACGCCGTCAACCTCGGCTGGAAGCTCGCCGCGACCATCCACGGCTGGGCGCCCGAGGGCCTGCTCGACACCTACACGACCGAGCGGCACCCGATCGGCGCCCAGGTGCTCGACTGGACCCGCGCCCAGGTCGCCCTCATGCGCGGCGACGACAAGACCATCCAGCTACGCCGGATCGTGGCGCAGGAGCTGCTGGCGAACACCGCCACCACCACGCACCTGGTCCTGGTCACCTCGGGTGTCGCGCAGCGCTACGACCTCAACCCGACGGCGGACCACGAGGACGACACGTCCCGGCACGCGCTGGTCGGGCGCCAGGTCGGCGACACGCCCCTGGCCGACGGGGGCCGACTGGCCGACCACTTCCACACCGGCCGGTTCGTCCTGCTCGACCGCCTCGGCGGCGACCTCGCCGCGATCTCCGACGCCTGGAACGACCGCGTCGAGACCGTGACGGAGCGTGCGGCATCGACCGCCTGTCCCGACGCCTATCGGACGGCGACCGGACTCCTCGTCCGCCCCGACGGGGTGATCGCCTGGGCGACCGACAGCACCGACGCCGCGGAGGCTGCCGCGGGGCTCACGGCGGCGCTGGACCGTTGGGCGGGCGAGTCCACCCAGGCCGCCCCGGCGACGGCTGGCTGACTTCGTTCGGTCGTCGCGCCGCCCCGTGCTCCCCGTACGCGACGCCAGCGCTGCTCGTCGTCGCCTAGCGGTTCATCGTGTCGATCCGGAGCCGGCCTGGAGGCGTAGCCCGGCCAGCAGCAGGTCGAGCCCCGACCGGAACACCTCGAGGTCGTCGTGCGTCGCGAACTCGTCCGCGACCTGATGCGCGAAGGGGTACCCCTCCGGGTCGAGCGCACGCCAGCGTTCGGCGTACATGGCCAGGAACTCCCTGGGCTCCATGCCGCTCTCGAGGAACTCGCGCGGCGGCGGTTCGGCGAGGTCGACCGCGACCCCGACGACGTAGCTGACGATCGACGACACCGCGTGGAACCGCTGCCGGGGGGTCAGGTCGAGCTTCATGAGCTGCTGGCCGAGCCGGTCGAACATCAGCATCGAGTGCGGCTGGAGCCCGTTGTTGCGCAGCATGAGCTGGCCGAACCACGGCCGTCGGACGAACTCGTCGAAGAGGGCGAGGGCGATCGCCCGCACGTTGGCGATCGGGTCCGGCCCGTGCGTCAGCGGCTCGGTCTCGGCCACGACCCGGCCCATCACCTCCTCCGTCGCCCGCTCGAGCAGCTCGTCGCGGCTGGCGACGTACCAGTAGATGCTCGCGACGCCACCGCCGAGCCGTGCCGCCAGGGCGCGGAAGGTCAGGGCCGGCTCGCCCGACTCGTCGAGGATCGCGATGGCCTCGCCCAGCACCGTGTCGAGCGAGTGCGACGCCCGCCGACGACCGCGGCCCCGGGCCTCGGTGGGGTCGGGACCGGTCGTCGTCGATCGATCTGCAGCCATGGCTTGCATCCTACCGAACAGCGTTCTATCGTCTAGAACGTCGTTCGATAGTCGTACGGCGTTCGAGAGACAGGCCGCCATGAGCACCACGATCGTCACCACCACGAAAGCTCCCACGTACACCTCGCTGCGCGCCGCGGCGATCCCTCTGGCCGCGCTCTGCCTGGCCTTCTTCGTCGAGATGGTCGACAACACGCTGCTCTCGATCGCCCTGCCCACGATCGGACGCTCGCTCGAGAGCGGGACGACCGGGCTGCAGTGGGTGACCGGGGCCTACTCCCTCACCTTCGGTGGGCTGCTGCTCACCGCCGGGTCCGCTGCGGACCGGTTCGGCCGACGGCGGGTGCTGCTGACCGGGCTCGCCGCGTTCGGCCTCATCAGCCTGGCCGTCGTCCTCGTCACGAGCATCGGTCAGCTCATCGCCCTGCGCGCCGCCCTCGGGCTGGCCGCCGCGGCGATGGCGCCGGTCACGATGTCGCTGATCTTCCGGCTCTTCGACGACGAAAAGCTGCGGATGCGCTCGATCACCGTGGTGATGATCGTCGGCATGTCGGGCTTCGTGCTCGGTCCCCTGCTGGGCGGGACGGTCCTCACCCACCTCAGCTGGCAGTGGCTGCTCGTGATCAACGCCCCCATCGCCCTGATCGCCTGGCTCGGCGTCCGCGCCGGGGTCCCGGCCGACCGACGTGCCGACCTGACGTCCGAGCGCCTCGACCTGCCCGGCACCGCGCTCACCGTGGCCGCCATCGGTCTCGGCTGCTACACCCTCACCAGCGGCGTCGAGCACGGCTGGCTCTCCCCGCTCACCGTCGCCTGCGCGGTCGGCACCGTCGTGGCCGTCGTCGGCTTCGTCCTGCGCGAGCGCCACGCCGAATCGCCGATGATCGACCTCGCGATCTTCCGCACGGGTCCTGCGCGCGGCGCGGCGATCACCCAGCTCGGGGCCTCGGTCACCATGGCCAGCGTCATGTTCGGCCTGATCCTGCACTTCCAGTACGCGTACGGCTGGAGCCCGATGCGCGCCGGCCTGGCGAACCTGCCCCTGATCCTCACGATGATCGCGGCGACACCGGTCGCCGAGCAGCTCGCCGCCCGGCTCGGCCACCGCCTGGCCTGCCTCACCGGGACGGCGCTCCTGGTCGGCTCGCTGGTCGGCATGTCCTGGGCCGTCTCGCACGGCTACCTCGCCATCGCCGTCTGCATGGTGGTGCTGACGACCGGGCTGCGGACGATCATGACGATCTGCGCCGTCGCTCTCGTCAAGGCGATGCCGGAGAACCAGACCTCCATCGGGGCGGCGCTCAACGACACCTCGCAGGAGATCGGCAGCAGCCTCGGCACGGCCGTCGTGGGAACGCTCATCGCGGCCCTCGTCACCACGCGGCTGCCGGTGGGCGTCTGGAGCCCCGACCTCGTGCACGCCTACTTCGACGGCGAACGCGTCATCTACCTGGCCGTCGCCGTCCTGGTCGGGGTGATCGCGACGATCGGCTCGCTGTCCCTGACCGACTCGCACGCCACCGAGGAGCCCGTACCGTCCGAGCCCGAGCACGCCACGGTCTGAGCACCCCGCAGGCCACCAGGCCGACGACCAGGGCCCAGAAGGCGGGTCCGATCCCGAGCACGCTCGCTCCCCCGGCGGCCACCACGAAGGTCGCCACCGCGGGGATCCGGAGCTCCGGCCCCGCGAGCGCACCGGCCAGGGACGCGGCCAACGTCGGGAGCAGGGCGAGTCCGGCCGCCGTCTCCACCAGTCCCGCCGGCGCCCGCGCGACCAGCTCCACCAGGCCGGTCGAGACCAGACCGAGCGCGACGTACGCCCATCCTGCGGTCTGCGCGGCGATCCAGCGCCGCTCCGGGTCGGGGTGCACGTCGGGTGACGCCGAGAGGGCGGCGCTGATGGCCGCGAGATTGATGGCGTGCCCGCCGAACGGGGCGCCCAGCAGCGTGCCGACGCCGGTCACGGCCATGGCCGGCCGCCACGGCGTGCGGTAGCCGAACGAGGCGAGCACCGCCACGCCCGGGACGTTCTGCGAGGCCATGGTGACCACGTAGAGCGGCACGGCGAGCCCGATCAGTGCCTGGGTGCTCCACGTCGGGGTCGTCCAGACCGGCGTCGGCAGCAGGCTGCGGTCTCCGGGCAGGCCGCCGGTCACGGCGACGACGATCACGACCACGACCACGAACGCCGCCGGTACCGCCCAGCGTGGCGCCAGCCGCAGCAGGACCAGCCAGACCGCGATCACGGGCAGCACGAGCCACGGGGTCGAGACCGCCGCCCGGGCCGGGGCCAGGCACAACGAGAGCAGGACGCCCGCGAGCATGGCCTGGGCGACGGGAGCCGGGATGCGCGCGATCAGCCGACCCAGCCCGGGCCAGACCGCCGTGGCCGTGATCAGCAGGCCGGTGACCAGGAACGCCCCGACCGCCGCCGGCCAACCGCCGACGACGCCGCCCGTGCCGACGAGCAGAGCCGCCCCCGGCGTCGACCAGGCGAAGGTGACGGGCATCCGCGTACGGGCCGAGACCACCACGGTCGCCAGACCCATGGTGACGAAGAGCGCGAGCAGGCCGGAGCCGGCCTGAGCCGGAGACGCGCCGACGGCACGGAGCCCGGCCAGCACCACCGCGAACGAGCTGGTCGACCCCACCAGGGCCGTCACCAGCCCGGCCACCACCGGACGCAGGTGATCGGACATCTGCTCCTCCTCGTCGTTCTGTAAACAGAACGCTACCCTGAGCGCGTGAGCCCCGCCGGAAGCCGCGCGCCCGACCTTGCGGCGCTCGGCGAGCGCCTGCGCGAGCTGCGCGGCGACCGCGGGCTGAGCCTCTCGGCCCTGGCTGCGGCGGCCGGGATCGGGAAGGGGTCGCTCTCGGAGATCGAGGCGGGGCAGCGGAACCCGACGCTCGCCACCCTTTACGCCCTCGCGGGTCCGCTCGATGTCCCGCTCGCCACCCTGCTGGCGGACGAACCCGGCACCGAGGTGTCGGCCGACGGCCTGACCGCCACGCTGCTCAGCACCGAGACCACGGCCGACGGAAGCACCGTCGAGATCTACCGGCTCGCCTTCCAGCCGGACGCCGACCGCCGCTCCCCCGCCCACGGACCCGGGGTGCGCGAGCACGTGCTGGTCACCGCCGGCCGGCTCGAGGTGCGCCACCGGGAGGGCACGGCGGTGCTCGACCCGGGCGACTCGGTGTCGTTCTCCAGCGCGGGCGCTCACCGCTACCGCCCGCTCGACGGAGAAGCCTGCTCGGCGGTGCTCGTCATCACCTCGACGCGCTGACCCGCCACAGCGGCGGCCGCCCACTGCGCTGGCGGGCGTCCCATCGACGCCGAGGCTCACGGGCAGGGTCCGCTCGAGAGGCGGATAGGTTCACGACGATCGCGGGAAGGACCTCCCGGTGAGGCGTGACGATGCCGTCGCGCCGCGGGTGCCCGCCGATCGGTTCGGGACGACCGGCGCCGTGCCGAGGAAGGGATCGAGGTGAGCGACGCCGATTCGGAGCGCTGGGTGCGGGCCCTCGACGTGAGCTCGCCCACGCGTGACGACGCCACGGGCGAGCTGCACGCGCTCCTGCTGCGCGCGGCGCACGCCGAGGCCGCACGACGCTCGGGCTACAACGGTGTGGCCGGCGTCGAGCTCGACGACATCGCTCAGCAGGCCGCCGCGGACGCCGTCATGTCCATCCTGCGTCGCCTCGACTCCTTCCGCGGCGAGAGCCGCTTCACCACCTGGGCGTACAAGTTCGTCGTCCTCGAGGTCTCCTCCAAGCTCGCCCGCCATGCGTGGCGACGGGAGAGCCGCCACCTCGACGCCGAGGCCTGGGAACGGCTGCCCGACGCCCTGGGGGTGGCGCCGGACACGTCCGCCGAGGCCCGCGAGCTGCTGGCCGCCGTCCGCCGCGGCGTCGACGAGGCCATGACCCCGCACCAGCGCCGCATCTTCGTCGCCCTGGTGGTGGACGGGGTGCCCCTCGACGCGCTCGTCGCCGAGCTCGGCACCAACCGCAACGCGGTCTACAAGGCGATGTTCGACGCCCGGCGAAAGCTCCGCCTCTACCTGGGCGAGCAGGGTTTCCTGGAGGTCGCACCCGACTGACCCGAGCGCGTTCGGTCCCCGCGCTGCTCGACCGTCCGCCGCACGACGCGGGCCAGGTAAGAAGGTTTGGCCTGGGGGATGCGAACGAGGTGAAGTCGGCCGCGCTGCGGGAGACGGGCGCTAGGGTCGGCAGGGTCGTCGACTGCAGCAGGGCGGAGGTGGGGTGTGGGAGACCGGTCGGGTGGACTCCGCGCGCTCCTGACCACCGACCCCCGCGACGCCGGTTGCGAGGAGACCTGGCACCTCATCGACGTGTACGCCGAGCTCGTCCTGGCCGGGAACGACCCCGATCACACGCTGCCCGGCATCACGGCGCACCTCGAGAGCTGCGACCCCTGCGGGGAGGACTACCGCGGCCTGCTGAGCCTGATGCGGACCGCTTCTGAGCAGCGCACCTGACGGGAGCCGCAAACTCACGGTGGTCGGTAAGACGCCTGCTCCCCGGGCAACCAACGGCAGCAAGACCCTCAGCGCCACCAGCACCGATCGGATGGACCCATGAGCCTCCTGAGCGACGTCGTCAACGTCATCGGGCAACGCCAGGCCGGCCGGCTCCAGGCCCGGCTGGCCACCCCGGCCCGGACGACCCGGGTCACGGTGGTCCTCGGTCGGGTGCTCGCCGCCGGCTTCCTCGTCTGCTTCGGCACCGGCCTGTACAGCCACTTCCTGCAGAACCCGCTGCCCGGCATGCGGTTCCCCACCTGGCCGACGAACCTCTACCGGATCACCCAGGGCCTGCACGTCGTCACCGGAATCGCGTGCATCCCGCTGCTGCTCGCCAAGCTCTGGACGGTGTACCCGAAGCTGTTCGCCTTCCCACCCTTCCGCGGCCTGCTCCAGCTCGCCGAACGACTCTCGATCGCGGTGCTGGTGTCGAGCTCGTTGCTGCAGCTCGCGATGGGTCTGCTGAACACCTACCAGTGGTATCCCTGGCAGCACTTCGCGTTCCGCGACGTCCACTACGCCCTGGCCTGGGTCATCGTCGGCTCCATCGCGCTGCACGTCGCCGTCCAGCTGCCCAAGATCCTGCGCTACTGGCGTCGAGGCAGCGACCTGCGCGAGACCGGTGGACCACGGGCCGCTGCTGAGCACCCCGGCGAGCTCGAGGCCCCGCTGGAGGGACGACGGTGACCAAGCAGAACAAGATCACGACCAGCCGACGCGGCTTCATCGCCACCGTCGGCGTCGCGACCGCCGGCCTGACCGCGCTCACCGCTGGACAGAGCTTCGGGCTGCTGCACGGCAGCAACCTGTTCGCTCCGCGCACCCAGCGCGACAGCCCCCAGCAGGTCCCCGTCAACCGGACCGCCGCGGCCGCCGCCGTGGCCGACGCCGCCAACGACCCCGCCTGGCGCCTGCAGGTCACCGCCGGCGCCACCACTCTGGCCCTGAGCCGGGCCGACCTCGGCGACCTCCTCCAGACGAGCGTCACCCTGCCCATCGCCTGCGTCGAGGGGTGGAGCGTCAGCGCCCACTGGGTCGGAGTGCGCGTCCGCGACCTGATGGCCCTGACCGGCGCACCACCCCAGACGCGGGTGCGCTTCACCAGCCTCGAGCCCCAGGGCGTGTACCGGGTCACCGAGATGGGCCCCGAGTTCGTCACGAACGAGACCACCCTGGTCGCGCTCCGGCTCAACGGCGAGACCCTCAGCCTCGACCACGGCTACCCGGCCCGGCTGATCGCGCCCAACCGGCCCGGGGTCCTGCAGACCAAGTGGCTCAGCAGCGTCGAGGCGATCGCGTGAGGCCCTTGCGCATCATCGGGCTCGCCTGGGGTCTGGTGACGGTGGCCGGGGTCCTCACCACCAGGCACGCGCTCACCCGCTACGTCGACCGGCTCGAGACCGCCGCCACGCCCGCCCTCCCCGCGGCCGACGTCGCTCCACCCGTCGCCGAGCGAGCCCCCGCCGTCGCCGTACGACGGGTCCGGCTCGTGCTCGGCGCCCTCGGAGCAGTGGTGCTGCTCGTCGGTGCCTGGAAGGTCCTCCACGCGGTCCAGCCCGGCAGCTACCTCTGGCTCGCTCTGTGGCTCGGTGCCGCCGTGGTGCTGCAGGACGGCGTCCTCGCCCCCGTGCTGGTCCTCCTCCGGGCGATCACCCACCGGAGCCTGGGCCGGCTGCCCGACGTCGCGGTCGGCCTCGTCAAGGCCGGCTTCGTGATCGGCGGACTCCTGGTGCTCGTCGTCCTGCCCGAGATCTACGCCCAGCACCTCGGCACCGCCAACCCCACCGTCCTGCCCGGCGACTACGCGACGCGGCTCGTCGTCACCCTGCTGGTGATCATGGTCCTCACGGCGGCTGCCGTGGTGATCATCACCATCCGGGCCAGGCGCCGGCAGGGCCTTCCCAGCAGAATCGGCTGAGCAGCCGACCGCTCGGTCAGACGTCGGCGACGAGCGGTGCGACCTCGGTGCCGAGCAGCTCGATGCCGCGCAGCAGGTCGTCGTGGGCCAGGAGCGGGTTCGTCATCTGCAGCGAGAGGCGGTCGACCCCGCCGAGCTGCTCGGCGACGCGCCGGATCTTGTCCGCCACGGTCTGCGGGTCGCCCATGAAGAACGCGCCGTTCGGGCCGGCGGTCGCGTCGAACTGCGGTCGGTTCGGCGGGGCGAACCCCCGCTCACGGGACACGGAGGTGAACATCTTGTGCCAGCCGGGGTAGATCGTGTCGGCTGCGGCCTGGGTGCTCTCTCCCACGTAGCCGAAGACGTGCAGCCCGACCTGCAGCTTGTCCGGGGCGTGGCCCGCGTGGGCACCGGCCCGGCGGTAGAGGTCGACCAGCGGGGCGAACTGGCGCGGCTCCCCGCCGATGATCGCGATCATCAACGGCAGCCCGAGCAGCCCGGCGCGGGCGAAGGACTGCGGCGTCCCGCCGACGCCGACCCAGATCGGCAGCGGGTCCTGCACCGGGCGCGGAAACACGCCCTGCTTGACCAGCGGCGGCCGGAACCGGCCCGACCACGTCACCTCCACGTTGTCGCGCAGCTGGAGGAGCAGGTCGAGCTTCTCCTCGAACAGCGCGTCGTAGTCGGCGAGGTCGAGGCCGAACAGCGGGAACGACTCCGTGAACGAGCCGCGTCCGACGACGAGGTCGATGCGACCGTTCGAGATCAGATCCAGCGTCGCGAACTGCTGGAAGACGCGGACCGGGTCGTCGGCGCTCAGCACCTTGACCGCGCTACCGAGCCGGATGCGCTCCGTACGGGCGGCCGCGGCAGCGAGGATGACCGGCGGTGCCGAGTCGTAGTACTCGGAGCGGTGGTGCTCCCCGATGCCGAAGGAGTAGAGGCCGACGCGGTCGGCCAGCGCGATCTCCTCGAGCAGGTGCGCCATCCGTTCGGCGGGCCCGACGACGTGATCGGTCTTCGGGTCGGTCACCTCGGAGACGAAGCTGTCCACGCCGATATGCATGGACGTCACCTTCTCACGGAGCTTGACCGGCCGGGTCAGCCGCGGCCCAGCCCGAGCGCCTCCTGGAACGCGTCCTCGGCGGCTCGGGTCAGGCTCCCGGCTGTGCTCGCCCGTTGCCGGGCGCTCTGGTAGCAGGCCAGGGCGATCTGGGCGGCGAACACGGCCAGGGTCTCCTCGGTCCCGCGGCTGCGCAGGACGTCGCCGAGCCGGCCGGCGATCTGCTGGGTCTTGAGCGCGTCGCGGGCGCGGAGCTCGAGATGCTGCTCGAGCAGCTCGTAGTGGCGCTCGAAGGCTTCCTGGTCGCCGGCCGCCCGGTCGCACAGGTCGATCACGAGCGGGCGCAGCTGTGCGACGGCCTCCGCAGCGGTTCGTGCGGCACCGGCGGTGCGGTCACCCTCCGCCTCCGCGATCGCGTCGAGCATGGCCTGCTCCTTCGCGAACACGACCTCCGTCTTGTCCCCGAAGTAGCGGAAGAACGTCGAGCGGCCCACGTCGGCCCGGGCCGCGATGTCGGTGACCGAGACGTCGCCGAACCCGCGGGCGGAGAACAGCTCGTCGGCGGCCTCGACGATGCGCTGACGGACGAGCAGCCGCTTGCGCTCGACGAGCGAGGACGGCACCGGGGTCGGGGCTGGAGGCTGCTGCGTCACGGTCGAACCCTACCCCGGGTCAACCTAAGTCTCAGATGGTACTCAGTCTGCTACGGTACTGAGTACCACCTACAGTCGCAGGTGCACCGGAGGAAGAAGAGCCAGATGCTGAACGCCGACGACCGTCACCAGATCACGCAGACCCTCGCGCTCGTCGCGTACGTCACCGACGAGGACCAGCTGGACCGCCTCGACGAGCTGTTCGTCCCGGACGCGGTGTACGACATGAGCCACGTGGGGATGGGGGCCTTCGAGGGGCTGCCCGCCATCCGGGCCGCCGCGGCCGGGCTCCGGGCGAGCGGGCACGCCCCGACCGCCCACTTCCTGACCAACGTCGTGATCGACGAGCGCGACGAGCGCGACGAGGGCACGGCCGCCGTCCGGTCGCGAGGGCTGATGATCATGCACGACGGGGAGCTGCGTGCGGTGACGTACGACGACACCTTCCGTCACCACGAAGGACGGTGGCTCATCGGTCTGCGGGTCATCACGCCGCTCCACCCCGCGTCGGAGGCCTGACGTGGGTTGGCGGGCCGAGCCCGGGTAGCGCCTCAGCGAGGTCCGGAACGCGGTCGCGCGTCGACGAGTCTCGACGTACCTTGGCGCCGATGTCGTCATCGCCGCACCGCTGGGTCTTCGAGACCGGCAGCGACACCGCCTCTCCCCCGTTCGTCCTCCTGCACGGCTCCTACGGGACCGAGGCCGACCTGCTTCCGATGGCCGACCGCTTGGCGCCCGGTGCCTCGCGACTCGGCGTACGAGGCACGGTCGCCCTGGGCGATGGGTACTCCTTCTTCCGTCGACACCCCGATCGGCGGGTGGACGAGGCGGACCTCCGAGCCCGCGTCCCGGTGCTGGCCGATCTCGTCCGAGAGCTCACGGACCGTGGGCTCCTGGCGAAGCCGCCGGTCGTGGTCGGGTTCTCCAACGGCGCCATCATGGCCGCGGCGCTCCTGGCGGCGTGTCCCGAGGTGCTGGTCGGGGCGATCCTGTTCCGTCCCCTGTCCCCGTTCACCGCCGATGCCCTGTACCGCCGCAGCACGGTCCCTGTCCTGATCGTCGACGGAGCGCAGGACCGACGTCGGGATCCGGGCGACGGCCGCCGACTCGCGGAGCGGTTGTCGGTTGCCGGAGTCGCGGTGACCCACCGGGTCCTGCCGGCCGGCCACGCGATCACCGCCGAGGACGAGGAGGTCGCACGAGACTGGCTCGGGGCGATCCACCTCCCTCACGCCTCGCCCGAGCCACGAGGTGTGCCGCGCTGAGGATGGATCCGGCCGCTCTCCGAGAGCTCGCGCACCCTGTGGGAGCGGGTCGACGAGCTCGATGTGAGCTCGTGGCGCGGGACACCTCTTCTGCTCAGTTCTGTCCGTCACGCCTCACCTCGAGAGGATCAGCCGGACACGATCCGTTGCAGGCTCTCGGCCAGCCAGATCTCGATGTCCTTCCCGTCACCGACGTCCGACCTCAGGACCCGCCGCCGCGTGGAGAGGCCGAGCACCAGGGCGTCCACCGCCTCGGCTCGGTGCCGAGCGGCCAGGGGTGAGAGTCCGCAGGACCGGAGGTAGCGCTCCACCGGACCGGTGGAGTGCTCGTCGAGGAACCGGGCGAGCCCTTCGGCGGCCTCGGGGAGCTCGCCGGACGCACGGTGCAGCACGAGCAGCGGGTCCTCCCCCGCCTGGCTCGTCCACCGCCCCACGACGCTACGGGCCAGTCGCCTGCCGAACCCGGACAGCTCGCCCGCGTAGACGTCGTCCTCGTTGATGTCGACCTGCGACGCGGCGAGGAAGAGCCCGTCCTTGCCACCGAAGTACCGGGTGACCAGGTTGGGCGAGACCCCGGCCGCATCGGCCACGGCCTTGACCGTCGTCGGTCGGTAACCGTGTCGGGCGAACAGACCGCGTGCAACCGCCAGGATCGCGTTCCGGGTGCCTTCGGCGTTGCGAGGTCTCTGCTCCGCGCCGGACGTCTTCACCACGCCAGCATAAGGCTTGTATACGTCCAGACACTTATGTGTATCTTCGTGCACATAGTCCAGGCGCTCGCCGCCGGTCACTTCCACCACCGTCGAAAGGCTCGACATGTCCCTCCCCACGCCGACCAGCGCCGCGATCTCCGCCCTGGCGTCGGAGCTCGGCTACACCGCCGTCGCCGACGCGCCGGACGAGTACACCGCGATCATCACGGGACTGCTCGGGGTCTACGACGCCGTCGACAGCGTCCCGGAACCCCACGTCCTCCCTGGCCGCGCGGCGGTGGCCTACCGCGTCCCGTCGTCCGAGGAGGACCCGCACCACGCGTGGGAGGTCCGGACCTCCATCCCGGGCGCCGCGTCCGGCCCGCTCGCCGGCGTGCGGCTCGGGGTGAAGGACAGCATCATGGTCGCGGGGCTCCCGATGGCCAACGGGACCGACGTGCTGGCCGACTTCGTGCCGAGCGGAGACGCCACCGTCGTCACCCGGGCCCTCGCCGCCGGCGCCGAGATCGTGGGCAAGACGACCAACGAATACCTCTGCATGTCCGGAGGCAGCCACACCGCGCACAGCGGCCCGGTGCACAACCCGCACCGGATGGGGACCTCGGCCGGCGGTTCGTCCAGCGGGAGCGCGGTGGCCCTGGGCACCGGAGACGCGGACATGACCCTCGGCGCCGACCAGGCCGGGTCCATCCGGATGCCCGCGTCGTGGTCGGGCGTCGTCGGTCTCAAGCCGACCTACGGCCTCGTCCCGTATACGGGCATCGCCCCGCTCGAGGGGTTCTTCGACCACGTCGGACCGATGACGCGCACCGTCGCCGACAACGCCCGGTTCCTCACCGTCCTCGCCGGGTCCGACGGCATCGACCCGCGCCAGCGCGACATCCGGGTCGGCGACTACCTCAGCGCGCTCGACGACGGCGTACGGGGCCTGCGCGTCGGGGTCCTCGCCGAAGGCTTCGGCGGCCCGAACGCCGAGGCAGCGGTCGACCAGAACGTGCGCACGGCGGCGGAGTCGCTACGGGAGCTCGGAGCCGTCGTCGAGGACGTCTCGGTCCCCCTCCATCACCTCGGTCCGGCGCTGTGGACAGCGATCGCGATCGAGGGCATGGCCGAGACCGTGCTGCGCAACCAGGGCTTCGCCTTCGGTCGTGACGACTATTACCCGACCGACCTGATGCAGCACCTGTTCGACCGACGCCGAACGGTCGCGGGACGGCCGGCGAACGTGCTTCTCTTCACCCTTGTCGGCCGCTACGTCGACGCTCAGCACGGTCGGCTCAACTACGCCAGGGCCGTCAACCGGACCCGGACGCTGCGCGCCGCCTACGACGAGGCCCTGTCGCGCTTCGACGTCCTGTTGACCCCGACGACCCCGCAGACCGCACGGGCGCTACCCGCTCCCGACGCGAGCCCGGGTGCCGTGATCCAGGCCGCAATCGAGATGTCGTCCAACACCACCCCGTTCAACATCACGCACCACCCGGCGCTGAGCGTGCCGTGCGGGACGGTTGACGGACTTCCGGTCGGGCTGCAGCTCGTCGGGCGCCACTTCGACGAAGCGACGCTCTACCGGGTGGGGAACGCCGTCGAGCGGAGTCGGTGACCGTCCGGCCCTAGGACGTGGCGTGCACGACGCCGTAGAAGCTGTCGACCTGTTCGGACCGACCGTGACGTCGACCTGCACCGGTTGCCCCCGGAGGCGCAGGTCGGCCACGTCCTGCGCCGTCGAGGTGCATTCGAGGTCGCCCTGCGCGACGACGCGGGGCTTGCTGTGCTCGGCGTCGGCGAGGGTGACGCGTGCTCACCGCTCGCAGGCGATGCCGTCCTTGTCGCGGTCGGACTTCTTGTTCTTCGCGTACGTCTTCTTGTCCCGCGTGAAGTCGGTGACGTCGCCACCCTTGTCCTCGGCCCCCGGCTTGCCCACGCCGTGCGGGTAGACCTTTACCAGCGCGGTGC
This sequence comes from Microlunatus antarcticus, assembly GCF_014193425.1. NCBI lineage: Bacteria > Bacillati > Actinomycetota > Actinomycetes > Propionibacteriales > Propionibacteriaceae > Microlunatus > Microlunatus antarcticus. Next base: position 2,048,784 of record NZ_JACHZG010000001.1, on the reverse strand, counting down.
AGTTCTTGTACGCCTTCGGCTTCGGGAGGGGCTTGGGCTTCGGCGTGACGACGATGTGGTCCCCGGGAGACGCGCCGGCCTCGGTGGTGGAGCTGCCGGCGTAGACGTAGCGGAACGTTCCCGAACGGCTCGCCTTGACGGTCGTCTTCAGCACACCCTTGCTGGACGACTTGACGGTCTTCACCTTCGCGTAGTCACCGCCGTCCGCACGGAACTCGAGCGCGGTCTTCAGCTTGACCTTCTCGCCGTCGCGCCGGACCGAGCCCTTGATCGTGATCTTCTTGCCCTGGGTGACCGTCTCGGGGGAGGCGTCGACCGTGAGGGACACCGTCCGCTTCACCGGAGCCGGCGGCACGGGCGTTCCCCGACGCAGGTCGACCTTGGTGACCAGCGTGACCTCGTCCGCGAGCTGGGCGCGCAGCTCGACCGTCTGGGTCCCGACGCGGAAGCCTGCGCCCTTCGCGGTCAGGGGCACGGTCACGGTGCGGTCCTGGGCACAGGCGATCCCCGCGTCCCCCGTCGCCTCGTCCTCCCCCTGCACGCTGACGGACACCCCGCTGGCCCAGCTGTTGCACTGGACGTCGAGCGTGACGCTCCCCTGGGTGGCCGTGGTGAAGACGACATCACCGTCGACCACGATGGACGGGGTCACGACGGGCGGCATCGGGTCGACGTCCGTGCGGACGATCGAGATCGCCTGGTCGAGCCGGCTCTCCTGCAGCGAGACCTCGGCCCGGGCCGGGCCGCCCTTCGACTGGGGCCCGAGGGGGTCGTTGCCGTCGCTGGTCAGGTCGACGACGACCGTGCGACGGGTCCCGTCGCACGTCACGCCGGAGCTGCCCGTGAACGCGAGCGTCGCGCCGGTCACGTCCTGCAGGACGCGTACGCCGAGCGCGTCCTTCGCGGTCGTCGGCATCGTGCACGCGTAGTCGATCGTGATCTCGCCACCGAACCCTTCGTAGAACCCGGCGGGCTCGGTGATCGGGTAGATCGTGGCCGCATCGGCGGCAGACGCGCTCGGCGCCAGGCCGACCAGGCCGAGAGCGGCCAGCGCGAACGCAGCAGCGACTCTGAGACTTCTCACGGGAACCTCTTGGGGTCGGGGACGAGCGAGACCCTGCCACGGTCTTGGCCGCAAGTCCAAGCCCGCTGATGCGTCCGGCAGGCTCACCGGACTGCTCGTTCCCCCGCCACCCGACGCGCTCGAGAGGCCGCCGCGACGGCGGCCCCGACCAAAAGGCCGGCCAGCACGGCCTCACCGTGCGCGTCGCCCAGGACGAGCAGGGCGATCCCGCACCCGGCCACGATGAGTGCCGCCGTACGGATCTGGCGCGCGTGGCTCCCGACGACCAGGACCCCGAGCATGGAGGTGGCGAGGAAGAACGTGGCCCCGGAGTTCCCGCCGCCGCCGTCGTGCCACGCGAACGTGGCCGGCAGGTTGAACACGAGCGCGCCGGCGACGAAGACGGCCACCGCCCGGAGCGGGCGCCACAGGGCCGTGGCGGCGGGCGCGGTCAGCGCGAGCGTCACCAGGTTGTACGCCGTGCCGACGAGACCTCCGTCCTGGACGAGGACGGAGGTCAGCAGCCGCCACCACTCGCCGTGGCCGGTCAGGACGGGGTCGCGCGCGAGGGCGGCGTAGATCTGGGGCCGGACGAGCTGCAGGAGCGACGGCACGGCCACGACGAGCCACAGCACGACGGCGACCGGGTGGGGGCGGCGAGCGGCCCGACCGCTGCGGAGGTGGCCGTACACCGTGCGAAGGGTCGCGACGTAGACGACGACGTAGATCAGGACGGAGGCGAGGCCGCCTTGAGCCGTGCTCATGAGGGTCTCCTCGGACAGGATGGTCGGACAAGAACAGTCCGCCCGTGGGTCTCGGCCGGCCCGATCAACGGGGTGGGGGCGAGTCGCGTTCGGGGCGGAGGCTGAGCTCGTTCCCGGCGGGATCGGCAAGCCGGACGTCGTCCGGTCGTGGGGCGAGACGGGTGGCTCCGAGCGAGAGCAGGCGTTCCACCTCGCCGGCCGGCTCGGCGCTGACGAGGTCGAAGCGGTACCGGTTCTTCCCGACGCGCGGTTCGGCGGGCGACCGGTACTCGAGGTCCCAGGCGATCTTCGTGCCGCCGAGCGGCGACTGGATCGCCGTCTGCTCGCCCTCGTCCCACACCAGCGGCCAGCCCAGCGCGTCGCGCCAGAACAGGCCGACGGCCCGGGGCCCGTCGCAGGTGATCTCGCCGAGGTGCCCCGTGCCGGCGAGGTAGCGGTTGCCCGGCTCCATCACGCAGAGCTCGTTGCCCTGCGGGTCGGCCAGGACGACGAAGCGTTCGTCGTCCGTCTGACCCACGTCGTGGTGGCGGCCACCCAGCCGCAGCGCCGTCTCGATGGTGCGTCGCTGGTCCTCGGGAGTGCTGCTGGTCAGGTGCAGATGGAGGCGCGGCCTGCCGACGCGCTCGGTCTCGGAGGTGACGAAGCGCAGTCCGACCTGGGTCGCGTCACCCGGCAGCAGCGCGGCACCGGGCTCGGGGACGACCTCACGCTCCAGCAGCCCGGCCCAGAACACGGCGGCCGACGACACGTCGGCGACGTCGAAGGTCACCGCTTCGAGGTGCAGAGCCACTGCTGCCGGCCTCCGATCGCCACGGGCCTGCTGCCCCGGTCGTCGGGACACACCTGACCCAGGCTTGCACTGCGCGGCAGCGGCCGGGCGCCCGGTCGCCGGTCGGAGCGGGACCGGATGCGGCGGCCGGCCCTGCGACGATGGCGTCGTGCGCCTGCAGGACTTCGACCCGCCCCGTACGCCGGCGTCCCGGGCCGCCGTTGAGCTGGCCGCCGCGTCCCACACCCCGGCCCTGCTCCACCACGTGGTCCGCTCGTGGCTCTGGGCCGAGGCGTTCGCGCTGGTCGAGGACCGGCGGGGCGTCGACCACGAGCTGCTGTACGTCTCCGCGGTGCTCCACGACCTCGGGCTCGTCCCGGCCTACGACAACGTCTCGCTGTCGTACGAGGAGGCCGGCGGGCACGTCGCGGTCGCACTCACCGCGGGAGCGGGCTGGCCCGCGGAACGACGCCGGCGTGCGCTCGAGGTGATCGTGCGGCACAACTGGCCGTCGGTCGACCCCGGGCTGGACGTGGAGGGACACCTCCTCGAGGTCGCCACCAGCCTGGACATCAGCGGGGCGCGACCGGACCTCCTGCCCCGCGAGTTCCTGCTCGAGGTCCTCGAGGCGTACCCCCGCCTGACGCTGGCCGACGAGTTCACCGCGGGGGTGACCGAGCAGGCGCGGCGGAAGCCGACGACGGCCGCACGCCGGATCGTCGAGGGCGGGGTCGCGCAGAAGCTGGCGCACCACCCGCTCGAACGTCTGGACCGCTCGCGGCCGTGAAGGTGCCCCTGTTCCAGCTGGACGCCTTCGCGACCCGTCGGTTCACCGGCAACCCGGCCGCCGTCGTGGTGCTGCAGGAGTTCCTGGACGACGACCTCCTCCAGGCCGTCGCCGCCGAGACCAACCTCTCCGAGACGGCGTTCGTCGTGCCCGGCGGGCCCGGCTACCGACTGCGCTGGTTCACGCCGGTGGTCGAGGTGCCGTTGTGCGGGCACGCCACGCTCGCCGCGGGGATGGTGGTGCTCGACCGGCTCGAGCCGGGGCGTACGAGCGTCGCCTTCGCCACCGCGAGCGGCCCGTTGACGGTGAGCCGTCGGGAGACCACGTACGAGGTCGACCTGCCGGTACGTGCGGTCGAACCCGTCGCGACACCGCCGCTGCTGTCGGCCGCGCTCGGCGTCACGCCCGAGGAGACCGCGAGCGACGGGGGGAACTACCTCGCCCGGCTGAAGTCGGCCTCCGACGTACAGACGCTCGCGCCGGATCTCGCGGCGGTCGCGAAGCTGGACCGGACCGGCGTCGTGGTCACCGCAGCGGGCGACGGGCCGTACGACTTCGTGAGCCGCTACTTCGCGCCGGCCAAGGGCATCCCCGAGGACCCGGTGACCAGTGGTGCGCACTGCGGGCTGGTGCCGTTCTGGGCGGCGCGGACGGGTCGGGACACCTTCGTCGCCCACCAGGCGTCGCGGCGTGGGGGCGACCTCACGGGCCGGCTCGTCGGTGACCGCGTGCTGCTGGGTGGCGCGTGCATCCTCTTCCTCGAGGGCCACATCGAGCTGTGAGCACGGCGCCCGTGAGGGCCGGGCATGACCTCGCCACCTCGACCGACGACGTGCGGTGAGTCGCGGGCGCCGCGGAGACGGACGAGGGAGGCTTGTTCCATGAAGCCGAACCGCGCCAGCAACCCGTGGCGTCCGTCGAGGCGCGCAGGGCGTACGCGGTGGGCCGGTCTGCTGCTGCTCGTCGTCGGTGTGCTCACCGTCGTCAGCCCCACACCGGCCAGCGCCCACGACGTGGACCTGGGTGGCTCGACGCCCTCCGCCGACGAGGTCGTCCGTACGGCCGAGGTCATCGAGCTGCGCTTCACCGGCCCGGTCCGGACCGAGGGGGCGACCTTCACGCTGCGGGGGCTGTCCGGCTAAGCCCCGACCCTGGGGACCCCGACGTTCGCCGACGACAAGACCTCGGTCACCGTCCAGCCCGTCGCCCCGCTCCCCGACGACCGGTACCGCGTGGGCTACGAGCTGGCGGCCTTCGACGGGCATCCCGGCAGCGGTGTGCTCGAGTTCGAGGTCAGCCGGGACGGCGAGTCGCACGCCCCTGCCTGGCCCAGCGAGGAGACGGCGTCGACGGTCACCCCTCCGGCGCAAGCAGCGGACGCCGACCGCAGCAGGCCGTGGATCCTCGCCACGACCGGCGCCGTGATCGTTCTCCTCACCGTCGTGCTGCTCCGCCTCGACCGCGCCGACCGCCGCAGGAAGGCCGCTGCGGAGGAATAGGTCACTTCCCCCGAACGTCGCCCGACAGGTATGGAGGGACCTTGCGGAGCAGCAGGTCAACCAGCTCAGGGGCCATGTAGGCGTAGTCGTCAGGGATCCCGAGCACCGCGACCGGAGTATCTCGGAGGAACGGCATGAACCTTCGAGAGAGCTCCTGCTTGTGCTTCTTCTCCATCACGAGCACCAGATCGGCCCACTCCAGGTCTTCGGAGGTGACGACCTCATCAGCGTCCGGCTTGAGGCCGGCTGACGCGACCTGGACTCCGGGCCACGAGCGGAACACCTGCTCTGCAGTCGGGCTGCGCAGACGGTTCCGGCTGCACACGAACAGGACATGCATCACCTGAGGCCACCGACCAGGGCCAACCGATTCTTGCGGTGACCGGCGGAGGCACCACGACGCGTCAGACCGAACCGACGGTTTTGCGGAGCATGCACGTCCATGTTGCTAAGCGCTCAGGGCGGCCACCGCGTCCACCTCGACGAGCTGGTCGGGGTAGCCGAGGGCGGCCACGCCCAGCAGCGTGCTCGGCGGGTCGTGCGGGGCCAGTGCGTCTCGGACGACCTCCCACACCGCACCGAGATCGGCCCGGTCGCTCGAGGCGACGTAGATCGTCGTCCGGACGACGTCGCCCAGGGAGCCCCCGGCGTCGCGCAGGCTGACGGCCAGGTTGGCCATCACCTGGGCGGCCTGCGCCCGGACGTCCCCGACGCCGACCGTGGCGCCGTCCTCGTCCAGCGGGCAGGCGCCGGCCGTGAAGACCAGTCGTGAGCCGGCGCCGACCACGGCGGCGTAGGCGTATTCCACCTCGCTGGTCAGCTCAGGGCTGCGGATCAGACGGCTGGCGTCGGGCATGCCCCCGATTCTGGCTCCGCACGCCGGGAGTCGCCACCGGGTTCAGAGCAGCCGGCTCGAGAGGTCGGTCGGTCCGGTCAGTGCGTCCGGCCGTGGCCGACGAGGCGGTGCTGAGGGTCCAGCCCGTCGAGCAGCCGCTCGCAGATGCTCGAGAGCTGGTCGAGGTGGTCGGGGTCGAGCAGGTCGAAGACGGAGGAACGGACCGTCCGCACGTGCCCGGGAGCGGCCTCCACGACCTTGGCCCAGCCCGCCTCGGTGAGCGCGACGTCGGTCGCCCGGCGGTCGTCGGCGGAGGGCTTCCGCTCGACCAGTCCCCGCGACGCCAGCCGCGTCACCACGTTGGACAACCGGGCCAGGCTGGCGTTGGTGAGCCCGGCCAGGGTCCCCATGCGCAGCGTCCGGTCGGGAGCCTCCGACAGCATCGCCAGGGTGAAGTAGTCAAAGTGGGTCAGGCTGTCATGGCGTACGAGCTCGGAGTCGAGGACCCCGGGCAGCAGCTCGAGCACCGCGGCGAACCGTCGCCACACCTGCTGCTCGCGGTCGTCGAGCCAGGGCGTGTCCACGACTCCAGCCTACGCAGACATGGTTTTCCCTACAACCATCCGTGCTACCGTCTTGGTTGTAGAGACAACCACTTGGGCCGAGGGCTCATGAAGGAGCACCGCACCATGTCGAACCCGACCGGGCCGAACCTCACCGGCTCCGACCTCCTGGCGCCCGACACGCACATGGGTGCGGTCACCCTCCGCGTCGCCGACCTCGCGACGATGACGGCGTACTACCGCGACGCCGTACGCCTCGCCGTCCTGTCCGACGTCGCCGGCACCGTGACGCTCGGCCGCGGCCGGACGCCGATCGTGGTCCTCGAGCATGCCCCCGAGCTCCAGCGCGCGAGCCCGCGCCAGGCCGGTCTGTTCCACACCGCGGTGCTGTTCGAGACCGAGGCCGACCTGGCCGCCTCGGTCTACGCGGTGGCGCAGGCCCACCCGGGGACGTTCACCGGCAGCGCCGACCACCTCGTCAGCAAGGCGTTCTACTTCACCGACCCGGAGGGCAACGGCGTCGAGCTCTACTGGGACCGCGACCGCACGGAGTGGAGCTGGACGCACGGTCGGGTCGAGATGGCGAGCCTGTTCCTCGACCCGAACGCCTACCTGCGCGACCACCTCGACCCCGTCGCCCTCGCCGGGGCCGATCAGCGCCCGGCCAGCGTCGGTCACGTCCACCTCTGCGTCGGCGACGTCGACTCGGCCCGTGACTTCTACGTCGACCGGCTCGGCTTCGAGACCATGGCCGAGTGGCAGGGCCAGGCCCTGTTCGTGAGCGCCGGGAAGTACCACCATCACATGGCCATGAACACCTGGAACAGTGCCGGCGCCGGTCGACGCCGAGCCACCCTGGGCCTGGGGCTGGTGCGCATCGAGCTGCCGGCGACCGACGACCTCGGCGCCCTCGGCGAGCGTCTCGCCCACCACCGCGTCCCGGTCGCCGACGACGGTCAGGCGGTCCGCTTCGACGACCCGTGGGGCAACCGCCTCGAGGTCTCCGTGAAGGCATGACCACCACGACGGAGCTCTGGCACACCACCCTCGAGCAGGCCGACGGCCCCACCGCTCCCCTGGTGGTGCTGCTCCACGGGCGCGGCGCCGACGAGCGCGACATCGTGACCCTGGCCGACCGGCTGCCCGTCGGGCCGGCGTACGTGGCCCTCCGCGCGCCGATCGCCGAGGGCGGTGGTTTCGCCTGGTTCGCCAACCGCGGCATCGGACGCCCGCTCCCGGACTCGCTCGCCGCCTCCGTGGCCTGGTTCACGACCTGGCTGGACTCCCTGGGCGCGCAGGACCGACCCGTCGTGCTCGTCGGCTTCAGCGGCGGCGCCACCTTCGCGGGCGGAGCCGCTCTGGCCGATCCCTCGCGCTACGCGGGCCTGGCCACGCTCTACGCGACCCTCCCCTTCGACGCCGGGGTGCCGACCACCCCGGACCGGCTGGCCGGTCTCCCGGTCCTGCTCGTCCAGGGCCGCGTCGACCAGGTCATCCCGCCCGAGCTCCAGGCCCGTACGTGGACCTATCTGCACGACGGCTCGGGAGCCACGTTGACGGCCCACCGGACCCCCGGCGGGCACGGCCTGACCGCGGACGACCTGGACGTCCTCGCTTACTGGCTCACCGCTTCTCCCGCTGCAGACGAGGGTCGACCTCCGCACGCGGGTGCGTACGGAGGTCGACCGGTGTGACTTCTTCCCCTCGACCAGCCCGGCGGAGGGCTGGCGAGGTGGTGGCTCAGCTGGCGCTGACGCCCGCCTTGGCGTAACCGACGGTCAGGGTGGTGCCCGACTTCAGGCCGAGCGTGTCGGTGTTCAGCACGAGCTGCACACCGACGACCGTGGTGCTGACGCCCGTCTTGACCACCTTGCGGAGGTAGAGCGTCCCGATCCCGGCGATGTCGATCTGGGTGTTCTCCTTGACGTCGACGCTGATCTTCTTGCCGTTGATCTTGAGGCCGGCGATCTTGGTGCCCGACGACGAGGTCTCGACCTTGCCCTTCTTGCGGGTCGCGGTCGCCGACGCGTTCACGGCGTCCAGGGTGACGACACCGTCGAGCAGGTTCACCTTCGCCACCGACGAGCTCGTCGCCGCCTTCGTGGAGGACGAGCTGTCCGTCGACTTGCCGGTGCTCTTGACCGCGCCCACCTTCAGCACCCCGGGGGCGCTGACGGAGGAGATCGAGTTGGTCCGGGTCTTCCCGGCACTGCCGCCGCACGGCAGGGTGACCGCGGCGGTCTTGCCGGAGCCGACGATGCTGGCCACGTTGAGCTGCGTGCCGTACGCGTTGCCGTAGGGCAGGGCGTGCGTCGTCTTCTGCATCGACGCGTTCGCGCCGCCGACGACGATCTTCCCGGTCGGCAGCCCGAGCGTGTTGTTCTTGAGCAGCGTCACCCGGATGGCGGCCGTGCCGGCCTTGTAGCCGGCCGAGCCGCTCGAGCTGTCCTGCGCGTTCAGCTCCACGGTGGCCACCCCGGGCACCTTCACCGTCGTGTTCTTCTTCGGGGACGCCTTGATCGGCAGTCCGGCGATCTTCAGGTTGACGAACACGCTGGACCCGGAGGTGTCGTACCCCTTCGAGTCCTTCGTCACGGTGGCGGTCGAGGTGATCGCGTCCGCCTGGATGATGCCGGCGAGCAGCGAGGTCCCGGCCACCTCGGTGACGGCCTCGGCCTTCTTCGCCTTGCTGGTCTCGGAGGTGGAGACCGTGGTGGTGGCGGCCCCGACGTTGCCGAGCAGGCCGCCCAGGTCCAGCGCCGCGGTGTTGCTCGAGACCGAGTCCGGCGTCTTCGTCGTGCACAGCGGCACGTAGGAGGTCTTGCCGAGGTTGACGAGGGTGCCGACGCTCGCGGTGGTGGCGTAGGCGGAGCCGCCAGACGGGTTGAAGGTGGCGGCCTGCGCGGGCAGGGCGACCGTGAGGGTGACGGCGGCAGCCGCGAGCGCGGCGGCTCCGATCCGGCGGGGGTGGGACATGGAACTCCTTCAGTTCGTGCGGGGAGGTTGCCGGCGCCACCCCCGATGACGCCGATCACCAGCAGGTCTTTGATCGTGCTGGCCGAGAACACTCCCATTCCGATTCGCATTGCCGCGGAAAGGCGGTCAGCGCCGGTCTGGGAAGCACGAGCGTAACGCTGGAGAAGCACCACCGGAGAAGAACAGAAGAAGAAAGACCCAACTGCTCGACCATTCACTGGTTGAACAGGCAATGGCTTGCCGGCGCTTGATCGAGCAGCAGGAATCGTCGACGGCGGTCTTGTCCGAGGAGCTTGCCGGACCACTCTTCGTCCCGAAAGGAATGTGTCCCCCGCGCGGGGGACAAAAGCGCTTCGCGCAGCAGCCCGCCATCGCTGATGACGTCCTCGGCATTCCTGCCAGGGTGAAGAAGTGAAGGCGACCGGCCTACCACTCCGCCTCCTCGACCACCGACAGCGCGGCGGCCCCACGTACTCGTGGAGCGGCGGCGCGGCCCCGCAGGAGCGGGCAGGACGGTGCGGACGGCTCTTCACCGCGAAGGTCGCTGGCCGGAACCCCGAGATGATTACGTCATTCACGCACGAAGTTCAACGTTCCGTTCTGTCCTGGACCTCGCGGCTTTCTTTCTCTCGATCTTTCTTCGGGAATCCACACGCCAAGAGGGCCACCCGTTCTGGTCGGGGCTCCGAATGCTCTGCCCCTTCGCGCCCGTCATTCGCGTCGTCCGCGGTCCCGGGACCCGGACGAGGAGAGGGGGTTCGTGGTCACCAACCGATGCTCGTGGTCATGGATCTGATGATCGAGCTGTGTTGTCGCCAGGTCGCTACGGGTTCGTCGGGTCCCAGCTCCCGCGCCTTCGGGCCGGCGTCAACAAATGTCCCGACACCCGGGTTCCGCTACCGGGGTCGGTCCCTTTCGTGTCGTTATGGTGACCGGCAGAAGAACAGGATGGGCGGGTCCACGCCCTTCACGGAGGCAGAGGGCGGACATGACATCTCTCGTCCCGACCACCGTGCGGCACCATCTCGGCCGCACGGCGCCGGGCGCAGTGACGAAGTACGCGCGTCTCGTACGCCAGGGCGAGACCCTCCCGCAGCGGGCGGTGTCGGACGCGCGGGCCGCCGTCCTGCGTCGGCGCCTGTCCAAGAACCTGCAGCGCACCGGCGACGCGGACACCTTCGTGCGGGTCAAGGTGGACGGTCGGGCGGCGCTCGCCCGGGTCGTCGAGACCTTCCGGTCCGACCTCGTCTGGGCCGAGCAGGCCGCACAGGTCGCCGAGGCGCTCACCGCGCACGGCGTCGACCACGTCTTCGTGTCGGTCGACCCCTTCCGCCGACGGGTCATCGCCGTCCCCGAGTCCCAGCGCGCCCTCGCGAACCGCGCGCTCGCCGACCGGCTGACGGCGGCCGCGTTCCAGGTCGGTCCGGTCTACTCCCGGCAGCCGTCGAGGTTCCGCCCGTTGACCCGGCGCGGGCTCCGGACGAAGACGCTGCGCGTCTTCCAGCCGCTGGCGACCGCGTCCGGGGCGTTGCTCAGCGGCGCCGAGATGGGGTGCGACCTCCAGTTCTGGTGCGAGGTCGGCCCGAGCCACCAGCGCACCTCGAACGGCGAGTTCCTCGAGAGCGGCACCCTGCTGGGTGAGCGCACGACGGACGCACTGCCCGAGGCGGTGGAGCCGGCGCCGGTCGGCGTCGTCGAGCGGCCGGTCGACGGCCGGCTGCGACCGGTGGCGGCCGCGCTGCAGCACCCGCACCTCCTGCAGCACCTCGACCCGGTGGACGTCGTCTACACCTGGGTGGACGGGAGCGACCCGGCCTGGCAGCGTCGCCGCGACGCCGCGCTCCACGAGGAGCGCAACGCTCCCCTGCACGACCTCGCGGCGAACGAGTCGCGCTTCACGTCGCGCGACGAGCTGCGCTACTCCCTGCGCTCGCTCGAGATGTACGCCCCGTGGGTCCGCCACGTCTTCCTGGTCACCGACGACCAGGTGCCGGACTGGCTCGACGTCGACCACTCCCGCCTCACCGTCGTGGATCACGCCGCCCTGTTCGGGTCCCGGGGCCGGCTGCCCACGTTCAACTCGCACGCCATCGAGTCGCAGCTGCACCACCTGGACGGGCTCGCCGAGAACTACCTGTACCTCAACGACGACTTCTTCTTCGGCCGCCCGGTGGACCCGAGCCTGTTCGTGCTCGGCAACGGTCTGCCCAAGATCTTCTTCTCCAACGTCAAGGTCGCGCCCGGTCCGCTGCGCGCGAGCGACCTCCCCATCACCAGCGCCGCCAAGAACAACCGCGACGTGCTGGCCGACAAGTTCGGGCGGACCACGCTGCACCGGTTCCAGCACGCGCCGTACTCGCTGCGCCGCTCCGTGATGTACGAGCTCGAGGACGTGTTCGCCGAGGAGCTCGCGGCGACGGCCTCCGCACCGTTCCGGAGCCCGTCGGACCTCTCGGTCTCCGCGTCGCTGGGCCTGGCGTACAGCTATCTCGTCGGCAAGGCCGTGCCCGGCCGCCTGCGCCACCTCTACGCCGACATCGCCCGGGCCGACACCCCGGACCGGCTCGCGCTCCTGCTCGAGAGCCGCGACCGCGACGTCTTCTGCCTGAACGACCACGACTCGAGCGGTCTCACCACCCAGCGTCAGCACGACGTCGTGGCCGGGTTCCTCGAGAGCTACTTCCCCCTCCCCAGCCGGTTCGAGTGCTGAGCCCGTTCGCCCGCGAGGTCGCGTGAGCCCCTACCGCCGCGCGGTGCTGCGGCTGGGCCGCACCCGGGCGGGCGCGGTGGCGCGCGGCACGCTGGGCGGACGACGGGTCCGGGCCCTGCGCGTGCTGGTCCTGCCGCGCACCCGCGCCCGGCGCAGCCTCCGCGCGACCCTGGCCGAGCGGCGGGCCCGGCAGCTGCCGTCCAACGAGCCCCGGGCCGTCCTCGAGGCCGGACGCTGGGTGGTGACGGACCCCCACTGGCATCCTCAGCGGCTCCGCGAGGACAACCTCGCCCGCACCGCGACGGCCCTCGAGGCCGCCGGTGTGCCGTACGTGCTGATCCGGACGTCTTCAGCGACGCGCTACACCCTGGCGGTGAGCGCCGCCGACCAGGCCCTGGTGCTGAGCGCACTGGCCCGGGCTCCCGATCTCCGGTCCGCCCAGGTCCAGCTCGCCGTGGGCAGCCGCTCCGTGGGGCGTGCGTTGCCCGCCGCCGCTGCGGAGTCGATCGAGTGGGGCACCCGGCGGGTGGTGCGCGTGTACCGGCGGGTGCGCTCGGCCCCGGGCGCGTGGACGGTCGGGCAGCAGTACGGCTGCGACGTCGAGCTCTGGGAGGAGGGCGAGGTCGCGGGCGCCGGGTCGCCGATGTCGATCGGCCCCCGCTCGAACGTCGCGTCCAACCTGCTCCCCGTCGGCACCCTCGCCGACACCGAGCCGCACGAGATCGGCGGCCGCGTGTACGCGCGACCGCGCGTCTTCGGCCAGGTCATGCTGGAGGACGTCACCTTCGACGTCGACGTCGTCTACACCTGGGTCGACGGGTCCGACCCGGTCTGGCGCGACCGCATGCTGCGCACGCGGGCCCGCGTCGAGGGCACCCCGTTCCACCCGGAGTCGGCGGCGGCCAACCGCTTCACCGACCGCGACGAGCTGCGCTACTCGCTCCGCTCGCTCGACGCGTACGCGCCCTGGGTCCGCCACGTCTGGCTGGTGACCGACCAGCAGCGGCCGTCGTGGCTGGCGGAGGAGACGCCGGGGCTCACGGTGGTCGACCACCGCGACATCGTCGAGGACCACGGCGTGCTGCCGCTCTTCAACAGCAACGCGATCATCAGCCAGCTGCACCACATCCCGGACCTGGCCGAGCACCACGTCTACCTCAACGACGACGTGTTCCTCGGCCGTGACGTCGTCAAGCGCGACTTCTTCATGCCCAGCGGGCTCGCGCGACTCTTCCCCGCCCGGCTGCACCGCCCCTTCGGGCCGCCGACCGTGACCGACGAGCCGCACCTCAACATCAGTCGGAACATCCGGGCGATGCTGGAGGAGCGTTTCGGCACGACCATCACGCGGGCGGTCCGCCACACGCCGCACGCCCAGCTGCGCAGCCGGCTGTACGAGCTCGAGGAGCTCTTCGCCGACGACTTCGCCCGCGTGCTGCGCCACCCGTTCCGGCACCACGACGACTTCGCCGCGGACCAGCTGCTGCAGTACTACCTGGAGCTCACGGGGGCTGGCGTGACCACCCGGATCAGCTACGACTACGTCAACATCGGCCTGGCCGAGCAGGCACCCCGGCTGCAGCGGCTGCTGCGGCACCGCGACCGGTCCGTGTTCTGCCTCAACGACGCGCCGGCGCCCGACCAGCCCCCGATCGACCACGCCGACGTGCAGGACTTCCTGGCCGCGTACTTCCCCGTGCCCTCGCGCTGGGAAGTCGGAGGGCGCTCGTGAAGGTCCTGATCACCGGCGGCGCCGGCTACATCGGGTCGACGACCGCCCGTGCCCTCGAGCTGGCCGGTCACGTCCCGGTCGTCCTGGACTCCCTGGTCTGCGGCCCCCGGTCGTTCGTCGCCGACCGGGCCTTCTACGAGGGCGACGTCGCCGACCGCCACCTGGTCGCCCGGGTGCTCGACGACCACCCCGACATCGGCTGCACGATCCACATGGCCGCCCGCATCGTGGTGCCCGAGTCGGTCGAGCAGCCGTACGCCTACTACCGCAACAACGTCGCCGGTTCCCTCGAGCTGCTGGACCAGCTGGTCTCGAGCGGGCAGACCCGCGTGGTGTTCTCCTCGTCGGCCTCGGTGTACGCGCCGGGTCCGGCGCCGGAGGTGAGCGAGGACTCCCCTACTGGGCCCGGCTCGCCGTACGCGCGCAGCAAGCTGATGATCGAGACGGTCCTCGCTGACCTGGCCGCCGCGACACCGCTCCGGGCGATCAGCCTGCGCTACTTCAACCCGGTGGGCGCGGACCCGTCCCTGACCACCGGCCCGTACGTCCGGCGCCCCACCCACGTGCTCGGCCAGCTGCTGATGGCGGCCCGCGGGGAGCAGCCCACGTTCACCCTCACCGGCACCGACTTCCCGACCCGCGACGGGTCGGGGTTGCGCGACTACCTCCACGTCTGGGACCTCGCCCGTGCCCACGTCCGCGCCGTCGAACGGCTGGACGCCGTGGTCGGGGAGGCGGGGCCCGCCGTCACGCTCAACCTCGGCACCGGTCGTGGCGTCACGGTCCGGGAGCTGGTGGCGCTCGTCGAGCAGGTGACGGGGAAGCCCGTCCCGGTGGTGGAGGGTCCCCGGCGCCCCGGCGACTCCGCCGGCGCGTACGCGAACGTCGACCGGGCGCGTGAGCTGCTCGGGTGGCACGCGGAGCTGTCGCTCGAGGACGGCGTCCGCTCGGCCCTCGCCTGGCTCGACCGGCGTGCGGACCTGCTCGGCTACTAGCGGACCGCCTCTACCGGCGCAGGCCGTCGAGCACGAGGGTGACGGCGCGGTCGGCGTCGGCGCGTGATCCCGGGTGCCCGCAGGCCGTGCAGATCCCCTGGAGGACCATCAGCACGGCGCCGGGTCCCACGTCGTCGCGGACGGTGCCGTCCTCGACCCCGGCCGCCAGCAGCTCCCCGATCACCTGCTCCAGCTCGCGGCCGCCGTCGGCAAGGGTGTCCGGCTGGGCGGTCATCAGCGTCGCGAGCGTGCGCGCCAGGCCCTGGTGGCTGCCGAGGTGGCTGACGAAGCCTCGGAGGAAGGCCGCGAGCGCCTCCGCCGCCGGCAGCGTGGCGCGCAATGTGCGACCGCGGTCGCACAGCGTGGCGAGCTCCTCGCGGTAGACCGCCTCGGCCAGCGCCGCACGGTTGGGGAAGTGCCGGTAGAGCGTGCCCGTCCCGACCCCGGCGAGCCGGGCGAAGTCGTCGAAGCGCAGGTCGAAGCGGCCGTCCGCGAACAGCTCACGGGCCTTGGCGAGCAGGGCGTCGCGGTTGCGCCGGGCGTCTGCGCGCAGCGGCTTGCTGGTGGTCACCCGACGTCCTCCTTTGACAAGCGGAACCTGCCTCCATATCTTCGAAGTGGAGACAGTTTCCGATTCTAGGCGGCCTGGAATGGACGAGGGTCGCGAGGTGGGGCGATGAAGATCTTGATGTTCGGGCGCGGCGTGATCGCCGTGGCGTACGGGTGGGCGCTGGAGCAGGCCGGGCACGAGGTCGAGTTCTACGTCCGGCCCGGGCGGCCGGTGCAGTACGGAGCGGCGATCGACCTCGAGCTGCTCGACGCACGCCGCCGCCTGCGCGGGCGCCCGGTCACCGGGACGTGGCCGGTCCGCTACCGCGAGTCGCTGGAGCCGGACCACGACGTCGACCTGATCGTGGTGAGCGTCCAGCACTACAGCTTTCCCGAGGTCGTGTCCTTCCTGGCGCCCCGGGTCGGCCGCGCCACCGTCCTCGTCTTCAACAACCTCCTGGTGGAGCCGTCGGTCGCGGTCCAGGCCCTGCCCGCCGACCAGGTGGTCTGGGGCTTCCCGGGCGCGGGCGGCGGCTTCGGCGAGGACGGTGTGCTGCGAGCCGCCCTGCTCCCCGTCGTCTTCTTCGGCACGCTCGGCGGACCGCCGTCGGAGCGCGGGCGGGCCGTACGGGCGGTGTTCCGGAAGGCTGGGTTCAGGATCTCGGAGACCACCGACTTCCGGGGCTGGCTGACGATCCACTTCCTGCAGAACGCCGGCCTCCACACCCAGAGCCTGCGACTCGGGTCCCTCGCTGCCCTGGCCAGGAGCAGGCGCGACGTTCGCGAGGCGATCCTGGCCACCCGCGAGCTCCTGCCCCTCGCCGAGGCTCGCGGGGTCGACCTGCAGCGGCACCGCGTAGACCTGCTGCCCTACAGGGCGCCGGTCGGGCTGGCCGCACCGGTGTTGACCTGGCTCTTCGGCCACTTCCCGCCGATGCGCCTGGTGATGGAGGCGCACGCCAATCCCGAGGAGCTGCGCGCGGTCTGCCGCGACACCCTGGCCGAGGCCCACCGCCTCGGAGTCCCCGTGCCGCGGCTGGAGGCGGCCGAGCCCTGGTTCGCGGCCGAGAGGCTCAGCTGACCGCCGGTGGCCGGGCGACCGGTCAGCGGGCGAGCTCGTCCTCGACGAACGCGGGTCTGGACAGCGCGATCGCCGGGACGGTCGCCACGAGGGCGACGGCGAGGAGGAGCACCAGCGGCAGGGTCCAGCCGCCGGTCACGTCGTGCAGCAGCCCGACGAGCAGCGGCCCGAGGGCGCCGAGCGCGTACGCCACCCCCTGGGCGAAGCCGCTGACCGCGACCGTGCCGCCGGGGGTCCGCGTGCGCGCGTTGATGAGCACGAGGCAGACCGGGAACAGGATCGACCCGGCGCCGACGAGCAGCACCCACAGCAGGGTGAGCGAACCCGGCGCGAGCAGCAGCCCGAGGTAGCCGAGGACGAAGCTCCCGCTGCCGGCTGCGATCAGCCAGCCGACGTTGCGCAGCCGCGCCACGAGCAGAGGCGCGACGAGGGCGCCCGGGACGCTCACGAGGCCGGTCACCGCGAGCAGCAGGCCCGCCTCGGTCGGTGTCGACCCCGCGAGGTCGACGAGGATCTCCGGCAGCCAGGCGAAGCCGGCGTAGGTGCAGATCGTGCTGGTCGAGAACACGGCGGTGATCGACAGGACCACGCGCGACCGCCAGAGGCGCGTGACGAGGGCGGGCGGAGCTGTCACGTCGTCGGCCGCCGCCCGTCTCCGACGGCGCTCCCGCCCGAGGACGACGAGCCACGGGACGAGCGCGACCACCGAGGTCAGCGACCAGAGGCCGAGCGAGAACCGCCAGCCCTCCCGCTCGGCCACCGGCGCCGCGAGGGCGGCCGGCACGGCGGTGCTGACGCCCACGATGCAGGCGTACAGCGCCGTCAGGAGGGCGACCCGGTCGGGGAAGTGGCGCCGGACGAGCGACGGCAGCAGCACGTTCCCGAGGCCGGTGCCGGCGAACGCCACGACGCTGCCGGCGAGCAGCACGCCGAAGCCCGGGGCGGCCGCGCGGACGAGGTGGCCCGCGGTGATGAGCACCAGCGCCAGGACGATGCCGCCGTCGAGCCCGACGCCACGCGCGACGCGTGGGGCGACGAACCCGGACGCCGCGAACAGCAGGGGCGGCAGGGTGCCGAGCAGACCGACGTCGAGGTTCGAGACCGGGACGTCCACGCGGATGGCGCCGAGGATCGGCGAGACCGCCGCCACCGCCTGGCGCAGGCTGAAGGCGACGAGCACGATCCCCAGCAGCGCCGCCGTACGTCCCGCCCAGAGCGGAAGGCGACGGCTGTCGGGCACCCGGGGAGTCTAGGAAGGTGTCGACCGGCTAGCGGTCGTCCCGCAGCGCGTCGCGCAGCGCGGGGACCAGCTGCTCCACCAGCCGGGGCACGAGCAGGTCGACCAGGTCGTCGAGGTCCGCGGTGGGCTCGGGGGTCCGCGCCAGCTGTTCCATGCGGACGGGCGGCGCCGCCAGGGGCCTGGCGAAGGTCTGGGGCCTGGACCCGGTCGCCTCGGTCGCCGCGGGCGTGGCGGCGTCCCAGTCGTCGATCGCCTGGTCGAGGGAGCGGTGCAGCTGCTCGGCGAGCCGGCGCAGGGCCGCGGTCCGATCGTCCGATGAGGTCATGCCCCCAGCCTTCCACGACGCTCGAGCCGGAGCCCCGGTCACAGGCACGAGCCCGGGTCGGTGCCGGTGCCGATGAGCTCGAAGAGCATCCGCCGCAGCACGGCGACGTCCGCTGCGCTGAAGCTGCTGAGCGCGGCCAGCTCGGCTGCGGTGCTCGCTGCGGCCACCGTGGCGCGCCGCTCGTCCCCGGCGGGGGTCAGCTCGGGCAGGCGTGCGCGGCGGTCACGCGGGTCGGCGCGACGGACGACGAGCCCCTGCTGCTCGAGCCGGTCGAGCAGGCTCATCAGGGTGGTCTTGTCCAGGCCGAGGGTCTTGGCCAGCTCGACCTGGGTCATGCCCGGCGTCTTGTCCAGCGCGCTCATCACGATGTGGTCGCGCAGGCTGAGACCGTGCTTCTCGGCCTGCTCGCCGGTCACGACGTGCATGCGCTGCGCGGCCCTGTGCAGCAGCCAGGTGATCTCGGCGTCGACCGTCGGTCCCGCGGCGCCCGTCACCGCGACATCACCTGCGGCAGCAGGGGGATGCCGTCGTACGCGTGCACGTCGTGGGCCGGGACGACCTGCATCACGTCGGTCAGCGCAGCGGCACGGAGGATGGCGCGCCGGACCTGGGCGGCGTCGCTGTCGGCGAGGACGCGCAGCAGCCAGGGCCGTTCCCGGCGGTGGCGGATGCCGTCGAGCTGCCAGGTGAGGTCGCCGATGAACGCGTACCGCTCCCCCGTCGGGACGGTCACGAACACGACCACGGACCCGGTGGTGTGCCCGCCGGCGAGGGCGATGACCAGGGAACCGTCTCCGTGGACGTCGAGGCTCTTCTCGAAGCCCAGGTACGCCGGCCCGTCGAGCGCGTACTCGTGGACGGGGTGGCCCGGGGCCACGGTGCGGTAGACCCTGCCGTCGCCGTCGGTCGCGGCGTACTCCCGCTCCCCCGCGTTGATCCAGATCGGCACCGGGAGCGAGTCCAGGCCGCTCGCGTGGTCCCAGTGCGCGTGGGTCAGGATCACGCCTCGCAGCCGGGCGAGGTCGTAGCCGGCGTCGGCCAGCTGCTGGGCCGCCGTCCTGTCCGTGTCGTACGGCGCGCGAACGAGCGCCGGCAGCATCTAGACGTGGTCGGCCACGTGCTCTCCGAACCCGGCGTCGACGAGGAAGTCCCCGGCGGGATGAGTGACGAGGACCGCGGTCGCGGCGAAGCGGCGCTTGTCCCGGAACGACCCGCCGCTCATGGCGAGGGCCGCCCGCGTCTCGTACGTCCCGGTCGGGAGCTGGTAGACGGCCGCCCCCTCGGGCGGACGGGCGTCGGGGAGCGGGCCGGTCCACGGCGCAGGGGCGGGGAGGGATCTCACCTGGCCGACCGTACGATCTCAGATAGTCTGAGTCAAGACGATCTCCGCGCCACGGCCTCCCGAGCCGTCATGGGTTCCCTTGATCCGTGATGTGCCAGGGTTCGGCCGGTCCCGCGCGCTCGAGGTCGTAGGCCCACCCGTTCGGGCCGGGCGTGTAGGCGGACTCGGAGCCCTCGAGACCGCTGAGCTGCAGCGTCACGCGCACGTTGTAGTAGCTGACTCCGGGCCTCGCAGGGTTGCCGTCCTCCGTCCCGTCCATGGCCCTGCTCTCCACGACGACCACGTCCGACATGGTGCCGATCGCACGGAACCGGTCGATGGACCGGTCCGGGTAGATCTTCGCCATGGTCGACCAGTCCCGGTGGTCGTAGGCCTCGACGTACGTGAGGACGACCTGCTCGGGGGTCGAGGCCGCAGTCGGCGCCGGGACCCGCGCGGTGGTGAGGTTGAGCCGGTAGCCGAGCAGGTGCCCGACCACCGAGGTCAGGGCGCAGACCACGACGAGCACCACCGCGAACCTGATGCGCCGCGACGTCCGCCCAGGCGACTTCGGTCGACCCGTCGACCCTCCGGAGGACACCACGGCCCTCATCATGCCGACCGCCCTTCCCGATCCCATCGGCGCACAGGAGCTCGTCGCCCCGCCGGGCTACCGTCTCTCCTCGTGCGTCCTTCTCCTCCCGACCGCGCGCTCGACCGGACCCGGCTGCCGGAGCCGGTGCTGGACCGGAGCCCCGGCCTGGTCTCCCTGTACTGGACGGCCTGGGAGACGGCGTGGGGGCACGTCGTCCACCAGCCGGGGGTGCCGCGGTCGCCGTACATGGACGAGGGCTTCGACCCGGACGTCATCTGGATCTGGGACACCTGCCTGATGACCCACTTCTGCAAGTACGCCCCCGACCTGTTCCCGGGCATCGAGAGCCTGCAGAACTTCTACGGTCCCCTGCACGACGGCACACCCTCGGTCCTGCAGATCCAGCACCCCGACAACCCGCCGCTCTTCGCGTGGGCCGAGGAGGAGTACGTCCGCCACACCGGTGACCTCGAGCACGTGGCGCGGCTCCTGGACGCGGGCTACCTGCAGCGCCACCTCGCCTGGTTCGACACCGTCGCTCCCGGGACGGTCCTGCCCACCACGGTGATGCCGACGGCGATCGAGCGGCGGCCGGAGGGCTACCGCTGGGGCGCCATCCAGAGCGGCATGGACAACACCCCACGGGCCGGGGAGGCGAACTGGTACGGCAACTCCCGCGGCGGGATCCTCTGGCTCGACGCCCTGGCCCAGCAGGCGCTGTCCGCCCGGAGCATCGCCCGGCTGGCCCGGCTGGTCGGTCGGACCGCGCTCGCCGAGGACCACGAGGCGCGCCACGAGGCCCTCTGCGCCGCGCTCCAGCACCACTGGGACGACGACGACGCGACGTTCTACGACCGGTTGGACACCGCACCGTTCGCGTTCCGACGCGTCGTCACGCCGGCCGCCTACTGGCCCCTGCTGGCCGGCGCCTGCAGCCCGGAGCAGGCCCGGTCGCTGGCCGACCTGCTCACCGATCCGCAACGGCTGGGCGGTCCGGTGCCGTGGCCGTCGGTCGCCCGCGACGACCCGGCGTTCCGCGCCGACGGCCAGTACTGGCGCGGGAGCGTCTGGGTGCCCCTGGCCTACATGAGCGCCCGCGCCCTGGCCGACCACGGTCACGGCGAGCTGGCGAAGACCGCCTCGACGGCCCTGCTCGAGCACATGGCACGCACCTACGCCGAGCACTCCCCCGCGACGATCTGGGAGGCCTACGCCGCGGTCGACGCCGCACCGGCGACGGACAAGGACGGGCGTACGGCCGTCCGCCCGGACTTCTGCGGCTGGTCGGCGCTGGGTCCGATCTCCATGCTGATCGAGCACGTGCTCGGGTTCCGCGTCGACGCCACCACCCGGACCGTGCACTGGGACCCCGACGGCGACGGACGCCAGGGGATCCGGCGCCTCCGGTGCGGCACCACGCTGGTCGACGCGGTCGCCGACGGGGACGAGGTCGTGGTCGACACCGACCACCCGGTCACGCTGGTGCTGGCCGGCCGGGAGCACGAGCTGGGCGTGGGTCGGCACCACCTGCCCCGCCCGGAGACCGTCCCGAGCGCGGCCTGACGCTGACCCAGTCGCCACCGGTCAGGCGGCGACCTTCTTCGCCGTGCCGTAGACCGCGTCGACCTCGGTCAGCCACGAGGCGTACTGCGCGTAGGTGAAGGGCATCTTGTCGTCCCAGGTCAGCGTCTGCCTGGCCTTGACCGCGGGCAGCGACCGGTAGACCGAGATCTCCGGGAACTCCTTCGCCGACCCGACGTAGGCGAGGACGATGTCGGCCGGGTAGTCCGGGACGAGCTCCCAGCTCACCTCGGCCCAGTCCTCCCCGTCGGCGCTGGTCTTGCTGGGCGGGCCGACGGTCGTGGCGCCCAGGTCGTTGAGCAGGCCGAGCTGAGGCAGTCCGGGCCCGCCCACGTAGAGATCGGCGGCGGTGCCGTTCAGGGCGATGGCCTTGAGGTCGCGCCGCTTCGCGGTGCCGGCGAGGGTCTCGCTGGCAGCCGTGAAGGCGTTCTGGGCCTGGACGACGCTCGCCGAGGTGGTGTCGGCACCGAGCGCGGCCGCGAGGCGGCGGTACTCCTCGATGACGTCGGGCACCTTCTGACCGACCGAGCGGACGCCGACGAACGGGGCTACGGCGGTGGCCTGCTTGGTGACGTCCTCGTCCCACCACGTCCACCCAGCGCCCGCGGTGGTGACGTTGCCGAAGCCGATGACCACGTCGGGCTTCAGCGCGGCCAGCTTCTCGATCTGCAGCTCACCCCCGGTGCCGACGACCTGCATCGCCGCCCGGTCGGCGTTGCCGAGGGCCAGGGGCGAGGCGTTGGGCTCGAGGCCGTAGCCGAAGACGCCGGCGGGGCGGATCCCGTAGTCCCACAGGGCGGCGGCGCTGTAGGCGTCGGCCACGATCACCTTCGGCCTGGTGGGGAGCGTGACGGCCTCGCCGAACCCGGTGGTGTAGCTCCAGGGCTGCGCGGCCTCCGACGTCGCGGGTGGTGCGGTCCCGGGGTCCGCCGCTGGTGAGCAGGCGGTCAGGGCGACCACGGAGAGCAGGACGACGAGCGGACGTACGAGTGGCATGTGACCTCCAGTTTAGGTGAGGCTCACCTAACCAGCAGTCAGCCGGGCGTGTCCACGCCGTCCACCCCATCAGCCGAGGAGCGCGGGCTCGGAACTGCCAGGACGTCGTCGTTGTGCACGTCGAGAGACCCACCCAGCCGTGCCCTTTTCGTGCACCGGCCCGTGGACGCTCCTAGACGACCCGCCGGTACGGACCGTGCAGCGCCTCGGACGTCCGGACGAGCGCGCTGAGCTCGCGCCGAGCCCACACCGCGAGCACCGTCCTCGCGGCCCGCCCGCCCTCGTGGTGACGCCCGTGGACCGTGGCGCTCAGGTGCGCGAAGGACCCGTTGGCCGCCGGCTCCGCCTCGAGGCACCAGTCCACGACCCACGGGCCGGGCATCTCCGACCGCCAGGCCACCGCGTGGGGTCGCAGCCGGTCCGACCAGGCCGGCACGGGGGTGGTGCTCGTCGCGCGTCGCTGCTCGACGTGCCGCAGAGCCGCCTGGGCGAGCAGCACGTCGGCGGGCGTGCGGACCAGGCAGTGCTTCTTCACACGGACACCTCGATCGTCGGGATCAGAGGATGAGGTAACCCACGGGAACCGCGTCAAACGGCCCCGTCGAGCGATCCCGTCGAACCGCTCCGTCGGACGGTGGCGTCAGCCCGCCCGGCGCGCGGCGCGCAGGCGCAGGGCGATCACCAGCGCGACGGCGAGCGTGCCCGCCACGAGGACGACGCCGCCGACCGCGACCGCGCTCGCGACCCCGAGGGTGGCGCCGAGCAGGGCGAGCGTGACCCCGTTGCCGGTACGCAGGCCGCTGCCGAACATGTTGTAGACCCCGACCACGCGGCCGCGCTGCTCCATCGGGGCGCGGAGCTGCACGACGGCCTGCCCGATCGAGGTGCTCGTCATGTTCGCCACCCCGCCGATCAGGAGCGCGACGACGGCCAGGACGTAGCTGTGGGTGAGCGCGACGGCCACGGTCGTCGCGCCGAAGAGCACCGTGGCGACGACGACGGCGCGGACGTCCGGCCTGATCACCCCGGTCGCCTCGAGCAGGAACCCGCCGACCACGCCGCCGGCGCCGTTCGCGAACAGCAGCAGCCCGTACCCGAGGCCGTCGCTGCCCGTTCCGAGGGCGTCGGCGAACGCCGGGATGGACACCTGCAGCGACCCGCCGACGCAGAGCGCGACGAGCCCGGCCAGGACGATCATGGACACGAGCACCCGGTCGTCGCCCACCGAGCGCAGCACCCGGAACCCGTCGAGCAGCGTGAGGCGGACCCGGTGGACGTACCCGCTGCGCGTGTGGCCGGTGTACGGCGTGCGCAGCATCAGCAGCGTCATCGGCAGGTAGAACAGCACGTTCGCGAAGATGCCGAGCTCCGCGCCGAGGCCGAGGAGCAGGGCCGACCCGACGACGGGACCGGCGAGGATCCCGAGGCTGCGGAACGTGGCGTTCAGCCGGACCGCCCCCGGCAGGTCGGCGGGCTCGGCGAAGTCGTGCAGCAGCAGCTGCTCGGCCGGGGCCCAGAGCGCTCCGGCGCAGCCGTGCAGCACGAGCAGGACGCACGCCTCCCACACGTCGAGCGTCCCGGTCAGGAAGAGCAGGCCCCAGCACAGGGACACGAGCATGAACAGGCCCTGGGCGACCTGGATGAGCCGGCGGCAGTCGTACCGCTCGGCCAGCCCGCCGAACCAGACCGACAGCACCAGGAACGGCAGCCAGTGGCTGACGACCTGGAAGCCGACCAGGGCGGGCGAGTGGAACGTCTGCCAGAGCACCCAGTAGGTGATGACGTGCTCGATGTTGTCGCCCATCATCGACAGGCCGGCGGTGAAGAGGTACGGCCGCGCGTGGCGGTCCCGGAGCGCGGCGAAGCGCCGCGGTGCAGCGGTGGTGGTCAAGGGTCACATCCTGCCCGACCCCGGGGAGAACCTGTGGCCCGGCTTTGGAAGCAATCCCCCGGCCCGGGTGTTGCCGCTTCTTGTAGTCCTGCCCGGGTCGAGCACCACCCGGTGCCAGCGCCTCTGCACGGCCCGCCAACGTCCGCCGGGCACCACGTCCCGTCGTCCTGACAGGTCCGTCCGCGGCCCTGAGCAGGCATGCACTAGGAGCTGGCATGACGAGCACCGCTTCGGTCTCCGTCACCGAGACCCCCACGACCACCACGACCACCGGCACCACGACCCCGGTCCGCTCGGGCTGGCCCGGGGTGATCGCCCTGATGGTCGCCATCTTCACCCTCGTCACCAGCGAGTTCCTGCCGGCCAGCCTGCTGCCGCTGATGGCGAGCGACTTCGGCATCACCGAGGGCGTCGCCGGCCAGGTCGTCACGGCGACCGCCCTCGTCGGGCTGGTCGCCGGCCCCACGATGGGGCCGCTGTTCCCGAACCTCGACCGCAAGCGCCTCCTGGTCGGCCTGCTCGTCCTGGCCCTGCTCTCCAACCTGCTGACCGCCGTCGCACCGAGCTACGCGCTCGTGGTCGTGGCCCGCCTGGTCCTCGGCATCTCGATCGCCGGCACCTGGTCGATGGCCCTGGCCGTCTCGTCCCACCTCGTCCCGGCCGACAAGCTCGGCCGCGCGATGTCGGTGGTCAACCTGGGCGTCGCCGGTGCGACCGTGGCCGCGGTCCCCCTCGGGGCGCTGATCAGCTCCTTCGCCGGGTGGCGGGCCGTCTTCTGGGCCGTCTCCGCCGCGACCGCGCTCGCCATCGTCCTGTTCGTCGTCCTGATGCCGTCGGTCCCCGCCCGGGCCAGCGGCGGCCTCCGGACCCTGGTCGACGTCCTGCGCTCGCGCGTCGTGCTCCTCGGGCTGATCGGGCTCGCGGTCCTCGTGGCCGGCCACTTCGGCAGCTACACCTTCATCCGGACGGCCGCCGAGGGCGTCTCCGGGCTGACGCCCGCGACGATCGCCGTCCTCCTCGCCGTGTACGGCGTCGGCGGTCTGGTCGGCAACCTGCTGTCCGGCCTCGTCGCCGACCGCCACCTCGGCCTCGCGCTGATGGCCGTCCCGGTGCTCGTCGCCGCCGGGATCGTGACCTTCTCGGTGTCCACCGGCTCGCCGTTCGGAGTGTTCGTCGCCGTGGCGCTGTGGGGCATCGGCTTCGGCGCGGTCCCCACCACGTCGCAGACGTGGATCTCGCGGGCCGAGCCGCGCCGGGTCGAGGCCGCGGGCGGCCTGGTCGTCGCGACCTTCCAGCTCGCGATCGCCCTCGGGGCCGCCCTCGGCGGCGTGCTGCTGGACACCACGAGCGTGCGGACCGTCTTCCTGGCCGGCGGCGTCGCCGTGGTCCTCGGTGGCGCGCTCCTCGCGTCGACGCGACGAGGGCTGTCGGCGACCCCCGCGTCGTGACGCGGGGGTCCATGGGGCCGGGTCAGGCGACCCGGACCACGCGCGGGGTGCTCGCGGCCCCGTCGAGGCTCGCCGCCTTCGGCACGGAGACGCGCAACGACGTCTTCATCTGCAGCCGCACACGACCCGAGAACGAGCCGTCCGCGCGGGTGCGGAGGGTGGTGAACTTCCTGCCGTTGCCGCTGAGGACGACGACGCGGCCGGCCCGGGCGGGGGTGACCCGGCCCTTCACCACGAAGGTCTGGCCCCGCTGCGCCCGGGCGGGCGCGTCGAGCCGGACGTGGGCGAGCGCACGGACCTCGACCCGCGGGCTGCGCGACGACGCGGCGGCCGACGTCAGGCTCTTGCTGCGCGAGCCGGCGTAGCGCAGCTCGTACGTCGTGTGCGCGCTCGGGGTGACGCTCAGCTCGACGTCGCCGCGGCGGTCGGTGACGGCCTGCCGGACCAGGACCCACCGTGCGCCGGAGCGACCCCAGAGCTCGACCGGCTCCCGGTGCCCCAGGACCTTGCCGTTCGCCCACCGCAGCGACCCCGACAGGTGGACCGCGCCGGCGCTGTCGGAGTCGCCGTACGCGGTGAGCACCGTCTGGGTGGCCCGCGCGTGGGTCTTGGCGGAGGACGCCGGAGGTCGCGCCGAGGGATCGGCGTGGGCCGCGACGACCGGCTGGAGGGGTGCGAGCAGGGCGGCGCCGAGGACCACGGCGGCGAGCGGTCGGCTCATACGTGACGAGAAGGAACGGATCGAGAAGGAACGCGTCGAGAAGGACGGGGACGACAAGACCATGGGGGAGCTCCTGGGACTGGGGTGGCGCGGGGGAAGCGACCAGCCGAAGATGTGCGGGGAGTTGTCACTCACGCAACATCCGTCACAGTAATCACAGACGTACCGGCGCGTGCCGAGTTCGTGGATCTCGTCGGCGGAGCTCCGCCACGCGGGGACGGGCTTCGGACTCATTGACGTCCACGCCGGACGGGCCATGACTGTGAGCGGCTGATCACAGCCGTCCAGGAGCATCCCGACGCCGCGCCCGCTGCCGCGTCGTGGTCGACCGCCTGCAGGCTTCCAGCCCGGTGAACGACCGATCTCTCACGCACCCCGCGGTAGCTCCCGACCTCTCGGTCCGCTGCGCCTGTCCGCACCGGTGCGTGCCCACCTGCTCCGACACGTTCTCCCGCCGCGTGCCCTGCGTGCGCACCCAGTCCTCTCGACGACGAGGTCGATGAGGGGCGGACGGAGGCGGCGTGGCCCCCTCGGGGACCGCTGCGCGCCGCCTCCGTCCAACCGTCCCCGCCGACCCCGACGCTGCGTGAACAGGTCGCCCGGGCCGGTCGGCCCGGTCGGTCCTCGAGCACTGGTCCTCGCAGCGGGTCCTCGACGACGCACAGCTGCTGCGCCAGCTGGTGGACGTGCTGCACCGCTGGAGCAGCACGCGCGGGGACGACGCCAGCCTCGAGGAGGCGCTCACGGTGCTGACCGGGTTGCGGCGCTGACGACCCGGCCTCCGGGACCGACGTCCGACCAGCCGCGCGGCTCCGTCGCGCTGACCACGTGCGCCGGCTCCCGATCCGGCCCGGGCGGCCAGACTGGTGGCGTGAGTGCCGATGCAGTCGCGTCCGAGCGGTCGGCGACCGTCCTCGTCGTCGGGGCAGGCCAGGCCGGGCTGTCCGCCGCCCACCACCTCCAGCGGCGGGGCTTCGTCAGCGCGTCGGCGGAGCCTGACGCCGTCCGCAGCTTCGTGGTGCTCGACGCCGAGGTGGGGCCCGGCGGGGCGTGGCAGCACCGGTGGGAGTCGCTCCGGATGGCGACGGTCAACGGCATCTTCGAGCTGCCGTCGTACCCGACGCCACCGGTCGACCCGGACGAGCCCAGCCGCGTCGCGGTGCCGCGCTACTTCGCCGCGTTCGAGCGGGACCGTGCGCTGCCGGTGCTGCGGCCGGTGGCCGTCATCTCCGTGACCCGCGCGGACGGCGACCCCGACGGCGACCTGCTCGTGGACACCGACGCCGGGCGCTGGCGGACCCGGGTGGTCGTCAACGCGACCGGCACGTGGGACGAGCCCGTCCTCCCCCGCTACCCGGGGCACGAGAGCTTTCTCGGCCGCCAGCTCCACACCCGCGACTACGTCTCGGCCGCCGCGCTCGCCGGGCTCCGGGTGGCCGTCGTCGGTGGCGGCATCTCCGCGGTGCAGCAGCTGGAGGAGATCTCGCGCGGCGCCACGGTCCTCTGGTACACCCGGCGCGAGCCCGTCTTCCTCGACGGCGACTTCCGGCCGGAGGTCGAGGGGCGCAAGATCATCGCCGCGGTCACGGCCGACGCCGAGTCCGGTCGGCCCACCGGCAGCGTCGTCTCCTACACGGGCCTGCCGCCGGCCGCGTACGTCCTGGCCGCCCGGCAGCGCGGCGTGCTGGTCCGACGGCCGATGTTCACCGCGATCGAGCCCGGCGGCGTCCGCGAGGCCGACGGCTCCTTCACGCCGGTCGACGCCATCCTCTGGGCGACCGGGTTCAGGGCCGCGCTGCACCACCTCGACCCGCTCCACCTGCGCAACGACCGCCGCGGCATCACGCTCCGCGGGACGCAGGTCGCGGACGAGCCGCGGGTCCACCTGATCGGCTTCGGCCCGTCCCAGTCGACGGTCGGGGCCAACCGGGCCGGTCGGGACGCCGTCGCCGCGCTCACCCGCTACCTGCGGGACACCGGCACAGACACCGACGACCGTCAGGCGTCGGCGTAGCGGGTGGCGCAGGCGACGTCGAGGGCGAACTCGACCGGGAAGGTTCCAAAGAGGAGCTGGCCGGCCCGTCGGGCCGCGGAACGGACGGCGTCGGCGACGGCGTCCGCCAGCTCGACCGGGGCCTCGACGATCACCTCGTCGTGCAGGAAGTAGACCAGCCGCGCGCGCCGCCCGGCCGCCCCGTCGGCGCCGTCGTGCCCACCGAGGGCCGCGAGCTGCCGGCGCAGGTCGGCCAGCCAGCACAGCGCCCACTCGGCCGCCGTGCCCTGGACGACGAAGTTCCGGGTGAAGCGGCCCCAGTCACGCGCCCGGGTGCGGGCCTCGCGGCGTTCGTCGGGACCGGCCTCGGGCAGCGCGGACCAGCGCTGCGCCTCCCGCCACGCCTCCGTCGGTGGCGGCGAGCTGCGCCCGAGCCACGTGGTGACGACCTCGCCGGCCTCCCCCGCCCGCGCCGCACGCTCGACGTACGCGGTCGCCGCCGGATAGCTGCGCTGCAGCCGGGGCATCAGCCGACCCGACTCCCCGGACGTGGCCCCGTAGAGCGCGCCGAGCATCGCCACCTTGGCGTGCGCGCGGGTGTCCGCGACGCCGTCGTCGACAAGGGCCTGGTAGAGGTCGCCGCGGCGTGAGGCGGCCGCCATCGCCTCGTCACGCGACATCGCGGCGAGGACGCGCGGCTCGAGCTGGGCCGCGTCCGCCACGACGAGCACGGAGCCGGGGTCGGCGACGACGGCGCCGCGGACCTGCTTCGGCAGCTGCAGCGCGCCCCCGCCCCGCGCGGCCCAGCGGCCGGTCACGACCCCGCTCGGGACGTAGCCCGGCCGGAACCGCCCGTCGACGACCCAGGTCGACAGCCACGACCAGCCGTTCGCCCCGTGCAGGCGGGCCAGCTTCTTGTACTCCAGGAGCGGCGCGACCACCGGGTGGTCCACCTGGGCGAGGTCCCACTGCCGCGTGGAGTCGACACCGACCCCGGCGCTGTGCAGGGCGCGCAGGAGGTCGGGTGCGGAGTCCGGGTTGAGCGTCGGCGCACCGAGCTCCGTCCGGATCCGCCCGGCGAGGTCCTCCATGACGCGGGGCCGCGCGCCCGGCAGCGGTCGCGGTCCGAGCAGGCGGGTCAGCAGCCGGTCGTGCTCGGCCGCGTCGAACGGGAGGCCGACGTGGGTCAGCTCGGCCCCGGCCAGCGCGCCGGCCGACTCGGCGGCGAGCAGGAGCCGCAGCCGGGCGGCGTGGGCGGAGAGGCGCACCGCCTCCTGCTGCGCGCGGTGCTCCTCGGCGACGTCGGCCAGCGACAGGGCGTCGACCGCGTCGGCGAGGTCGAGCAGCGTCGGCTCGACGTCCGGGGCGGGCTGGCGCGGCTCCCACCGCGGGTCGCCGGTCGAGGCCAGCGGGCTGGTCGCGTACGTCGACCGGGACAGCACGGCGTGGCACTGGCGCAGGTCCTGACCGCGGGCCACGGTGACCCCCGCGGCCAGCAGTGCCGGGTAGCACCGGCTCGTGTCGGCCCACACCCAGCGCGGCTCGTCCGGCTCCAGCCGGGCGACGTGCGCGGGCAGCGCCGACCAGGTCAGCCGCTGCGCCGTAGTCGGTCGGCCGTCCCCGTCGAGCACGGCCACGTCGACGCCGTCCTCGGCGGCAGCGACGGCGACATCCACCCGGCGACCGTAGTGCGGCGTCGCGCACGCCCGGGGTGCGCCGGGCCGGGGAGACTGTCCGCCGTGACCGAAGCCGCGCGCGCCCCCCGCGCCCCGTCCGCCGCCGACCCGGTGGTCGGCCTCACGAGCGTCGAGGCGGAGGCACGCCGGCGGCGGGGCGAGGTCAACCGGGCGGTCAGCGCCTCGTCGCGCACCTACGGACGCATCCTCCGCACGAACGTCTTCAACCTCTACAACACCATCCTCTTCGTCATCGGCGCGGCGCTCCTGGCGCTGGGCCGCTACGGCGACGCGGTGATCAGCGTGTCGATCGGCCTGCTCAACGCGGCCGTGAGCGCGGTGCAGGAGATCCGCGCCAAGCGTCAGCTCGACCGGCTCCAGCTCCTGGCCCGCAGCACGGTGGTCGTGGTGCGCGACGGCCGCGACGTCGAGGTCGCGCCCGAGGAGGTCGTCCGCGGCGACGCCGTCCGGGTGCGCCCGGGGGACCAGCTGGTCGTCGACGGACCAGTCCTCGAGGGTGCCGTCGAGGTCGACGAGTCGCTGCTGACCGGCGAGTCGGAGGCGCTGGTCCGCACGCCCGGGGAGGACCTGCTCTCGGGCAGCCACAGCGTCGGCGGGGCCGGTCTCCAGCTCGCCCGCGACGTGGGGGCGGCGAGCTACGCGAACCGGCTCACCGCCGAGGCGCGGCGGGCCACGACCGACACGACCCCGCTGCAGCGCCAGATCGCGTTCTGCGTCCGCCTGGTCATGGTCGTCGTGGTCCTGATGAGCGGGGCGATCCTGCTGCAGGCCGCGCTCGAGGGCGTGACCCTCGTCCGGGTGGTCCAGACGGCGGCGGTGCTGTCGGGCCTGGTGCCGTACGGGCTCTTCTTCCTCATCGTGCTCGCCTACACCGCGGGCGCGGTCGCCTCCTCCCGCCGCGGGGCGCTGGTCCAGCGCGTCAACGCCGTCGAGTCGGTCAGCAACGTCGACGTGCTCTGCACCGACAAGACCGGCACGCTCACCACCGGCCGGCTCACGGTCGCCGAGGTGGTCCCCCTCGGCGGGCAGGACCGCCAGGAGGTCGAGGAGGCGCTCGGGTCGATGGCCCGCAGCACCGACGCGGGCAACCTGACCAGCGCGGCCCTCGCCGAGCACCTCCCCGGCGCGGCGGTCCCGGCCGTCGAGCTCGTCCCCTTTCGTTCCTCGACCCGCTGGAGCGCGGTCCGCACCGACCGGGCCACCTGGGTCCTGGGGGCGCCGGAGGTGCTCGCCGGCGCCGTCCGGGGTCCGGACCTCACCGCCGACGTGGGGACGCGTACGGCGCAGGGCCTGCGCGTCCTCGTCTTCGGGCGTGCCGTCGACCCGGCCGCCCCGCTCCGGGACGCGGACGGGCGTCCGACCCTGCCCGCGCTCGAGCCGTTGGCCCTGGTCGCGCTCGCCGACGAGCTGCGCCCCGACGTCCCCGAGACGATCGCCCGGCTCCGCGAGGAGGGCATCGCCCTCAAGGTCCTCTCCGGCGACGACCCCGGCACCGTGGCCGCCCTCGCCGCCCGGGCCGGCCTGACCGACCCGCGTCCCGTGCACGCGGGGCACCTCGACACGCTTTCCGACGCCGAGCTGGATGCCGTCGTGGCCGGCAGCGACGTCTTCGGCCGCGTCGCGCCCGAGCAGAAGGAACGGATCGTCGCCGCCCTGCGGCGGCAGGGCCGCTACGTGGCGATGGTCGGCGACGGCGTCAACGACGCCCGGGCCCTGAAGGCCGCGCACGTCGGCGTGGCCATGCGCAGCGGCAGCAGCGTCGCGCGCGACGTCGCCGACATCGTGCTGGTCGACGACTCGCTGGCCGCGCTGCTCCCCGCGCGCCGCGAGGGCCGGCGGATCATCAGCGGCATCGCGATCTCCTCGCAGGTCTTCCTCACCCGGGTGGCCACGCAGGCCCTCGTCATCGTCACGATCACGATGCTGGGGCTGGGTTTTCCCTACTCCCCCGCCCAGACCGGGCTGACGCTGTTCACCGTCGGGCTGCCGACCGTCTTCCTCACCGCCTGGTCGCGGCCCCGGCCGCCCGACCGCCACCTGCTGCTCGACCTGGCGCGCTTCGTGCTGCCCGCCGCCGTGCTGACGGCGGGCTTCGCGGTCGCGGTGTACACGTACCTCTTCACCACCATCACCCAGGGCTTCGACGACCCGGCACTCCGCGACCGGCTGGCCACCGAGTTCGCGCACTACACCGACCTCGTCTACGGCGTGGACCCCGGCTTCGTCGAGTCCGCCGCCACCCTCGGCGCCCAGACGGGCCTGTCCACGTTCGTGTCGCTCGCCTCGATCCTGCTGATCCTGTTCCTCGAACCGCCCCACCGGGTCTTCGCCGCCTGGACCCGCACCACCCCGGACCGACGTCCCGCGATCCTGGTCGTCGCCCTGCTCGTGGGCCTGCTGACCGCTCTGGTCGTGCCCACCCCGCGTACCTACTTCGGGCTGACGAGGCCGGCCGGCATCGTCTACCAGACCTCGGTCCCGCTGCTGGTCGTCTGGTTCCTCGCCCTCGCCGGCGCCTACCGCTTCCGCGTCATGGACCGCCTCCTCGGCCTCGGCGACCCGGGCCGGCCCGAGCCTGAGGATCCGGAGCCGTCGAGACCCCCGGCCGGTGACGAGCAGCCCAGGACCTCCCTAGACTGACCTCCTGCTGACGGCAGCCCTCTGGCGACGCCGAGACCCCCCGACCAGGCGTCCCGACGTGCGAACCGAGCTTCACGGGGCCCAGGACTCCGGGACGCGTTCCGCTCGCGTCGTGCGTCGTGAGGCCCCCGTGACCAGCTCCCTCCCCCTCCTGCTCGACGGGCCCGCGTTGGACGACGCCCTCGACGACCTCGCGCTCCGGGCCACGTGGGCGATCGACGGCGTGGATGCGGCGGGGGCCCTGGTGCATCGCGGTACCGGGGTGGTCGCCCGTTCCTCCCACCCGCTGGCGGCCGCCGTCGACGCCGTGCAGCACGGGTCGGGCCAGGGCCCGTCCCTGCACGCCCTCCACACCGGAGAGGTGGTGCTGCTGGAGGTCGACGACCAGGACACCCGCTGGCCCGTGTTCCAGAGCGCGGCGCGAGCGGCAGGAGCGCGCACGGTGCTCTCGGTGCCCCTGCGCCTCGCCGACCAGAACATCGGTTCCCTGAGCCTCTACAGCCGCGCGCCCCGGGCGTTCGACGCGCGGCTGGTCCGGCAGGTCGAGGTGTTCGCGAGCCCGCGCGTGCTCGGGCTCACCCAGTGGGGCTTCGCCGCGGACGCCGCCGCCGTGGCCACGGTGGCCGGCTTCGAGCTGCAGGACCGTGTCCTGGTGGACCGGGCTCTCGGCGTCCTGATGGGGATCCACCACGACGCGTCCGTCGAGCGGGCGCGGCTCCGGCTGCAGGAGACCGCGGACGGTCTCGGGGTCGACGTCCTGGGGGCCTCCAGGTACGTCCTCGCCCACGTCCTGCGTCGGGAGGACTGACGGGCCGGGCCCGGGCCCGACCTTCTCACGCCGCGGTGCGGGTGGCGGAACGGTCGGCGAAGCGCTCCCGGTGCTCGGCCGAGC
Source organism: Microlunatus antarcticus (assembly GCF_014193425.1). NCBI lineage: Bacteria > Bacillati > Actinomycetota > Actinomycetes > Propionibacteriales > Propionibacteriaceae > Microlunatus > Microlunatus antarcticus. The sequence goes on along the minus strand of NZ_JACHZG010000001.1, from coordinate 2,015,121 downwards.
CGGCGACGAGGAGACGGATCCGGGCGAGCGCGCGGTGCTGCGTGACGCGTACGGCGTTGGCGGACATCCCGAGGACCGCACCGACCTCCTCGGCGCTGAGCCCCTCGGCCCGCAGCCGGACGACGCGGGCCGTCCGCGGCGGCAGCAGGTCGAGCAGGGCCAGCGCCGCCCGCACGTCCGAGCGGGTCATCGCCTGCGTCTCGGGACCCGGGGCCGGCTCGGGCCGGTCGGGCAGCTCGTCGACCAGGTGGTAGGGGGTGCGGGCGTAGCGGCGCTGGGCGTCGACGACCTTGTTGGACGCGATGGCGTAGACGAGGGCCCCGAACGGTGCGCCGTGGTCCTGGTAGCGGGGCAGCAGGTCGACGACGGCGAGGCAGACGTCCTGGGCCACGTCCTCGGCCACCTCGGCCCCGCCGCTGTAGGTGGAGAGCCGGGACCGGGCGTAGGCGTGGACCGCCCGCCGGACGGCCGCGACGAGCAGGTTCACGGCGCCGTCGTCACCGGGGCGCGCGCGGGTCAGGAGGTCGCGGTCGAGCAGGTCCTTGCCGAGAGGGGTGCTGGACACGGGGTTCTCCGTCGCTCCCCGAGCGTCTGGCGTGGAGCGCGTACCTCTGTGCGCCGGTTACTTATTCTACTCGTCGTACTAACTGGGCCCAAGCCTTCCCCGCGGCCTAGACGGACGTCGCGTACGTCGGCTGGTTGAACGGCGTGATGACCTGCACCTGCGACGGGCGGCTGCGCGGGGGTCCGGGCAGGGCGCCGTGGGCCTGCAGGACCAGCTGGCAGGCGTGCCGGAGGTCGGCCCGCAGGTCGTGGTGGAGCACGGCGGTGATCGACTGGCGACGGAGCAGCGTCGTGTTGTCGCCGTCGAGGTCGTGGGCGACGAAGGCGGCGGGGGTCCTCCCGGCCTGCCGGAAGGCGTCGAGCGTCGCGGTGTTGCCGCCCCCGGCGGAGTAGACGGCGTCGATGTCGGGGTGCAGCGCGAGGACCCGGGCGACGGCGGCGTACATCGTCGCGTCGAGCCCGTCGGTCTCCGACACCTCGAGGACGCCCCGACCGGGAGCCAGCGTCCGCATCGCCGACCGGAAGCCGCTCTCACGCTCCTCCTCGCCGCGAAAGCTGCTGCTGCTGAGGGTGACGAGCACCGAGCCGGTCGAGCGTGACAGGTGCGCGACCAGGTAGGCGGCGGTGGCGCCCGCGGCCCGGTTGTCGATGCCCACGTACGCGATCCGCGGGCTGAGCGGCAGGTCGGTGACCAGGGTGACCACGGGCACGCCCTGCTCGTGGAGGCGGGTGACCGCGTCGACCACGGCCGGGTGGTCGGGGGCCTTGAGCAGCACGCCGGCGGACCCGCGCCGCCCGATGCCGTCCAGGACCTGGGCCAGCTCGGCGGGCTGTCCCTCCTCACGCAGGTGGAACCGGCTGCGGATCACCGCCGGCCGCAGCCCGGGGAGCTCGGCCTCCAGGGCCGACCGCACCGACGAGCTGAAGCGGCTCGGCGCCTGCATCACGAGGTCCACCCGGAACGTCCGGCCGCCCAGCTGCACCTGGTCGCGCTGGCGGTCGAGCTCGTCGACGGCCCGCTGGACCTGGTCCGCCGTGCTCCGGCGCACCCCCGGCCGACCGTTCAGGACGCGGTCGACGGTCGCCTGGCTCAGGCCGGCCTGGTCGGCGATCTCCTGGATCCGGTAGCGGTGCACAGGTCCCTCCCCCTGAGGTCTTTTTGATGGTTTTGGGAGGTCTGGCGGCCCTCGTCCTCCACTAGTGTCGCTGACAGAAGAGCACCACGCACCACCCCTGGACCTCCCCCTCCCGCACCCCGCGGCGAGTCGAGCGGAGGCCCCGAGAAGGAGGAGCCATGACCACCACCGCAGCACCCACCACCGCCGCCGGCACCGCAGCCGCCGCCCCCGCGCGCCCGGGTCGCTTCACCGAGGCCGACTGCCGCGTCGAGGACTTCGCCGCCCTGGTCGACCAGGTCACCGAGCTGGGCGACTACCCGCACGCCGCCGACGTCCAGCGGAACGTCCTGGTCTACGACGCCGCGGCGCTCCGCGCGGCGATCACCTCGGAGGAGGCCCGCGTCGAGGTCGAGGCCGAGCTGGTCCGTGCGCTGACCGAGGGCCCGGGCGTCGTCGCGTTCAAGGGCGCGTTCCCCGACACGTCCGTGGTCGACCGGGCCACCGCCGTCTTCGACGAGATCATCGCGGCGGAGAAGATCGCCGGCGGGGGACCCAACGACCACTTCGCGACGGCCGGCGCCAACAGCCGCGCCTGGAACGCCCTGGAGAAGCTCGCGGTCCGCGACCCGGGGGCCTTCGTCGACTACTACGGCAACGACGTCCTCGCGCTGATCAGCAACGCCTGGCTCGGCCCCGGCTACCAGGTCACCTCCCAGATCAACGTCGTCCGGCCCGGGGGCAAGGCCCAGGACCCGCACCGCGACTACCACCTCGGCTTCCTGTCGAACGAGGTCGCCGCGACCTACCCCGCCCACGTCCACCTGCTCTCCCCCGTGCTGACGCTCCAGGGCGCGGTCGCGCACTCCGACATGCCGCTGGAGAGCGGCCCGACGATGTACCTGCCCTACTCCCACCAGTACGCCCCCGGCTACCTGGCGTGGCGGCTGCCGGAGTTCCGGGCGTTCTTCGGCGAGCGCCACGTGCAGCTGCCGCTCGAGAAGGGCGACGCCGCCTTCTTCAACCCGGCGCTCTTCCACGGCGCCGGGACCAACGTCTCGACCGACGTGCAGCGGATGGCGAACCTGCTGCAGGTGAGCTCGGCGTTCGGCCGCGCCATGGAGACGGTGGACCGGACCAAGGTGTCGAAGGCGGTCTACCCCGTGCTGCGGGCCCGTCGCGCGTCCGGCGCCGACCCGGTCGCCCTGACGAACGCGATCGCCGCGTCCGCCGAGGGCTACCCCTTCCCCAGCAACCTCGACCTCGACGAGAACGTCGGCGGCCTGACGCCCCTGGCCCAGAGCGCCCTGGTGCAGCAGGCGCTGGACGAGGACTGGCACCCTGAGCGGGTGTCCGAGGCTCTGGACGCCTACGCGACCCGCCACCGGACCGACGAGATCTGACCCCGGTCCGTACGACCGGCACCACCACCAGCACCACCTCGAGGGAGAGAACATGCGCATCGGACTCATCGGGCTCGGCCGGATCGGGGCGTTCCACGCGGACACGCTGATCCGTCACGACGAGGTCGACGAGCTCGTCGTCACCGACGCGATGCCGGGGATGGCCGAGGCGGCCGCGAGCCGCCTCGGCGCCACCCCGGTCGCCGACGCCGAGGCGCTGCTCGCCTCACGGCTCGACGGCGTGGTGATCGCGTCGTCCACGCCGACGCACCTCGGGCTGCTCCGGGCCGCGGTCGCCGCCGGCATCCCCACCTTCTGCGAGAAGCCGGTGGCCGAGGACCCGTACGCCGTGGCCGGCCTCGTCGGCGAGATCGAGCGGTCGGGTGTGCCGGTGCAGATCGGCTTCCCCCGCCGCTTCGACCCCGCCTTCGTGGCGGCGAAGGCCGCGTCCGACGCGGGCGAGCTGGGCTGGCTGACGACCGTCCGGTCGACGACGATGGACCCGGCTCCCCCGCCCGCCGCGTACGTCGCCAGCTCCGGCGGGATCTTCCGCGACTGCGCCATCCACGACTTCGACGCGGTGCGCTGGGTGACCGGCCGCGAGGTCGTCGAGGTGTACGCCGTGGGCGGCAACCGGGGCGACGCGCTCTTCGCCGACGCGAACGACGTCGACACCGCCTCGACGCTGCTGACCTTCGACGACGGCACGCTCGGCGTCGTGTCGGACACGCGCTACAACGGCCAGGGCTACGACGTCCGCCTCGAGCTCCACGGCTCCGAGGGTTCGATCAGCGCCGGGCTCGACGACGGCCTCCCGTTCCGGTCGGCCGACCCCACCCTCGCCTTCCCCGCCGGGCCGGCCCACACCTTCTTCATGGACCGGTTCGCGACGGCGTTCCAGATCGAGCTCTCGACCTTCCTGGCCGTCGCCGCCGGCCGACAGGCCTCCCCCTGCACGATCACCGACGGGCTCGAGGCCAGCTGGATCGCCGAGGCCGCCACCCTTTCGCTGCACGAGCACCGTCCCGTCCGGCTCGACGACGTCCGTGGCTGACGGGCGCGACCTCCCCGCCACGCCGGAGTTCGTCGCCGCCTGCTGGACGTCGGCGGGCGACGTGATGCCGCTGCGCGGGCCCGACACGAGCCCGCTCGACGTCCGCACCCGCATCGAGGCCGTGGCCCGGGCGGGCTACACCGGCTTCGGGCTGACGCACGCGGACCTGCTGGTGGCCCGGGAGACGGTCGGGCTGCCGACGGTCGCGCAGCTGCTGCGCGACCACGGCATCACGACGGTCCAGCTGGAACGCGTCGTCGACTGGTGGACCACCGGGGAGCGGAAGGAACGGTCCGACGCGCTCCGGCAGGACCTGTTCGACGCCTGCGCGGTGCTCGGGGTCGACAACATCAAGATCGGCGGCGACGACGACGGGGAGCCGGTGACCTACGACGCGCTGTGCGCCGGCTTCGACGCGCTCGCCGACGCGGGCCGCGAGGCCGGGGTGCGGATCGCGTACGAGAACACGCCGTTCTCGCCGCCGCCCATCCGGACCACCGAGCAGGCGATCGACCTCGTGACCGACGTCGGGAACGCCAACGGCGGCCTGATGCTCGACGTCTGGCACGCCTACCGGGGCGGGACGCCGTACGACAACCTGCTGCGGCTCGCCCCGGAGCGGCTCTTCGGGGTCGAGCTGGACGACGGCGCCGCCGAGGTCGTCGGCACGCAGATCGAGGACACCTTCGACAACCGGCTGTTCTGCGGGACCGGGGACTTCGACGTCGTGTCGTTCGTCGCGGTCGTCCGCCGGCTCGGCTGGGACGGCGTCTGGGGGATCGAGCACATGTCCGAGACCGACCGGAAGCGCCCGGTGGAGACGGTGCTCCGGGAGGCCCGAGAGGCCGCCGCGCTCTGCATCGCGCAGGCCGACGAGAGGAACGCCGCATGACCACCCCCACGAGCACCTCCGCCGGCTCAGAACCGCTGCGGATCGGCCTCCTCGGGGCGAGCCGCATCGCCGTCGAGTCCCTCGTCGTCCCCGCGCACGACGGCGGCGCCCGGCTCGTGGCCGTCGCGGCGCGCGACCCGCGGCGGGCGGAGCAGTTCGCCGCCGAGCACGGCGTGGAGCGGGTCGTCGCCACGTACGAGGACCTGCTCGCCGACCCCGAGGTCGAGGTGGTCTACAACGCCCTGCCGAACAGCCTGCACGCACCCTGGAACCTCGCCGCGATCGCCGCGGGCAAGCACGTGCTGACGGAGAAGCCGTTCGCCAGCAACGCCGAGGAGGCCCGGACCGTCGCGGACGCGGCGGCGGCGTCGGGGCTCGTCGTCTTCGACGCGTTCCACCACCGCTACCACCCGGTCTTCGCCCGCCTGCTCGAGGTCGTGACCGGCGGCGAGCTCGGCACGCTGCGCACCGTCCGGGTGCAGATGGTCATGCCGCCCCCGCCGGAGGACGACCTTCGCTGGTCGCTGCCCCTCGCCGGCGGCGTGCTCATGGACCTCGGCTGCTACGCGCTGAACGTGATGTCGACCGTGGCGACCGCGCTCGGCGGGGTCGCGGAGCCCGTCGCCGCCCACGCCGTCGAGGGCGAGGGCCGCCCCGGGGTCGACGCGCGCTTCGAGGTGGAGGTGGCCCTGCCCGGCGCCGTCCGTGGCGAGATCCTCTGCGCCATGAGCGACCCCGAGCTCGACTTCTCGATCATGGTCACCGGGGACCTAGGCGAGGCCAAGATCAACAACTTCATCAAGGTCAGCACCGACGACCGGCTCGTCGTCCGTCGTCACGGCGAGGACGAGCGGGTCGAGCACCTCGGCACCCGCAGCAGCTACCACCACCAGCTCGACGCGCTGACCGCCGCGGTACGCACGGGGGCGCCCTTCCCCACCGACGCCGCGGACGGGGTGGTCAACCTCGAGCTGATCGACGCCTGCTACCGCCTCGCCGGGCTGGAACCTCGGCCGACCTCGAAGGGCTGAGCCGGCCGGTCAGCCGACGACAACCCCATCCGGAGCCTCGCTCCGCCCACCTGACCGCCGGAGCCGGTAGGCACGCGTCTTGTGCCGGTTGCCGCAGACCTCCATCGAGCACCAGCGGCCGCCACCGCTGCGTGACGTGTCGTGGAAGGCCCAGCGGCAGTCGTCCGCCGCGCAGAGCTTGAGCCGCTTCCAGCCGCCGTCGGCCACGCTGGTCGCCACGGTCTCGACGACGGCGTCGAGGCCGGCCGTCCCGGACGAGGCGACCAGCCGCAACCTCCCGGACCCGGTGGGCTCGAGCCGGAGGGCGAAGTCCGCGAGCGACGCGGCGAGCGCGTGGTCGTCGGTCAGCGCCGCCCGCAGCGCCGTCCGCAGGGAACGGGCCCGGTCGAGGTCGCCCCGGTCGACCGACTCCCCCGGCGACAGGAGGTCGTGCGCCTCCAGCCAGGCCGCGAGACCCTCGACCGAGGTGAGCTCGTCGGCGGCGCGGTGGGCGCTGCCGTGCCGGTTGAACGACCGCTCGTCGAGCGTGTTCAGGAACTGCTCCACCACGACGAGACCGTCGTCCGCTCGCATCACGACACCACCTTAGCGACTTTCCGGTGTTGCGCATCGACGACACCGGCTTTAGGTTGCTGTGGTGTCGAAGCAGCAGAGCGCGCCCCAGGGCAGCGCGGTCGAACCTCTCCACCTGCACGTGGAGGAGGCGGCGCTGGACGACCTCCGTGACCGGCTCCGCTGTACGCGGTGGCCCGAGCGCGAGACGGTCGGGTCGGCCGACCGCCCGGACTGGTCGCAGGGTCCGCCGCTCGCGTACCTGCGCGACCTCGTCGTGTCCTGGCTGGCGTACGACTGGCGGCGCGTGGAGTCCGCGTTGAACGCCCACGGCCAGGCGGTCACGACGGTCGACGGGCTGGACCTGCACCTGCTCCACGTCCGGTCCCCGCGGCCCGACGCCCGCCCCCTGGTCATCACCCACGGCTGGCCGAGCTCGGTGCTCGAGCCCCTCGCGGTGATGGACGCCCTCGCTGACCCAGGCGACCCCGACCTGCCCGCGTTCCACGTCGTCGCGCCGTCGCTGCCCGGGTTCGGCTTCGGGGGCCGACCGACCTCGACCGGGTGGACGGTCGCGCGGACGGCGGACGCCTGGGCCGAGGTCATGTCCCGTCTGGGCTACGACCGCTTCTACGCGGCGGGCGGCGACTGGGGTGCCCGCGTGACCGCGGGGCTGGCGATCCGCCACCCGGACCGGGTGGCCGGCGTCCACAGCTTCACCCCCTACCTCCAGGCCCCGGACGACCCGGACGAGCACGGCCGGCTCAGCGACCCCGAGCGTGGCTGGCTGGCCGACCGCGAGACGTTCTTCACCCGTGGTCGTGGCTACTCCCTCGAGCAGTCCACCCGGCCGCAGACCGTCGGCTACGTCCTGAGCGACTCACCGGTCGCGCAGCTGGCGTGGGTGCTGGACAAGCTCTGGGCCTGGACCGACCACGACGGCGATGTGGAGCAGGCCGTCAGCCGCACCCAGGTGCTCGACACGGTCACCCTCTACTGGCTGTCGGCCACGGCCGGGTCGTCGGCCCGCTTCTACTTCGAGAACGACCCGCCGGACGAGTCCGGCGCGGTGACCGTCCCGAGCGCCGTGACGATCTTCCCGGCCGACATCGAGAAGATCCCGCGGCCGTGGGTGGAGAGCCGCTTCACCGACCTGCGGTCGTTCCGGGTCGCCGAGCGCGGCGGGCACTTCCCCATGCTCGAGGTGCCCGAGGCGTACGCCGACGAGCTGCGCGTCGGCCTGGGTGCGCTGCCGTGGTGATCGCGGGGCCGGACGCCGCGCCCCCGGTCGTGCCGGAGGCGGAGCTCGACGACCTGCGCCGTCGGCTCGCGGGCTACCGGCGCGTCGCGCTGCCGGCGGGCCACGGCTGGGAGCGGGGCACGGACGGCGACGTCCTCGCCGAGCTCGTCACCCACTGGCACGACGCGTACGACTGGCGCGAGCACGAGGCGCGCCTGCGGAACCTGCCCTGGGTGCTGACCACCGACCCGACGACCCCGGTCCGGGCGATCCGGACGCGGGGCACGGGCGAGGGCCGACCGACCGTCGTGCTGCTGCACGGCTGGCCCGACTCGGTGCTGCGCTTCACCCGGGTCCTGCCGCTCCTGACCGACGTCGACGTGGTCGTGCCGGCGCTGCCCGGCTTCCCGTTCGCCGCACCGGTCGAGCGCGGGGGCCTGTCGGCCTGGGACGCCGGGACGGCCGTCGCGGCGGCGCTGGAGGAGCTCGGGGTCGAGCGCTACGTGCTGTCCGCCGGCGACGTCGGCACCGACGTGGCCGAGGCGGTCGCGGCCCAGCACCCGGACCGGGTCGCCGCCCTGCACCTGACCGACGTGACGCAGATGCGCTACCTCCTCGACCCGCCGGGCGACCTCACCGCGGAGGAGGCGGCGTTCGTGGAGCGGGGCCACCGCTGGCAGGCGGCCGAGGGCGCGTACGGCCACGAGCAGTCGACGAGGCCGCACACCCTGGCGGTCGGGCTGGGCGACTCACCGGCGGGGCTGGCCGCCTGGCTCGTGGAGAAGCTCCGCAGCTGGACCGACTGCGCCGGCGACGTGGGCGCGGTGTTCAGCCGCGACGAGCTGCTGACGTGGGTGACGGCCTACTGGACGACCGGCGCGATCGGCACCTCGTTCACCCCGTACGTCGAGGCGTCGACGCAGCGGAGGCCCGGCCGGATCCTCCCGCCCGCCGTGTTCACGATCTTCCCCCACGACCTCGCGAACCCGCCCCGTTCCTGGGCGGAGCGGTTCTTCGACGTCGCCGGGTGGCAGGAGCTGGAGGCCGGCGGGCACTTCGCGGCGTGGGAGCGGCCGGACGAGTACGCGGCGGGGGTGCGTGCGGCCCTCCGGCTGGCCGAGGGGACCTCGCCGCTCCGTTCCGGCCGCGTATCGTCGGCCTGATCATGACCGCCGAACCGCCCCGGAAGCTCCGCAGGGACGCCGCGGAGAACGCCGAGCGCGTGATGGCCGCCGCGCTCCGGGCCGGGCTGGCCGAGGGCAAGTTCGTGCCGCTGGCGCAGATCGCCGCGGACGCGGGCGTCGGGGTCGGCACCCTCTACCGTCGCTACCCCAGCCGCGAGGCGCTGCTGGAAGCCATGTCCGTCCGCGCCTACCGCCTGATCCTCGCGGAGGCCGAGGACGCGCTCGCGAAGGGCGAGACGGGTCTCGACGCGATCGGCCGGTTCCTGCGCCAGACCTTCGTCCACCGTGACGAGCTGGTGCTGCCGATGCACGGCGCCCCGCTGACCGAGGGCACGGAGTCGGCCGAGCTGCGGGCGCGGATGCAGCGGACGATGGGCGCCATCGTCGCGCGCGGGCACGACGACGGGAGCGTCCGCCGTGACGTCGACGGCGGGACCGTGGTGCGCTTCGGGGCGATGCTCGCCCAGCCGATGACGAACGTCCCGGGCTGGGAGGCGACCGCCGCCGAGCAGCGGGCGGTGTTCCTGCGCGGCATCGCCGCCGACGGGGACTAAGGCTGCTGCCGCCCCTCCTGCCGGCCCAGCCAGGTCGCGAGGTCGCTCACGTCGGGCACGAGGCGCCGGGTGGCGGCGAGGTCCGCCCGGTACGACGGCACCGTCGCGAACCACCGGAACATCGCCTGCAGGTCGGTGTCGTCCCCGAGGGCCTCGACCGGCACGGCCTCGTACCGCGCCGGGCGGCCGTACGCCCGTGCCACCCCCTCGGCCACCTGGTCGAGGGTGAGCTCGTCGCCGGCGATCTCGACGGCGTCGCCGTCGACGGCCCCGGGGTCGGTCAGCAGGCGTCCCGCGGCGGTCCCGATGTCGCGCACGGCGACCATCTGGAGCGGCACGTCGGGCGCCAGCGGCAGCCGGACGACCACGGTGCCGTCGGCTCCGGGGGTCAGCTGGGGCAGCAGGTTGTCCATGAAGAAGGTCGGCCGCAGGAACGTCGCGCGGACGAGACCGCTCAGCCGCTCCTCGACGCGCCGCTTGCTCTCGAAGTGCGGGATGCCGGTGTGCCGCTCGGCGCCGCCGACCGAGGAGTAGACGACGTGCGGGACCTCGGCGCGGGCCGCGGCCTCGGCGACCGTGCTGCCCCGACGGACCTCCCCGTTCGTGCCGTCCGGCGCCGCGAACGTGGTCATGAAGAAGAGCGCGGAGACGTCGGCGAGGCCCTGCGTGAGGGAGGTGCCGTCCTCCTGGTCGGCCTGGACCAGCTCGACCCCGCGACCGGCGAGAGCGCGGGCGGCGGACGACCCGGGGTCACGGACGAGCGCGCGCACGGCGACGTCGGCGCCGAGGAGCGCGTCGACGACGGCGCGGCCCTGCTGACCCGTCGCGCCGATCACGGCGACGGGTGGGGTGTCGGAAGCGGTCATCGGGATCCGTCCTGCGGAGGTGGCGGGAGACAAACGGACGAAGTCGTCCGTTTCCGTTGTAGCGTAGGCCCATGCTGCTCAGCCCCGGGTCGGACGCCTACGCGAGGTCCACCCAGCCCCACAACTCCTCCTCGACGCAGACACCGGCCCGCGTCGCCACGATCGTCCGCCCGGAGGACCTCACCGCCGCGCTGGCCGAGGTGGACGCGCTGGCCCGCTCGACCGGCCGGGCGCTCACGGTGGCGCCGCAGGCCACGGGGCACGGCGCCGGCGCCGGCGTCGACGAGGGCGTCGTCCTGCTAGACACCGCAGGTCTGGACGAGGTCTCCGTCGACCCGGTGACCCGCGTGGCGACGGTCGGGGCCGGCGCGACGTGGTCGGCCGTGAACGCGGTCGCCGAGCAGCACGGGCTCCTGGGGCTCGCTGGGTCGGCGCCGAGCGTCGCGGTCTCCGGCTACACGTTCGGCGGGGGCATCGGGTGGCTGGCGCGGCGCGACGGTCTCGCCACCGGCACGCTGCGCGCCGTCTCATACGTCGACGGTCGCGGACAGCTACGTCGGGCCGCGGACGACGCCGCCGACGTGGTCGACCGGGACGCGATCTGGGCGTTCCGCGGCGCGGGCGGGGTCGGTGTCGCGCACACGCTGGAGCTCGACCTCGTCCCGGTCCCCGACCTGCACGCCGGGGCGCTGCTGTGGCCCGCGACCGCCCTGCCCGAGCTGGTGGCGGCGTGGGCGGGCGCGATCGGGTCGGTCGGACCCGCCACGTCCTCGAGCCTCTCGGTGCTCCACGTCCCGCCGCTCCCGATGTTCCCGGAGTCGCTGCACGGCTCCGTGGCCGTGCACCTCGCGGTCGCCGACCCCGACGGGCCCGTGGGTGCCGCTCCCCTGCTGGACGCGATGCGCACGGCGTCGACCCCGGTCCTGGACGACTGGGGTCCGAAGGACGCGGCCGGTCTCGCCCGGATCCACCTCGACCCGCCGACCGCGGTCCCGGCGATCGGCGACGCGCGCTGGCTCGACGACTCCACGCCCGGCCTCGCGGAGGCGCTCCTGACGACCGCGGTCGCGGACGACTCCCCGGTCGTGATGCTGGAGCTCCGCCACGTCGGCGGGGCCCCGACGCGGCGTGACGGCGCGGTCACCGCCCCACCCGGATCGTTCGTCTACCACGCCGTCGGCCCGCTCGGCCGCTCCAGCCGCGCGCAGATCGACGCCGCCTTCGCCCGCGCGAGGGCGGTCTGGACCACGGCCGACACCGGCCTCACGCCCGGGTCGTGGGTCGACGGCGCCGCCGCCGTGCCCGAGTCCCTGCCACGCGACGTCCGTGACCGCGCGCGGGCCGTCGCGGACGCCGTGGACCCCGACCGCACGTTCCACCGGTCGCGGCTGCTCGCCTGACCGCCGGCCGTCTCCCCCACCAGTCCAGAACACCCACCAGGAGACCAGCCATGAAGGCAGTCCGCTTCCACGCGTACGGCGACCCGTCCGTCCTCCGGCTCGACGACGTCGAGCAGCCCGTCCCGGGCCCCGGGCAGGTCCGCGTCCGGGTGACCGCGACGTCGTTCAACGGCATCGACGCGAACATCCGGGGCGGCGGCATGCAGGGCCCGATCCCCGTGGCGCTGCCGCACACGCCCGGCATCGACGTCGCCGGCACGGTCGACGCGCTCGGCGACGGGGTGACCGGCCTCGAGCCTGGCGGCCGGGTCGTCGGCTTCCTCCCGATGGTCGACGACGGCGCCTCCGCGGACTTCGTCCTCGCGCCGGCCGACCTCCTGGCAGCCGCCCCCACGAGCATCTCGCTGACCGACGCCGCCGCGTTGCCGACCGTCGGCCTCACCGCCTGGCAGGCGCTCTTCGACCACGGCGGCCTGACGAGCGGCCAGCGCGTGCTGGTCAACGGTGCGGGTGGCGCGGTCGGCGGCTACGCCGTCCAGCTGGCGAAGCGGGCCGGCGCGCACGTCATCGCCACCGCGAGCCCGCGCAGCAGCGCCCGCGTCCGATCGGCCGGCGCCGACGACGTCGTGGACCACACCACCACCGACCTGGCCGCGGCGGTCACCGAGCCCGTCGACCTCGTGCTCAACCTCGCCCCCGTCGTCCCGGCGCAGCTCGACGCGCTGGTGGGGCTGGTCCGTCCGGGCGGCGTCGTGGTCAGCACCACCGTGTGGATGCCGGCTCCCTCGGACAAGGCCCGAGGCGTACGGGGCGTCGACCTCTTCGTCCGCAGCGACGCCGCCCAGCTCGCCCACCTGGTGGCGCTGGTCGACCGCGGCGAGCTGCGCGTCCACGTCGAGGAGCGCGTCCCGCTGGCCGATCTCACGTCCGTGCACGCCCGGGCCGCCGCCGGCGAGCTCTCGGGCAAGGTCGTGGTCGTCGTGGCCGGCGACTGACCGGTCGCCGGGGTCGCTGAACTATCACGTCACCTTGCTGTCCGATGGTCGTGCCGTTACGCTGCCGACGGCATCAATTCCGGGCCGGGTGCACGTACGGCTCGGACCCTGGACCGGGCGGACACCTCGCCTGGTGCTGCGCGACGACGACACGACGACGTACGTCCACACGCACCTGAACAGCTGAGGATCGGGCTTCCCCCACCCGTGAACCCGGAGGAGTCGTCATGTCCAGCACCGCCACCCCCACGGCCCCGAGGACGACGCCCGACGCGCCCTCGGAGGGCCGGCCCGAGCGGCGTCGCAGTCGGCAGCCCTCCTTCTCCACGCAGTCGTACCGCCACGGGTCCGGGGGCCGCGTCGGCCGCGGCACGAAGCAGCCGAGCCCCCGCTCCCGCTGGGACATCCAGGGCCTGCGCGCCTTCGCGGTGCTGGCCGTGGTGGCCAACCACGTCTGGGACTGGCCGCGTGGCGGTTTCGTCGGGGTCGACGTCTTCTTCGTCATCTCCGGCTTCCTGATCACCGGGCTGCTGCTCCGCGAGCACGACCGGACCGGCCGGATCTCGTTCTCCGGCTTCTACCGTCGCCGGGTCAAGCGGATCCTGCCCGCCTCGCTGCTCGTGCTGGCGGTCACGGTGGCCGCGTCGTGGTTCGTCTTCAACGTCGCGCGCTGGCAGGCGACCGCGGTGGACGGCGTGTGGGCCCTGTTCTTCGCCGCCAACTGGCGCTTCGCGCTGCAGAGCACGGACTACTTCGCCCACGACCGTCCGGTCTCGCCGCTGCAGCACTACTGGTCGCTCGGGGTCGAGGAGCAGTTCTACCTCGTCTGGCCCTGGCTGATGCTCCTGGTCCTGGTCCTGCTGGGCCGCTCCGCGGCGAAGAGCGTGCGTCCGCGGGTGGTGCTGGCCGCGCTCGTCGTCGTGCTGTCCGTCGCCTCGTTCGTCTGGGCGCTGCACGACTCGCAGGTCGCGGCCAACCGGGCGTACTTCTCGACCTTCTCCCGCACCTGGGAGCTCGGGGTCGGGGCGCTGCTGGCGATCGCCGTGCCGCTCGTCAGCCGGCTGCCCGACCGCCTCCGGCCGCCGCTCGCGTGGATCGGCCTCGCCGGGATGGTCGCCGGGGTCTTCCTCGTCGACCCTGCCGACGGCTTCCAGGCCCCCGCCGCCGCGCTGCCCGTGCTGGCCACCGCCCTGGTCATCGCCGCGGGCACCGGCGTCGCGCAGCAGCGCCTGCTCTTCCCGCTCACCAACCGGGTGTCCGGCTACGTCGGCGACATCTCGTTCTCGCTCTACCTGTGGCACTTCCCGGTCGTGATCCTCGGCCGGGCGGTGCTCGGGGGCGGCTTCTTGACCGGGCTGGTCCTGCTCGGCGTGGCCACGGTGCTCTCCGTCTACACCTACCACCTGGTCGAGGACCCGATCCGGCGCTCGCAGTGGCTCCAGCCCCGGGCCGACCGGCCGCGTCACCGCCGTCGGCGGCAGGGCGCCCCCGCCCGGCCGAGCCCGTTCACCCCCGCCTACCAGCGCACGGCCGTCAGCCTCCTCGCCCTCGCCACGGCGGTCCTGGTCGTCGTCACGTTCCAGACCCAGGCGCGGTCCACCAGCGCGGAACCGGCCCCGCTGGCGCTCCCGTCCGGTGGCGCCACCGGCGCGGCCTCGGCCCAGGACCAGCTCCAGGCCCGGATCGCGCAGGCGCTCACCGCGAAGGCGTGGCCGACGCTGTCGCCGTCGATGAACTCGGTCATGACGGGCGGGCTCGGCCCCGACGACATCCACAGCTGTGGCGGTGCCGACACCATCGACGAGGCCGCCTGCACCTGGGGCGACCCGAAGGCCGACCACACGATGGTCGTGGTCGGGAACTCGGTCGCGCTCGTCTACGTCGACCTGCTGCGGCAGGTCATCGGCACCGACCAGGGCTGGAAGGTCGTCTCGTACGGCATGTACGGCTGCGGCTTCCGCGACATGACGATCCTCGCCCCGCCGCCCGACGCGCAGAAGAGCTGCCGTCAGCGCCCCGACGACGCGGTCGCCGCGATCAACCGCCTCGACCCCGACGTCGTCGTGCTCGCCGGCACCGGCAACGTGGAGTCGGCCGAGGCGCAGATCAAGAAGATCACCGTGAAGCCGAAGCTCGTGCTGATGCCCGGCCCGCCCGCGGACAAGGACGTCAACGACTGCTTCAGCAAGGTCAGCACGCCCGCCGACTGCGTCTCCACGCCCGAGCCCAGCTGGGGCGTCCTCGAGGCCAAGGTGGCCCGCGACGTCGGCGGCGTCTACGTGAACACGCAGAAGTGGGTCTGCGTGGACAACCGGTGCCCGGCCTTCGTCGGCACCACCCCGGTCAAGCTCGACCGGTTCCACCTGACGAGCCCGTACAACACGCTGATCGCCCCGGCCGTCCGCGAGGAGCTCGTGTCGCGGGAGATCGTCGACCTCCCGGCCTGACCGACGACCGCCGCCCGACCCGTCAGGAGCCGAACCGGCGGCTCTCCTCGGTGAGGCCCGCCGCAAGCCCGGTCAGGGCGCAGGTGACGGTCTCGACGCTCGCCGGGTCGAGCCGGTCGAACGTCCGGGCCAGCCCCTCGCGGCACTCGGCGAGGATCTCCCACGCGTGGTCGGTGAGCTCGATCCGGTGCCGACGCCGGTCCTGCGGGTCGAGGGCCCGCCGGGCGTTGCCGGTCTGCTCGAGCCGGTCGACGAGCCCGGTGACGCCGGCGCTGGTCAGCCCGAGGAGCCGGGCGAGCTCGGTCTGCGACATCGGCCCGTGCTCGGCCAGGTAGCTGATGGCGTGCGTGTCGACCAGGGCCAGCCCGAAGTGCTGGGCGGCGGCAAGCCGGAAGGTGTCGGCGGCGACGATGACGGCGGACAGGGCCAGCGCGGAGGAACCGCGGTCCAGCTCGCTTTGGATCACGCGCGAACTTTAACCAGACGCGATCATCGGCGTCTGTGACTGTTAAGTTTCTCAGCAGTACCTGCACGACCTCTCAGGTTGACGACGCGAAGCGGCTGGACCCCAGATCTGTTGGAGGAACCTGGGACCCAGCCGGTCCGCGCGACCGGTCGGTGCGGTGCCGCAGACTTGTCTCCCCGGCCCCGGCCGGCCCACGCCGCTCCCGAAGGATCCCGTGTCCCCCGACGCCCCGCAGCCCGCCGACGGCCCCTCGACCGCCCTGCGCCTCGACGACCAGCTCTGCTTCGCGCTGTACGCCGCCACCAACGCGATCGTGCGCTCGTACCGCCCGCTGCTGAAGGAGCTCGGCCTCACCTACCCGCAGTACCTCGTGATGATGGCGCTGTGGGAGGAGGACGAGATCAGCCTGAGCGACCTCGCCGGCCGGCTCGACCTCCCGGCCCACGGGCTCAGCCCGGTGATCGAGCGGCTCGAGCAAGCCCACCTGCTCGACCGCCGCCGCGACGAGGACGACCGGCGCGTCTTCCGGGCCGCCCTCACGGGCGCCGGACGTGACCTCGAGCAGCAGGCCGCGATCGCCCAGCACCGCGTCCGCTGCGACACCGAGCTCGCGCCCGACGAGCTCGCCCGCCTGCGCACGGAGCTCCACGACCTCAGCGCCCGCCTGACCGGGCACCTGGGCTAGCGGCTCACGCGTTCAGCGTCGCCCCACCACCGCGTGCACGGACGGCCAGGACAGCAGCTGCGTACGCACGGCCTCGTTCTGCTCCACCTCGACCGCGGTCGCGTACGCCGCGTCCAGCACCTCGGCGATCGTCACCCGCCGGCCGGCCTCCGCCGACCTGGTGGCGGCCTCGACCATGGCCAGGCTCAGCACGTTCGCGTGCACCTCGCCCGAGGGGACGCCACCCTCGCGCAGCACGGCGACGAACTCGGCCAGCGAGCCGGCGATCTGCTCCGGCTCGTCCTCGACGACGACCGGCAGCGACGAACCGTCGGCGTCCTCGGCCACCGGCTCGCCGTCGCCGTCCCACAGGGCGGTGCCGCCGTCGGCGCTCACCCGCCAGCGCCCGTTCCAGGAGGTCTCCAGCCCGGGTGAGCACCAGCTCCCGGTGAAGCTGAAGCGTGCGCCGCCCTCGAACTCGAACACCGCGTTCGCGGCGGCATCCCCGCCGAACCAGCTCCAGGACGGGTTGAAGCTGTCGCAGAAGACCGACACCGGCTCGGTGCCGATCAGGTCGCGTGCGAGGTCGAACTGGTGGATCGCCATGTCCACGAGCAGCGGGTACGCCATCTCCTCGCGGAAGCCGCCGAAGTGCGGGGCCTTGAAGAACTCGCAGCTCACCGTGCCGACCCGCCCGAGCCCCGCGATCTGGCGGCGGTAGGCCGACAGGTGGCGCCAGTAGCGCCGCGACTGCGACACCATCAGCAGCCGGCCGGCCACCTCCGACACGGCCACCATCGACAGGCCCTCGGCGACCGACTCGGCCAGCGGCTTCTCGCTGAGCACGGGAAGGCCGCCGAGCAGGGCCGCGGTGCTCACCGCGTGGTGCGCCACCGGGACGGTGACGTTGACCAGGGCCTCGGCCTCGGGGCGCGAGCCGAGACCCTCCACCATGGTCGCCACCTCCACCCCGGGCCAGCCCTCCTCGTCGGCGGCCCGTCGCGCGGCGTCGACGTCGAGGTCGACCAGCCCGACCAGCCGGACGTCCGGGTTGGCGGCGAGGGCACGCAGCCACGTACGCCCCATCCCGCCCGCCCCGACCTGGACCAGACGCAGCGGCTCAGACACCCGCGGGCTCCGGCGTCTCCTCGACCGACTCGATGGCGCCCGCGTAGCTGCGGCCCTGGAAGAACTCACCCGTCTCGTAGCGGAGCAGCGTCGGCAGGGCGCGCTCGCCGTCGCTGGCGGCCCACCGCACGCCGTTGGCGATGACCCGGCGGACGTCGCGGTGGTGGTAGACGGGGAAGTCCTGGTCCCCCGGGGAGAAGAAGAAGATCTTGCCGTGCCCCCGGCGGAACGTGCAGCCGCTGCGGAACACCTCGCCGCCGCTGAACGACGAGATGAAGATCAGCTCGTCGGGCGCGGGGATGTCGAACGTCTCGCCGTACATCTCCTGGGCGTCGATGACGATCGGATTGGGCACGCCCTGCGTGATCGGGTGCGTCGCGTCGACGGTCCAGACCAGCTCGCGGTCCTGCTCGCTGCGCCAGCGGAGCGTGCAGGTCGTCCCCATCAGCCTGCCGAAGATCTTGGACCAGTGCGCGGAGTGCAGCACGAGCAGGCCCATCCCGGACAGCACGTGACGGTGCACCCGGTCGACGATCTCGTCGGCGACCTCCGCGTGCGCGGCGTGCCCCCACCAGACCAGGACGTCGGTGCTCGCGAGGACCTCCTCGGTCAGGCCGTGCTCCGGGTCGTCGAGGGTCACCGTCGTGACCGAGACGTCCTCCCCCAGGTTCTCGGTGATCCCGGCAGCGATGGTGGCGTGCATGCCGTCGGGGTAGATCGCGGCGACGTGGGGCTCGATCTGCTCGTGCCGGTTCTCCCCCCAGACGACGACGTTCAGGTGCTTGGTGGTGCTGCTGGACGACATGGGTGTCCCTCTCGAGGGGGTCGGATGAGTGGTCGGGTCGGGTTACTTGACGGCCCCGCCGGTGGCGCCGGCGGAGATGTAGCGCTGGGCGACGACCAGCAGGACGATCGCCGGGAGGGAGGCGAGCACGGCGGTGGCCATCACCGCGCTCCAGTTGGCGATGTGGGCGCCCAGGTAGGTGTAGATCCCGAGGGTGACGGGCACGACCTGACCCTTGGTGGTCAGCGTGAGCGCGTAGATGAAGTCGCTCCACGCGAACAGGAAGGCGAACAGCCCCGCGGTGATCAGCGAGTTGCGGCTGATCGGCACCACGATGGACAGGAACGCCCGGACCAGGCCGGCCCCGTCCACGCGAGCCGCCTCGACGATCGAGGGCGGCACGCCGAGCATGAACGACCGCATGATCAAGATGCCGAACGGGATCCCGCTCGCCGAGTTCACGACGATCAGCCCCGGGATCGAGTCCAGCAGCCCGATGCGCTCGTACGCGGTGTAGAGGGCGTTGGCGATCACGATGCTCGGGATCATCTGGGAGATCAGGATGGCGAGCAGGGCCCAGCTGATCCAGCGGAACCGGAACTGGGCGAGCGCGTACGCGCAGGGCGCGGCGACCAGCAGGGACAGCACGACCGTCCCCGAGGCGATCACCAGGCTGATCACCAGGTGGCCGCCCTGGTCGGCGATCGCCGCCCGGTAGCCGTCGAGGCTCGGGTGGGTCGGGAAGAAGGTGCCGGACAGGGCGTTGCCGCTCGGCTGCAGCGAGATGTTCAGCATCCAGTAGACGGGGAACAGCAGCAGCGCGAGCAGGACGATCGCGATGGCGGTCCGGACGGGACCGCGGGCGTGCCGGGCTTGCCCCTTGGACACAATGGCGGACATCGTCGCTCCCCTACTCGTCGACCTGGCGCCGGTTGACGCGCAGGTAGATGATCGCGAAGGCCAGCGAGATGACGATCAGGATGTTGCTCAGCGCGGCCCCCTGCCCGAACTTGAACTCCACGAAGGAGCGTTGGTAGGACTGCAGCGCGATGGTCTGGGTCGCGTTGGCCGGCCCGCCCTGGGTGAGGCCGAGGATGATGTCCAGGACCTTGAGGGTGTAGATCACGCCGAGCATCAGCACCACGCTGACCACCGCCCTGAGGTTGGGCCAGGTGATCGACCAGAAGGCCCGCCAGCCCGTCGCGCCGTCCAGTGCCCCGGCCTCGTACAGCTCGTCCGGGATGGCCTGCAGCCCGCTGTAGAGCAGGGTCAGGTTGAACGGGATGCCCAGCCAGATGTTGACCAGGATCACGGAGACCAGCGCCACCGAGGGCGACGTGAGCCACGGGACCGGCCCGTCGATGACGCCGAGGTTCTGCAGCGTGACGTTGAGGATGCCGCTGTCCTGCTCGAGGATCGCCCGCCACGCGGCGCTGCCCACGATCAGCGGCAGCAGCCACGGCAGCAGGAAGAGCGCGCGCAGCACCCCGTTGAGCGGAAAGCTCTGGTGGAAGAACAGCGCGAGCAGCATCCCGATCACGAACTGGCCGAGGATCGAGCCCAGCGTGAAGAGCGCGGTGTTGACGACGGCCTTCGAGAAGACGTCGTCGCTCACCACGGCGACGTAGTTGCTGAGCCCCACGAACGGGGCCTTGCCGGTGAAGAACGTCTTGAGCCCGTAGTCCTGGAAGCCCATCACCACGTTCTTGACGACCGGGTAGCCGAACAGGGCGACGATCGCCAGGCCCGCCGGCACCACGAAGAGGATCTTGGTGATCTCCTCGAGGCGCCGGCTGCCGCTCCGACGAGCGGTCGGAGGACGAGGCGCCGGTGCGTCCCTGGGCGGTGCGGGGGCGAGAGTCTTCGTGTCCGACACGACTCGGCTCCTCTCCTCGCCGACCCGTTAGCCGCCGGCCTTGGCCATCGCGTCCGCCGGAGCGGCCTGGCCGGTCAGCACGAGCTGCACGCCGGTGTAGATGATCTTGGCGGTGTCCGGCCACTTGGCGCCGAGCTTGCCGGTCCGGGCCCGGGCCTGGGCCACGGCGTCGGTGAAGCCGGCCATCTTGGGGACCTCGGTCTTGAACTGGTCGGCGAGCGCGAGCTTGGTCGGCACCAGACCGCCCTGCTTGGCGCGCAGCAGCTGGTTCGCGTCGGTGTTCATGCACTTCACCAGCTCGGCGGCCTTGGCCATCTTCGCCTGGTCGCCGGTCATGGGGACCGTCCACGCCTCGCCGCCGAGCGGGGCGACCGAGGCCTGGCCCGCCTGGTCGACCGGGAACGGGACGACGCCGTAGTCGACCTTCGCCTTGTCCAGGGCGGGTTCCTGCCACGGCCCGTTGAGCATCATGGCCGCGTTGCCGGCGATGAACTGGTCGTTCACGTCGGACTGCTTCCAGTTGACGACGCTCTTGGACGCGGAGCCGTCGTCGACGAGGTCCTTCCACAGCTGGAGGGCCCCCGCCACCTGCGGGGTCTTGAGGTCGGTCTCGTCACCGCCGTTGCTCCACATCGCCGGCAGGAACTGCCAGGCGCCCTCGTAGTCGGCGGTGGCGTTGAAGGCGAAGCCGTACTGCTTGCCGACGGTCAGCTTCTTGGCCGCCGTCCGGAGCTCGGCCCAGGTGGTCGGGGGCGTCACACCGGCCTTCTCCAGCACGTCCTTGCGGTAGAAGATCGCGATCGTGTTGGCCCCCGGCTGCAGGCCGTAGAGCTTGCCGTCGGCTCCGGTGGCCGCGGCGACCGGGCCCGGCGCGTAGCCGTCCGCGGTGATGCCGAAGTCGCCGAGGGGAGCCAACGCGCCGGTGTCGGCGATCTGCTGGATGTCGGGGTTGTCGAGCATCAGCACGTCGGGCAGGGACTTGGACGACGCCTGCTGCAGCACCTTCTGGATCAGGGTCGGACCGGGCACGGCCTCGCGCTCGATCGTGCCGACCCCGATCGAGGTGCCGCACGCGGTCAGCATGTCGCCGATCTGGGTCTTGCCGGGCTCGTCGGTGTAGTAGTCGAGGACCTTGAGGGTGTCGACGGTCGCGGACGCGTCCCCGCCCGACGACCCGGAGGACCCGCCGCCGCACGCGGCGAGGGAGAGGGGGGCCAGGGCGGCCAGGGCGGCGAAGGTCGCCACGCGCTTGGAAACCAGCTTCGTGATCATCGGTGCAGCTCCTTTGCTGACGCGACCGAGGGCGCGTCGGAGCGGCCGTGGACCCGGGCTCCTGCCCTCGTCCACGGACGTCGTCAACCCTCGGTTAAGCGCTTAACTACGCTTGTGAGGATCCTGGGACGGGCCCCACGGTTTGTCAAGGGTCCTTCGTCCCACGACCTCGGTCCGCGCCCCCGGACAGGCGCGTCGAGCCGTACGGTCAGGGCACCAGATCGGGAGGTGCGGGGGCGATGGCGGCGACCATGCGGGAAGTGGCGGAGGCGGCCGGCGTCTCGATCGCCACGGTGTCCTTCGTCGTCAACGACTCCAAGCGGGTGGCGCCGGAGACCCGGCGCAAGATCGAGGACGCCATGGCGCGGCTGGGGTTCCGACGCAACAGCGTGGCCCGGGCCCTGGCCAGCCGGCGGACCCGGATCGTGGCGCTGGTCTACCCGGCGATGGAGCACAAGCTGGGCGGGTCGGCGATGGAGTTCATCACCAGCGCAGCGCGGACGGCCGGCGAGGCCGGCTACCACCTGGTGCTGTGGCCGGTGAGCAACGACGCCGACGAGCTGACCGAGCTGGTGGGCCAGGGGCTGGTGGACGGCGTGCTGCTGATGGAGGTCCAGCTCGAGGACGCCCGCGTCGAGGTGCTCCGGGCGACGCAGACGCCGTTCGCCCTGATCGGTCGTTCCGCGGACCTCACCGGGCTGGTCTACGTCGACATCGACTTCGACCGCACGATGGAGCAGGCCGTCGACCACCTGTACGGGCTCGGTCACCGTCACCTCGTGCTGGTCACCGGCAGCCAGGCCGACGCGAGCTTCCGCAGCTACGGCCCGTACGTCCGCGCGGCGGACGCCTACCGACGCCTGGCCGCCGAGCGTGGCTTCGCGGTCGTGGTTCTGGAGTGCGGGCAGGACACCGACGGGGGCCGCGCGGTCGCCGAGGAGATCGTCTCCACGCGACCGTGGACGACGGGGGTCCTCGTCCTCAACGAGTTCGCCGCACCGGGGCTGGTCTCCGGCCTCCTGCGGCACGGGCTGCGCGTCCCCGACGACGTCTCGGTCCTGTCGGTCCTGACGTCGACCGAGATGAGCACGCTGGTCGACCCCGCCCTGACCGCGATGTCCTCACCCGGCCCGGAGCTCGGCGAGCTGGGCGTGCAGGCCCTCCTCCGGGTCCTCGACGGCGCCGACACCCTGCCGCCCCGGCTCCTCCCCGGCGTCCTCGTGCCCGGCGGCTCGACCGGACCGGTCCGGGCCGGGGCGGCTCCCGTCCCTGACCCGAGCTGCACCCCACGCAGTTAGGTCGTGCGCGACTGAGTTAGCGTCAGAGCCGACAGGATGACGACCGGAAGGCACGGGACCATGATCGACCTCTTCGCCGAGCCAGCACGATGAGCAGGGTCCGCACCGTCGCGCGCGTGGCTCTCGGCGGGATCCTGGTCTTCGCCGGGACGAGTCACCTCACGTTCGCCCGCAGGCCGTTCCGGGCCCAGGTCCCCGAGACCGTGGTCGAGGTCACGCCCCTGAGCACGGACCAGGTCGTGCTCGCGTCCGGGGTGGTCGAGATCGCCTTCGGTGCCACGATCGCCCTCGCGCCGGAGCGGCACCGCCAGCTCGTCGGGAACGTGGCCGCGACGTTCTTCACCGCCGTCTTCCCCGGCAACCTCGCCCAGCTCGAGCACCACCGCGACGCCTTCGGCCTCGACACCGACCGCAAGCGCCGCCTCCGGCTGCTCGGCCAGCCGCTCCTCGTGGCCTGGGCCCTCTGGTCCACCCGCACGCGCCGCTGAACCCCACGAGCCCACCCACCTGCGACCTCCGCCCCGCCCGTCGGCCGCACGACGAGCCGGGCGCCGACCGCCCCCGGCCTGCTTACGGCCGGGCGGGCCGGGTAACCACGTCGGGTCGGAGACGGGGAAGGGACCTGGACGTGACGCTGGAGCATGCGCACCGGAAGGCCGTCCGCCACCGGGTCACCATGACCGGGAGTCCCGAGGTGAGCCCGTCGGTGCTGTCCGAGGCGTGCGTCGACGTCCTGCCGACCGTCGAAGGTGCGGGCATCAGCCTGGCGCAGAGATCGCTGCGGGTGCCGCTCGGCTGGAGCAGCCCCACCGTCGGCATCGCGGAACGTGCGCAGACGACGCTCGGCAGCGGGCCGTGCATCGCCGCCATGCACGCCGGCGCGGCCCGGTCCGCCGACGCGGCGTGGATGGCGCAGTGGTGGCCGGTCTACTGGGACGAGCTGTTCCGGCTGACGCCGTACCGCTCGGTCGTCTCCCTGCCCCTCCGGCGGGCCGAAGAGCCTCCTTTCGGGGCGCTCGACCTGTACTCGACCGGGGAGGACCTCGCCTCGACCCTCTCGCTCCCCGACCTCGAGCACGCCGTGGCCGACCCCATCGCGGCCGTGCTGTCGGGGGCCTTCGCGGCGCTGTACGACGCCGACGCCGAGGTTCCCGAGTGGCTCGGCGACGACCCGGCGGTCGACCGGACGACCGTCTGGACGGCGGTCGGGATGGTCATCGCCGCCACCACCCAGAGCGACGTGGACGCCCTGGCCACGCTGCGGGGCTGGGCCTACCGCAACGGTCTCGATCTCGACGAGGTGGCCAGCAGCCTGGTCGACCGGGAGACGGAGGTCGCGACGGTCCTGGCTGGTTGACCCGGCCCCGCCGCCTCGGTCACCGAGCCAGGAGGCCCGCAGGGTCAGGACGTTGGTCCCTGGGTCCGCCGCCGTCCCCCTGCCATCCTGGGTCGGTCGGTGGCGCGGGGACCTGGTTCGACGCGCTGGGGGGCTCAGTTTCGCTCGGCTCCCGCGCTGCCGGTTCCCACGGGCCATGTCGCTCGGCACCGACCCTGGGACGATGCGCCGTGACCACGCCGCGCTCGCCCGGAAGTTCAGCTTCCGCGTCCAGGCTCCTCCGGCTCCGCGCCGCCCCACGCCCAGCAAGGACATCATCGCTTCGACGCGCTCCACCGACCTCGACCTCTCTGCACCGCCGACCACCGACACCGAACCCCGCCCCGAGTTCCTCGAGCTCGTCGGGCGGCTGTCGGCGACGTACTGCCCGCCCCTGCTGACGACCGAGGTGGTCGACGCGTCCCGGGCGGCGCTGGTCGGCCGGGCCCGCGGGCCGCTGGACGAGGTCGAGGTCCTGGCCCGCTCCGCGCTCGACGCCCGGCTGGCGGAGGCCGCGTCCCGGCCGACCGGCCCCCAGCAGTCATGACCACGGACGGCCGGGCCACCGTGCGCGACCCCGGCGACCTCCGCCTCGACCTGCGCCTCCACGGGCGGGGCCGGGTGCCCGGCCGGCGGGGACCGGTGTTCGACCTGACCGGTTTCGTGCGCGCCCGGGAGCACCGTGACCTCGGCGCCCGGGTCGCCTGGTATGCGGAGGACGCCGACATCCACGTCGTCGACCCGGCCAGCCCGCCCCCCGGCTCCCGGACCGTCCACGGCCGTCCGGCCATCCGGGCGTGGTTCGACAGCCTGGACGCGGCCGGCGGTCTGGTCACCGACCTCGTCGACGGCGGCGACGTCGTCGCCTTCACCGAGCGCTGGACGCGGCGGGACGGCACGTCGGTCGTGGCGGCCAGCACCGCGGAGGTCCGCGACGGCCTCGTGGCCGTGCAGCGCACCGTCCTCGCCTGGGGTGGCGCTTCCACCGCCGACCCGAGCGACGGGTGGACGCGGCTGGGCAAGGACCTCTGGACCACGGCGGGCTGACGCGGCCGTCACACCAGGCCACTGCCGCACGTCAAGGACCGCCGGCTGCCTGACGACCCCGGGGCTCGTCGTTCGCGACCCGGGAAATGCCATAGTCGGGATATGAAGATCCTCTTCGCCTCGGCGCCGGGCTACGGGCTGATGATGCCGCTCGTGCCGCTCGTGTGGGCGGCCCAGGCGGCCGGGCACACGGCCCGGCTCGCCACGACCGGTCGAATGTGCGCCGTCGCCGCGGGCGCCGGCCTCGAGGTGGTCGACGTGTGCCCCGACCAGGACCTCTGGGCTCGGTTGCAGGCCGGGGTCGGCAGGGGGCCGGGCGGAGGTCCGCCCGTGTCGCCCTTCCGCATGTTCACCGAGGAGATGACGCCGGGCACGGTCGAGGCGGCCCGGGAGCACGGGGCCGACCTCGTCGTCTGGACGTCCGACCACGGCAGCGGCGAGCTGGCCGCGACCACCCTCGGGCTGCCCGGCCTGGAGGTCGGCAACCGCGTCTCCTGGTCCACCCGCGACCAGGGTGGACCCGGGAGCGACATCTCCGGCGTCGCGGCGGTCCGTACGCAGCTGGGCCTGGACGGCACGCCGCTGCACATCGTCGCCCGCGTCGACCCACGGGCGCCGAGCATGGGCGGGCTGGTCGACGACGAGCCCGACCCGCGCGACGGCGTGCCCTGGTGGTCCATGCGGTACGTGCCGTTCAACGGCGGCGCCGTCGTCGAGCCGTGGGCCCGGCAGACTCCCGCCCGGCCGCGGGTGCTCGTGACGCTGGGCACCGTCGTCCCCACCGTGGCCGGGACCGACGTCGTCTCCGTGCTGCTGGCGGCGCTGGCCGACCTGCCCGTCGAGGTGGTCCTCGCGCTCGGTGACGCCAGCCTCCCGAAGGGGACGGAGCTGCCCTCGAACGTCCGCGCGGTCGGCTACCTGCCGTTGTCCGCCGTGCTCCCGACGTGCCGGCTGATCGTCCACCACGGCGGCTCGGGCACCACCGCCGCGCCGCTGCACTTCGGGGTGCCCCAGCTGGTCCTGCCCGCGTTCGCCGACAACCCGCTCTCGGCGAAGCGCGTCAGCGACCGTGGTGTGGGGCTGGCGCACGACCCGACCACGCTGGACGTCGAGACGGCCCGGGAGCTCGTCCTCCGGCTGCTGGAGGAGCCCGCCTTCACCACCGCCGCCGCCGAGGTCGCCGCCGAGATGGCGACCCAGCCCAGCCCGGCCGCGGTCGTGGCCCGGGTCGAGGAGGAGCTCGCCCGCTGAGGACGGCGACCCGGCTTGGCTCCGGCCGGGCAGCGGTCAGGCCGACGGCTGGCGCGGACGGGGGTGGTCGGCGCCGGTCCGGTCGTCCTCGAGCTGCCAGTGCACGACGCGGTACGCGAACCCGCCTCGGCCCGCCCCGACGAGCACCGCCACCACCGACGCGACGGCGAGGGCGGTCGCGGCCAGGTCGAGGAGGGGGATGCCGGCGCTCCGCAGCACCAGGTAGCCGCCGATGCCGAGGGCCCAGCGCAGGAGACGCGCCCCTCTCCCCGAGGTCGCTCCGGCCGTGCTCGTCGGCCGGAGGCGGACGACGAGCTCGCCGAGCGTGCGGCCGGTCCGCAGGACGAGCAGGGCGAGCAGCAGCCCCGGGACGAGCCCGGTCAGGACGACCGGCACCAGCCGGTCGGCGCGGGCCGGCAGGTCCACGTCGAGGGTCGCCGCGAGCACGCTCCACCCGACCGCGAGCACGCCCCCGGTGCCGACCCCGGCGGCCCAGTCGCACAGCATGCCGAGCAGCCGCCGACGGGCGGTGACCGGCCGGGGCTCGTCGGGGTCGCCGGTGCGCTGGCCGGGCACCAGCCGCAGCACCGGACCGAGCAGCGCGCCGAGCAGCGCACCCGACGTGTTGGCGATGAGGTCGTCGACGTCGAAGAGCCGGTAGGCGCAGGGGAACAGCGTCCACACCCCGGTCAGCTGGGTCAGCTCCACCAGCAGGGAGACGCCCAGCCCGATCGCGGTGCTGACCACAATCCCGCGGCGCAGCAGGTGCCGCAGGAACATCCCCAGCGGGACGAAGAGCGCGACGTTGAAGACGACCTGCTGCAGCGCCCGGTTCGTCGCCAGCCCGAAGACGCCGCCACGGTTCTCCCGGAGGACGTCGGCGACGAACTGCCCGGGACGCAGCTGCGGCGACACCCGGTGGACCGAGCAGAAGTCGGCCGTCAGCTCGGGCAGCGGCAGGAGCGTGTACGACACGAGGGCCAGCGCGTAGACCAGCGCGGCGAAGCTCAGCACGGTCGGCCCGAGCCCCAGCGTCCCTCGCCGCCGGTACTGCACGGCCACGAACGGCACCAGCAGGGCCAGGGCCACGAACAGGCTGGCGATCACCGCGATCACGGCCGGCAGGACGGTGCTGCTCATCCGGGTCTCCTCCCCGCCCGCGGCGCGGGCGCCCCTACTCTGCACCACGCGGGCCACGCGCCGGACTCCACTAGAACGTTCAAGTACGGTGGCTCGCGTGGGGACGACGGAGGTGGTGCGCGCGCCGCGCACGGGCGGTCGTGAGCTCGCCCCGCTGGTGCCGCTGGCCCTGGTCACCGGGATCTCGCCGCTGGCCACCGACATGTACATCCCGGGCCTGCCCGAGCTCGCGGCCGACCTGGGGACCACCCCCGCGGTCGCCCAGCTCACGCTGACCGCGTTCCTGGTCTCGTTCGCCGTCGGACAGCTGCTCATCGGTCCGCTCAGCGACGCCGTCGGCCGTCGGCGGCTCGTGCTGCTGGGCACGTTCGCCTTCGTCGTCGCGTCGGTCCTGTGCGCCGTCTCCCCCACAGCGCCGGTCCTGCTGGCGGCCCGCGTCCTGCAGGGGCTGGCCGGGGCCGCCGGCTCGGTGGCCGGGCGGGCGATGGTGACCGACGTCCTGGCGGGCGTACGCCGGGCCCGGGTCATCGCCGCGTTGTCGGCGATCAACGCCGTCGGGCCCGTGGTGGCGCCGCTGATCGGCGGCGCGCTGCTGGGGGTCGGCACCTGGCGGCTCACCTTCTGGGCGCTCGCCGCGGTCGGGCTCGCGCTCGCCGTGTCCGTGCTGGTGAGCTTTCCCGAGACGCTCCCGGCGGAGCGACGCTCGGCCGGGTCGGCCTGCTGGCCAGCGCCCGGCGGATGGGGTCGCTGCTGCGCATCCCGCGCTTCTCGCTCTACCTGGCCACCTCGTGCGTGGCCACGGTCGGCTTCTTCGCCTACATCGCGACGAGCGCCTTCGTCTTCCAGACCTGGTACGGCTACTCGACCGCGCGCTACACCCTCGTCTTCGCCACGAACGCGTCCTGCATGATCATCTCGACCCTGGTGTTCGGGAAGATCGTGGGCCGCGTCTCCGAGGACCGCCTCCTCACCGTCGGGCTGGCCGTGGCCACGGTCGGCTCGGCCGGCGTGCTCAGCGCCGCGCTCCTCCACGCCCCGGGCTGGGTCGTGTGGGTCTGCCTCGCCCTGGTCACGGGAGCGCAGGGCCTGGTGATCACCGGCTCCGCGACCCGGACGCAGGCCCTCGGGCAGGCGTCGCCCGGCACCGCCGCCGCCCTGGCCGGCGGCCTCGCCTTCGGGGTCGGAGGCCTCGGGACACCCCTGGCCGGACTGCTCGGCGGCACGCCCGCGGCCATGGGCGGCATCATGCTCGCGGGCCTCGGTCTCGGGCTGGTCCTGCAGACGGTCGGGCCCCGCCTGCTCGTGCGCGACCGCTGAACGACCTCCGGAGCTTCCCTCCGGGTGGCAGGTCGCGGGACCCGCGCGGTCAGCCCCGCTCCGACGCCACCGCCCCCGCAAGGCTGGCGGCGACCGGGAGCCGGGAGAGCAGCACCGCCTGGTAGGCGTGGTAGAGGTCGGGCTTGCCCGACCAGATGGTGCTCGTGGGTGAGTTCGTGGTGTCGAGCTGGTGGTGCCACGAGCCGCGGTCCTCGTCGACGAACACCCCGGCCACGTGGTCCCACCACGCCACGTACCGCTCGCGGTAGCGCGGTTCGCCGGTCAGCTGAGCCAGCGCGGCGGCGGCCCCGATCGCCTCCGCCGGCACCCAGAAGACCCGGTCGGGCACGACCGGCACCCCGTCCCAGCCCGTGGTGTAGACGAAGCCGGGGTGCTCCCCCTCGACCCAGCCGTCCTCGACGGCCCGGTCGAACAGCCGCGCCGAGGTCTCGAAGTGGCGGTCGGGCTCGCCCAGGGCGTGGCCGGTCTGCAGCATCAGCCGGGCCCACTCGAAGGCGTGCCCGATCGTCGCCCCGTACGGGCGGAAGGGGTCGTCCGGGTGGTCGCGGTTGTGCTCGAGCTGCGGCACCCAGCGCTCGTCGTAGTGCTCGGGGATGCGCCAGCCGTGCGTCCGGACCTGCCCCTCGACCCAGGCGCAGATCGCCCCGGCACGTTCGGCGTGCGCGCGGTCGCCGGTGGCGTCCGCCGCGGCCAGCAGCGCCTCGACGAGGTGCATGTTCGCGTTGAGGCCGCGGTAGGGACGGGTCACCGAGAGGTCGGCGGAGACGCTGTCGACGAAGAGCGGCGTCCCGGGGTCGGCGAACACCTCGTACGTCGTCCGCAGCGCGTCGGCCAGCAGGGCCGGACCGCCCGACTCCCCCGCGACCGTCGCCGTGGCGCCGGCCAGGACGACGAACGCGTGCGTGTAGGCCTGCTTGTCCGCATTCGGGGCCGGGTCGGCGGGGTCGGTCGGGCCGGCGGCGGGGTCCGGCACGTGCTCCAGCCAGCCGCCGTGCTCCCGGTCCCGGGCCGCGGTCGCCAGCCCGGCCAGCAGCCGGGCGGCGAGCGGCGTGCAGCCGGGGACGCCCCGCATCCCGCCGAGCAGGTAGAC
The DNA here is from genome assembly GCF_014193425.1 of Microlunatus antarcticus. NCBI lineage: Bacteria > Bacillati > Actinomycetota > Actinomycetes > Propionibacteriales > Propionibacteriaceae > Microlunatus > Microlunatus antarcticus. The sequence continues at coordinate 1,985,095 of NZ_JACHZG010000001.1, read as the reverse complement.
GTGGGCCATCCGGGCGGCCACGTAGACGTCGCCGGTCCGGGCGGGGTCGGGTGCGCCGTCGTCGTCGAGCCAGTGCGCGAGACCGTCGGAGCGGACCACGTGACGACCGAAGCGCAGCAGCGCGCGTTCGTGGGCCGCCAGCCAGCCGGTGTGGGCCGGCGGGTGCGACCAGCCGCGGGCCTCAGGCACCCCGCACCCACACGGTGGTGTCGGTCGGGACGGACCCGTCGACGAGCGGGCCGCTGGCCAGGAGCAGCTCGCCCGGCGGGACGGGCACGGGATCCGGTCCGAAGTTGGTGAGGCAGTGCCAGCCGCCCGCCCTGACCACGTGAAGGACGCCCGGCTCCGACGGGACCCACGTCAGGCCCTCCCCCGAGGTCAGCTCCCGGCGCAGCCGCAGGGCCCGGCGGTAGAGGGTGAGGCTCGAGGCGTCGTCGCCGTTCTCGCGGGCCACGCTCAGGTCGGCGAACCACGCCGGCTGCGGCAGGTGCGGCGGCGCCGAGGCGGGGTCGGGGCTGAAGCCGTACGACGACGGCTCGCTGGTCCAGGGCAGCGGCACGCGGCAGCCGTCGCGGCCCAGGCGCGTCCCGCCCGTCCGGAAGAACGTCGGGTCCTGGCGCTGGCCCGCGTCGATCTCGGCGACCTCGAAGAGGCCGAGCTCCTCGCCCTGGTAGAGGTACGCCGACCCGGGCAGCGCGAGCATCAGCAGCGTGGCCGCCCGGGCGCGCCGGGCCCCGAGCGCCTCGTCGACGGTGATGTCCGGGTCGACGCCGAAGCCGGGGATGTAGCCGATTGCGTTCGGCTGGCCCGCCGCCGCCGTGATCCCGTAGCGCGTCGGGTGCCGGATGACGTCGTGGTTGGAGAGCACCCAGGTCGAGGTGGAGCCGCTCTCGGCCGAGAGGTCGAGGTTCTCGGTGATCACGCGACGCCACGTCGGCGCGTCCCAGGGCGCGGAGAGCAGGTCGAAGTTGAACGCCTGCCCGAGGCTCTCCGGCCTCGCGTAGCGGGCCCGCCGGTGGGCCGGCACCCACGCCTCGGCGACGGCCATCCGCGGCGGGTCGTAGCGGTCGAACAGGGTCCGCCACTCGGCGTACACCTCCTGCACGGCATCGCGGTCGGAGTACGCGTGATTGCCGTCGGCCACGGTCGCCAGCGCGGCGAGGTCGGGCAGCGGCTCGGTCAGGTCCTTCACCAGCAGGTTGGCGACGTCGACCCGGAAGCCGTCGACACCGCGGTCGGCCCAGAAGGCGAGGGTGGCGAGGAAGTCGTCGCGGACGTCGCGACGGTCCCAGTTGAGGTCGGGCTGCTCGGGGGCGAAGAGGTGCAGGTACCACCAGCCGTCGGGAAGGCGCGTCCAGGCGGGCCCGCCGAAGTCGGACTCCCAGTCGCTCGGCGGCTGGTCGCCACCGGGCCCGCGCCCCGACCGGAAGACGTAGCGGTCGCGCTCGTCGGACCCCGGTCCCGCGGCCAGCGCCGCCTGGAACCAGCGGTGCCGGTCCGACGTGTGGTTGGGCACGATGTCGACGATCACCTTGATCTGGTGCGCGTGGAGCGCCGCAACCATCGCGTCGAACGCGGCCAGGTCACCCAGTTCCGGCGCCACGTCGCGGTGGTCGTCGATGTCGTAGCCGCCGTCGGCGAGCGCCGACGGGTAGAACGGGCTCAGCCAGACCGCGTCCACGCCGAGCGCGACGAGGTGGTCGACGTGCTCGCGCACCCCGTCCAGGTCGCCGATGCCGTCGCCGTCGCTGTCGGCGAAGCTGCGCGGGTAGACCTGGTAGACGACGGCGTCGCGCCACCAGTCGGCGGCTGCCGCGCCTTCGGCGAAGTGGGTGGAGCCGACGGAGTCGGGGGGCAGCGGCATGCGGACGTCCTTGTCACGAGAGTTCGGCGACCTGTGCACCGACATCGGTGCACAAGTGGACTACATCCCCATCGCGCCCGTGCCGGGGGGCGTCACCCCGCCGCGATGAGCTGGCGGCGGGCCTCGTCGATCGTGGCCATGATCGAGACCAGCTCGGCGTGCGGGTGCACGGGCGACTCCAGGCGGCCCTCGCCCACGTACGCGGCGAGGTGGACGGCCTGGTGGGCCAGGCCCTCGTTGAGCCGGTCGAAGGTCTGGTCGCGCCAGGTCGACGTCTCCTCCGCCGTGGCCGAGCCCGACGTCAGCGTCAGCCCGGTCGGGCCGAAGAACGGGCTCCAGACGTCCAGCCGGGCCTGCGAACCCATGACCGACGCCGTGACCGGCAGCCGCGCCACCAGCGACGTCGACGCCAGCGCGGTGGCGCCGCCCGACGGCAGCAGGAGGTCGGCCCGCTCGTCCACGCCGGTCGGCGCCAGCGAGCCGACGGCGGTCACGGAGTCGGGCGGCCCGAGGACGGACGAGGCGAACGAGATCGGGTAGACGCCGGCGTCGAGGAGGGCCCCGCCGCCGAGCTCAGCGTTCCAGAGCCGGTGGTCGGCGTCGAAGGGGAACACGAAGCCGAAGTCGGCCCGCACCAGCCGTACGTCGCCCAGCAGGCCGTCGGCGAGGACCTGACGGATCACGTCGGACTGCGGCAGGTAGCGCGTCCACATCGCCTCCTGCACCAGCACCCCGGCGGCGCGCCCGGCGTCGGTGATCTCGCGGGCCTCCGCCGCCGACATGGCGATCGGCTTCTCGACCAGCACGTGCTTGCCGGCCGCGACCGCCTCCAGCGCCTGCGCGTGGTGCAGCGGGTGCGGGGTGGCGACGTAGACGACGTCGACCTGCGGATCCTCGATCAGCGCCGACACGCTCCGGTGCACGGTGCCGATCCCGTGCTCGCGGGCGAACGCCTCGGTCTTCGCCTGATCCCGCGCCACCACGGCGACGGCGCGCTGGGTCGTCCGCCGGTGGAGCGCGGACACGAACGGTCCCGCGATGCCCGTGCCGATCACGCCCCACCGCAGCGCCGGGACCGAGGCGGGGTCGAGCAGACGAGGGCGGGGCAGGGTGACGGGCATGGGTTCATGATCGCGCGAACGCTCGAGCCGCCCGAACGCTCCCTTTGCCTGTCGAAGGGGCGCACAAGTGTCGTGCTCGACACATTTCGCGGATGCCGGAAGGTTCCGGGGTGGTTGCTTGCTCAACCTCTTCGTGAAGATCTACTCCCCCGTCGCGCTCGGCGACCTCCAGCTGTCCAACCGCGTCGTCATGGCGCCGCTCACCCGCAGCCGTTCCGGGGCGGACGGCGTCCCCGGCGAGCTCGTCGCCGAGTACTACGCGCAGCGCGCCAGCACCGGCCTCATCGTCACCGAGGGCACCTACCCCACCCACGAGTCCCGCTCGTACGCCGGCCAGCCCGGCATCGTCACCGACGAGCAGCAGGCCGGCTGGGCCCGCGTCGCCGACGCCGTCCACGCCCGCGGCGGCCACCTCTTCATGCAGGTCATGCACGGCGGCCGCGTCTCGCACACCGCCATCAACGGCTGCGATCGTGTCGTCGCCCCCAGCGCCATCGCGGTCGAGGGCGAGGCCCACACCCCCGAGGGCAAGCTGCCCTACCCCGTTCCCCACGCGCTGACGACCGCTGAGGTCGAGCAGACCCGCGACGCGTTCGTCGCCGCGGCCCGCCGCGCCGTGGACGCCGGCCTGGACGGGGTCGAGCTGCACGGCGCCAACGGCTACCTGCTGCACGAGTTCCTGGCCGCGGGCAGCAACCAGCGCGACGACCAGTACGGCGGCTCGCCGGAGAACCGCGTCCGCCTCGTCGTCGAGACCGCCACCGCGGTGGCCGCCGAGATCGGCGCCGGCCGCGTCGGCCTCCGCATCTCGCCGTCGCACAACGTCCAGGGCGTCGTCGAGGAGGACGCCGACGACGTCGCCACGACGTACGGGCTGCTCGCCGACGCGCTGCGCCCCCTGGGCCTGGCCTACCTGAGCATCCTGCACGCCGACCCGACGAGCGAGCTCGTCCAGGGCCTGCGCGCCCGCTTCGGCGGACACCTGATGATCAACGACGGCTTCGGGGTCGTCACGAACCGCGAGGACGCCGAGAACCTCGTCGACCAGGGCGCGGCGGACACCGTCGCCGTCGGCCGCATGGTCATCGCCAACCCCGACCTGGTCGAGCGCTGGCAGGGCGGGCACGCGGAGAACGAGCCCGACCAGGACACCTTCTACACCGGCGGCCCGAAGGGCTACACCGACTACCCCTTCCTCGACGCCGCCTGACGCGGAAGGCACTCTTCTCACCCGGACCGGACGGTTCTGACGCTGCCGAGCCCTATGCTCGGCGGTCAGAGTCGACCGGTCCGGAGGTGTACGTGCAGGAGGAGCCCCGGGCGAGCGACCTCGCCTACGCCCTCCTGCGCGACATGGTGGTCGACCTCCGGCTGCCGCCCGGCGCGGTCGTCAACGAGCAGCAGCTGACGGGCGAGACCGGCTTCGGACGCATGCCGGTCCGCGAGGCGGTCGCCCGGCTCGCCGCCGACCGGTTCGTCACCGTGGTGCCGCGGCGGGGCACGTACGTCACCCCGCTCGGCCTCGCTGACGTGCTCGGCATGTTCGAGGCGCGGGAGGCGATCGAGTGCGGGGTCGCCCACCTCACGGCCCGGCGAGCCACGCCGACGCAGCTCGAGCGGCTCCGGGAGCTGGCCGACGCGGCGGACCGGGTGCGTTCCGCGGACGAGATCGAGCAGCACCTGCACGCCGACCACGCGATCCACGCGCACCTGGCCGGCGTGACCGGCAACGCGATCCTGCAGGAGTCGGTCGACCTGCTGCTGCAGCACAACCTGCGCTTCTGGCGCTCCTACTGGACGACCCACGAGCCGCGGGCGTCCGACATGCTCTCCCACGCCGACCTCGTCGACGCGATCGCCTCGCACGAGCCCGAGGCGGCCGAGCTGGCCATGCGCCAGCACATCGGCGCGTCCCGCGGGCTGCTGCAGGACGCGTTCCGGCACTAGTCAGCCCCGGGGCACGACCTCGTCGAGGAACCCACGGACCGTGGCGAGGAAGAGCTCGCGCTGCTCGACCTGGGGCGAGTGCCCCGACTCCTCGAAGACGACCAGCCGCCCGTCCGGCACCAGGTCGGCGATCGTCTCCGACATCGACACCGGCGTGACCCAGTCGTGCCGCCCTACGGTGACGAGGACCGGGCAACGCAGCGCGGGGAGCTGCGCCTTGAGGTCGTACGACGGCATGTTGTGCTGGAAGCACCAGTTGTGCGCCTCGTGCCTGTAGATCCCGGCCTCCACCGACGCGGCGTCGCGGACCGGGTCGTGATCATGGTCGTAGAGCGGGATGAGCTCGGCCCACAGCGCCTTGAGCTCGGCGTCGTCGCGGACCCGGCCCTGCCAGTAGCGGTCGAAGTGGTCCCAGTCGATGGCCACCCGGGTCTGGCTGCGGGCGTTCGCGTACGCGAGCGCCAGGTTCGAGGAGTCCGGTGAGGTGTCGCGCAGCACGACCGCCGACACGTGCTCGGGGTGGGCGAGGGCGTACTCCATCGCGATGAACCCGCCGTACGACCCGCCCGCCACCGCGCAGCGCTCGGCGCCGGCCCAGACCCGCAGGGCGTCGACGTCGGCGGCCCACTGCGCGTGCGAGTAGGGCGGCACGGCCTCGCTCCGCCCGCAGCCGCGGGCGTCGAACACGAGCACCCGGTACCGGTCGGCGAGCGGCCCGAACGTCCGCCGGGGCTCGGCCAGCGACCCGATGCCGCCGCCCCCGTGGTGGGCGATGATCAAGGGCGCGCCCTCGTCGCCGTAGAGCTCGACCTCGAGCTCGGCCCCGTTCACCCGCAGCCTCATCAGAAGATCCCGTGCCCGCCGTCGACGGCGATGGTCTGCCCCGTCACCCAGGACGACTCCTCGGCGGTGAAGAACCGCACCGCGTTGGCGATGTCCTCCCCCGTCCCGAGCCGGCGGACGGCGATGCCGGCGACCAGCGCCGCCTGGCCCTCCGGCCCGTAGCTCTCCCACTGCCGCTGCGTGCTCGGGTTGGAGAGCACGAAGCCCGGGGCGACGCAGTTGACGGTGATGCCGAAGCGGCCCAGCTCGTGCGCCGTCTGCCGGGTGAGGCCGATCTGGCCGGCCTTCGCGGTCGCGTACGCCTGGATGCCGGTGAGGCTGACGCTGCGGCCGGCGCCGGAGGAGATGTTGACGACGCGCCCCCACCCCCCGGCCTTCATCCCGGCGACTGCGGCCCGGGTGCAGACGAACGTGCTGGTCAGGTTGGCGTCGACGACGGCCCGCCAGTCGTCGTCGGTGACGTCCTCCAGGGGGCGGCCGGTCTGGCCGCGGACCCCGCCGGCGTTGTTCACGAGGACGTCGACGCCGCCGACCCGCTCGACGAACGCCCCGACCGCGTCGGCGTCGGTGACGTCGAGGGCCTCGACGCCGGCCGGTCCGTCGTCGGGCTCGAGGTCGACCGCGTGCACCCGCGCGCCCTCGGCCGCGAGCATCGTCGCGATCGCCGCCCCGATGCCGTGCGCGGCGCCGGTGACCAGGGCCGTACGACCGCTCAGCCCGCTCACGCGGCGTCCCCGCCCAGCACGCGCTCGACGGTCGCCGCCGCGGCCATCAGGTCGGCGTCACCGCCGCGTCGGCCCATCAGCTGCAGACCCACGGGGAGTCCCCCGTCGGTGCCGCAGGGCAGGACCACCGCCGGCTGGCCGGTCAGGTTGGCGCTCATCGAGAACAGTCCTTCCGTCTCGCCCTCGGGCGAGTCGATGACGGGGGTGGTGACCGGCGCGACGAACGGCACCGCCGGCCCGAGGAGCACGTCCACGCCGTGGAGCAGCGCGTCGGCGGCGGGCAGCAGCGCCTCACGGAGGGCGAGCGCGGAGGTGTACGCGTTCTCGGTCACGTCGCGCCCGGAACGGATCAGCCGGTCGGTGTCCGGGCCGAACCAGGTCGGGTCGGCGGCGAACGGACCGAGCTCGCGCCAGGCCTCGTAGAGGATGACGGGCCCGAAGACCTCGTCCAGCGCCTGCAGCGGGGTCGGGTCGACCTCCACGACAAGGACGCCCGCCGCGACGAGCCGCTCCACGGCCGCCTCGACGGCGGACCGCGTGCCCGGCTGCACCCGCGGGTCCGCCACCTGCTCCGCCAGCAGACCGACGCGCAGGGCGCCGGGCTCGGGCGCGGGCACCGGGGCGACGCCCGTCAGCGCCATGAGCACCGCGGACGCGGTGGCGACGTCGGTCGCGAGCACGCCGACGTGGTCGAACGACGGCGCCAGCGGGGTGACGCCCTCGACCGGGACCAGCCCGTGGCTGGGCTTGAGCCCGACGCAGCCGCAGTAGGAGGCGGGGACGCGGATCGACCCGCCGGTGTCGGTGCCCAGCGCGGCGGGGCAGACCCCGGCGGCGACCAGGGCGGCCGACCCACCGCTCGACCCGCCGGCGGTGAGCGTGGGATCGGCCGGGTTCCGGACCTCCGGTAGACCCGGGTGCTGCGCGCCGGCGGCGTACTCGAGCAGCGCGGCGGTGGCGAAGACGTCGGCCCCCGCGGCACGCAGCCGGGCCACGACCGGGGCGTCGGACTCCGCCGGGCGACCCTCCGCCATCGCGCGCGGGTTGCCGTTGCCCCGCACGACCCCGGCGACGTCGATCATGTCCTTGACCGCGACCGGCATCCCGAGCAGCGGCCCGTCCGCCGCCCGGGCGGGCGCGGGCAGCGTCTCCACCACCGCGGCCAGCGGCCGGCCGAGCCGGTCGAGGCGCTCGTACGCGGCGAGCAGGTCGAGGTTCGCCACGTCGCAGCGGCGCTCCCCGCGCTCGATCGCCCGGACGAGCTCCGCGACCTGGTGGACCAGCGCGCCGCCGACCGCGTCGAGGTCGTCGACCTCGGTCTTGCGGCGCCGGACGGCGAGGTCGCGCCACACCCCGGTCCGCGCTTTGCCGCTGGCCGCGTTGAACGTCACGAGCCGGTCGAGCGAGCCCTCCAGGTCGGCGGGGTCGAAGCCGTCGAACGGCTCCGGCTGGACCGGGGCCAGCGCGAGCACCTCGCGGGCCAGGGCCAGCATCAGCGGCCGGTACGCCGGGCGGCCCAGGGCGTCCGCGATGGTCAGGTCGGAGACCGAGGTGGCGAAGAGCATCGCCCCGTACGCCTCCTTGCTCCACAGGTAGCCGGCGATGGTGTCGGTCGCCTCCGCCCAGGGCAGGAGCGCCGCCACCTCCCGCACGCGGTCCGAGATCCGCCCCGGGCGCGCACCCAGCTCGCCCACCCGGACCGTGGCGACGTTGCCCTGCGCGATGACCCCGGGCGCGATCAGGTCGGCGCCGAAGTTCACGAACCCGACGACGACGCGCTCGGGACCCAGGACGTCACCGAGCGCGTCGGCGGTCATCCCGTTCTGCAGCGACACCACGTAGCCCTCGGGAGCGAGCCGGTCGCGCAGCAGCTCGGCGGCGGCCCGGGTGTGGTGCGACTTCACCGCCACGAGGGCTCGCTCGACCCGGTCGGGGAGGTCCGCCGGCAGCACGGCGCGTACGGGCACGGTGACGTCGTCGGTGTCGGCGGGACCGGTGACCCGGAGCCCGGACGCGTTCAGGGCGTCGACGTGCGCGGGGTCCGCGTCGCAGAGCAGGACGTCGTGGCCCGCCCTCACCAGCTGCGCCGCGATCGTCCCCCCGACGGCTCCCGCCCCGACCACCAGCGTCTGCACGGGGAGAGCATGCGGCCCGGTGCGCCCTTCCGCAAGGCGACACGAACCCGTAACATCCGCGTGATGTTCGGCTGACATCTCAGGCATATGTTCACCCTCGCCGTTCCACCCCACGTCTCGGGAGACTCCTTTGCGCAAGCCACTCGTCGCACTCGCCACCGCCGTCCTGCTGCTGGGCGCGTCCGCCTGCGCCGACAACGGGTCCACCCCCTCGAGCAGCGGCTCGGGCGCCGCGGGCGGCGGGAACCTGACGATCGTCCGCGCCCAGGACAGCGTGTCGATGGACAACACGATGGTCTTCTCCAACGCCTCGATCTGGGTCTTCCAGCAGATGTTCGAGTCGCTCTACGAGGTCACCCCCGACGGCAAGGACGTGCAGCCGCTGCTGGCCGAGGGCTACAAGCTCTCCGACGACAAGCTGACCTGGACCTTCACCCTCAAGCAGGGCGTGAAGTTCAGCACCGGTGCGCCGATGACGTCGGAGGACGTGAAGTTCAGCCTGGACAAGGCCCGCGCCACCAAGGGCGGCTGGGAGTTCCTCGACGTCGCGATCAAGTCCGTCGACGCGCCCAACCCGAGCACCGTGGTGATCAAGACCAAGTACCCGTGGGCGCCGCTGCTGGCCGACCTCGCCAACTTCAACAACGCGGTCCTGCCCAAGGACTACGGGGGCAAGACCTCCGAGGAGTTCTACAAGGCGCCGGTCGGCACCGGGCCCTTCGTCTGGGACCACTGGGACAAGGGCACCGAGCTCCAGCTCAAGAAGAACCCGACCTACTGGGACGCCGGCAAGCCGAGCATCGACAGCGTGACCTGGAAGGTCGTGCCCGACGACAACTCCCGGAACGTGCAGATCCAGGGCGGCCAGGCCCAGATCAACGAGAACCCGCCGTTCTCCAGCATCGAGCAGCTCAAGGGCCAGCCGAACGTCAAGGTCGACCTGTTCCCGAGCACCAAGACCGACTACGTGATGATGAACCAGAACGAGAAGCCGTTCGACGACGTGCACGTGCGCCGCGCGATCTCGTACGCGATCGACCGTGAGGCCCTGGTCAAGACGCTGCTCTTCGGCAACGGGACCCCGGCGAACTCGTTCCTCATGCCGAACGTCCCCTTCTACGACCCCGCGACCCCGGGCATCAGCTACGACATGGCGAAGGCCAAGGAGGAGCTGGCGCAGTCGTCGGTGCCGAACGGCTTCACCACCACGTTCCTGGCCTCCTCCGGCGACTCGACCGACCAGGCTCTGGCGCAGGTGCTGCAGTCCTCACTCAAGCAGCTCGGCATCGACATGAAGATCCAGAACGTCGACCCGAGCGCCGCGCACGACCTGCAGCAGAGCCAGAAGTACCAGATCAGCCACAGCTACTGGACGATGGACATCGCCGACCCGGACGAGCTGGTGACCTTCGCGGTCGACCCGAGCGCCGGCAGCCACTCCTTCTACACCAGCTACGACAACCCGCAGGTCATCGCCGACACCAAGAAGGCCGAGCAGACCTTCGACACGGCGGGCCGGCAGGTGCTCTACAGCGCGATCCAGAAGCAGGCGGCCGACGACGCGTTCATGGGCTTCCTCTACTACTCGCCCTTCAGCTACGCCTACAGCACCAAGGTCAGCGGTTTCCAGGTCTACCCGACCGGCAACTACCACCTCGAAGACGTGACGCTCGGCCAGTGAGGCACCTCGCGTTCCTGGGCCGACGCCTCGTCGGCACCGTCCCGGTCCTGCTCGGCATCTCGGTGATCGTCTTCTTCATGATCCACCTGGTGCCGGGCGACCCGGCGCGGACGCTGCTCGGCAACCGCGCGACCGACGAGGCCGTGGCCGCCCTGCACGCCCGCTTCGGGCTGGACCAGCCGCTGTGGCAGCAGTACCTGTCGTTCCTCGGCCGGCTGCTCCACGGCGACCTCGGCCGCTCGATCCTGTACGACACGGACGTGAGCGAGCTCGTCGGCCTCCGGCTGCCCGCCACGCTCTGGCTGCTGGTCGCGGCGACCGTGCTGGCGCTGCTGATCAGCATCCCGCTGGCCGTGCTCGCGGCGACGCACCGCGGCCGGGCGGCCGACCAGGTCGTCCGGGCCGTGCCGCTGCTCGGGCTCGGCATGCCGACCTTCTGGGTCGGGATCATGCTCGTGCTGCTGCTCGCGCTCAAGGTCCACGCGTTCCCGGTCTCGGGCTTCGGCAAGACCCCGGTCCAGCACCTGAGCTCGATCGTGCTGCCCGGGCTCACCATCGCTCTGGCCATGACGCCGATCCTGATCAGGAGCCTGCGGACGTCCATGATCGGCGTGCTCGACAGCGACTACGTCGTGACCGCGCGGGCCAAGGGGCTGTCGCACCGCCGGGTGATCCTCGCGCACACCCTGCGGAACGCGTCCGTCTCGTCGATCACGGTGCTCGGCGTCAACATCGCCTACCTCGTCGGCAGCACGCTCGTCGTCGAGCGGGTCTTCGCCCTGCCCGGGCTCGGCACGATGATGCTCGACGCGATCTTCAACCGCGACTTCCCCGTCGTGCAGGGGGTGACGCTGGTGTTCGCGCTCATGGTGGTCGCGGTCAACCTGCTCACCGACCTCGCCCACGCCGCCCTCGACCCCCGGATCGAGCTCGCATGACCACCGCCCCCCTCGCCGGCGCGCCCGGCCTGCCCGGGCTCCGCGACCGGTCCCGCACCCGGACGCGCTCCCTCCGGCTCAACCCGACGCTCGTGATCGGGCTGTCCCTGCTCGCGCTGATCGTGCTCGCCGGCGTGGCCGCCCCGTTGATCACCCGCTGGGACCCGGTGCAGCAGGACCTAACCAGCTCGCTGCTGGCCCCCGGCAACGGTCACCTGCTCGGCACCGACCAGCTCGGCCGCGACGTGTTCGCCCGGCTGCTCTACGCCGCCCGGGTCGACCTGCGGGTCGGCGCGCTCGCCGTGCTCTTCCCGTTCCTGATCGGCACGACCCTCGGGCTGCTGGCCGGCTGGTTCGGCGGCTGGTTCGACGTCGTCCTGATGCGGCTGGTCGACATGGTCGTCGCGTTCCCGTCCTTCGTCCTGATCATCGCGCTGGTCTTCGTGCTCGGCCAGGGCACCACGAGCATCTACGTGGCGATCACGCTCGTCGGCTGGGTCGCGTACGCCCGGATCGTCCGCGGCGAGGTGCTGGTGGCCAAGGAGCAGGAGTACGCGCTGGCCGCGCGGGCCAGCGGGCTGCCGACCTGGCGGATCCTGCTGCGCCACCTGCTGCCCAACGTGCTGCTGCAGGCGTTCGTCTTCGCCATGAGCGACGTGGTCCTGTCGATCCTGGCCATCGTCACGCTCGGCTACCTCGGGCTCGGCGTGCCGCCGCCCACCCCCGACTGGGGCTCGATGATCGCGGAGGGCCAGGGGTTCGTGTTCACCAAGTGGTACCTGACCGCGGCACCCGGCTTCGCCGTCGTGCTCGTGGGTCTGGCCCTCGCGCTCGTCGCCGACGGGACCGTCCAGCGGAGCGGGCGCCGATGAGCACGCCGCTGCTGGAGCTGCACGACCTCGACGTCGAGATCCCGCTCGCCGACGGCACGCTGCACGCCGTCCGCGGGGTGTCGCTCACCGCGTACGCGGGGCAGGCCGTGGGGCTGGTCGGCGAGTCCGGCTCGGGGAAGAGCCTGACGCTGCGGGCGGCGATGGACCTGCTGCCCGTCCCGGCCAAGATCACCGGCGGCAGCGTCGTGGTCGCGGGTCAGGACGTCACGGCGATGAAGCCCGCGCAGCGCCGGGCGGTCGTGTCGTCGCAGATGGCGATGATCTTCCAGGACGCGCTCACCGCCCTGAACCCGACGATGCGGATCGGCGACCAGGTCGCGGAGGTGCCGCGGCAGCGGCTCGGGATGAGCGCCTCCGCGGCCCGGGCCCGGGCGCTCGACCTGCTCGACCAGGTCGGCATCCGCGACCCCGAGCAGCGCTACCGCGCCTTCCCCCACGAGCTGTCCGGTGGCATGCGGCAGCGCATCTGCATCGCCATCGCGCTGTCCGCCGAGCCCGGCCTGATCCTGGCGGACGAGCCGACCACGGCGCTCGACGTGACGATCCAGGCGCAGGTCCTCGGCGTCCTCGACGGGCTGCGGCAGGAGGGCGTCGGGCTGGTGCTCGTCACGCACGACCTCGCCGTGGTCAGCAGCACCTGCTCCGAGCTCAACGTCATGTACGGCGGCCGCGTCGTCGAGCACGGCTCGACCGACGTGCTGCTCTCCGCGCCGCGGCACCCGTACACCGCGGCGCTGCTGCGCTCCGTGCCCGACCCCGACGAGCCGGTCCACCGCCTGCTCACGATCCCGGGCGCCCCGCCCGACCTGCTGCAGCCGATCACCGGCTGCGCCTTCGCGCCGCGCTGCCCGGCCGTGGTCGAGCGGTGCGCGACGGAACGTCCCCCGCTGATGGACGTGAGCGCCGCGACCGCGGCCGGTCACACCAGCGCCTGCTGGCGGGCCGAGGAGCCGGAGCGCTGGCCCGGCTCGATCGGCGAGGCCGCGCTCGGGGTCGCCGAGGAGCTCCGCGTCGTCGAGGAGAGGGTGCACCGATGAGCGAGGAGCTGCTCGCGGTCGAGGGTCTGGTCCAGCACTTCCACGGCCGCGGCGGGGTCTGGTCGCGGCTGAGCGGGCGCGGGCCGTCGGTGGTCAAGGCCGTGGACGGGGTCGACCTGACCCTGCACGCCGGCGAGACGCTCGGCCTGGTCGGCGAGTCCGGGTGCGGCAAGTCCACGCTCAGCCGGTGCGCGGCCGGGCTCTACACCCCCACCGCCGGGGTCGTCCGCTACGCCGGGCAGCCGCTGCACGGCGCACCGACGCCGGAGCAGCGTCGGCTCGTGCAGATGGTGTTCCAGGACCCGTACAGCTCGCTCAACCCCCGGATGACCGTCGGCCAGACGCTCGGGGAGGTCCTCGCGTACCACCGCGTGGTCCCGCGCGCCCAGGTCGCGACGCGGGCCCGCGAGCTCGTCGACCTGGTGGGGCTGCCGGTCCGCGCGATCGACCAGCTGCCGCGCTCGTTCTCCGGCGGCCAGCGCCAGCGCATCGGGATCGCCCGGGCGCTCGCGCTCGAGCCTCGGGTGCTGATCGCCGACGAGCCGGTGTCCGCGCTCGACGTGTCCGTGCAGGCCACGATCATCAACCTGCTGCTCGACCTGAAGGAGACGCTGGGGCTGTCGATGCTCTTCGTCTCGCACAACATGGCGGTCGTCCGCCAGATCAGCGACCGGATCGCCGTCATGCACGACGGCGTCGTGGTCGAAGAGGGAGACACGTCCACGGTGTTCCAGCACCCCACCCACGACTACACCAGGCTGCTCCTGGCCTCGGTCCCCCGCATCGGCGGCGGCCCGGCCCGGGCGCCCGAGACGAGCCGGCGATGAGCGCGGTCCTCCCGACGGTCATCGGCTCCGAGCGCAGCGAGATCGGCCTGCCCGCCGCCGCCGCCGTGCTGCGCGCGGGCGGTTCCGCGCTCGACGCCGTCGAGGTGGCACTGCGGGCGTGCGAGGACAACCTCGCCGACCACTACGTCGGCACGTCCGGCCTGCCGAACGCCCGCGGCGTGGTCGAGCTCGACGCCTCGCTGATGGTCGGCTCCAGCCGCGCCTTCGGTGCCGTCGCCGCCCTCCAGGGCTACCCGAACCCGGTCTCCGTCGCGCGTGCCGTCCTCGAGCGGCTACCCCAGCACTGCGTCCTGGTCGGCGAGGGTGCGGCCACGTTCGCGGCGGAGTCCGGCTTCACCACCGCCGACCTGCTGACCGACGAGTCGCGACGGCTGTTCCACGAGGCGCTCGCCGAGGCCGAGGGCAACGTCGAGGGCGAGCGGGCGGAGGGATCCGAGGGCGACCGTGCGTACAAGGCGGCCGCGCTGGACCTGGTCCGCCGCTTCGCCCCGCACGACGGCCCCTGGGGCACGATCAACGTCATCGCGCTCGACGCGAGCGGCGAGATGGTCGTCGGCGTCTCCACCAGCGGCTACCCGTGGAAGTACCCGGGCCGGGTCGGCGACTCGGCGCTGCCGGGCGCGGGCAACTGGTGCGACCTGCGCGGCGGCGGTGCCGCGTGCACCGGCCGCGGCGAGCTGAGCATGCGTGCCGGCACCGCCCGGTCCGTGGTCGAGGGGCTGCGCCGTGGCGAGGACGTCGTGGCCGCCTGCCGCGAGGCGCTGGAGGACGCGGCGACCCTGCCGGACGCCTTCCGCGCCGAGCTACGCGTGCTCGCGCTGACCCCCGACGGCCGGCACGGCGGGGCGGCCGGGACCGCCGGCGCCACGTACGCCGTCATGACGACCGAGTCGTCCGAACCCGAGATCCACGACAGGAGCGTGCTGTGAAGGTCTTCTTGTCCTCCGACATGGAGGGCACCGCCGGGGTGGTCGACTGGAGCCAGTGCCTGGCACCCCAGCCCGAGTACCAGTACTACCGGGGCCTGCTGCAGGACGAGGTGAACGCCGCGATCGACGGCGCCATGTCCGCCGGGGCCACCGAGTTCCTGGTGAACGACTCGCACTCGTCGATGCAGAACCTGCGCCCCGACGCGCTCCACGGGCGGGCGCGCTACCTCTCCGGGCGCCACAAGCCGATGTACATGATGCAGGGCCTCGACGCCTCGTTCGACGCCGTGTTCTTCGTCAGCTACCACGGCTCGATGGCCAGCGAGGCGTCGACGCTGTCGCACACCTACAACCCGCGCGCCATCGCCCGGGTCCTGCTGAACGGCATCGAGGTCGGCGAGTCCGGGATCAACTCACTCGTCGCCCTCGGCCACGGCGTGCCCGTCGTCCTGATCACCGGCGACGACACGACCGCCGAGGAGGCCGCGCGGATCACGCCCGGCGTCGTCCCCGCGGTGGTCAAGCACTCGGTCACCCGGTTCGCCGCCGAGTCCCTGCACCCGGAGGAGGCCAAGGAGCTCATCCACGACGCCGCCGGCCGGGCGATTGCGGGCCTGGGCGACGCGCAGGTCCCCGCGATCACGCTGCCCGCGACGCTCGAGGTCCTGTTCCTCAACGGCGACTTCGCGGAGATGGCCACGTGGGTCCAGGGCGTGACCCGGGTCGACACCCGGACCGTCACGTTCTCCGACGAGGACCCGATCCGGCTGTTCCGCACGTTCATCACCGTGGTGCAGCTGACCCGGGCGATCGTCGAATGACGCGGCTCGAGGGCCGCGTCGCGCTCGTCACCGGGGCGGCCGGCGGGATCGGTGCGGCGATCGCGGTCGCGATGGCGGCCGAGGGCGCGCGGGTGGTCGTCGCCGACGTGAAGAACGGCGGCGCGACGGTCGCCACGATCGAGGCCACGGGCGGTCAGGCGCTGGCCGTGGCCTGCGACGTCGCCGACCCCGCGCAGGTCGAGGCGGCCGTGGCGGCGGCGGTCGACGCGTACGGCGGGCTGGACGTGCTGGTCAACGACGCCGGCATCTCCGGCGGCTCGGGTCTCGCGCACGAGGTCGAGGTCGAGGACTGGCTGCGGACGGTCGCGGTCAACCTGACGGGACCGTTCCTGTGCGTGCGCGCCGCGATGCCGCACCTGCTGGCGTCCGGGCGCGGGCGCGTCGTCAACATCGCCTCGACGTACGGGGTGGTCGGCGCGCCGCAGGCTGCCGCCTACTGCGCGACCAAGGGCGGCGTGGTGAACCTGACCCGCCAGCTCGCCGTCGACTACGGTCCGCTCGGGGTCCGGGTGAACGCGATCCTGCCGGGCTACATCGACACCGACATGGGCGGCTACCGCGCGGGCCTGGGCCCTGAGGGCGCGGCCGCGGCCAACGCCCGGCGGAACGCGGCCGCGGGGCTCCAGCCGCTCGGACGCCAGGCCGGTGCGGAGGAGGTCGCCAGCGTGGCCGTGTTCCTGGCCAGCGACGAGTCGTCCTTCATGACCGGCGCGATCGTCCCGGTCGACGGGGGCTGCACGACCACGTTCCGTCACCCCTGACCCGGCACGTTGTCTACGCTCTCCGCATGGGGGCGTCGAGCGGGTCGCGGTCGACGCCCGTCCGCACCCCCGCTCGGGGGTCGGCCCGGCTGAGCCGGGTGGGCCTGCTGTCCGCGGTGCCGCTGCTGCTCGCGACCGGTGCGCACCTGGTCGGCGGCGGGGACGTCCTGCCGGTCGGCGTCCTCCTCGGCGCGGCCGCGCTCCTGCTGGTGTCGACGCTGGTCAGCGTCGACCGGTGCCGGTTCGCCGTCCTGCTGCCCCTGCTCGCGGCCGAGCAGGTCCTGCTGCACCTCCTCTTCTCCGCCGCGGACACCGCGGCGATGTGCCTGCCCTCGGCGGCGGCGGCCGGGGCGCACGCGGGCCACGCCGCGCACGGGGCGGCGGCGACGCTCGACCCGGGTTCCGCGGCCGGCCTGCAGGCCTGCGCCGAGAGCCACGCGATGGGCGCGAGCTGGCTCATGGTCGGCGCGCACGCCGCCGCGACGCTCGCGGTCGCGTGGCTGCTCGCCCGCGGCGAGGCCTGGTGGTGGCGCACGGTCGCCACCCTCGTCCTCCTCGTCGCCGCTCGCCCGACCCGCCGGCGGCCGCGCGCCCTGGCCGTCCTGGCCCGTCCGGTGCTGCTCGCCGGTCGCCTCGTGCTCGACGCCGCGTCACCACGCGGCCCACCGCTCTGCTCCTGAGCCCGTCCTTCCTGCGCGCACCGCGCTCCCCCGGTCCCTCGAGGCCGTCGAGCGGAGCGGCGGTGTCGCGTCCCCGTCGTGACCCAGGAGAACCATGACCACCACCCTCGGCGCCCCCGAGCGCCTGTCCGATCCCGTCGAACCGCCCGGTCCGCCCGACACCCCGGGTCGGCGCCGTCCCACCCGCCTCTTCGCCGGTGTCTGGCGCTGGCACTTCTACGCCAGCTTCCTCGTCGTGCCCGTCCTCGCCCTGCTGGCCGTCACGGGTCTGATCTACCTCTTCCGCTTCCAGCTCGAACCCGCCCTGCACCCTGACCTCCTGCACGTCGACCCCCGTCCGGGGGTGACGGCCGCCGCGTTCGACGACCAGCGCGAGGTCGTCGAGGAGGCCCTCGACGCGGACGGACTCACGGGGGCGTACATCGCCTCGATGACGGAGCCGCGGGACACGGAGTCCCCGACGCGCATCACCGTCACGCTGCCGGACGAGTCGAGCCGCGACTACTTCGTCGACCCCTACCGGCTCGACGTGCTCGGCTCGCTCGACCCCGACGCCACGCTGTCGGGCACGGCCGTCCGGCTGCACGCGAACCTCATGACCGGCTGGGTCGGGGACGCGGTGATCGAGCTCGGCGCCTGCTGGGCGGTCGTCATGTCGCTCACCGGCTACTACCTGTTCGTCCGCGGCTGGCGCGCACGGCGACGGGCCGCACGCCAGGCCCGGACCGACGCCCGCGTACGGCAGACGCACGCCGTCGTCGGTGCGGTCGCGGGGGTCGCGCTGCTCGGGCTGATCGTGTCCGGGCTGCCGTGGACCGGCGTCTGGGGCGCGAAGGTGCAGGAGCTGGCCACCACGCAGGGCACCTCGCTGTGGTCCGACGACCACGGCGGCGCCTCGCAGCCGACCACCACGATGGACGAGTCGCTGCCGCACAGCCACGCGGGCGACGTCCCGTGGGGCCTCGGCCAGACGACCAGACCGACCTCCGACGTCGGCGACTACACGGGGACGGTGGCCAACCTCGACACCGCCGCGCTCGTGGCCGACGAGGCGGGGCTGGCCCACCCGTACACGACCCTGCTGCCGACTACGCCGGACGGCACGTTCGCGGTGATCGGCTACGCCTTCGACGACCCGGGCCAGGAACGGACCGTCCACGTCGACCGCTACACCGGCGCGGTCGCCGGCACGTACGGCTACGCCGACTACTCCGGCGTCGCCAAGGTCGTCAGCCAGGGCATCGCGCTGCACGAGGGTCGTCGGCTCGGCCCCGTGAACATGGCGCTCTCGGCGGCGATGTGCGTGGGGATCCTGTTCCTCTGCGTCAGCGGCCCGGTCATGTGGTGGCGTCGGCGGCCGAAGGGTGCGGGCCGGATCGGCGCGCCCCGGGGACGGATGCCGCTGGCCGCGACGCCGGCGCTCGTCGCCGGGCTGGTCGTCCTGGGGGTGCTGCTGCCGCTGTTCGGTGCCTCGCTGGTCCTGGTCGTGCTGCTCGACCAGCTCGTCTTCCGGCGCTCGCCGCTCCTGACGCGCTGGCTGGACGTGCGCTGACGACAGCGGGGAAGTTCTGGCCGCGACTACCCGGTCAGAACTTCCCCGCTCTCATAGGGACGCCGAACAAGAACCGCTAACACTTGTAAGTCAATGGGTGTAGCGTCACACCTGTGAGCCGAACTGATGACCCTACCGTCGAGATCGTCCTGCCCGGGGTGGTGGAGCCGGACGGGTTGCAGGTGCGGACCCGCGACCTCGCCGCGCCGGGCCGCGGCGAGGCCCTCGTGGACGTCGAGGCGACGGGGGTGTCCTTCGCCGAGCAGGCGATGCGGCGCAACCGCTACCCCGGTCAGCCGCGCTTCCCCTTCGTGCCCGGGTACGACGTCGTGGGACGGGTGACCGCGGTCGGCGCCGGCGTGGACCCGGCCCTCGTCGGGC
Source organism: Microlunatus antarcticus (assembly GCF_014193425.1). Lineage (NCBI taxonomy): Bacteria > Bacillati > Actinomycetota > Actinomycetes > Propionibacteriales > Propionibacteriaceae > Microlunatus > Microlunatus antarcticus. The sequence continues at coordinate 1,965,918 of NZ_JACHZG010000001.1, read as the reverse complement.
AGCGGGTGGCCGCCCTGACCAAGACGGGCGGCTGGGCGAGCCGGGTCCTCCTGGACGCCCGGGACCTGCTGCCCGTCCCCGAGGGTCTCGACGCCGGCGAGGTCGAGAGCCTCGTCGTCAACGGGATCACCGCCTGGCAGATGCTGCACCGGACCGCTCAGGTGGCGCCCGGTCAGACGGTCCTGGTGCACGGCGCGAACGGGGGCGTGGGCACGACGCTCGCCCAGCTGGCGCGGCACCACGGCGTACGCGTCATCGGCGCGGCCCGCCCCCGCCACCACGACGCGCTGCGCCGGCTCGGCGTCGAGCCCGTCGACCCCTCCGATCCGGCGGCGATGGACGCGCAGGTCCGGGCGCTGGCGCCGGGTGGGGTCGACGCCGTCTTCGACAACCTCGGTGGCCCGACGCTGCTCCGGTCGTGGCGGCTGCTGGCGCCGGGCGGATGGCTGGTCAGCAGCTCGATCGCCTCCGTCACCTCGGGGAACCTGGTGTGGGCGTTCCTGCGGCTGCTGGCCCGCCTCGCGCTGTGGAACCTCGCGCCCAACGGCCGGCACGCCGGCTTCTACGACATCTGGGCCGGTCACCGCACCCGGCCGGGGAGGTTCCGGGCGCACCTGCGCACCGACCTCGACGCGGTCCTCGCCCTGCTCGTCGCCGGGGTGCTCGTCCCGGAGGTCGCCGCGCGGCTGCCCCTGACGGAGGCGGCCGAGGGCCTGCGGGTCGCCGAGGAACGGACCCGGCTCGGCAAGGTCGTCCTCCTCCCCTGACCGCCCCGCTCAGTCGGCGCTGAGCTCCGCCTCCGGGCGGCGGCCCACGACGGTCCCGTGGACGGCCGCGACGATCGTCACGACCGCGAAGGCCGCGGTGTGCAGCAGGGACGTCGGCAGCGGTGCGGCGCCGAGGGCGAGGACGACGGGGACCAGGACCAGCGGCCACGGCCAGACGGGTCGCCAGGAACGGGCCGTCCCCGCGACGATCATCGCGTTGCCGGCGTAGAAGAGGGCGAGCCCGCCGGCCAGGAGCCAGGCCGACTCCGACGGCCCGGGGGTCTCCGGGTGCACCGCCAGACCCTCGAGCCCGACGCCGACCAGGACCACGCCGAGCGCCAGCGGGAAGTGGCCGAAGACGAAGAGGTCGTGGCGCTGGTCGGCGTCCGGCGGCTCGTCGTCGGGTCCGGGTCGTCGTCGCCGTCCTCCTCGCCGTCCTCCTCCGCGGTCTCCTCGAGCTTGTTCGCGCCGCTGGTGGCCGCCACGTCGAAGTAGGCCCACCACAGGCTCGCGGCCAGCAGCAGACCCGCGATCCCGACCGCGACCGACGGGGCGGCCCAGGAGGCGTCGTGGGTCCCGCGCGCGGCGCCGCCCACCGCCTCCCCGAGCACGAGGATGACCAGCAGCCCGAAGCGCTCGGGCAGGTGCTCGATGTGCAGCGGCAGCCGGTCGTCCCGCAGGGTGGCGAGGACCGGCCCGACGGCGTCGATGAGGACGGCGACCGCCCAGAGCCAGTAGCGGCCCGGGGCGGGGACGGCGACCGAGACCGCCCACAGCACCGTGCTGACGCCGATGCAGAGCAGGTAGACGTTGATGGTGGGTCGCGCCTGCGCCACGTGCCGCCAGGCGCGGGCGTAGAGGCCGAGCAGGACCAGCCGCCCGACGAGGTAGCTCACGGCGAAGGGGACGGCGTACTTCCCGACGGCGTCGGACGCGCTGGCCGCGCAGCCCGCGATGGCCGCCGTCGCGCCCAGCTTGGCCAGCCGGAAGACGAGGTCGTCGGTGTCGAAGCGGTTGGCGTAGAGGGTGAAGCCCATCCACGAGAACCAGATGGCGGTGAAGAGGCCGGCCATGACCAGCAGGCCGTGCCAGGACAGGTCGGTGTAGAGGCTGTGCGCCAGCTCGAGGACGACCAGCACGTACGCCAGGTCGAAGAACAGCTCCAGCCGGCTCGCCGAGCCCGCCCGGCCCAGGTGAAGCCGGGGCGGGCGTACGAGCGGCTGCACCGCACCACGAGTCACCCGTGGAGTGTGACGGACCCGGCGGGTGCCGCTCCCCGTCGTCCGCCTACCGCTCGCAGGCGATGCCGTCCTTGTCGCGGTCGCTCTTCTTGTTCTTCTTGTACGTGGCGTCGTCGACGGTGAAGTCGTCCACCGACCCGCCCTTGTCCACCGCGCCCTTCTTGCCGACGCCGTTCTCGTAGACCTTGTTCAGGGCCGTGCAGTTCTTGTACGTCTTGGCCACCGGGATCACCTCGACGTGGTCGCCGTCGTCGACGACGCCGCCGTAGCCGTACGCGAACGTCCCCGACTGGCTGGCCTTGACCGTCGTCGACAGGCGGCCCTTCTTGTCGCTCTTCACCGTCTTGACCTTGGTGAAGTCGCCGCCGTCCTTGGCGAAGTAGAGGGTCGCCTTGACCTTGACCGGCTTGTCGTCCCGGGCGACCGTGCCCTTGACGGTGATCTTCTTGCCCTTGCGGGCCGGCTCGGGCGAGGCGTTCGTGGAGACCGTCACCTCCGGCGCGGGCACGCCGACCACGTCGACGTCCTGGTAGAGGATGTCGTCCTCGTCGAGCCCGTCGCCGACGAGCAGCGCGACCTCGGCGGGGCCGTCGGCGAACACGCCCTCCCGCACCTGCAGCGCCACCGGCGTCGCCGCGTGGGCGACGCCGTCGCACTGCACGGGCGTCCCCTCGTCCCCGTTGTCGGCCGCCGCCTTGTAGCCCTGCTCGGCCAGCGGCTGGAAGACGATCACGGTGAGGGTGTCGGAGACGGTCGAGCCAGGCGTCCCGCAGGTGTAGGTGACCGAGGCCGAGGCCGTCGTCCGGCTGGCGAACTGCACGCGGGCGCCGTCCACCTCGATCGCCGCTGCCGCGGCCGAGGCGGTGCCCGGCACGAGCGCGGCGGCACCCGCGAGGGCCAGGAGGGACAGCCCGGACAGGGCACGGCGCAGCGTCATTCTGAGAAACCTTTGGCTCGGGATCGGCAGATCCTAAGCCGCGAGCGGTGCTGCACGAGGGCGAACCGGCGGAATGGAACCGGGCCGGACCCGGTTGGAGACGTACGGCGCCCGCGGTCGTGCGCTCCCCTCTACTGCTGGAGAGCCCACCCATGGTCCAGACCATCGCGCCGTCGCGCGCATCCTCCGAGAAGGGGCAGCGCGGCAACCACCGCTGGCTGGCCCTCGGCGTCATCGCCATCGCCCAGCTCATGGTCGTGCTCGACGCGACCATCGTGAACATCGCGCTGCCGAGCGCGCAGCGCGACCTCGGCTTCACCGACGACAGCCGCCAGTGGATCATCACGGCCTACTCGCTCGCCTTCGGCGGGCTCCTGCTCCTGGGTGGCCGGATCGGCGACCTGTTCGGCCGCAAGAAGATCTTCATCATCGGCCTCGCCGGCTTCGCGCTGGCGTCGGTCCTGGGCGGGCTCGCCCCCACGTTCGGCACGCTCGTCGGCGCGCGGGCGCTGCAGGGGGCCTTCGGGGCCCTGCTCGCGCCGGCGGCTCTGTCGCTGCTCACGACGACGTTCACCGACCCGCGCGAGCGGGGCCGGGCGTTCGGCGTCTTCGGTGCGGTGGCCGGGTCCGGTGCGGCCGTCGGTCTGCTGCTCGGAGGCGTGCTGACCGAGTTCACCTCCTGGCGCTGGTGCCTCTACGTGAACGTCTTCTTCGCCGTCGTCGCGATCATCGGCGCGGCGGTCCTGCTCCCGAAGTCGCAGCCCAGCGGGCGTCCCACGTTCGACGTGCCCGGCATCCTCACGATCACCCTCGGCCTCGTCGGCGTCGTCTACGGCTTCTCGAACGCCGAGGTGAACGGCTGGGGGGCTCCCGTCACGGTCGCGAGCCTCGCCGTCGGCGCCGCGCTGATCGTGGCCTTCGTGCTGATCCAGCAGCGGGTCGCGCACCCGCTGCTGCCGCTGCGCATCATCCTCGACCGGGACCGCGGCGGCGCCATGCTGGCCCTCGGCCTCGCGGCGATCGGGATGTTCGGGATCTTCCTGTTCCTGACCTACTACCTCGAGCTGAGCCTCGGCTACAGCGCGCTGAAGACGGGCCTCGCCTTCGTCGCCATGCCGCTGTCGATCATCTTCAGCTCGAACGTCATCGGCGGCCCCCTGCTGCCCCGGGTCGGACCCAAGCTGCTGATCTTCATCGGTGGCATGTTGGCCTCGATCGGCCTGCTGCTGCTGACCCGGACCGAGCTCGACAGCTCGTACGTCACCGTCGTGCTGCCCGGGCTCGTCGTGATCGGCCTCGGGATGGGCCTGATCTTCTCCTCGGCGATCTCCACCGGCACCTCCGGCGTCCAGCGGGAGGACGCGGGCGTGGCCTCGGCGACCGTCAACACCATGCAGCAGATCGGCGGCTCCATCGGCACCGCGCTGCTGAGCACGATCTACGCCGGCTCGGTGCGCCGCTACGCCGCCGCCAACCCGGGGATCCAGGACGTCCAGGCGTACGCCGTCCTGCACGGTTACCACGTCGCCTTCACCATCTCCAGCGCCGTGCTCTTCGCCGTCGCCCTCGCGGGCGGGCTGATCATCCACCGCAAGAGCACCCGCGTCGCCCGCACGGACGCGCACGCCGAGCCCGTCCCGGTCGCCGCTCACTGACGGTCGGCCGGCCCCCTACTCCTCCGGATCAGCGCTTCGGAGCAAGAAAGCGCTGACTCCCGGCGTCCTGCTGTTGCAGCGAGGTGCCGGGAGTCAGCGTTTCGCGCTGATGCTCAAGCTCGATCGTCTGCAGCAAACAAGATCACGAGCGCGACACGGTCTTGGTACCCCCCTTGCGGCCCCGGCCGCAACTCGTGTTTACTCTCGCGCAACACGAGTTGAACGAGGGAGTTCACATAGTGAAGCGCATCATCCTGGACACCGATCTCGCCATGGGCGCCCCCGGGTCCGACATCGACGACGGCTTCGCTCTCGCGCTGGCCCACGCGGATCCGGACATCCAGATCGACCTGATCACGACGGTCAACGGCAACACCGATGTCGAGAGCGCAACGATCCTCACGGGTGAGCTGGCGCGCCGGCTCGACCTCGGCGACATCCCGATCGTCAAGGGCGCCGCGGCGGCCTTCACCCACCCCGAGGTGAGGCGGACCCCGTCCGACGAGGTCCTCGCTCTCAGCGCGGGCGCCCGCCCGGCCTCCGAGGGGTACGCGGCGGTCGAGATCGTCCGGCACGTGATGGCCAACCCCGGCGAGATCACCATCGTGGCGATCGGGCCGCTGACCAATGTCGCGGCCGCGATCCTGCTGGAGCCACGGCTCGCCGAGAACGTGGCCGAGATCGTGATCATGGGCGGCGTCTTCTTCGGCACCATGCCGGACCGCAAGATGCCCGGGGAGTTCAACGTCTGGGTCGACCCGGAGGCGGCGGCGGCCGTGCTGCGGTCCGGCGCAACGCTGCGCTGGGTCGGTCTGGACGTCACGCTCCAGGTGCGCCTCACCACGGCGGACGCCGAGCGGATGCGCGCCGCCGACACCCCGTTCGCGCCCTTCGCCGGTGAGTCGACCCTCGGCTGGATCGAGCACATCAGCCGGTTCGAACCCGACGGCGGCGACTCCTGCGCCATGCACGACCCGCTCGCGGTCGCGGTCGTCACGCATCCCGAGCTCGTCACCTTCGTCGACGCGCACGTCTCGATCGTCACGGGCGACGGCCAGGCCCGCGGGGTCATGATCACCGACCTGCTGCGCACCGACGAAGCCCCGCCCGCCAACTGCCGGGTGGCTCGGTCCGTCGAGGCCGCGGCCTTCACCGAGCACTTCCTCACCCTCGTCGGCGGTCTCTGACCGGCTCCGGCCACCCGTACGACCCTCTCCGCTCGTCCACGAACGAACCCAACGAAGGGAACCCCGCCGTGACGCACCCGAATCACCCCCTCACGAGACGGCGCATGCTCGGCGCCGTCGCCGCCCTCGGCACGACCGCTCTCCTGGCCACCGCCTGCGGGGGGTCCGACGCGTCGTCGTCGGCACCCTCAGCCGGCGGTTGGACGGTGCCCGTCAGCGACCCGACCGCGACGATCAACGTGCTCAGCCACCTGAGCCTCAAGAACGACAAGATGCAGGACGTGATCGACGCCTTCCAGAAGGCCCACCCGACCATCAAGGTCAACTTCGAGACCATCCCCTTCGACTCGCTCGCCAGCACGATCGACGCCCGTGTCGCGAACAAGGACGGCAGCCCGGACGTCTACTGGGCCGACCAGCCACGTATCTCTGCGCTGGCCGCCCGGGGTGAGGCCGAGGACCTGACGAGCGCCTTCTCGCAGTACAAGGACACCTTCGCCCCGACCGCGTACGACGCCGGCGTCTACCAGGACAAGCTCTGGGCGCTGCCGATCGCGAACTCCACCCAGCTGCTCTACTACAACAAGGACCTGCTCAAGAAGGCCGGTCTGCCCGAGCCGTCGGCGTCGGTCGACCAACGGATGACCTGGGAGCAGTTGACCACCGACGCGAAGAAGGCCAAGGACGCCGGCGCCCAGTACGGCTTCCTCTTCGGGCAGTTCGACCGCTACTACCAGCTCGAGCCGCTGCCCGTGCAGCTCGGCGGGTCGCCGGGCGCCTCCGGCGACGGCAACCTGACGCCCGACTTCTCCTCGGACGCCTGGGTCAAGGCGCTCACCTGGTACGGCAGCCTGTTCGCGGACGGCGTCGCGCCCAAGGGGGTCACCTCCGAGCAGACCGACCCGGCCTTCCTCGGCGGGCGGGCCGCCTACATGGTCGAGGGCCCCTGGCTCCTGCCGCAGCTGAAGGAGTCCAAGGTCGACTGGGGTGTCGCACCGCAGCCGGTGTTCGAGGGCGGCAAGCCCGCCACCCCGACCGGGTCCTGGTCGTTGGCGATGAACCCCTTCAGCAAGCAGAAGGAGGCCGCCGCGATCTTCATCAAGTGGATGGCGGTCGACGACGGCGGCGGCGGGTACATCAAGTACCTCCCGGCTCCCGAGCTCGCGGCCAGCACCGAGGGCAAGCAGGTCTACTTCGCCAAGGACGTCTTCAGCTCGCCGCAGGGCAAGGACGCCGCCACGATCATCGACTTCGAGACCAGCAGCACGGCGGTCAACCGGATCTCCACGATCGGCTACATCGAGTTCGAGACGATCATGAACCAGATGTTCGCGGACGTCCGGAACGGCGCTGACCCGAAGAGCGCGATCGACGCGAGCACGGCGCAGCTCAAGACGGCCTGGCAGAAGTACCAGTGAGCGTTGCGAGGACGACGGCGGACCGGCCCGCGCCGCTGCGGCGGCGGCGGGCCGGGCGTCGGCAGGAGCTCTTCTGGGGCGCGGTCTTCCTGGCGCCGGTCCTGGTGTCACTGGTCGTCCTGCGCATCGTGCCCGCGGTGGGCGCGATCACCTCGAGCCTGTACAAGGCCTTCCCCGGCGGGATCATCCCCGCCACGTACGCCGGCCTGGCCAACTACCGCTCCCTGTTCGCCGACCCCGGCTTCAACGCGACCATCGTCCGGACGATCGTCTTCAACCTGATCATCAACCCGGCGCAGATCCTCGTCGCGCTGCTCGTCGCGGTGCTGCTCGTCCAGCGGATCCCGCTGGTCGGGCTGTGGCGGACGCTCATGTTCGTCCCGGTCACCATCCCGATCGTCGGGTCTTGCATCGCCTGGGGCGCTGCGCTCAACCCCGAGGGCCCGGTCAACGCGATCATCAGCGCGCTCGGGGGCGATCCGCAGCCGTTCTTCACCTCGCCGGGCCAGGCGCTCGCCTCCATCATGGTGATCGCTTCGTGGATCGGCATCGGCTACTGGATGCTCTTCCTGGTGTCAGGGCTGCAGGCCATCCCCGAGGAGCTCTATGACGCCGCGAAGATCGACCGAGCGGGCCCGGTCCGTACCTTCCTCAGCATCACGATCCCGATGCTGCGTCGGCCGCTGCTCTTCGTCCTGGTCGCCGACACAGTCGCGAACTTCGTGCTCTTCGTCCCGGTCCAGCTGCTCACCGGCGGCGGGCCGCAGAGCAGCACCACCCTGCTGATGTTCGAGGCCTACCGGACGTCGTTCGCGTACGGCAGCCGTAACCTCGGCGCCGCGCAGGTCGTCCTGCTCACGGCGATCATGCTGTTCTTCGTGCTGCTGCAGTTCCGGCTGCTGCGTGAGGAGGGTGAGTCCTCGTGACCACCGTCCAGCCGGACGTCGCGGTCGCCGCCCCGGCCGCCGGCGGCTCGCGTCGCCAGGTCGGCTCGCGGCCCATGGTGACAGCCGTGCTCACCGCCGTCGCCGTCCTGGTGGCGGTCGCCTTCATCCTGCCCGCCCTGTGGATCCTCGTCGGCTCGTTCCGTCCGACCGAGGACATCTTGTCGAGCATGTCGCCGCTGACCTGGCAGCTGTTCGTGCCCACGGAGGTGACGCTCGACAACTACAGCCGCCTCCTGCTCGACTCGGGTTTCTCCCGCGCGTTGCTCAACTCGGCGTTCGTCTGCATCGCCTCGGTGCTGATCGGTCTCCTCGTCTCGGCGATGGCGGCATACACGCTCGCCGTCTACCGTTTTCCGGGCCGCAACATCGTGTTCGCCCTGGTCGTCATCAGCTTCATGGTCCCCTTCGAAGCCATCGCGATCCCGCTGTCGCAGCAGTTCATCACGTGGGGGCTCGGGAACACGCTCATCGGGCTCATCCTGCCGGGCATCGGCAACGGGCTCGCGGTGTTCAACCTGCGCCAGTACTTCCTCGGCATCCCGGCCTCGTACCGCGAGGCCGCGATGCTGGACGGGGCGTCGGAGCCACGGATCCTCTTCGGGCTCTACCTGCGCATCAGCGGGCCCGCGCTGACCAACTCGGCGGTGCTGATCTTCCTCGGGCAGTGGACCGCCTACCTCTGGCCGCTGCTGGTGATCAGCAACACGCGCCTGCAGCTGGCCCCGGTCGCCCTGGCCAGCACCTTCGGCGAACGCTCCGCCGACTACGGGCAGAACTTCGCGGGCACCGTGCTGCTGGCGCTGGTCCCGGCGATCAGCATGCTCGTGCTGCAGAGGTTCTTCGGTCGGCTGTCGTTGACCAGCGGGGAGAAGTGACCGTCGCTGAAGCCGGCGTCGTCGGTCCCGCGCCTTCGCCACGCCCCGCGAAGGTCATCGTCGTCGGGTCGGCGAACCAGGACTACATCGTCCGAGTGCCGGCCCCGCCCGGCCCGGGTGAGACCGTGCTCGCCACGAGTTTGCTCAAGCAGCCCGGGGGCAAGGGCGCGAACCAGGCGGTGGCGGCAGCGAGGCTTGGCGGCGACGTGACGCTCGTGGCCTCGGTGGGCGACGACGACGACGGCGCCCTGCTCATCCGGCAGCTGCGCTCGGAGGGCGTGGACACTGCCGACGTGGAGATCATCAGTCGCGGTCGGACCGGCCTCGGCCTGGTGTCGGTCGACGACTCGGGCGAGAACTCCATCACCGTGGTTCCCGGCACCAACTTCGCCCTGACGACCGACCGGGTCCGCCGCACCATCGGTCGCGTCGCAGACGAGACCGGAGCAGCGACGATGATCGCTCAGGCCGAGGTCCTGCCGGAGATCTTCACCGCCGCCATCCGCGCCGCTGAGGCCTCGGGTGCTCGCGTGATCTTCAACCTCGCCCCGTTCCAGCCGGTCGCAGACGACCTGTTGGCGGCCTGCGACCCGTTGGTGCTCAACGAGGCGGAGGCGAGCGGCCTCTTGGGCCGTCCGGTGGGAGGTGCGGCACAGGCAGCGCGCGCCGTCGACGAGCTGCGCGGCCGCGCCCGGTCGGTCGTCGTCACCGTCGGGGCTGAGGGAGCGTGCTGGGCAGACGCGTGGTCGTCCGGGCACGCACCGGCCGAGAAGGGCGTGAACACCGTCGACACCACGGGGGCCGGCGACGCCTTCGTCGGCGCGGTCGCGGTCGAGCTCGCCCGGGGTGCCACGCTCGAAGAGGCCGTGACCGTGGGCGTCCGAGCTGGCACGTTCGCCATCACCAGTCCCGGAGCCCAGTCGTCGTACGCCGGCCGCGAGGACCTCGGGCTCGAGCGCGGTCCGGTGGATCGACCGACGCGCGTCCTTCATCCCTGCGGCGCTCCGGGGTGACGTACGGTCGTCCGTGGTCGTGACCCGGTCGGACGTCGCACGGGAGGCTGGTGTCTCCCCCGCCGTCGTCAGCTACGTCCTCAACAACGGACCACGTCCGGCCTCGGCCCAGGCCCGCGCCCGGGTCCTCGACGCGGTGCAGAAGCTGGGCTACCGGCCGAACGCCATCGCCAGCGCGCTTCGCGCCGGCAGCACGCGGACCGTCGGGTTCCTGACCCCGAACCGGGGCAACCCCTTCTTCGGCGCACTGGCGGAGGCCGTCGAGCAGAACCTGAACGACCAGGGCTACCTGATGCTCGCGGCCAACACCCATGGCTACCAGCCAGACGAGCTGAAGCTGCTCCGGACCTTCGTCGACCGGCGTGTGGACGGGTTGATCATCTCGGGCGGCACCACGCTCGTCGGACCAACGCTGCAGGAGGTCGAGCAGCCGGTCCTCGTCTTCGACGACCCGGGTAGCTGGGCCGGGTGCTCCTCCGTCCAGCCCGAGGACCATCTCGACGCCGCAGCCGCCGTGGACCACCTCCAGAACCACGGGCACGACCTGATCGCTTGCGTCGTCGGGCCCCCTCGGATTGGTTCGGAAGCGAGACGGTTGGCGGGCTGGCGTGCCCAGCAACGGCTGCGCGGCGTCTACGCGGGGGACGAGCTCGTCGCCTTCGCCGACCAGAGCGAAGCGGGAGGTGACCAAGCCGCCAGACTCCTCCTGAGCGACCACGGGCGTCCGGCCACGCTTCACGGCCGGCGACCCACGGCCCTCTTCGTCGCGTCCGACGTCCAGGCCATTGGTGTCCTGTGGGCCTGCCACGAGCTCGGCGTGCGCGTCCCGGAAGACGTTGCCGTCGTCTCGATGGGCGGCACACGTGCCGCCGCCTACTCCATCCCGACCCTGACGACCGTGCGCCAGGACGTCGTCTACCTCGCCACCACCGGGTGCACCCAGCTGCTGCGGCTCGTCGCGGATCCTCTGACGCCGCAGACCCATCTGCGGGTGCGGGGCAACCTGGTCGTCGGCCAGACCTGCGGCTGCACGGTTGCCGGGTCCGGCTAGCCCTTCTGGTCACTCCTCCCGTACCGGGTCCCGGGCCCGGTGCCCCGCTGGCACGAGCGCGATGACGACCCAGCCGAGGGCCATGGACAGGTGCAGGTGCACCGCGTCGGCGCCAGTGAAGAGCGGGCTCGCAAGCTCACCGCTGACGCTGTTGTTGGTCGCGTGCAGCAGCATCGCGACGAGGACGCTCTCCCGGGCGAAGCGCTAGACGCTTGCGATGACAGCGCTCACGGCCATGATCACGACGAGGTCGGGGCCGGTGAGGAAGAGCATCACGGCCAGCAGCACCGAGAGCTACGTCTAAGCGCGGAGCGCCGCCACGCTGTTCTCACCCGCCTGCCACACGACGGTGAGCACGATCGCGGCCCCGGCCAGGTCCTTCAAGCCCAAGCGTCCCTCGGAGAGCGCGAGTACGACGACCGCCGCGACGAAGGGGGCAAAGCCCGCCGGCCCGCTCAAGGACGACCAGCCGAGCAGCCAGGCGCCGTAGGGCCCCAGGAGAACAGGCACGCCAGCACGAAGAAGGCGCCCAGCGGGTGACGGCGCACCAGCGAGCGGGCCGCGGGCAGGCACGCTCGAGCTCCGTACGAGAGACGTCGGGCCGGGGCGTACTTCGGAGCGGTCGGCGGCAAGGTGGGCCATGCCCCTCACGCTTCTCGTCCGCGGCGCCGGTGTCATCGATCGCAGATACCGGGTCTGCGGAACCGCAGGGTCGCGACGGGGGCGGGTCTGGCCCCTGGAGGGTCGGCAGTCCGCTGCTGACGGGGACGTGTCGTACGGTGACCAGACGCACTGCAAGTACGACCCGGACGGGGTTGCCGGAACGGGCGGCTCCTCGGGTCCGAGGAGGTCAGCGTGCGGATCGACCAGCTCGACCACCTCGTGCTGACCGTAGTCGATCTCGAGCGGACGGTCCGCTTCTACGTCGACGTCCTCGGCATGGAGGCCGTGGTGTTCGAGGACGACCACGTGGCGCTGCACTTCGGCGACAGCAAGATCAACCTGCACCAGGCCGGGAACGAGTACGAGCCGAAAGCCGCCCGTCCCGGACCCGGGACGGGTGACCTCTGCTTCACCACCTCGGACCCGCTCGACGTCGTGCAGGCCGAGCTCGCCGCCCACGGGGTCGCGGTCCTCGAGGGACCGGGCCCGCAGACGGGTGCCCGGGGCCCGTTGCGGAGCGTGTACATCCGCGACCCGGACGGCAACCTGGTCGAGATCAGCAACGAGCTGGGCTGACAGGGACGGTGGGCGATCCGTACGCGGGACCAAGGTCCCGCGATCGAGGACCATCGACGCTCGCGGTCGGCCCCGGGGTGCGACGAGGCTGGCTCGGGGCCGAGCCGCCCCGGCGGGTACGCCTGCTCGCGGCGCGGCCCCGGCGGGGGGGCTGCCATGTCGCCCCGCCCGGTCGTCTGCCGCGATCTGGACCCCCCCTCCAGCGCGCCGGCCGGGCGGGGTCCCGCCGGAGACCCGGCGGCGGACCGGCTCAGCCGCGTGCCTCCGACTCGTCGTGGCGGACCTCGGTCCGCAGGACGGCGGCCTGGGTACGGCGCTGCAGCTTCAGCTTCGACAGCAGGCTGGAGATGTAGTTCTTCACCGTCTTCTCGGCCAGGAACAGCCGCTGCCCGATCTCCCGGTTGGAGAGACCCTCGGCGATGAGGTCGAGGATCTCGAGCTCGCGCTCGGACAGCCCGCTGATGCGGCTGTCGGGCTCCGGCGGGCGCCGGAGTCGTTCGAGCAGCTTGCCGGTCATGAGCGGGTCGATCAGCGACTGCCCGGCGGCCACGGCCCGGATCGCGTCGGTCAGCGAGGACCCGCGGATCTGCTTGAGCAGGTAGCCCGACGCCCCCGCCAGCACCGCGGCGAAGAGCGCCTCGTCGTCGTCGTACGAGGTGAGGACGAGGCACCGGGTCGCAGGGTGGCGCGACCGCACCTCGCGGCACAGGTCGATGCCGCTGCCGTCCGGCAGGCGGGCGTCGAGCACCGCCACGTCGGGCCGGCAGGCCGGGATCCTCGTCAGCGCCTGCGCGACCGTCGAGGCCTCGCCGACGACCTCGATGTCGGAGGTCCTCGAGAGCAGCTCGGTGATCCCCCGCCGGACGATCTCGTGGTCGTCGAGCAGGAACAGCCGGATCGGGGGCCGGGTCACGTCAGCGGGATCGACCATCGCAGCACCGTCCCGCCCGCCGGCCGCCGGCTGAGGCGACAGCTCCCCTGGCGCTGGAGCGCGCGCCGCTCGAGGTTGTGCAGACCGCTGCGCCGCGACAGCCGGTCCAGCCCGATCCCGTCGTCGGAGACCACCACGGTGAGCGCGGCGCCGAAGGCGGTCACCCGGACGGACACGCTCGACGCCCGGGCGTGACGCACCACGTTGCTGAGCGCCTCGCGGCAGACCGCCTCGACGTCACCGACGAGCGCCTCGTCGGCGAGCGTGTCGACCGGGCCCTCGAAGCTCACGTCGGGGTCGAAGCCGAGCCCGGGCGTCGCCTCGTCGGTGACCTCGAGGACGGCGGACCGGAGCGTCCGGACCGTCTCCGACGCCTGCAGCCGGAAGATCAGGTTGCGGATCTGCCGCACGGTCACGTCCAGGTCGTCGACGACCGAGACGAGCCGGGGCGCGGTGACCGGGTCCGACGAGCCGGCCAGGCCCTCGAGCGTGAGCCCGAGGGCGTACAGCCGCTGGATGACGTGGTCGTGGAGGTCGCGGGCGATGCGTTCGCGGTCCTGCAGCACGACCAGCTGCTGCTGGTCGGCGCGCGCCTGGGCCAGCTCCATGGCCAGGGCCGCCTGCGCGGCGAACGACTCGCTCAGCACGAGGTCGCTGAGGTCGAACGCCGGGCGCCCGTGCCGCCGGACCACGACCAGCGCGCCGCGCGAGCCCTCGGAGCCGTGGAGGGGCAGTCCCAGCACCGCGCCGACGTCCACGATCGAGCGCAGGTGGATGACGAAACCCTCCTCCACCTCCTGCGAGCCCATCCGGACGCCCTTGCCGGTGGCCAGCGCGAGGGCGGCGACGCTGCGCAGGGCCGGGTAGGTCATGCCCTCGATCTCGGACGCCCGTACGCCCCGGGCGAGCTGCACCCGGAACGTCCCCGGCTCGGACGCGGGCACGACGACCGAGACGACGTCGGCCCGGGTCAGCGCCAGGACCGTGTCCGCGATGAGGGCGACCGGGTCGTCGCCGGGCGACGGGTCCAGCAGGGCCGAGCTGACCTGGGCCACCGCCTCGGCCCAGTGCTGGCGGCGCTGGCTGTCCTCGTAGAGCCAGCTGTTCTGGATGGCGAAGCCGGCCGTCACCCCGAGGGCGTCGAGCACGGCACGGTCCTCCGCGGTGAAGCCTCCACCCCCGGCGGGCTCGGAGAGGTAGAGGTTGGCGTGGACCGCGTCCCGGACCGTGATCGGCACCCCGAGCAGGCCGTGGTCGGCGGCGAGCCCGCCGTTCCTGCGGACCGCGTCGTCCGGCGTCCCCACGTGGACGAGCTCCGCCGGCTCCCCGTCGGTCCCGACCACGCCCACGGCGGCGTAGCGGGCGTCGACGAGGTCACGGGCCGACGAGGCGATCTGACGGAGGACGGTCGTCATCGACAGCTCGCTCAGGATGGCGCGGTCGGCCTGCATCAGCAGCTCGAGACGGCGCTGCGACAGTGCGACCACGGGGGCCTCCGGGTCGGCCAGCACGTCTGCCTCCCGGGGGCCTCGACACGTCACCGCGGTGGAGGGCAGCACCCGGCTCGGTCCTGCTCCCCACCTCGGTCGGCAGCGGTGACCTCCGGCGCCCCCTGAGTCCCCCAACTCGTGCGCGCCTCGGGTCCTCCGCTGACCACCTCAGTGAACGCCCCTGCCCGGGGGCGGCGACAGGGACTTCCGTCCCGAATCACCGGGACCAGGGCGTCTCCGGGCGGCGGGTCCCGGACCGGCCGTCGAAGCGCAGGAGCTACGGGAGCGGAGGTTCCTCGACCGCGTCCGGGCCGCGCTCCTCGTCGGCGGCGTGCAGCGAGGCCAGCCGGGCGCGGGCGAGGTCGTCGGTGGGCCGGTGCCCGGTGACGGCGCCGACGAAGCCGTCGCGGTCGAGGACCAGCAGCCGTGCCGGCGTCAGCGTGGTGACGGTGGCCGTCCGGGGACCCGGCTCCAGGAGGGCGATCTCGCCGAAGGCCTCGCCCGCACCCAGCCGGCGGACCTCCCGCCCGTCGCGGACGACCACCGCCGCACCGGACGCGAGGACGTAGAACTCGGCCGCCGGCTCGCCCTGGCGGACGACGTCGGTCCCGGGGTCGACCCGCCGGACCTGGGCGCTCCGGGCCAGGCGCTCGACGCCCACGAGCGACAGGGCGGCGAAGAGCGGCACCCGGCGCAGCAGCTCGACGTCCTCCGTACGCCCCCCGGCCAGGGCGTCGAGGCGGCTGAGCCGCCGCCAGGTCAGCACCGGGGCCAGCGCGAGCACGGCGCCGGTCAGCACCATCGCCCCGCCCAGCCCGAGCGCCGCCACGAGCGGCGGGGCGAGCAGCGAGCCGAGGGCGACGACCGCGGCGGCGAGCGCGTTGAACGCCCCCCAGGCCCGCCCCGCGAGGTGGTCGGGCACGAGCCGGTTGACCAGCGTGTAGCCGGAGACGTCGAGCAGCGCGTTCCCGAAGCCCAGCAGGGCGAGCGAGGCCGAGGCGGGACCGGCCTGCGGCCAGATCCCGATCGCCACGACCGGCAGGCCCCAGAGCACGATCCCGAGGGCGATCCAGCGGCTCCCGCGCCGCGGTCCCAGACCCATCGCCACGACGGCGCCGACCAGCCCGCCCAGGCCCATCGCGATGAAGAGGCGGCCGGCCAGCGACTCCGAGCCGCCGACCACGGAGGTGGCGACGAGGACCACGAAGACGTTCAGGAGCCCGCGCATCACGGTCTGGCCGAGGAAGAGCGAGACGGCCGGCCGCAGCCCGGGCCGTGCGAGCACCCGGAAACCGAGCAGGGGTGCCAGCCACGCGTCCCGGGTCGAGCCGGGCACGCGCCGGGCCGGCACGAACGGGGTCCGGATCGTCGCGGCGACGACCGCGGCCACGCCGAGGAGCACCACCAGCACGCCGAGCACGCCCGGGGGGCCCAGCACCCCGAGCAGGGCCGCGCAGAGCCCCGGCCCGACGACCGTGCCCAGCGCCTCGAGCGTCGCGAAGCCGGCGTTCGCGGCGATCAGGTCGGTGGGTGAGGTGACCAGGGTCGGCACCATCGCCTGCAACGTGGGCCGGACGGCCGCCGACAGCGCCGAGCCGGCCGCGACGACCACGAGCAGGGCCGGGAGCCCGGCGTCCGTCACCGCGCACCACACGAGGAGGCCGGCCAGGACGGACGAGCCGGCGTAGACCGCGGCAAGCAGCCGGCTGCGGGACCAGCGGTCGGTCAGCACCGACGCGGGTGCGCTGAGCAGCGCCGCCGGGAGGACGCGTACGGCCCCGACGAGCCCGACGGCCGCCGGCCCGGAGGCGTCGAGCGCCAGCAGCGAGACGGTGATCAGCAGCGCCCAGTCGGCCGTGATCCAGACGCCCCAGACGAGCAGGAGCCGGGCCAGGTCACGGTGCCGCAGCGCCTGCCGCGTGCCGCGGAGCCGTTCGCGCAGGACCCCGGCCGCGCCCACGTCGCCGCCCTAGCCGACCACGGTGAAGTGCTCGGTGCCCAGCAGCGGCCCGAGCACCCGGCGGGGCAGCAGCTCGGGGTCCAGCGCGTACTGCGAGCGGTGCGCGACCAGGGCGGCGATCTTCTGGTCGAGGGCGGCGCCGACGTCCAGCGTGACGTCGCCCGCCGGCGCGGGGGGCACGACGGGCGTCCGCCCTCCCGCCTCCGGTGCGGTCACGGTCGCGGTCGCCCCGATGCCCCGCCCGGCCGACAGGTCACGGCCGCGGGGCGCGAGGACGAAGCACGTCACGTCGTCGCGGGCGATCACGTGGGCGTTGCGCGGGCGGCCGCTCGCCAGACCGTCCTGACCCACGAACGAGCCCGGCCCGCTGCTGTCCTTGGTGACGAGCGTCCCCGCGGCGTCCTCCACCACGATGTCGACGGTGCCGGACAGGAGGCAGAACAGCTCGTTCGACGGCTCGCCCTGCTCGATCACGTACGACCCGGCCGGGAACCACTGGACCTGCAGGTGGTCGGCGGCGAAGCCGAGGACCGACGAGCCGTCGGCGAACAGGCGCAGGGCGTTCCCGAAGCCCGCGGTGCCGGCGAACCGTTCCTCGCCCGAGGTCAGCCAGTCGACGAGCAGGTCGAGCAGGAGGCGGTCCTGGGCCGGGAACCGGGCGTGGAGCACCCGGGGCGGGCGCGTCAGCTGCGCCCGGGCGGCGAGCACGGCGCGCGAGGACGTCATGTGGTCGGGGTGGCCGAAGCCCCCGTCCTCGCCGAACGTGACGACCACGTCGGGCGCGAGACGTTCCAGGATCGAGCGGACCAGCGCGACCACCTCGGGGAAGGGCCGGCCGGCCAGGGTGCCGTCGCCGAGGTCGAGGCACTCGACGTGGTCGATGGCGAGCGCCGCCGCGGACGCGTGGAGCTCGGCGACCCGGGTGGCCCCGAGCGTGCGGCGGGTGGCCGTCGCCGAGTCGCGGATCTGCCCGGCGTCGCCCCGGGTCAGGGACACGACGGCGGTCTCGGCCCCGGCCGCAGAGGCGCGGGCGATGGTGCCGCCCATGCAGAAGACCTCGTCGTCCGGGTGCGCGAAGAGCCCGAGCACCCGCAGCGGCCGGCCGAGTGGTCCGGCGGGCCCGAGCAGGGCCGCGAGGTCGTCGGGGAACGCGGCCGGGGCAGTCATGCTGCGCACACGCTAACGGCTGGGCCCTCCGGGGTCTGGCCCTGGTCGACCCGCGCTGCTAGCGTCCGCAAGATGCCCACCAGGCGCGCGCTGCTGCTGATCGCCGACATCGGCGGCTACACCGAGTACATGACCTTCCACCGCAGCGTGCTCGGGCACGCCGAGGCGGCGACGGCCCGCATGCTCGACCGGATCGTCGACGCGGCCCGGGGCTTCCGGCTGATCGAGATCGAGGGCGACGCCGCGTTCCTCGCCCGCGACGTGGACTCCCTCGACGGTGCGTCCGCGCTGGCCGCGGCCACGGACGCGACGGTCGCCATGCACCGCGCCTTCCACACCGAGCGCCGCTTCATCGAGCTCAACATGTGTCCCTGCGGCAGCTGCAAGCAGACCAACGGGCTCAAGCTCAAGTTCGTCGCGCACGTCGGCGAGGTGGCCACGCAGACGATCCGTCGACGCGAGAAGCTCGTCGGGGTGGACGTGATCCACGTCCACCGGCTGCTCAAGAACCCCGTCGCGGTGCCGGAGTACCTGCTGGTCTCCGACGACCTGCTGGACGCGGGCGGCGCCGAGGCCGACGGCCTCGTCACCCACGCGCTCGCGCTGGACCTCGAGGGCATCGGCCCGGTCCGGACCCATTACGTCGACCTCGAGGACCTGGCCTCCCACACCCCCGCCCCCGACCCGTCGTGGCCGCGGCGGATCGGCGGGACCTTCGCGATGGTCGGCCGTGGGCTCCCCCACATCGTCCGGCGCCGACGGGCACCGGCTCTCGGCACGGTCTGATCCGGGCCCGCCGGGCGGCACCGGTCCTCGTCCGGCTTCAGCAGCCGGTGCGCCCGAGCGGGCCGACCGCGTCGGTGTCGAGCAGGGTCTGCACCGAGCCGCGGTCCTTCGACGCGGGCGCGAAGCCGACGGTGACGACCGGGCCGCCGTCGGCGTAGATGCCGCCGTAGGTCGGGGTGACCTGCGCGGAGGACCAGCTACGCAGGTCGGCCGCGTACATCGCGTCGTCCGCCGCGTAGACGACCACGTCGCCGGCGATCCGCGGCAGCTGGGGCGAGTCGTCCGCCTCGAGGAGCCGCCGCGGCTCCGGCCAGCCGGCCCGCCAGACGTCGACCTCACGACCCTTGGCCCCGCCGACCCAGGTCAGGGTGTCGGCGTCGCCGGCCAGGTAGTACGGGCCGCGCACGCCCGCCAGCGCGGCCGGCACCTCGGCGGGCTCGTGCGTCGCGAGGTCCAGCATCCGCAGCGTGCTGGTCTTCCCCGGCCCGTCGCTGTCCGCCCAGACGAGGTCGTCGCCGAAACGGACGGGCGCCCGGCCGTAGCCCTTGCTCAGCCGTACGGTGCGGCCGTCCTCCAGGCGGTAGCCCGACAGGACGGTGTGCTCCGGGTCGGCGTCACGGGTCTGGGTCCAGTAGAGCCAGCCGTCGGCCAGGACCGGGTCGACGAACGGCGTCTGCATGAGGTCGCCGTGACGGTCGGGCTCGCCGTGCGCGACGCGCACCGGCTTGGCGGTGCTCCGGCTGTCCCAGACGTAGAGGGAGAAGTCCTCGAAGCTCGAGTACGACTGGTCGACGCGGTAGGCCAGGTAGCGGCCGTCCCAGGTCGCGCCGAGCACCTGCCACTCCGGGTGGTCGAGCCCGAGGTCCTGCACCACGCCGCGCTCGTCGCCCCGGCGCCACTCCAGGACGTGCTGCTCGCCCTTGACCGTGGACACCAGGAACGTCGTCCCGTCGGCGGCGCCGAGCGCGACCGTGAGGGTCTCGCCCTTCGCCGGGTCGACGACACCGTCGTCGAGGGCCGCCTGCCACCGCGCGGGCAGCTCGACGCGGCACGGTTCCTCGGCGCTGACCGTCGCCGGGGCGGTGGTCGGGCCGGGCGAGGTCGCGGGGGTCGCCGCGGTGGCCGGGGCCGTCGCGGAGGCGCCGGGTCGGGCCGGCGTCGTCGGTGCCGAGCACCCGGCCAGCAGCAGGACGGTCAGGCCGACGACGAGGGGCCGCGACCTACCAGATGTAGCCACGGGCCCCGAAGATCGTGACGATCTTGTCGGAGTCGATCTCGTTGTAGCGGTCGACCGGCCCCTGCCAGGAGATGCCCGAGCCGGAGACCGGGTCCGCGTAGCGGGTGGTCTCGCCGTCGTCGTCGTAGCCGCGGACCGCGACCCAGTGGTAGATGGTCCGGTTGGGGTGGCCGTTCAGGTGCGGGCCGTTGGTGACCTCGACCGCGTTGCCGGCGATGCCCTGCTTGTGCACGGCGATGTCGGTCACGAGGCGCTTCTTGTACGTCTCCTTGTCCGACTTGCTCGGGCTGTACGGGAGGTTGGCCGCGGCGTACTCGACGTCGTCGCCGTAGTGCTCGAGCGCCTTCTCCATCGGGTAGTTCCCCGCCCCGCTGTACCAGTTGGTCCCGTTGCGGGTGGTCTTCAGCCGCTTCGCCGCGGTGGTCTGGGAGATCTTGGTGCCGTCGACCTGGACGAGCGTGGCCAGCGTCGCCGGGCCGCACCAGTAGGTGCGCGACTGCGCCTTCTGCTTTACCGACTTGAGCGACTTGTGGCTCGGCAGGTCGGGCTCGTCGTCAACCGCGGCGAGGGAGCGCGCGTTCGGGCCGGTCTGCCCGAAGGCCCTGGCCACCTCGGCGTCCTTGCGGGCCGTCTCGCGCTGCTGCGCGGCGGTGAGGACGGGTACGCCGACGACCGGCGACTGCTCGACGCCCGACGCTGACGGCGACGCCGGCGGCGGGTCCTGCACCGACCTGCCGTTGCCGCCCGCCCACGCCGGACCTGCGAGCAGCGGCAGCCCCAGGCTCAGCGCGGCGAGCAGTCCCAGCCGCGTCGTTCTCCGCAGCATGTCAACCCGTGCCGGCACGATCGATCCCTCTCGTCAGCCCCGAGCTGAGCCGACGACCCCGTCGGTGCGGCGACCTTAAGCAGGTCTCAGGGAAGGCGCAACCGATGGGTCTGAAGGGGCGAGTGAGACTTGAGCGTCGAGGTCTGGCTCTCGACGTCGACCGCACCTCGAGGTCCCGACCCGGTGCGAGGGCCAGGGGTCAGGCGTCAGGGGAGGATCGAGTCCACGTAACCCCCGTCGGCGCGGACGGCACCCCCGATCGTGGCGGAGGCGAGGTCGGAGCTGAGGTAGGCGACGAGCCGGCCGATCTCCGGCGGCTCGATCAGGCGTTGGACCAGCGACTGCGGGCGGTCCTCCGCCATGAACCTCGGCTCCGCCTCGTCCCACGGGAGGTCACCGGCGAGCTCGCGCGCGAAGTCCTCGACTGTGGATCATCTCGGCCGGCGTGACGATCGCGGAGTCGCTGGCGATGCTGACGACCCGGCCCCACCGGCGCTCGATCATGCCCGGCAGGTAGGTCCGGACCAGGCGGACGGCCGAGAGCACGTTCACCTCGAAGGAGCGCCGCCGACCTCGTCGCGGACGGCCTGCGCCGCCGTGGTGGTCCGGTCCTCGTCACGGCTATTGACGACGAACGTCCAGCCCCGGCCCGGGCGAGCTCGACGGCGATGGCCGCCCCGATGCCCTGGGTCGACCCCGAGACGAGGGCCGTCCTGCCGGTGAGGTCGATCTGGAGTCCGAGGCTCAAGGATCCAGCATCGTCGACCGCTCCGCCGCGACTGCCTGCGGGGATGGTCTATAACTGGGGGTGCTGTCACACAGCCTCGCAGGAGTGCGGGACGCCGCCTGGTCTCCAGGCCGCGGTCCCCCGGGTCCGCGGACCCGAGCACCGTCATTGCACGACCACCCCGACCCGCACCCTCGTGCGCCGCGCGCACCCAGAACCTCTCGTGCCGGTGGGGCGGGGCAGACGGTCGATCCGGGCCATCCGTGCACCGACCGCCCTCCCGACGACAGCGAAAGGCCTCTCGTGAGCCTCCACACCGACGGCGTCGGCCCACGCGGGGCGGCCGGGTCGAGGGAACCGGTCCGACCGTCGCCCGTCGTCGAGCTCGGCACCCCGGCCTGGTGCTGGTCCCGCCTGCGCCTCACCGCCGTGGGCGTCCTGTCGTCGGGTCCCGGGCCGCGTCCGACCAGCGTGTCCGTGGGCTACACCGAGACCGGCGGGCAGATCGTCGTCCCCGTCGACACCGAGGTCGGGGACGTGTCGTCGCTGGCCGGTTCCGCGCTGACCCTGGCCCTGACCGGACGCACCGAGGACGGCCTGCGCTGGGTCGTCCGGGCCACCGGGACCGCCCTGCTCTCCCTCTTCGAACCGGACTCGCTCGAGGCCTGCCGGAGCAGCCACCCGGCCCGCAGCAGCGCGCCCCTGCCCAGCGACGCGCTGCTCGTCCCCGTCACCTGGCTCCGCGGCTACCGCGAGGCACCGCTCCGCGCACCCGCGCAGGGCTGAGCCCTCAGCGCGGGGTCGGCCGGACCGCCGTCACCTCGGCCGGGGAGAGGGGCCGGCCGTCGGACGCGACGAAGCTCAGGCTCACGGACTCCCCCGTCGCCGCCTCCACGAACGTGGCCGGCCGGGCCTCCGCGTCGGGGCGGTGCTCCCGGCCCCAGGTGCTCAGCGCGCCCAGCACGAGGCGCAGGTCCTCCCCGGCCGGGGTCAGCACGTACTCCTCGCGCTGCCGCCCGCCGTCGACCCGGTACGGCCGGCGCTCGAGCACGCCGACGTCGACGAGGGTGGCCAGCCGATCGGTCAGGACGTCGGGGGCCACCCCGAGCGCCTCGCGGAAGTCGGAGAACCGCGTCCGGCCCCAGCACGCCTCGCGGACGACGAGCAGCGTCCACTTCTCCCCCAGCACCTCCAGGCTCCGGGCGATCGAGCAGTGGTCGTTCCGGGGTGCGGCGGGCATGACCCGATGGTAGCCCTGGGTTGGAACTACCGATCCAGGTGCTAGGTTCATCTCTCCAACCCAGCTACGGTCCCTGACGGACCGCGGCTCAGCGACAGGACATCGACGTGGCCCGTACGAAGACCAGCCCCGGCCCGACCCTGGGGCGGCGCGCCAGCTTCTGGACCGCCGCGGCCGTCGCCGCCCTCGCGCTGTGGACGAGCGGCGCGCCCAGCGTCAGCTACCCCTTGTACGCCGCGGAGTGGCACCTCACCCCGACCACCACGAACGCGATCTTCGCGGTCTACCCGATCGTGCTCGTCGTCGTGCTGATCGTGCTCGGGGACCTCTCCGACCACATCGGCCGTCGCGCCTCGATCGTCCTGGGCCTGGTGGCCGTCCTGGTCGGCGTGCTGCTCTTCGCCCTCGCGCCGAACGTGGTGTGGGTGTTCGTGGGCCGGGCCTTCATGGGGCTCGGGGTCGGGCTGTCGCTGAGTCCGGCGTCGGCCGCCATGGTCGACTTCAGCCCGCCCGGGCAGGTGGCCCGGGCGAGCTCGATCACCACCGCGGCGACCGCCACCGGGCTCGCGCTGGCCACGCTGGTCGGCGGGGCGCTCGTGCAGTACGCGCCCTACCCGCTGCACCTCGACTACTGGGTCCTCGCCGTCGTCGTCACCGGGGTCCTCGTGCTGGCCTGGTTCCTCCCGCGCCACGTGGCGAACGAGGACCCACGCCCGTGGCGGCTCCGCGGGCTGACCGTGCCGCGGGGTCTCGGCGGCACCTTCGCCACCGCGGTGCTGGCGGTCAGCGCCGCGTACGCGCTGGGCTCCGTCGTGCTGGCCATGGGCGCGCAGATCGCCCGGCAGCTCGTCGGCTCGAGCAACGTGCTGGTGACCGGCGCGCTGCTGTCGGTCTCCGCGATCGTCATCGGCGTCGTGGCCGTCGTCTCGCGCCGGCTGCCGGCGCGGTGGCTGATCGGCTCCGGGACCGTCGCCTCGATCCTCGGCCTCGGGCTGCTCACGCTCTCGGCGAGCGCGCACTCGCTGCCGCTCTTCTTCGCCGGCATGGTGCTCGGCGGGGCGGGCTACAGCTTCAACTTCCTCGGCGGCCTGACCCTGGTGAACGCGCACGCCCCCGCCACCCACCGCGCCGGGATGCTGTCCTCGGTGCTGGTCGTCGCCTACCTCGTCCAGGGTGCCGCCGCCTTGCTGCTGGGGGCCATCGCGACCTCGGGCGGGCTCGCCGTCGCCCTCGACGTCGGCTGGCCGGCCATCGGGGTCATCTGCGTCGCCGCGCTCGTGCTGGTCCTCGTGGTCCGGCGTCCCCGGGCCGTCGTCGCGTGACCGCCACCACCTGCCCTTGCCACCGGCCCCCGAACCTGACGACACTCACGACGTGAACCCTCCGCCAGGCGTCGACGTCGTCCCGGACGAGCCCGACACCGCGGCCGACGGGCTGGTCGAGGGCGCCGCCGAGCCGGCCGGCCCCGACGAGGCGCAGACGCCCTGGCTCCGGCGGGGTCAGAGCAGCCTGCGCGCCCTGCTGCTCAGCGAGTCGGGCAGCGCCGGCGTGCTCGTCGCGGCGATCCTCGTGGCGCTGCTCTGGGCCAACCTCAGCCCCGCCTCGTACACCGGGGTCTGGACCACCGAGCTGTCCGTCCGCCTCGGCGGGCGCGAGATCGCGATGGACCTGCAGGAGTGGGTGAACAAGGCCCTGATGACCCTGTTCTTCCTCGTCGTCGGGCTCGAGGCCCGACGCGAGCTGGACCTCGGCGAGCTCCGTGACCGCAAGCGGTTCCTGCTCCCCCTCGTCGCCGGGCTGCTCGCGATGGCGATCCCGGTGCTGATCTACCTGGCGGTCAACCGGGGCGGGCCGGGCGCCGACGGCTGGGGCGCGGCCATGTCGACCGACACCGCGCTCTCCCTCGGCCTCGTCGCCGTCGTGGGCCGGATCGTCCCGGAACGCGTCCGGCTGTTCCTGCTCACCGTCTTCGTCGTCGACGACCTCGTCGCGCTCGTGGTCATCGCGATCTTCTACAGCGAGTCGATCGACGTCACCGCGCTCGTCGTCGCCGTGGTCGTCTTCGCCGCGATCCTCCTCGCGGCGCGGACGCGGGTCGGCGGACCCACCTTCTTCGCCGTCGCGGGCGTCGTGCTGTGGCTCGCCCTGCTCCGCAGCTGCGTCGACCCGGTCGTCGCCGGCCTGGCCATCGGGCTGACCGCCTCGGCGTACACCCCGACCCGCGAGGGCCTGGAGGGCGCGACGGCGCTGTTCCGCACGTTCCGGGAGGAGCCGACGCCCGAGCTCGCCCGCAGCGCCAGCGCCGGCGTCACCGCCACCCTGTCGCCCAACGCCCGGCTGCAGCGCTTCTACGTGCCCTCGACCACGTACGTGATCGTCCCGCTCTTCGGGCTGGCCAACGCCGGCTTCGTGCTCGACGAGGACCTGCTCGCCCGCGCCTGGGCCTCCCCGATCACGCTGGGCATCGTCCTCGGCTACGTCGTGGGCAAGCCCGCGGGCGTGCTGCTGGCGAGCTGGGCGGTCACCCGCCTCAGCCACGGCCGCATCAAGCCGCCGGTCGGCTGGCTCGCTGTCGCCGGGAGCGGCACGATCGCGGGCGTCGCCTTCACCGTCTCGCTGCTCATCGCGACCCTGGCCTTCGACGGCCCGGAGCTGGCCGAGGCCAAGCTCGGCATCCTCGCCACCAGCGTGCTGGCGCTGGGGGTGACCACCGTCGTGTTCCAGACCTCGAAGCTCCTGGACCCGGACCGTCGCGCGCGGGCGATGCTCGGCAGCGCGACGGCCCTGCTGGACCTCGCCGAGCCCTTCGACGACACCCGCGACCACTACCGCGGCCGGCGCGACGCGAGCGTGGTCCTCTACGAGTACGGCGACTTCGAGTGCCCCCACTGCGGTCTCGCGGAACCGGCCGCCCGGGCCGAGCTCGACTCCGACGACGACCTGCTCTTCGTCTGGCGGCACCTGCCGCTGACCGACGTCCACCCGCACGCCCAGCTGGCGGCGGAGGCGTCGGAGGCGGCCGGCAAGCAGGGTGCGTTCTGGCCGCTGCACGACCTGCTGCTGACCCACCAGGACCACCTGAAGCGGTCGGACCTGCTCGGCTACGCCGGCGGGCTCGGGCTCGACGTCGACCGCTTCGCCGAGGACCTCGACCGCCACGTGCACGCCGACCGGATCGCGAGCGACATCGACTCGGCGGACCGCAGCGGCGTCTCGGGCACCCCGACCTTCTTCGTGAACGGCCGCCGCCACTACGGCGCGTACGACGCCGCCTCGCTCCAGCAGGCCGTCGCGTCGGCCAGGGAACGCGCCGGGATGGCGGACGCTCCTAGCGCGTCAGCTCCTCGCCGATGACGGCGACGAAGTGGTCGACGTCGGCCTCGGTCGTGTCCCACGCCGCCATCCAGCGCACCTCCGAACGCGTCCGGTCCCAGTCGTAGAAGCGGACCCGTTCCCGGATCCGGTCCGCGACGGTCGCCGCGAGGCTGGCGAAGACCGCGTTCGCCTGGGTCGGCCGGGTGAAGGTCAGGCCGGGCAGCGTGCCGCCGGCGACGCCGGCCTCGAGCGCCGTACGCAACCGGGCCGCCATCGCGTTCGCGTGCCGCGCGCTGCGCAGCCCGAGGTCGTCGTCGAAGAGCGCGAGGAGCTGGGCCGACGCGAACCGCATCTTGCTCGTGAGCTGCATCGTCAGCTTGCGGAGGTAGACGAGCCCGGTCGCCCGCGCCGGGTCGAGGACCACGACGGCCTCGGTGCCGAGCAGCCCGTTCTTGGTGCCGCCGAAGGTGAGCACGTCCACCCCGACGTCGCTGGTGAAGGCGGCGAACGGCAGGTCGAGCGCGGCGGCCGCGTTCCAGATCCGTGCGCCGTCGAGGTGCACGGCCATCCCGTGGGCGTGCGCGTGCTCGGCGACGGCGCGGATCTCGTCGGGGGTGTAGACGGTGCCGACCTCGGTGCTCTGGGTGAGGCTGACCGCCAGGGGCTGCGCCCGGTGCTCGTCGCCCCAGCCCCAGGCCTCGCGCTCGACCAGCTCGGGGGTCAGCTTGCCGTCCGGCGTGGCGACGGGGAGCAGCTTGAGCCCGGTCACGCGCTCCGGGGCGCCGGCCTCGTCGGTGTGGATGTGGGCGGTGTCGGTGCAGACGACCGCGCCCCAGCGCGGCAGCACGCTGGTCAGGCCGATGACGTTGGCGCCCGTCCCGTTGAAGACCGGGAACGTCTCGACCTCGGCGCCGAGCTGCTCGCGCATCACGTCCTGCAGCCGCGCGGTGTAGGCGTCCTCGCCGTACGCGACCTGGTGGCCGCCGTTGGCGGCGGCGAGCGCCTCGAGGACCTCGGGGTGGACGCCGGCGTAGTTGTCGCTGGCGAAGCCGCGCCAGGTCGGGTCGTGCAGCGGGGTGCTCATCGCCGACGATCATCCCAGAGGCGCCGGGTCGCCCCACCCGTGACGGCGGTGCGCTGGACTTTGGGCCATCGGGTACGAAGGACCCGTGGCCCCTTCACCTGCACCGGTGTTCGTGCGGGCGGTCGGGACCGCCGTCCCGGTGACCGTGCTGCGCCAGCCCGAGTTCCGCGACGTCCTCGCCGCGCAGCCCGGGCTCAGCCGCCTCGGCGTCCGTCGGTTGCGTGCCGCGTTCGACGCCTCGGACATCGACACCCGCCACACGGTGATGGGTGAGCTCGGCAGGGACCACGGGGTCGACGCGGGCTCCGATCCCGTGCACTACGACCCCCGCAGCTCCCTCGTGCTGGCCCCGTCGACCGGCACGCGCAACGCCGCGTACGTCCGCGAGGCCCCGCCGCTGTTCCTCGCGGCGGCCAAGGACGCCCTCGGCGCGAGCGACCTGGTCGCCGACGACGTCACCCACGTCGTCACGGTGTCCTGCACGGGCTTCTTCGCCCCCGGGCCGGACTACCTGCTCGTCCGCCAGCTCGGGCTCCCCGTGACCACGCAGCGGTTCCACCTGGGCTTCATGGGCTGCTACGGCGCGTTCCCGGCCCTCCGGCTGGCCCAGGCCGTCTGCCGCGCCGACCCCGAGGCGGTCGTGCTCGTGGTCTGCGCCGAGCTGTGCTCGCTGCACCTGCACGTGGGCGACGACCTCGACACGATCCTGTCCTCGTCGCTGTTCGCCGACGGCGCGGCCGCGGCGGTG
Organism: Microlunatus antarcticus; assembly: GCF_014193425.1. Taxonomy (NCBI): domain Bacteria; kingdom Bacillati; phylum Actinomycetota; class Actinomycetes; order Propionibacteriales; family Propionibacteriaceae; genus Microlunatus; species Microlunatus antarcticus. The sequence goes on along the minus strand of NZ_JACHZG010000001.1, from coordinate 1,938,077 downwards.
GTCACCGGACGGGCCCCCGCCGCGGGCTCCGAGACGGTGACGCTCGACGCGCTCGGCACCACGCTCAGCGACGACGGCGAGGCCCACATGGCCTGGACCATCGGCGACCTCGGCTTCGACATGGTCCTGAGCCGCTACGTCCCGCGCATCCTCGGGTCGTCGCTGCCCGCCGCCCTGCCCTCGCTGCTCGGTCTGCTCTCCCCCACCGAGGTCGACCGCTGGGCGGTGCACCCGGGTGGGCGCAGCGTGCTCGACCAGGTGCAGGCGGCGCTCGGGCTGAGCGACGACGACCTGGCCCCGTCGCGCGACGTCCTGCGCCGCTACGGGAACATGTCCAGCCCCACCGTCCTCTTCGTGCTGGCCGAGCTGCTCCGGGCGCCCGCAGCCGGGCCGGAGCAGCTCGCGGGCCTCGCCTTCGGCCCCGGGCTGACGGTGGAGAGCGCGCTCCTGACCCGGACCCCGGCGGCATGACCGACCTGGCCCGGCGGGAGACGTCCGCGGTCGAGCTGATGGACGACCCGGCCTGCGACCTGACCCGGCTGGAGCGGACGTACGCCCAGTTCGCCGTGGTGAACCGGCTCGTGTCGGGCTGGCGGCGGCTCTACATCGCCACGCTGCGCCCGGTGCTGGCCGCGAGCCCGCGCCCGACCCTGCTCGACGTCGGCTTCGGGGGCGGCGACGTCGCCCGCTGCCTGGACCGGTGGGCGCGGCGCGACGGCCTCGACCTGGCGGTCACCGCCATCGACCCGGACCCGCGCGCCGCCGCCTTCGTCGACCGGCGGCCGAGCGGTGACGTCACGTTCCGCCGGGCGAGCAGCGCCGACCTCGTGGCCGAGGGCCGCCGCTACGACGTCGTCGTGTCCAACCACCTGCTGCACCACCTCGACCCCGTCGCGCTGCAGGCGCTGCTGGCCGACAGCGAACGGCTGGCCGGCCGCCTCGCGCTCCACAGCGACCTGAGCCGGTCGCGGCTGGCCCACCGGGCGTACGGCGTGGTCACCCGGCCGCTGGCCCGCTCCTCGTTCCTCCACGACGACGGCCTGCTCTCGATCCGGCGCAGCTATCGGCCCGCCGAGCTGGCCGACGTGCGCCCGGGCTGGTCGGCCCGTGCGCTCGGCCCGTTCCGGCTGCTGCTGCGGCACGACGCCCAGCAGGACGGCCGGTCCGCCGGGTGAGGCCCCCGCGCCCGGCCACGCTCTTCGCGGCCGCCACCACCGCGTACGCGCTGAACGTCGGCCTCGGCACCGCCGTCGCCCTCCGCCTCGTTGACACGCGACGGTTCCGCTGGGTGCACCACGCCCTCTACGTCGGCACCAGCACCCTCGCCGCCTCGGCCGCCAGCACGCTGCTGTGGAGCGACAGCCGCGCGGGCTGGCGGCTGCTGCCGGCCGCGCTGCCCCTCGTCGTGGTCTCGCAGGTCAGCGCCCGTTCCCGGCGCCACCCGGTCGTCGCGCTGAGCGCCGCGCCCTTCTTCGCCAGCAGCCTCGCCCGAGCCATCCAGGAGCAGCAGCATGGAGTTTCTTGACGTCGTCCGGCGCCGCAAGACCACGAACGGCCCGTTCCGCCCGGACCCGGTCAGCGAGGAGCACCAGCGCCTGCTCATGGAGGTCGCGGGCCGCGCGCCCTCGCAGCTCAACAGCCAGCCGTGGCGCTTCGTGATCATCGACTCGCCCAAGATCATCGAGCAGGTCGCGGAGATCAGCGGCGAGAGCATGACGACGGCCATGTCCAACGGCACGTTCTTCGAGCGCTACCGGCCGTACTTCCGCTTCTCCGCCGACGAGATGGCCGAGAAGCGGAGCGGCATGCTCTTCGACCGGCTGCCCGCGCTGCTGCGGCCGTTCACCAAGCAGGTGTTCACGGCCCGCGGCCAGCAGGTGATGAACCGGCTGCGCGTCCCCCAGTCCTTGGGCGCCGAGAACCGCCGCCTCGTCGCCGGCTCCCCGCTGCTGCTGGCAGTGATGCTCGACCGTGCGGAGTACCGGCCCGGCGAGCTGTCCGGCTTCTACTCCGTCTTCAGCATGGGCGCGGCGATGGAAAACGTCTGGCTGACCACCGTCGAGATCGGCATGGGCATCCAGTTCGTGTCGTTCCCGATGGAGGTCGAGGGCCAGTGGGACCGGCTCGCGCAGCTCTTCGCGGTGCCCGACGACCTCGAGCTGATGGCGGTCTACCGGCTCGGCTACCTCCCCGAGTCGGCGGTGCGTCCGGCCATCGACTGGTCGAGCCACGAGCGCCGGCTGCCGTCGCAGTACGTGTTCCGCGACTCGTGCCGGACGCCCCAGGAGGGCTGGGACTGAGCGCCCACACCTGACGCCGGACGGACAACACCTGGGCCTCGAAACTGTCGGACCCGGCGAACAGAATCGTTCGTATGTTCGATCCGACGGTGACGGTGGCGACCGCCTCCCAGCTTGCCGACCGGATCGCCGCGACCCACGCGCTGCTCCGCGAGACGGAGTGCGAGGAGCTCGTCCTCGCCGCGGCGTGGGCCGACGTGCACTACCTCGACACCGGCGCCGAGGACTACATGCCGCTGGTCCAGCGTGCGCGGGCGTGGGGTGGTGACGGGTGCCCGCAGGTGGCGGAGCACTGCGCGCACGAGCTCGGCGCGCTGCGCGGGACGGGCGTGGTGGCGGCGCGGATGCTGATCGCGGACGCCCTCGATCTGCGTCACCGGCTGCCCCGGCTCTGGGTGCTGGTCACCACAGGCGTGGTGCGCGCGTGGCAGGCGCGTGCGGTGGCGCAGGCGACGCACGCGCTGTCGTGGGAGGCGTGCGCCGAGGTCGACCAGACGTTGAGCAGCTTCCTGCCGATGCTGGCCTGGCCCCGCTTCCAGCGTCTCCTGGCCGCGGCCGTGCTGGAGGCGGACCCCGAGGCCCGTCGGGCGCGGGAGGAGGCGGCGCGGGTCGAGCGGGGGGTGTGGTCGTACGCCGGGGAGGACGGGCTGCGCACGATCGTGGCGAAGGCAGCGTCGGGTGACGTGCGCTGGTTCATGGCCGCGGTGGACCGGCTGGCCGAGGTGCTGCGCCTGGAGGGCGATCTCGACCTGGTCGACGCGCGGCGGGCGAAGGCGGTCGGTCTGCTCGCCCAACCCGCCCGCGCCCTCGAGCTCCTCGCCCGCCACGCCGACGACCCCGACCCGCAGGACCAGCAGGAGTCCGCGACCGACACCCCGGGCGACGAGCCCGGTGCGGAGGAGCCCGGACGGTCCCTCGACCTCACCGTCCCCGACGGACTGACGGCGGCCGACCTGCGCCGGCTGCGTCCGCGGGTCGTGCTGCACCTGCACCTGACCGACGGCGCACTCCGCGCCGGGGACGGGCTCGTCCGGCCCGAGCACGGCGACCCGCTCACCCTCGACCAGGCCCGGGAATGGCTCACCGACACCGGCTGCCACGTCACGGTGCGACCCGTTGTCGACCCCGTCGAGACCGCGCCGGTCGACGCGTACGAGATCCCCTACCGGCTGCGCGACGCCCTGTTCCTGCGCAACCCGGTCGACGTCTTCCCCTTCGGCCAGGCGACCAGTCGGACCCTCGACCTCGACCACACCGTCCCGTACGTGCCCCTCGCCCGCGGTGGTCCACCGGGCCAGACCAGCGTGGACAACCTCGGTCCCCTGACCCGCAGCCACCACCGTGCGGTGACGTTCGGCCGGTGGCGACGACGACAACCCGACCCGGGGACGTACGTCTTCCGATCGCCGAACGGGCACGTGTTCGTCGTGACGAACCAGGGCACCCTCAACCTGGGTCGCACGCCGTTCTCGCACGCCCTGTGGGACGTGTGCTCACGCACCGATCTCCGGAGCTGCGTCGCGCCCGACGCTGCGTGATCAGCAGGGCGGCGAAGGCTCTTCCGGTCGTGGTCCCGTCGCCCTAGGCTCGGGCCACCGTCTCCGGGAGGACATCCCATGGCCGTCGTGACCAGCCGTCGCCTGCTGAGCCGCGCCCTGGTCGCCGCCGTGGTGACGGCGGTCTTCTTCGCGCTGAAGGACTCGACGATCGCCGCCGGCCGCGACGCCTTCGACGACCCTCTGGTCAACGGCTTCTTCTACGTCGGTGCGGTCGCCCTGGCCGTGACCTTCGCCCTGGCGGGAGCCGCCCTCGCCCGTCGCCCTGGACGGCGTGGCCGGCTGCGGGGCGCGGCCCTCGGGCTCGCCGTCGGGGTCGTCGGGGGTGTGGTGATCGCCGCCGTCTTCACCGCCCTGCTGCCGGCGGACGAGAGCTGGGTCTACGGGGAGGTCAACCTCTGGGCGATCGCGGTGCTCACCCTCGTCACGCTCCTCGTCCTGCGCTCCCGCGCGAGCGCACCCCGCCGCGCCGCCTGACCCCGGACCCGTCGCGCGCCAGTTACGTCCCGAGTTCACCGACTGGTGGCCGACCGTTCTTCTCCGGACGGGAACGATGACAGGACCAGCCGCTTCGATCCTGGTGACGCCAGCGCGGGCCGCACCTCCGACGGCCCCGGCGACGACGAAGAGGAGCACCGTGGTCCGAGCACGACGCCGAGTGGCGGGGCTGGTCACCACCGCCCTGCTGGCCGCAGGACTGGCCGGAGCGGGTGGGGTGCCGGCGGCGCAGGCCGCACCTGCCGAGCCGAAGAGCCGCCCCAGCCCGAGCCGGCTGGTCAAGACCCCGACCCTCGAGGCCCGCGCCACGCTGTCGGCCGACTACCAGGCCCCCGGCCCGGCCTCCGGCGCGCTGGCGACACCGAACGGCGCGGTCAACGGCCGTACCGGCCCGTTCCCGGGGCAGGTCGTCCCGGGCTTCTCCGGGGTCGTGGCCAACAAGAACGGCACCTACTGGGCGATGCCGGACAACGGCTTCGGCACGAAAGCGAACTCGGCCGACTTCCTGCTCCGCGTCTACCTCGTGAAGCCCTCGTTCGAGACGTCCGACGGCGGCAGCGGGGCGATCAAGGTCGAGCGGTTCATCTCGCTGCGCGACCCGCAGAAGAAGATCAGGTACCCGATCGTCAACGGAGACACCAAGGAACGGCTGCTGACCGGCGCCGACTTCGACATCGAGTCGATCGTGCAGCAGCCGGACGGCACCTTCTGGGTCGGCGAGGAGTTCGGGCCCTTCCTGCTGCACGTCGATCGCAGCGGCATGCTGCTGTCGGCCCCGGTCCCCTTCGTCGACGGCAAGTCGCCGGACAACCCGACCCTGGCCGCGGGCGAGACCCCGACGATCGGCAGCAGCCGTGGCTTCGAGGCCATGGCCGGGTCCAAGGACGGGCGCTACCTCTACCCGATCCTCGAGGGGGCGTTCACCGCTGACGCGGACCAGCGTCGTCGCGTCGTCTACGAGTTCGACACCAGGAAGGCCCGCTACACGAAGAAGACGTGGGCGTACGAGACCGACACCGACGCCGACTTCGTGGGCGACGCGCACCTGGTGGGCAAGAACAAGCTCGTCGTGCTCGAGCGGGACAACTTCGACGGCCCGCAGGCCGTCGTCAAGCGCGTCTACACCGTCGAGCTGAACCGCACGGAGAACGGCTTCGCGCGCAAGCGCCTCCTGCTGGACCTGCTCAAGATCGCCAACCCGCAGCGGATCGGCACCAAGGCGTCGCCGGGCGCGTACGGGGTGGGGTCGACCTTCTCCTTCGCGTTCCAGTCGACCGAGACCGTGGTCCCGCTGAGCGGCGGGCGCTACCTCTTCGCCAACGACAACAACTACCCGAACAACTCGGCCCGCTACCCGGGCAAGCCGGACGACACCGAGATGATCATCGTCGGCCTCCCGAAGGTCCGCACCGACGCGCCCACCGCGCGCCTGGTCGGCCACCGCGGCGCCAGCGGCTACCGGCCGGAGCACACGCTGGCCAGCTACGAGCTGGCGATCCAGCAGTGCGCGGACTACATCGAGCCCGACGTCGTCCCCACCAAGGACGGCAAGCTCGTCGCCCGGCACGAGCCCAACATCACCGAGACGACGAACGTGTCGACGCACCCCGAGTTCGCCGACCGCAAGACCACCAAGGTCGTCGACGGCACCAGCCAGACCGGCTGGTTCACCGAGGACTTCACCCTCGCCGAGCTCCGCACGCTGCGGGCGAAGGAGCGGCTGCCGCTGGTCCGGCCGGGCAACACGGCCTTCGACGGCCTGTACCCGATCCCCACGCTCGACGAGGTCTTCGACCTGGCCCTGCACTCCCGCACCTGCAGCGGCAAGCCGGTCGGCGTGGCCCCCGAGACGAAGCACCCGACGTACTTCGCCTCGATCGGGCTGCCGACCGACGCGAAGGTGGTGGCCGAGCTCAAGGCCCACGGCTGGACGAAGAAGAGCTCCCCGGTCGTGATCCAGAGCTTCGAGACCGGGAACCTCAAGGCGCTGGCCAAGAAGACGAAGGTGCCGCTGATCCAGCTCGTCGACTGCTCCGGCGCCCCGTACGACCTCAAGGCCGCCGGCCGCACGACGACGTACGCGGACCTCGTGACCCCGCAGGGCCTGAAGGGGATCAAGCGCTACGCCGACCAGGTCGCGCTGTGCAAGGACGTGATGATCCCGCGGGACGCCGACGGACGGCTGCTCGCCCCGACGCCGGTGATCCGCGACGCCCACCGGGCCGGGCTCACGATCACGGGCTGGACGTTCCGCCGCGAGAACCAGTTCCTGCCGCTGCAGTTCCGCAGCAGCACCGTGCCGGCCGAGGTGGGCGACCTGAACGGCGAGATCGAGACGTTCCTCGACGCCGGGATGGACAACTTCTTCACCGACAACCCCGACATCGGGCAGGAGGCCCGGACCTAGGGGTTCGTCCGACGCTCTGAGTCGAAGGGCCGCGTGGTGGTCGGCGAGAACGCTGACTGCTGCGTGGCCCTTCGACGGGCTGGGAGCGTTCTCTACTGATTGCTTATGCAGAGTTGACAATCTATTCATCCCGTTGGCAGCCTGCCGGGATGAGCGACGCACTGCTGCTGGCGATCGACCAGGGCACGAGTGCGACGAAGGCGGTCGTCGTCGACCTCGGGGGTCGGGTGGTCGCGCGGGCCTCGGTGCCGGTCGCGCAGGTCTTCCCGCAGCCCGGCTGGGCCGAGCAGGACGCCCTGGAGATCTGGCGCTCCGTGCAGGAGTCCGTCCGCCTCGCCCTGTCCGAGGTCGACCCGACCCGGGTCGCCGCCGTCGGGCTCAGCACCCAGCGCGAGTCGATGGTGCTGTGGGACCGGGCGACCGGCGAGCCGCTGGGCCCGCTGCTCGGCTGGCAGGACACCCGCGGCGCCGCCCTCTGCGCCCGGCTGCGGGACGAAGGACGTTCCGACAGGGTGCGGGCCCTGACCGGCCTGCCGCTGGACGCGATGTTCTCGGCCTCCAAGGCCTCGGCCCTGCTCGACGTCTTCGACCCGGAACGTGCCCGGAGCCGACGGGGCGAGCTGTGCCTGGGTACGGTCGACTCCTGGCTGCTGTGGCGCATCGGCGGCGAGCACCTGATCGAGGCGGGCAACGCCTCGCGCACGCAGCTCCTCGACATCACCACCCGCACCTGGGACCCCACGCTGCTCGCGCTGTTCGACGTGCCCGTCGAGGCGCTGCCCCGCGTGGTCGCCTCTGCCGGAGCCGACGTCGCGTGCCGGGACCTGGCGCCGCTGTCCCCCGACGTCGGAGTCACCGGTGTCCTCGGCGACAGCCACGCCGCCCTGTTCGCCCACGCCGGCTGGCGGCCCGGGCAGGTCAAGGTCACGTACGGGACCGGCTCGTCGGTCATGGCCGTCACGCATCGCCCGGCCAGCGCCGACACCGGCGTCGCGCGGACGATCGCCTGGGAGCTGGACGAGCCCGCGTACGCCCTCGAGGGCAACATCCGGTCCAGCGGCGCCACCCTGACCTGGCTGGGTGCGCTCTTCGGCCGTACGCCGGCCGAGGTCGCGGCGGCCGCGGGACCGACCAGCGACGGGGTCGTGCTGGTCCCCGCCTTCACCGGGCTCGGCGCCCCCTGGTGGGACGACCAGGTCCGGGCGACCATCACCGGTGTCAGCGCGGGCACGCGTCTCGAGCACCTCGCCCGTGCCGGGCTGGAGGCGATCGCCTTCCAGATCGAGGACGTCGTCGCCGCGGCCGAGGCCGCCGGGGACGCGATCGGGACGATCCTCGCCGACGGCGGTCCCACGACCAACGCCGACCTGATGCAGCTCCAGGCCGACACCTCCGGGCGCCACGTCGCCGCCTCCCACGTCGCCGAGCTCTCGGCGCTCGGTGCGGCCCACGTCGCCGGACTCGGCGCCGGGCTGTGGACGCTCGCCGACCTCGAGGCGCTGCCCCGCCCGAGCACCGCGTACGCGCCGCGGTCCGACGACCCCGGGCGCACCGAGCGGCGGCACCGGTGGCACGCTGCCGTCTCCTCGGCCCTGAGCAGCACCCACCCCCAGGACGGCACCCCGTGACCACCACCCGTTTCGTCGACCAGGTCGTCGTCGTCACCGGCGCGGGTCGCGGCCTCGGCCTGGGGATCGCGTCGCGGTTCGCCGGCGAGGGCGCCTCGGTCGTCCTGCTCGACCGCGACGCCGGCGTCGTCGAGGTCGCGGCGGAGCTCGACGGGCGCAGCGCGGGCGCAGTGCACGGGGCCGTCTGCGACGTGACCGACGAGGCGCAGGTCGCGGCATGCTTCGCCGACGTGGACGACCGGCACGGCCGGGTGGACGTGCTGGTGAACAACGCCGGCACGATCACCATCTCGACCTTCGAGGAGCTCACCCTCGAGGCCTGGAACCAGGTGCTCAGCGTGAACACGACCGGTGCGTTCCTGTGCGCGAAGGCCGCGCTGCCCCTGCTGCGCCGCAGCGCCAGCGGTCGGATCCTCAACGCCGCGTCCGGCCAGGCCCGGCAGGGCTTCATCTACACGCCGCACTACGCGGCCAGCAAGTTCGGCGTCGTCGGGCTGACCCAGAGCCTGGCCAAGGAGCTGGCCAAGGACGGGATCACGGTCAACGCCTACTGCCCCGGCATCGTCGACACCGACATGTGGGACTACAACGACCGGGAGTGGGGCCGGCTGCTCGGCGACTACGCCCCGGGCGAGCTGATGGCGGAGTGGGTCGCCGCGATCCCGCTCGGCCGGGCGGGCACCAGCGACGACGTCGCCGACCTGCTGCTGTTCCTGGCCTCGCGCCAGGCCGGCTACATCACCGGGCAGTCGATCAACGTCGACGGCGGCATGTTCATGAGCTGACCGGTTCGCGCCCGGTCCGCCCCCACCCCAGCGAAAGGCCCTCATGACCCTCCCGGACTTCCGGCTCGACGACCGGGTGGCCCTGGTCACCGGCGCCGCGAGCGGCATCGGCCGTGGCATCGCCCTCGGGCTCGCCGCGAGCGGCGCCGACGTCGCCTGCTTCGACCTCGCCGGACCCGCGCTGGCGGCGGTCGTCGCCGAGATCGAGGAGACCGGCCGTCGGGCGGTCGCGGTGCCCGGGGACGTGACCGACCCCGCGAGCCTGGCCGACGCGGTCGCGCGTACGGAGTCCGACCTCGGGCCGCTGGTGCTCGCCGTGAACAGCGCCGGCATCGCCGATGCCGCACCGGCGGAGGAGATGTCGCTGCGGCAGTGGCAGCGGGTGGTCGACGTCGACTACACCGGGGTGTTCCTGTCCTGCCAGGCCGAGGCCCGCGTGATGCTGCCCCGGGGTCGCGGCGCCATCGTCAACATCGCCTCGATGTCGGGCTCGATCGTCAACCGCGGCCTGCTGCAGGCCCACTACAACTCGGCGAAGGCCGGGGTCGTGCACCTGACCCGCAGCCTGGCGATGGAGTGGGCCGCGCGGGGCATCCGTGTGAACGCGATCAGCCCCGGCTACACCGCCACCCCGATGAACACCCGGCCCGAGGTCGCCGAGCAGGTCGTGCAGTTCGAGGCCGACACCCCGCTCGGGCGGATGGCGAGCGTCGACGAGCTCGTCGGCCCGGCCGTCTTCCTGCTCAGCGACGCGGCGACCTTCTGCACCGGCGTCGACCTGCTCGTCGACGGCGGCTTCACCTGCTGGTGAGCCGGTTCCCGGGGTGAGCTCCGGTCAGGACACCAGGGCGACGTCGTGCGCCAGCGGCGTCGGCAGGTGCTCGACGTTCACCCGGACGGCGGACGGCGCGAGCCCGCGCACCAGGTCGCCGACGTCGGCACGCTCGGAGCGGACGGTGAGGTAGGCGAGGTGGTGGCGCACCCCCGCCCGCGTGGTCAGACCCTCCCGCTGGAGGCTGCGCGCGGCGGCGCAGGCGGCGGCGTGGTCGGGCAGGCGGAAGATCTGCAGCACGGTCGTGACCGTAGGCACCGCGGATGAACGTCCCGGGTCCGCGCGGTGAACGGCCGGGCCAGACCTCGAGACGATGCGTGCAAGAATCTGCGTATGCAGGCAGATAGCAGGATGGCAGTCGCGGAACCGCTCGACGACGAGCTCGTCGAGCTGGCGGTCGAGGTGTTCTCGATGCTGGCCGACCCCACCCGCGTCCGGATCGTGCTGGCTCTACGGGGCGGCGAGCTCTCGGTCAACACGCTGGCCGACGTGGTCGACAAGAGCAACGCCGCGGTCTCCCAGCACCTGGCCAAGATGCGGCTCAGCCGCCTGGTCACCACGCGCCGCGACGGCAACCGGATCTTCTACCGCCTCGCCAACGAGCACGTCGCACAGCTCGTCACCGACGCCCTCTTCCAGGCCGAGCACAGCGTGGTCGACCAGCCCCGGCACCACCACCAGGACGAGAGGACCGATGACTGAGCCGCACCCGCACCCGCACCCGCACGCGGATCACGAGCCGCACGGGCACGCCCACCCGGCCGGGGTCCGGGGCTTCCTCCAGAACCTCTTCGTGCCGCACAGCCACGACGCCTCGGACTCCATCGACGACGCGCTCGAGGCGTCGACGGCCGGCATCCGGGCGCTCAGGACCAGCCTCGTGGTCCTCGCCGTCACCGCGGTCCTGCAGATCGTCGTCGTCGCGTTCAGCGGCTCGGTCGCGCTGCTGGCGGACACGGTCCACAACTTCTCCGACGCGCTGACTGCGGTGCCGCTGTGGGTGGCGTTCGCGCTGAGCCGGCGCGCGGCCACCCGTCGCTACACGTACGGCTACGGCCGCGTCGAGGACCTGGCGGGGCTGTTCGTCGTGGCCATGATCGCGCTCTCCGCGGTGGTCGCCGCCGTCGAGGCCGTGCGTCGGTTCGTCGACCCTCAGCCGATGGATCACCTGGTCTGGGTCCTGGTTGCCGGGCTCGTCGGCTTCGCCGGGAACGAGCTCGTCGCGGTCTACCGCATCCGGGTCGGCCGCCAGATCGGCTCGGCGGCCCTCGTCGCCGACGGGATCCACGCCCGCACCGACGGGTTCACGTCGCTGGCCGTCGTGGTGGGCGTCGTCGGGGTCTGGCTCGGCTTCCCGCTGGCCGACCCGGTCGTCGGCCTGCTGATCAGCCTCGCGATCTTCGTGCTGCTCGTCGGCACCGCCCGGGACATCGGGCGGCGTCTCCTCGACGGGGTCGACCCGTCGCTGACCGACCGGGCCGAGCACGCGATCGCCGAGGTGCCGGGCGTGACCCACGTCGACGACACCCGGGTCCGCTGGGTGGGCCACCGCCTGCACGTCGAGGCCACGGTCGCCAGCGACCCCGCGCTCCCCGTCGGCGAGTTCCACCAGCTCGAGCACCTGGCCGACGCGGCCGTCCGGGGATCGCTCTCGGGGGTGGGCGTCGTCCGGCTCAACCCGTCGGTCCACCCGAGTCGGTAGTCTGGAGCTTCACGCCGAGACGACTCCCCATGCCTGAGCGGGAGCCGGACGTGTCAGGTCAGGATGCTTCGCCGTGTGGTTCGAATGGCTGATGGTCGGCGTCGGCCTGATCTTGACCGTGGGCACGGGGCTCTTCGTCGCCTCCGAGTTCGCCCTGGTCAACCTGGACCGGCACGAGCTGGAGAACCGTCGAGACGACGGCGAGAAGCGCCTCGACACGACGATCGACGCCCTGCGGATCACCTCGACCCACCTGTCGGGCGCGCAGCTGGGCATCACCCTCACCACCCTGCTGACGGGCTTCACCTTCGAGCCGGCCGTCAGCGCCCTGCTCGCCGGCCCGCTCGAGGCCGTGGGACTGCCGCCGGGCGTCGTGCCCGCCGTCGGGACCGTCGTCGGCGTCGCGCTGGCGACCCTGTTCTCGATGGTGGTCGGCGAGCTCGTGCCCAAGAACTTCGCCCTCGCGCTCCCCCTGCCCACCGCCCGGCTGGTGCTGCCGTTCCAGACGGTCTTCACCATGGTCTTCCGGCCGCTGATCGCCCTGTTCAACAACACCGCGAACGCGATCGTGCGCAGCTTCGGCATCGAGCCGAAGGAGGAGCTGTCCGGTGCACGGAGCGCCGAGGAGCTCAGCTCCCTGGTCCGCCGCTCCGCCCTCGAGGGCAGCCTCGACGCCGACCACGCGACGCTGATCAGCCGGACGCTCCGCTTCGGCGACCGGACCGCCGGTGACGTGATGACCCCGCGCGTACGGATGGACAAGCTCCGCCTGGACGACACGGCCGACGACGTGCTCGACCTGTCCCGCCGGACCGGGCGCTCCCGGTTCCCGGTGATCGGGGAGGACGCGGACGACATCCGTGGCGTCGTGCACATCAAGCAGGCCTTCGCGCTCAGCCAGGAGGACCGGCGCCGCGTGCTGGCCTCCTCGCTGGCCGTCGAACCGCCCCGGGTGCCGGAGTCGATGACCACCGAGACGCTGCTCGGGCTGCTGCGCCACCAGAGCTTCCAGCTGGCCGTCGTCTCCGACGAGTACGGCGGCACCGCGGGCCTCGTCACGCTCGAGGACCTGGTCGAGGAGCTCGTCGGCGAGCTCACCGACGAGCACGACCGGGCCCGGGTCGACCTGGTCCGCCAGGGCGACTCCTTCACCTTCGACGCGGCGCTGCGACCCGACGAGCTCCACGACCGGACCGGCGTCGCCGTCCCCGAGGACGAGGAGTACGAGACCGTGGGCGGCTTCGTCACCGACCGGCTCGACCGACTGCCCGACGTGGGCGACGAGGTCGGCATCGACGCGGGCACGCTGCGCGTCGAGCGGATCGACGGGAGCCGGGTCGACCGGGTCCGCTTCACCCCGGCGGAGCCCGACCCCGAGGAGCTGGCCGAGGAGGCCGCCGACGCGGAACGTCGCCAGACGCGGCAGGAGCGCCGGCACGACCGCGAGCAGCGCGAGGCCCAGCAGCAGGCGGAGGTGGAGCGGTGAGCGACGTCGTCCCGGGCCTCGTCTGGCTCGTCGTGCTGCTGGCCGCGAACGCGTTCTTCGTCGGCGCGGAGTTCGCCGTCATCTCCGCCCGTCGCTCGCAGGTGGAGCCGCTGGCCGACGGGGGCAGCCGCGCCGCGAAGACGACGCTGTGGGCGATGGAGCACGCGACGCTGATGCTGGCGACCTCCCAGCTCGGCATCACCATCTGCTCGCTGCTCATCCTCAACGTCTCCGAGCCCGCGATCCACCACCTCTTCGAGCTGGGGCTCGGCCCGACCGGCCTCTCCGAGGACACCATCGACCTGGTGTCGTTCGTCGTCGCGCTGCTGCTCGTCACGTTCCTGCACGTGGTGCTCGGGGAGATGGTGCCCAAGAACCTGTCCTTCTCCGTGCCCACCCGGGCGGCGCTGCTGCTCGCCCCGCCGCTGGTCATGGTGTCGCGGGTCCTGCGCCCGATCATCTGGTCGCTGAACGCGCTGGCCAACGGCGCCGTACGGCTGTTCGGCGTCGAGCCCAAGGACGAGGCGTCCAGCGCCTTCACCCTCGACGAGGTGGCCGGCATCGTGGAGCAGTCGACACGGGAGGGCATGCTCTCCGACCGCTCGGGCACCCTGTCGAACACCTTCGAGTTCACCGAGGCCAAGGTCGGCGACGTCGAGGTCGGGATCGACCAGCTCGTCTGCCTCCCGCCTCGGGCGACCCCGGCCGACGTCCAGCGCGCCGTGGAGGAGGGCGGGTTCTCCCGCTACCCCGTGCAGGACGCGGCCGGCGAGCCCGTCGGCTACGTCCACCTCAAGGACGTGCTCGACCTCGTCGACGGGCCGGCCTCGCGCCTGCCGATCCCGCGGTCGCGCATCCGGCACCTTCGCGCGACCACGCGCTCCGCCGACCTCGAGGACGCGCTGGCGGGCATGCGGCGCGACGGCCTGCACCTCGTCCGCTCGGTCGACGACGACGGCGTCACGACGGGCGTGCTCTTCCTCGAGGACGTGATCGAGGTCCTCGTCGGCGAGGTCGAGGACGCGACCTCGCGCCACGCGCCGGCCTGAGCCGCCCGGGCCCACGGTCTGACCCGGTCGCGACCGTGGACCGGTGCGGACGGCTCGGGGCTCTCCTAGCGTCGTCGCCATGATCACGAACCGGGTCTCCACGGCGCTGGGCGTCGTGGCGACGCTGCTGCTCGTCGCCTCCGTCGCGCTGCTCGTGAGCCGCTACGTCCCGTACGGGGTGCTCCCCCTCGCCGACGACACCTGGGCGATGGCGACCGCCTTCACCGACCTCGCCGCGCCGGGCGCGTTCCTGGCCCTCGTGGTGGCGGGCGTCGCGCTGGTCCTCCGGCGCCGACGTGCAGGGGTCGTGCTCGTGGCGCTGTGCGGGCTGGCCGTCCTGGCGCAGGGCCTGCTCCTGGCCCCGCGCTGGGTCGCGGGACCCCCGCCGGTCTCCGGGACGACGCTCACCGTGCTGGCGCTCAACAGCCGGCTGGGCCAGGCGGACCCGAAGGGCCTCGTCGACGCGGCGCGGACGGCCGACGTCGTCGTGCTGACCGAGGCGACCGCCCCTCAGCTGCGGGCGCTCGCCGGCCTCGGGATGACCGACCGGCTCCCCCACCGCTGCGCCGGGCGGCTCCCCTCCGGGGGCGCGGCGGGCACGGCCGTCCTGTCGAGGTTCCCGGTCACCCGGGCGGTGCCGCTCTCGGCCGACCTGGCCAACCAGAGCCGGGTCTGCTCGGTCGCCGTGCCCGGGACGGCGTCACCGCTCACCGTCGTCGCGGTCCACCCGGGCCGACCACGCCTGGGCGGGACGGGGTGGCTGGGCGAGCAGGAGGACCTCCGGGCCGCGCTGCCGACGTCCGGCCCCCGGGTGCTCGCCGGGGACTTCAACGCCGTCGCCTCGCACCCGACGCAGCGCGCCCTCGTCGAGGACGGCTGGGCGTCGGCGGTCGACGAGGCCGGTGCCGGTTGGGTGCCGACCTACCCGGCCGGCTCGACGCGGGTCCCGCCCCTGATCGACATCGACCACGTCTACGTCGGCGGCGGCGTACGCACGACGAGCGCGCGGGCGGTGACCGTGCCCGGCACCGACCACCGCGGGCTCCTCGTCACCGTCGCCCTGCCCGGCCCCGGCTGAGCCGGAACTTCAGCGAGTGCGCGCGTCCAGGTCGGCGGCGACGACGCGCAGCCAGCCGGAGAAGAGCGGCAGGTCGGCCGACGCGACCAGCTCGAGGCTGGCGATCAGCGAACGCTGGGCCGCGGCGGCCAGCTCCTCCCCGCGGACGGTCAGCCGGATCGTCGTGCGGCGTCGGTCGGTGGGGTGCCGGACCCGCTGGGCCGCGCCGTGCCGCTCGAGCCGGTCCACGAGCGCGGTGGCTGCGCTGCTGGTGAGATTGAGGTCGCGCGCGAGCTCGGACTGACCACGATCCCCGTGCACCGCGAGGTAGGAGATCGCGGAGCTCTCCGTCGCGCCGAGACCGACGGAGCCGGCCGCCGTCAGGCGGTAGCGCTCACCGGCCATGATGAGGGCGCGGAGGTTGCGGACGGCCTCGGCCATCGCGTCGGCGTCCAGCGCGGCGAGACCGTCGCCGTCGGGGGAAGTCGGCAGCAGGTCGTCGACGGAGCGTTGGTCAGCGGCTCGTTCGTCGGTGGGATACAGCATCGGGACTCCTTCCCTCGGGTGTTCGGGGACCGACCTCGTACGGTCGTTGAAGACAGAATCACACAGATCGAGTTCGTTTCTCAGGAAAACGCCAGGTTTGTCGGAGTTGTGACATTGCACTCAGATGGGCTGCGATGTCCATGAGGGCAGCGATCCCGTCGGAAATCAGCCGCACTCACCGGAAGAAGGAGGCCATATGAGCCCGACCGAGCTGACCGCGTTCCTGAACGGGGCGACGATCGACGAGACCGTCGTGGCGCTCCGGCCCGACTACCGCGCGCTGCTGCTGGCCGTCGACGGTCTGGAGCCCGAGGCGGCCGGCGCCGCGACCGACCCGCTCGGCGAGGCGCTGCTCGTCCGCGCCGAGGCCGCCGCCGCCCGGGCGCTCGCGGGACGTCCGGTCGAGGACCTCCCCCACGTGGCCGCGTGGCGGGAGGCCTACCGCGCGTTCGGCGCCAAGCCGCAGCGGACGCGCAACAGCCTGGAGGCGCTCCTGCGCCGGGCCGGTTCCGGGCTGCCGCGGGTGAACCGGCTGACCGACGTCTACAACGCGATCTCGGTGATCCACCAGGTGCCGCTCGGCGGCGAGGACGTGCGGGCGTACGAGGGCCCGCCCCGGCTGGTCCGGGCGGACGGCACCGAGCCCTTTCCCACCACGGCCGACGGGGTCGAGACGGTGGAGCACCCCGAGGTCGGCGAGGTGGTGTGGCGCGACGACGCCGCGGTCACGTGCCGCCGCTGGAACTGGCGCCAGGCCCCACGGACCGCGCTCCGGCCCTCCACCACGACGGCGCTGTTCGTCCTCGACGCCCTACACCCGCTCACCGACGACCAGCTCGACGCGGCCGGGAACGAGCTGGCCGGGCACCTCGCGCACCTGGGTCCGGACGTCACGGTCGTCCGCCGCCGGATCGGCGGGCCTTCCGGCGGGGTGCACTAACGTCGTCCCGGCGACCCCGTCGTGAGGAGAAGACACCTGTGACCGGCTCCACCCAGGCCACCACCGTCCCTGGGAACCGTCTGTCGACGTTCCTGGGCGGGCTGGACCGGGCCGACCGCCGCTCGCTGGTCGGCATGGCCGTCGTCGTCGTCGCGCTCCACGTGGCCGGCTTCGGGATCCTGCTGGGGCTCGTCGTGCCGGCGCACCACCAGCTCGGCGGCGCCACGCCGGTGTTCGGCGTCGGGGTCGGCGTCCTCGCGTACACCTTCGGGCTGCGGCACGCCTTCGACGCCGACCACATCGCGGCGGTGGACAACACCACCCGCAAGCTCCTCGGCGACCGCTCGGTGAGCGGCACGGGCCGGCTCCCGCTGTCGGTGGGCTTCTGGTTCTCCCTCGGGCACTCGACGATCGTCTTCGCCCTCGCGTTCGGGCTCTCGCTCGGCGTCAAGGCCCTGGCCGGGCAGGTCCAGGACGACGGCTCGGCGCTCCGCTCGGTCGCCGGGGTGGTCGGCGCGTCCGTGTCGGGGCTGTTCCTGTGGGTGCTGGGGATCGCCAACCTCGTCGTGCTGGTCGGGATCGTCCGGGTGTTCCGCCGGATGCGCCACGGCGACTTCGACGAGCAGGAGCTGGAGGCCCAGCTCGCCCGCCGCGGGTTCATGAACCGCCTCCTCGGCGGGCTGACCCGGGCCGTGCGCAAGCCGTGGCACATCTACCCGGTCGGCGTGCTCTTCGGCCTCGGCTTCGACACCGCGACCGAGGTCGGCCTGCTCGTGCTCGCCGGCGGTGCCGCGGCCTTCGAGCTGCCGTTCTACGCGATCCTCGTGCTCCCGGTGCTGTTCGCGGCGGGCATGTGCCTGATGGACACGGCCGACGGCGTGCTGATGACCGGGGCGTACGGCTGGGCCACCCGCCGCCCGGTGCGGAAGGTCTACTACAACCTGACGATCACCTCGATCTCGGTGGCCGTGGCCCTGGTCATCGGCACCGTCGAGCTGGTCGGGGTCCTCGCGGAGCAGGTCGGCATCGAGCGGGGTCCGCTGGCCGCGATCGCCGCGATCCCCCTCGACGACGCGGGCTACGCCGTCGTCGGGCTGTTCGTCGTGGTGTGGGTCGCCGCCCTGGTGATCTGGCGCTACGGCCACGTCGAGGAGAGATGGTCGAGGGGCACGGGCAGCCTGCCGGGACGGTGACGCTCTGGGAGGAGCCGCGCAACCGGTGGTGGCCCACGACCCCGGTGCTCTACGCCGCCGGCGGCACCGCCCTCACCGCGCTGCTGGCCGGCACGACGCGGCTGAATCCCTGGTCGTTGCTGGCGATGCTGTTCGTGCCGTACGGGCTGGCCGCGGTCGTCCCGGCGCGGGCCCGCGTCCGGCTCACTCCGGAGGGGGTGGAGGTGCGCGGGCTACGGACGCGGGTGCTGCCGTACGGCGACATCGCGTCCGTCGAGGTCGCGCCGGAGTGGGACGGCGGGCGGGCGGTGTGGATCCGGCTCCGCAGCAGCGTCCCGCAGGCGGAGCCCGAGGTGCTGGCGCCCCCGCCCGAGTGGTGGCACACCCCCGGACGCTCGCTGGACGAGGCCGTCGAGGCGATCCGAGCCCGGGTGGAGGCCGCTCCGCGGACGGGCGGTGCGTGACCTTTCGCCGGGACGCGCAAAACTGGGGGTGCACACCGATCGCCCTCGACCCACCGGAGATCACCGAACCATGACGGACGACCAGACCGAGCGCACCGAGCACGTCGACACCGAGACGCGCGAGGCCAAGATGAACACGCAGGAGGCCGGCGGCTGCCCGGTCGACTTCGGCCGGATCAGCCACCCCACCGAGGGCGGCAACAGCAACCAGCGCTGGTGGCCCAAGTCCCTCAACCTCGCCGTCCTGCGCAAGCACGGCGCCGCCTCCAACCCGCAGGACCCCGACTTCGACTACGCCGCGGCCTTCGCGACGGTCGACCTCGACGAGCTGCGGGCCGACGTCGAGCAGGTCATGACGACCTCGCAGCCCTGGTGGCCGGCCGACTTCGGCCATTACGGCCCGTTCTTCATCCGGATGGCCTGGCACAGCGCCGGCACCTACCGCGTGGCCGACGGCCGCGGCGGGGCCGGGGCGGGCATGCAGCGCTTCGCCCCCCTCAACAGCTGGCCGGACAACGCCAGCCTCGACAAGGCCCGCCGCCTGATCTGGCCGGTCAAGCAGAAGTACGGCCGCCGCCTGTCCTGGGCCGACCTGATCGTCTTCACCGGCACCGTCGCGCTGGAGTCGATGGGGCTCAAGACCTTCGGCTTCGCCGGCGGCCGGATCGACGCGTGGGAGCCCGACCAGGACGTCTACTGGGGCCCGGAGGACACCTGGCTCGGCGACGAGCGCTACACCGGCGACCGTGAGCTCGAGCAGCCGCTCGCGGCGGTCCAGATGGGCCTCATCTACGTCAACCCGGAGGGGCCGAACGGCAACCCCGACCCGATGGCGTCGGCCCGGGACATCCGCGACACGTTCGGCCGCATGGCCATGAACGACGAGGAGACCTTCGCCCTCATCGCCGGCGGCCACACCTTCGGCAAGACCCACGGCGCGGCCGACCCCGAGGGCCACGTCGGCCCGGAGCCGGAGGGCGCCTCCATCGAGCAGCAGGGCCTCGGCTGGGCCAACAGCTACCGCAGCGGCAAGGGCGGCGACACGATCACCAGCGGCCTCGAGGTCACCTGGACCGCGGAGCCGACGCGCTGGGGCCAGAAGTACCTGGAGAACCTCTACGGGCTCGACTGGGAGCTCGGCAAGGGCCCGGGCAACGCCTGGCAGTGGTCGCCGAAGAACGGCGCCGCGGCCGCCACCGTCCCCGACCCCGAGACGAACGAGCCCACGCGGACCCCCGGCATGCTCACCTCCGACATCGCCCTCAAGGTCGACCCGGTCTACAACGAGATCGGGCAGCGCTTCCTGGCCGACCCCGAGGCGTACGGCGACGCGTTCGCCCGCGCCTGGTTCAAGCTCACGCACCGCGACATGGGCCCGATCCAGCGCTACCTCGGCCCGCTGGTCCCGAGCGAGGAGCTCATCTGGCAGGACCGGGTGCCGGACGTCGACCACCCGCTCGTGACCGACGCCGACGTGGCGACGCTCAAGGAGCGCGTGCTGGCCTCGGGTCTCGGCGTCTCCCGCCTCGTGGCGACCGCCTGGGCCTCGGCGTCCACCTACCGCACGAGCGACAAGCGCGGCGGGGCCAACGGGGCCCGCGTCCGGCTGGAGCCGCAGAGCGGCTGGGAGGTCAACGAGCCCGACGAGCTGCACCGGGCCCTTCGCACGCTCGAGCAGGTGCGCGACGAGTTCAACGCGGCGGGCGGGCCGACGAAGGTCTCCCTCGCCGACCTGATCGTGCTGGCCGGTGACGCGGCGGTCGAGAAGGCCGCCGCCGACGCGGGGCACCCGGTGTCGATCCCGTTCACCCCGGGCCGCACCGACGCCACGCAGGAGCAGACCGACGTCGAGTCGTTCGCGCCGCTCGAGCCGAGCGCGGACGGGTTCCGGAACTTCCTCGGCAAGGGCCACCGCCTCCCGGCGGAGTACCTGCTGGTGGACCGGGCCAACCTGCTCGGCCTCACCGCGCCGGAGCTCACGGTCCTCGTCGGCGGCCTCCGGGTCCTCGGCGCCAACGTGGGCGGGTCGTCGTACGGGGTGCTGACCGACCGGGTCGGCACGCTGAGCAACGACTTCTTCGTCAACCTGCTCGCCTTCGGCCACGAGTGGCGCCCCGTCGAGGGGACGCCGGACACGTACGAGGCGGTGGAGGTCGCCAGCGGCTTCGCCCGCTGGACGGGGACGCGCAACGACCTCGTCTTCGGCTCGAACTCCGAGCTGCGGGCCGTCGCCGAGCTCTACGCCAGCGACGACGCGGCCGACAAGTTCGTCGCCGACTTCGCCCGCGCGTGGACGAAGGTCATGATGGCCGACCGCTGGGACCTCGTCGGCTGAGCCGGACCACGAGGACGCCCCCGAGCCTGTCGAAGGACAGGCTCGGGGGCGTCGTCACGTCACGTCCTGCCACCCCGGACCGTCATACTCACCACCAGCCCCCGATCCACCCAGGAGCCGCCGTGAGCACGACCACCGAGACGCGTCCGCCCACCGGTCGGGACGCCGACGACGTGATCCGGGTGATCGGGGCCCGGGTCAACAACCTCCGCGACGTCAGCCTCGAGATCCCCAAGCGGCGCCTCACCGTCTTCACCGGGGTGTCGGGCTCGGGCAAGAGCTCGCTGGTCTTCGACACCGTGGCCGCGGAGTCGCAGCGGCTCATCAACGAGACGTACAGCTCGTTCGTGCAGGGCTTCATGCCCTCCCTGGCCCGGCCCGACGTCGACGTCCTCGAGGGCCTGACGACGGCCATCATCGTCGACCAGCAGCGGATGGGGGCCGACCCCCGCTCGACGGTGGGGACGGCGACCGACGCCAACGCGATGCTCCGCATCCTCTTCAGCCGGCTGGGCCGCCCCTACGTGGGCTCGGCCCAGGCCTTCTCGTTCAACGTCGCCTCGATCAGCGGCAGCGGTGCGGTGACCACGACCCGCGCCGGCCAGGAGGTCAAGGAACGCCGCAGCTTCAGCGTCACCGGCGGGATGTGCCCCCGGTGCGAGGGCCGGGGCGCGGTGAACGACATCGACCTCACCCAGCTCTACGACGCGTCGAAGTCGCTCGGCGGGGGCGCGCTGACCATCCCGGGCTACTCCATGGACGGCTGGTTCGGCCGGATCTTCGCCGGGGCCGGCTTCGACCTCGACCTCCCGATCGCGCGCTACCCCGCGAAGCAGCTGGCCGACCTGCTGCACGCCGCGCCGCGGAAGATCAAGGTCGACGGCGTCAACCTCACGTACGAGGGCCTGATCCCCAGGCTGCGCAAGTCGGTGCTGTCCAAGGACGTCGACGCGCTGCAGCCGCACGTGCGCGCCTTCGTGGACCGGGCGGTGACCTTCACGACCTGCCCGGAGTGCGACGGGACGCGGCTGACCGAGGCGGCGCGCTCCGCCAAGATCGACGGGCTGAGCATCGCCGACGCGTGCGCGATGCAGATCAGCGACCTGGCGGCGTGGGTCCGTCAGCTCGACGAGCCGTCCGTCGCCCCGCTGCTCGGCGTGCTGCGCGGCACGCTCGACTCGTTCGCCGAGATCGGGCTCGGCTACCTCAGCCTGGACCGGGCGTCGGGCACGCTCTCGGGCGGCGAGTCGCAGCGCACCAAGATGGTGCGCCACCTCGGGTCGGCGCTGACCGACGTCACCTACGTCTTCGACGAGCCGACGATCGGGCTGCACCCCCACGACATCGAGCGGATGAACTCCCTGCTGCTCCGGCTGCGGGACAAGGGCAACACGGTGCTCGTGGTCGAGCACAAGCCCGAGGCGATCGTGATCGCCGACCACGTCGTCGACCTGGGCCCGGGTGCCGGGACCGAGGGCGGGCGGATCTGCTTCGAGGGCACCGTGGACGGGCTCCGGGCCAGCGGCACCGTCACCGGCCGCCACCTCGAGGACCGGGCCCGGCTCAAGGACGCGGTCCGGTCGCCGCACGGCGCGATCGAGGTCCGGGGCGCCTCCGAGCACAACCTGCTCGACGTGGACGTCGACGTCCCGCTGGGCGTGCTCGTCGTCGTCACCGGGGTCGCGGGGTCCGGGAAGAGCTCGCTGGTCCACGGCTCCCTGCGGGGACGCGACGGGGTGGTCGTCGTCGACCAGGCCCCGATCCGCGGCTCGCGCCGGAGCAACCCGGCGACCTACACCGGGCTGCTCGACCCGATCCGCAAGGCGTTCGCGAAGGCGAACGGCGTCAAGCCCGCGCTGTTCAGCGCCAACTCCGAGGGCGCCTGCCCGAGCTGCAACGGCGCCGGCGTCGTCTACACCGACCTGGCCATGATGGCGGGGGTCGCCACGACGTGCGAGGTGTGCGAGGGTCGGCGCTTCTCCGCCGACGTGCTCGGGTACACGTTCGGCGGCCGCGACATCAGTGAGGTGCTGGCCATGTCCATCACGCAGGCCGAGGCGTTCTTCGCCGACGGAGACGGGCGGCTGCCGGCCGCCCACACGATCCTGCGCCACCTCGTCGACGTCGGCCTGGGCTACGTGAGCCTCGGCCAGCCGTTGACGACCCTGTCCGGCGGGGAGCGCCAGCGGCTCAAGCTGGCCACCCACCTCGGCGACAAGGGCGTGGTGGTCGTCCTCGACGAGCCGACGACCGGGCTGCACCTGGCCGACGTCGACCAGCTGCTCGCCCTGCTCGACCGCCTGGTCGACGGGGGCAAGTCGCTGGTCGTCATCGAGCACCACCAGGCCGTCATGGCCCACGCCGACTGGATCATCGACCTCGGCCCCGGTGCCGGCCGCGACGGGGGCCGGGTCGTCTTCGAGGGCACGCCGGCCGACCTGGTCGCGGACGCCTCGACCCTGACCGGTCAGCACCTGGCGGGCTACGTCGGTGCCTGAGGACGACGTGCAGCCGGACGCCTCCGGACCCGAGACGCAGGCCGACGTGGAGGAGCAGGCCACACCCGCCCCCGCGACGCCGCCCGCCTGGTACGCCCAGCGGCCCCGACGGCGCTGGCCCTGGGTGGCGGTGCCGGTCGCGGTGGTCCTCCTGGCGACGGGTGGGTTCCTGGTCCAGCACCGGCTCGCCGCGACGACGGACGGCGCGCCGACGGCGACGGTCGCCGACCCGACGGCGGTGGTCCCGGCGGCCCCGGGCGAGCAGGCGACCTTCACGCTGGCCGGTGCCGGCGACGCGGTCGTCTACCTGCAGTCCTCGGGCGCGGTGCAGCGGGCCGACCTGACCAGCGGGGCCGCGACCGTCACGCCGACCCCGGCGCTGGTCGAGCCCGCCCGGTTCTTCGCCGGCGCGGGCTGGGTCGCCTCCAAGACCGACGCCGACCCCTCCGGCTTCGTCGTCCACGACGGCGCCGGGGCGTCGCTCCTGCCCGTCCCGCTGCAGCAGGCCGGCCGCGCGTACCCCGCCGGGCCCGACGCCATCTGGGTGGTGCCGAGCCAGGCGGACCGCAACGGCGGGCGTACGGCGGTGCAGGTCGACGTGGACGGCAACCGGGTCGGCGACGCGAGCATCCGCCTGCCCGGCACCCTCGGGCTCCCGGTCGGTCAGCTCACGGACTCCCTGGTGGCCGTCACCGCGTCGGGGACGTACGAGGCCGGCGCGACCGGGTCCCGCCGCTTGTCCCGGGGCACGCTGCTCGGGGTCGGGACCGACGCCGTGCTCACCTGGGACTGCAACGACAAGCTGCGCTGCGACGCCCGCGTGAACCGTCCGGGTCGCGCCCCGCGCTACCTGCCGGCCGTGCACGCCTCGCTCGAGGGGCTCTACGCCAAGGACGTCACGACCGCCGGCAGCTCGTGGGGGGTGCTCAGCCCGGACCGGCGCTGGGTGGCCCTGGCCCTGCCGAAGCCGACCCGTTCCGGGGCGCGCCTCGTGCTCGTGGAGCTAAAGAGCGGCCACCGGGTCGAGGTGCCGGGGGCGCCGGCCGAGCAGGACGGCGTCGCCCAGGCCGCCTGGACGCCGAACGGGCGCTACCTCCTCGCCCTCACCGACGGCCGGCTGCGGGCCGTCGACACGACGACCGACGTCGTGTCGACGATCGGCGGGACCCCGGCCGGGCTGCGTCACCTCGCCGTCGCGGGGACCGCGACCGGGTAGGCGTGGAGGGGCTGTCGTCTCGCCGTGGGACATGCGGACAGCCTGGCCAGCGGCTACGGTTCCCGCGTGACCACCACGACGTTAGGCGTGACGTCGTCGGAGGTGGGCCCGCGGCTACGCCGTCCCCGCTGGGCCTCCCGCTCGGCCTGGGCGGTGCCCGCGGTGCTGATGCTCTGCCTCGGTCTCGTGGGCCTGGACCGGCACTCGGTCTGGCGCGACGAGGCCGCGACGCTGGTCGCCGTCCGGCGGACGCTGCCCGAGCTCTTCTCGATGCTGACTCAGCTCGAGACCGTGCACGCGCTCTACTACACCCTCCTGCACGGCTGGTTCCAGCTGGGCAGCGGCGAGACGTGGGCGCGCGTCCCGTCGGTGCTGGCGATGGCCGTCGCCGCCGGGCTCGTGGGGGTCCTCGGCACCCGGCTCGTCTCGGCACCGGTCGGCCTCGTCGCCGGGCTGCTCTTCGCGGTGCACCCGTCGGTCTCCTACTACGCGCAGGAGGCGCGGTCGACCGCGATGGTGGCGGCGTGCGCCCTCCTGGCCGCGTACCTCCTGCTGCAGGCGCTCGGGCACCGCCGTGAGCTCGCGCCGGACCGGCGGTGGTGGTGGGCGTACGCGGTCGCCGCCGCCGTCCTCGTCGGGCTGAACGTGCTCGCGGTCCTCGTGCCCGTCGCGCTCGGCGTGACCCTGCTCTGGTGGCGTACCCCACGGGCCACGCTGCTCCGCGCAGCGGCGGCGAGCGCGCCCGCCGTCCTGGTCGCCGGCGTCCTGGTCCTCGTCTCGCGCCAGCAGCCGAACCAGATCGGCTGGATCCCGCGCCCCGGCATCGGCTCGGTGCGCGACCTCGTCCACCTGACCCTCGGACCCACCCTGCCGCTGGCCGCGGTCATGGGCCTCCTCGTGCTGGCGGGCGCCTGGCCGCGCGGGACGGCGTCGGCCCGTCGCCTGCGGGCGCTGGCGGTGCCGCTGCTCGCCGTCCCGTCCGGGCTGCTCCTGGCGGCCTCGTTCGTCCAGCCCGTCTTCGTGCCGCGCTACGTCCTCCCCTCCGTGGCGGGCGTCGCGCTGCTCGCCGGGCTCGGCGTCGTCCGCCTCGGCGAGGCCGCCGCGCGGCGGACCGGACGACCCGCAGCGCTCGCCCTCGTCGCGTCCGCCCTCGTCCTCGTCGTTTCCGCCGCCGGCGTGGGGGCCCAGCGCCTCGAGCGGACGGCCGACTCGCGTCCCGACGACCTCGCGGGGGCCGCGGAGCTCGTCGGCGCCCAGGCGCAGCCCGGCGACGCCGTGCTGTTCCTGCCGGACAACCGGCGGCTCGTCGCGCTCGTCTACCCGGACTCGTTCGCCCAGACGCGCGACGCCTCCCTCTCCGACAGCCCCGAGGCGGCGGGCAACCTCACCGGCCGCCCGCTCCCCCTGGACGCGACGCTGCACAACCTCACCGAGAGCCCGCGCGTGTGGGCCATCGGGCGCCCGGGCCTGTCCCTGCTGCCAACCGAGACCGACGCGAGGGCGGAGCTCGCCCTGCTGGAACGCTCTTTCGACGCCAAGGAGCGCACCGGCACCCACGGGGTCGGCGTCACCCTCTACGTCCGGCGCGACGCCACGCCCTGAGCGCAGCGCTCCGCCGACGTCCGCGAGGATGACGGCCGTGAAGATCATCGGGATCGACGTCCACTCCTACGCGGTCGGCTACGTCCACGGGACGTACGTGATGTCCGGCGGCCGGGCGGCCACGCACGAGGACGGGACGCTCGTCCGGCTGCGGACCGACGAGGGGCTCGACGGGTGGGGCGAGGTCACCACGCTCGGCCGGACCTACCTCCCGACCTCCCCCGGCACCATCCGCGCCGGCCTGGCCGAGCTGGCCCCGTCGCTGCTGGGCCTCGACCCCACGCGGCCGTCGCTCGTCAACCGCGTGATGGACGCGACCCTGCTCGGGCAGCCGTACGCCAAGAGCGCGGTCGACATCGCCTGCTGGGACCTGGCGGGCCGGGCGCTCGACCGCCCGGTCGCCGATCTGCTGGGCGGTGTGCTGACGGAGCGCTGGCCGCTGTACGAAGCGGTGCCGCTGGGGGCGCCGGCGGCGATGGCCGAGTTCGTCCAGGGCCGTCGCGCCGCCGGGATCGAACGGTTCCAGCTCAAGGTCGGCAACGAGCCCCGCACCGACGTCGCCCGGACGCGTGCCTGCGTCGGGGCGGGCGGGGAGAGCACGGTGGTCGTCGCCGACGCGAACGGTGGCTGGGACCTCGCCTCGGCACGCGTGGCCGTGCACGGGATGGCCGACCTGCCGGTGTTCGTCGAGCAGCCCTGCCGCACGACCGCCGACTCCGCGCTGGCCCACCGCGGGTCGCCGCTGCCGCTGGTGCTCGACGAGTCGGTCTCGACCCTAGCCGACCTGTGGGCGGCGAAGCAGGACGCGGGTGCGGTCTCGGTGAATCTCAAGATCAGCCGGGTCGGCGGCCTCACCCGGACGGCGCTGCTGCGCGACGCGATGCAGGAGCTCGGGCTGCGTGTGTCGCTGGAGGACATGTGGGGCGGCGACGTCATCACCGCCGCCGTGAGCCAGCTGGCCGCGAGCACGCGCCCGGAGTCGCTGTTCATGACGTCGTTCTTCAACGACTGGACCGACGGCCACGTCGCCGGGTACCAGCCGCGCTCGGTCGACGGCTTCGGCTCGTTGCCCGACGGACCCGGGCTCGGCGTCACCGTCGACACCGCCCGGCTCGGCGCGCCGATGCTGACGGTCGGGGTCAGGGCAGGAAGCGATGCATGACGTGCAGCCCGACGTAGCCGTGCTCGGGGTGGTCGAAGGCCTCCGGGACGGTGCCGATCACCGTGAAGCCGAGCGAGCGCCACAGGGCGACCGCCGCCGTGTTCGTCTCGACCACCGCGTTGAACTGCACGGCCCGGAAGCCCTCGGCGCCCGCCCAGGCGAGCATGTGCTCCCCCAGCGCGCGACCCACCCCGCGACCGCGGGTGTGCTCGGAGACCATGAAGCTCGCCGTCGCCACGTGGGCGCCCCGTCCCATCCGGTTCGGCCCCATCACCGCCGAGCCCAGGACTGTGCCGTCGGCCGCCTCGTCCTCCTCGACGGCGACCACGACGTGGCCCTGGCCCATCCAGAGGGCTCGGGCCTCCTCCGACGACAGGCCGAGCGGGTAGACGTACGTCGTGCCCGCGGAGACGACCGCGGCGAAGATCGGGTGGATGGCCGACCAGTCACCGGCGGTCGCCTCGCGGATGCGCACGCCTAGGCCGCGTCCGACAGCGCTTGGAACTGCTCGTCGGTGAGCTCGACGTCGGCCGCCGCGAGGTTCTCCTCGAGGTGCGCGACCGACCCGGTCCCGGGGATGGGGACGATGACCGGCGACCGGCGCAGCAGCCAGGCCAGCGCCAGCTGCGAGGTCGTCACGCCGGGGTGCTCCTTCGCCACCTGGTCGAGCGCGCCGCCCGGCTTCGCCAGCGAGCCCGACGCGATCGGGGCCCACGGGATGAAGGCGATGTCGTTGGCCTCGCAGAAGTCGAGGACGTCCTCCGCCGCCCGGTCGGCGAGGTTGTAGCGGTTCTGGACCGACGCGATCGGCAGCCCGGCGTCCTGCGCGGCCTTGATCTCGTCGACGCCGACCTCGGACAGGCCGACCTGCAGGGCCAGGCCCTCGTCGAGGAACGTCTTGATCTCGGCGAACTGCTCCTCGCGCGGCGTCTTCGCGTCGATGCGGTGCAGCTGCCACAGGTCGATCTGCTCGACCTCGAGCCGCCGCAGCGACATGAGGATGCACTGCCGCAGGTACTCCGGGCGCCCCAGCGGCGGCCACACGTTCGGCCCGTGCCGGGTGAGACCACCCTTGGTCGCGACGACGACGTCGCCGTAGCCCTCGCCCCCGACCTGCCCGTGCAGGGCCTCGTGGATCAGGTCCTCCGAGACGTACGGCCCGTACGAGTCGGCCGTGTCGATGAGCGTCACCCCGAGCTCGACCGCGCGGCGCAGCACCGCGAGCGCCTCGTCGTGGTCCTTCGGCGGCCCCCAGATCCCGTCCCCGG